>JBKJKE010000024.1:0-33587 GCA_046597605.1 Limisphaerales bacterium | reverse complement strand
AAGATTTAAGATTTAAGATTTAAGATTTAAGATTTAAGATTTAAGATTTAAGATTTAAGATTTAAGATTTAAGATTTAAGATTTGAGATTTGAGATTTGAGATTTGAGATTTGAGATTTGAGATTTGAGATTTGAAAAACGGGGAGGGGTGACTTGTTGCCAGAGGTGTAGCTGATTAGCGTGCTTGGCATCAGGTGCAGTGGTATTTATGAGTACATTTTACAACATCAAACCTTATCGAACTCATTAATTGCCCCTATTCGTGAAAAATTTCACAAACTTCTCTTGCTTGGATTTCGCCTTATGGCTAAATCTCAAACCACGCAGGAACAGGCGCTTCTAATGTTTGTTTTGGCGGAGTATTTGAAGATTTGATGGATTAATTCGCGCTTTACCTGCAGGTGGAGCGCTTAAAGAACCGGATTGAATTAATTAAATGTCAGACATTTTTCCAAAATGGACCAACGGGCTGCCGCTCAAAATAGCTCTTGGCGCTCTTATCGTCGCGGGAACGGTGACGGCTGGCATTACGTACTACATGACGCCTGCCTACGGACGCGTCGGTTACCAGCCGGTTCAGCCCGTTCACTTTTCGCACGAGATCCACGCTGGCCAGTTGGGCATTGATTGCCGCTACTGCCATAACGGGGTGGAGAAGTCGTGGTTCTCCAACATTCCGACCGCTTCGACCTGTATGAATTGTCATAACCAGGTGCTGAAAGACGATCCGCGGTTGGAAATCATCCGGGACAGTGCCCAAACCGGCAAACCAGTGCCGTGGGTGCAGATCCACAAGACTCCGGATTACGTTTATTTCAATCACTCGGTCCACGTGAATCGCGGCATCAGCTGCGTGAAATGTCACGGCAACGTGAATCACATGGATGAAGTGCGTCAGGAAAAATCCTTTACCATGTCGTTCTGCCTGGAGTGCCATCGCGATCCGGCGAAACACATTCGGCACCCGAAAGATGTGTATGATCTGGACCTCCAGATTTCTGCCGAAGAACAGAAGCAAAAAGGTCAAAAATTTGTGCACGATTGGAAAGTGCAGTCCCTGCAAAACTGCTCGGCTTGTCATCGATGAAAACAATTCCGCCTCCTTGTAACGAACCCGAAGTCGGGCCGAAATATTGGCGCAGCCTGGATCAACTGGCTGAAACGCCCGAGTTTCGTCAATGGGCGGAACGCGAATTTCCGGCCGGTGCCAGTGAATTCACGGATCCCGTCTCCCGCCGTAACTTCGTCAAGATCATGTCTGCCTCGTTCCTTCTGGCGGGCCTCGGTCTGACCGGTTGCCGCAAGCCCGAAGAACGAATCCTCCCTTTCGGCAAACAGCCGGAAGGTTATATCCACGGTGTTCCGCAGTTTTATGCCACTTCCCGTCCGACCCGTGGCAGTGCGGTTCCGCTCCTGGTAAAGTCTTACGAAGGTCGCCCTGTCAAAGTGGAAGGCAATCCGAATGTCCCCGGCAGCAATGGCGGATCGGATCGTTATACCCAGGCCTCGATCCTGAACCTGTATGATCCGGATCGTGCTATAAGATTTGGGAAAAGTGGCGGAGCAACAACCCGCGAAGCCGCTTTCGAAGCGCTCGCCGCGATCTCCAAAAATTTCTCTGAAAACGGTGGTAAAGGATTGGCCTTCCTGCTGGATCGCAGCAGCTCGCCTTCCCGCGAACGCCTGCAGGGGATCATCGCCAAAAAGTTTCCGAATGCGCAATGGTTCGTGCATGAGGCAGTGGACCTGAATGTGGTCAATGAAGCAGCCAGCGTTGCCTCCGGGTCGCCGGTCAAAGCGGTTTATCATTTTGACAAGGCAACGCGCATTGTTTCGTTGGATTGCGATTTCATCGGTGCGGAAGAAGACGCGTTTCGTCTGATCAATGGTTTTTCCAAAGGTCGCAAACTGCGTAACGGCAATACCGACATGAACCGCCTCTACCTCGTAGAAGGCTTGTTCACGTTGACGGCGCAGAACACCGATCATCGTCTCCGCGTGGCTCCGAGCCAGGTCGCGGCTGTGGCTGCGAAGTTGTTGGCGGCAGTGGGTGGCAAAGGTAACGAGGCTCAAGCCCTGGCTGGTTCCGCCCTGAAAACCGAACAGCTCGATAAACACGGAAAGCCGGTCAACATCGATCAGTGGATTGAGACCTGCGCTAAAGATTTAACCGAGAACAAAGGTAAGTGCCTCGTCGTCGCCGGTCATGGTCAGCCGCTTGCCGTGCACATGCTCGCGCTCGCAATCAACGAACAGCTCGACAATGTTGGCTCCACCATCACTTTCGTTGAGCAGAAGCAACCGGTTAAGACCGGGACTCTCGCTCAATTGGTGGAAGCGCTGAAGGGCGGACAAGTCGATACACTGGTTGTCTCCGGCGTGAATGCGGTTTATACCGCTCCTGCTGAATTGGATTGGGCCAAGACCCAGGCGAACGCGAAAACAGTTGTTCGACTGAGCTACTACGAAGACGAATCGTTCACCGGTTCCACCTGGCACATTCCGGCCGCTCATTATCTCGAAACCTGGGGTGATGCTCGCATCGGCGATGGAACGGTAGTTTCCGTTCAGCCGCTCATTGAACCGCTGTTTGGTGGTGTCACTGAATCCGAATTGCTGGCTCGTATTGCTGGCCTGGATTCGACGCGTCCCTATGACATCGTTCGCGATACATTCAAGGAACTCGCTCAAGGTGGTAACTTTGAAGAGAGTTGGAAGATGTTCCTTCATGACGGTTACCTGAAGGACAGTGCCCCAAAAGCCGCTAAAGCTTCCTTCGACTTAAGCCGTGGTTCCAAGGAACTGGCTGCTCTCCAGGTAGCTGCTCCGACGAAGGACCAGTTGGAAGTTGTTTTTCATCGTGATTATAGCGTGGATGACGGTCGCTATAACAACAACGGTTGGCTGCAGGAATTGCCGGATCCCGTCACTAAGATTGTGTGGGAAAACGCAATCATGCTCAGTCCTGCCACTGCCAAACTGTTTGGTGTCTCGACGATCAATCACGAGAACGCCAATCTGCAGGTTCCTGTTCTCAAAATCTCAGTCAACGGACGGAGCATTGAAGGTCCGGCCTGGGTTCAACCCGGCCTGGCGGACAATATCGTCGGTCTCGCCCTTGGATATGGTCGGAAATCGGGCCGAATCGGGAAAGACGTCGGCTACAATGCTTACCCGTTAATGCCCGCAGACGGACGTCGCTTCGTTGGTGGTGCAAAACTGGAAAAGACTGGAAAATCTCATCGACTGGTCGTCACGCAGGATCACGGCGCCATGCAGGGTCGTCCAATCATTCGTGAAGCGACGCTCGATCAGTATAAGAAACACGGCGACTTCGTAAAAGCGCTCGACTTGGAGGCCCCTCCGGGAGGCATGCGCCCAATGTATCCCAATCCGTTGGATGCCCGAAAAGACCAGGCATTGCATCAATGGGGCATGGCCATTGATTTGACCAGTTGCGTGGGATGTAACTCCTGCGCGATCGCCTGCCAAAGCGAAAACAACGTTCCGATCGTTGGTAAAGACCAGGTCGGCCGTGGCCGCGAGATGCATTGGCTCCGGATGGACCGGTATTTTGCAGGAACGGAAGAGGATCCTCAGATGGTTTCGCAACCGATGCTTTGCCAACATTGCGAAGCTGCTCCTTGCGAAAGCGTTTGTCCGGTGAACGCCACTGTTCATGACGAAGAAGGGTTGAACCTCATGGTTTACAACCGTTGCGTCGGAACGCGTTACTGTTCAAACAACTGCCCATATAAGGTCCGTCGCTTTAACTTTTTCGATTACAACAAGCGTACGCTCGATGAATTGAAAGGCCCGTGGTATCCGACACCGATGGTCAGCAAGGTGGATGGTGAATGGGGTATTTCGAAGTGGTTGAAAGATCCGGATAAAGGATGGCGCACCGGCGACGACTGGGATCTTTATAAGATGGCGAAGAATCCAGATGTCACGGTTCGTATGCGTGGTGTCATGGAGAAATGCACGTTCTGCGTGCAACGCATCGAACAAGCCAAGATCGCGCAAAAAGTAAAGGCCGGCGCCTCTCCTGATGTTCGCGTCAAGGAAAGCGAAGGCACCATGCCGAAGACGGCCTGCCAACAGGCTTGCCCGGCGGACGCAATTGTATTCGGTGATATCTCTGACAAGGAGAGTGAAGTTTCGAAGATGAAAGCAGAGCCGCGTAACTACTCGGTCCTGGAGTTTCTCCTGACCAAGCCGCGCCTCACCTATCTTGCGAAGGTTCGGAATCCGAATCCAGAGATGCCGGACGCTTACGAGCATCCTTTTACAATCCAGGAGTACAAGGAAGAGAATCACATGGAAAAGGATGCGAATCCTTTTGAGAAACACAGTCCAGATGCCGCACATAAAGCGACGGAAGGCAAAGCTGCCCCGCATGGTGAGGCGAAAGGAGCACACTAATGGCTAGTCCAGTTTCAGATCTTAAAGTAGTTGCTCCGCCGCGTGAGCTCGAACGTGAACCGCTGGTAGCGAACAATCGCAGCATCGGTTGGATATCCGACCGCGTTGCTGGAATCGTCGAAGGCAAGACACCGCTCTGGTGGTGGCTCGCTTTCATTCCGAGTCTTATCGGAACAATGGTCCTCGGTTCAATGCTGTTTTACCAGATCTCGGTCGGTGTCGGCGTCTGGGGAAATCAACACCCGGTCATGTGGGGTTGGGACATCATCAACTTCGTCTGGTGGATCGGTATTGGTCACGCTGGAACTTTGATCTCGGCGATTTTGTGTCTCCTCCGTCAACGCTGGCGGACCGCGGTGAACCGCGCTGCCGAAGCCATGACCATTTTCGCCGTGATGTGCGCTGGTATTTACCCAGCACTGCACGTTGGTCGTGTTTGGTTTGACTGGTGGCTGTTCCCGATTCCGACGGCAAACGCGCTTTGGCCGCAGTTTCGGTCTCCGCTGATGTGGGACGTGTTCGCGGTGTCGACCTATTTCACGGTCTCTGCATTGTTCTGGTATGTCGGACTGGTGCCGGATCTTGCAGTGTTGCGTGATCGCGCCAAGACAAAGGTTCGTAAGTTTGCTTATGGTTTGTTTGCCCTCGGTTGGACCGGTTCCAACCGTCACTGGAGAAACTACGAAAAGGCTTACATCATCCTGGCAGGTCTCTCGACCCCGCTGGTGTTGTCGGTGCATTCGATCGTCTCATTGGACTTCGCCGTGTCGCAGGTCCCTGGCTGGCATACAACGATCTTCCCGCCCTACTTTGTGGCCGGCGCTATTTTCTCGGGATTCGGGATGGTGTTGACGTTGCTCGTTCCGCTACGCCAGATGTTGAAGCTGGAAGACATCATCACGATGCGTCACATCGATTTGATGTGCAAAGTGACTCTGGCGACCGGTTCGATTGTTGGTTACGCCTACGGCATGGAGTTTTTCATAGCCTGGTATAGCGGCAGCGAATACGAACGTTTTGCTTTCATCAATCGCGCCATTGGGCCTTATGCCTGGGGTTATTGGACGATGATTATCTGTAACGTGTTGGTCCCGCAGATTTTCTGGTTCAAGAAAGTTCGTTATAACCTGGCGATCGTCTTTATCGCTTCGATTCTGGTGAACATCGGGATGTGGTTCGAACGATTTGTAATCATCGTGATCTCATTGCATCGCGACTATCTGCCGTCGAGCTGGGGTTACTTTATCCCAACGCCGGTCGATATCCTGACCTATCTCGGAACATTCGGCATGTTCTTTACATTGTTCCTGTTGTTCCTGCGTTTCCTGCCGATGATTGCAATCTCGGAAGTGAAAGGCATTACCCCGCAAGCTGACCCGCATCATCCCGCCGGTGGTGCAAAAGGAGGACATCACTGATGGCCCAGACACAAACACCTTACGCATTGATGGCGGAGTTTGATACTCCGGCTGACATCATGCACGCAGCCGAATCGATCCGCGATCGAGGCTTCACGCGCTGGGACGTTTACACGCCCTTTCCAATTCACGGAATGGATGCCGCCATGGGGTTGGGCAATTCCAAGGTGGGCTGGTTCGCCTTCATCGGCGGTGTCACTGGCTACGCCTCTGGTATGCTGATGATCTGGTGGACCAACTCGGTGGATTACCCAATTCTGGTGGGTGGCAAACCGATGTTCAGTCCGTTTGGGGCGTTTCCCCCTTCCTACGAATTGACCATTCTTCTCGGTGCTTTCGGCGCTATTTTCGGGATGATGGGATTGAACCGTTTGCCAAAATGGTATCATCCGCTCTTCAAGAGTCGTCGTTTCGCAAAAGTGACTCACGACAAGTTTTTCCTCGTGGTTGAGACTGCCGATCCAAAGTATTCCGAAAGTGAAATCCGCAAGTTGCTGGAATCGGCCGGCAGCAAGCACATCGAATTGGTGGAGGAATAATGCGTTACTTTCTTTTAGTCTGGCTCCTCCTTTGCGTCACCGTTGTGGCGATTGCTGGATTCCGCGGGAACATCTCGCGCAAGCCGCCCATTGAAATCTTTCCTGACATGGATCGCCAGCCAAAGCTGCGTCCACAAACGACCTTCGATTTTTATCCGGACAACCGCAGCTCACGAGTGCAGGTCCCTGGAACCATTGCTTACAGCAAGGGCACCAAAATGGGGACGAACGACGTTTACTCCTTTCAGGATCATCCGCTGAACACGGGTCGTGAAGTCGGCAAAACGAACTTTATCGAAAACATTCCCGTCGCCGTGACGGAGGCATTAATGGAACGTGGCCAGGAACGTTACGGAATCAGTTGCGTCCCTTGTCATGGTCCTTTGGCGGATGGACGTGGAGTCACCACCAAATTCGGTATGGCTGTGGTAGCGAACCTGCACGACGCCCGCATTGTCCGGCAACCGGATGGTGAGATCTTCAATACCATCACTCATGGAAAAGGCTTGATGGGTGCATACGGTCAAAATGTGGAAACCCAGGATCGTTGGGCAATCGTAGCCTATCTCCGAGCCTTGCAACTTGCACGTTTAGGTTCTCCGGAAGATGTTCCCGCAGATCTTCGTGGGAAGTTGCCCGGTTTAAATACAGCAGCAGCCAAGTAATATTTCTATGAGTTCTCACTCGACAACTGCTAGTGCCGGGACGCCGACCAGGCTGGATCTTTCCAGATGGAAGAACGTTCCTTATATCGTCGGCGGGATTGGACTCATCGGCGCCATCATTGGCATGCTGATGGATCCGAAACAATTCGGATACGCTTATCTCACTGCCTACATCTATTTCTTGAGCATCTGTGTGGGTGGCTGGTTCCTGGTGATGATTCATCATTTGTTTGATGCAGCGTGGTCGGTGCCGATTCGCCGCATCGCCGAGCATCTTTCTGCCTTATTATTCCCCTGGATGGCCATCCTGTTCATCCCGATCGCGATCATGGCTCTGAAGATCTATCCGTGGATGACCATGATCACCCCGGACCATGCCTTGCACAAGAAGGAGGCATTGCTGAACGTTCCGACATGGTATGCCATTTCGGGAGGCGTGTTTCTTGTCTGGTGGTTTTTCTCATGGAAGCTTCGCGGGTGGTCACTGCGTCAGGATGCGACTGGGTCTGCTGAATGCACCTACAAGCTGCGCTTTTACTCCTGCCTTGGAATGTTCGCCTTTGCATTCTCTGTCACCCTTGCGATTATGCTCTGGGTAAAATCGCTGGAGCATCAATGGTTTTCCACCATGTATGGTGTGTATTACTTTGCGGAATCAGTTTGGACGACACTGGCCACAGTTTACTTGATCTCACGGGTTTTGGTGCGCACTGGCCATCTTACCAAAGTCATCACACCGAAAATGGTGCATGACCTCGGTGTGCTCTGGTTTGCGTTCACCGTCTTCTACGCATACATCCATTTTTCCCAGTATTTCATCATCTGGAACGCGAATATCCCCGAAGAAACCTTCTGGTATCTCAAACGCGAAGAGGGAACCTGGTGGCAATTCGGCATGTTGTTGATCTTTGGCCATTTCTTCCTGCCGTTCCTCACCCTTCTGCGCATCGATGCAAAGATGACCGGTGCTGTGACCATCCCGTTGGTGATCTGGGCGTGGTTTATGCATTTTGTCGATGTTTCCTACAACATCATGCCGGTGTTATTGCCCAAAGGTTACCAGGAGAGGCCTGTTACACTACTACTTGTCCTGGCTTGCATGGCGTTCATCGGGGGTGTGCTGTCCATCGTTTGGATTAAGAATTTTCTGAGCCATGCTCCGTATCCGATCAAAGATCCGCGTCTGGCCGAAGCCCTCGGCGTCTACATGCCGCCGGGTAACACCAGCTACGTAGCGGCTCAATACGAAGGTAAACAATGAGCGTATCAAACGGAAAACGCTGTGGGGTGTGCGGTGTGGTTTACACCGTCGCAATCCTCGGCACTTTTTTAATCATCGGTTGGCTGGCGTCTCTGATGCTGGAAAACAAACCGGGACCTCTCGGGGCTGAACGCGGAGCAGAGCGGAAAAAAGCAGCGGTCGAAATCAAAGCAACCGGAGTCGAGGCCTTGAGCAACGTGGGTTGGCAGGATCAAGGTAAGCAATTAGTTCGGCTGCCAGTCGAAGACGCAAAACGGCTCACTGTGCAGCAGTGGAAGAATCCAGCTGCGGCCCGTTCCAACTTGCTCTCACGTGTCGACAAAGCCACTGCGGTTCCACCTAAAGCTCCGGAAAAACCGAGCCAATTCGAATAAGCAATGTCGTCTCCATATAAACAAACAGTGGCCGCTTCGGCTGCTGATACTGGTTCCAATTTTACCGCTGTGGAGAGGATAGACTCTTCGACACGCGGGCCGTTGATGTTTTTTTTCGTCTCAGCGGTCCTCTGGCTGATTGCGAGTTCACTCTTCGCGGTTCTCAGCTCAATCAAAATGCATGCGCCTGGGATGCTGGCCAGTGTTGAATGGCTGACCTACGGGAGGGTTAGACCAGCTGCAGTGGACATGTTCCTTTATGGCTTTGCTTCGCAAGCGGCGATGGCTATTGGCATTTGGATGTTGTGCCGCCTGGGCAGAGTTTCACTGGTTGCCCCTGGAGTTCTGTTCGTCGGCGGCCTGTTCTGGAACCTGGCGGTTCTGCTGGGGGTCGGCGGAATTTTAGGGGGAGACAGCAGTGGCTATGAATTGTTCGAATTCCCACGATACGCCGCAGCCATCCTTTTCTTTGCCTACCTGATTATTGGAATCGTGGCGGTGCTGACGTTTGCTTTCCGGAACCAGAAGCATACTTACGCTTCCCAATGGTTCATTCTCGCTGCCTTTTTCATCTTCCCGTGGTTGCTTTCAACGGCTGGCTTGTTGTTGCTGGCGTCACCGGTGCGTGGTGCGGCACAGACCGCGATCAGCTATTGGTATGCGAATGGGTTTGTGATGCTCTGGCTCACCCCGCTGTGTTTGGGAACGATTTTTTACCTGATCCCGCGGGCCTCCGGTCAGGCGCTGAATAATCATTATCTTGCTGCGGTGAGCTTTTGGTTGTTCCTGCTGATCGCTGGATGGGGTGGAGTTCCGGTTGGTGCTCGTCTTCCGGCCTGGATGCCAAGTATGAGCACGGCAGCGAAAGTTCTGATGCTGGTTCCTGTGGTGGCGATGTATATCAACTGGCGGGCGACGTGGATTAACAGTCCTGCGAAAGAGCGCGGTGGTGATAAATTTAAATTCATCTCTTTTGCAGCGTTGGTGTTCGTGATTTCAGCGGCAGTAATGGCGGTGGCATCGTTACCGTTGGTAGCACAGACTGTTGAATACACCCTGTTCACTCCTGCGGTCGCCCAGTTGTTCACTTATGGCTTTATTGCGATGGCTATCTTCGGGGGGATGTATTTTATCGTCCCACGTATCACCGACACAGATTGGCTGGACCGTAGAATCAAAACCCATTTCCTGCTCTCACTCGCCGGCTTGATTATGATCCTGGTGGCCTGGGGAGTTGGCGGAGTGATCCAGGGCAATGCACAGAACCAGGGCGGGGAGTTTATGAAATCGGTTAGCGCAGTGGTTCCATTCATTGGAATCGGGACGCTGGGATTTCTCGTGCTGTTGATCTCTCATTTTCTGTTTTTGAGTAACTTGATTTCTGTCATGCGACGTTGCTGCACCGCCCTGTGCGGTTGTGGAAAGGAGACCCGTAAGTGAACTTCGGCCCGCTTCTATTTCTCGGTATCTTTTTAACATTCGCTGTCTCATGGGCGGGAATGGTGTTACTGCCCTATAAACAACTGGGCCAACAGGAACTTGCCACCCCAACCGGAGGCGATGGTCTGTATCCTAACGCGCGCTCTGGACTGGCGGACCGTGGTCGTCAAGTTTATCGCTCTGAAGGTTGCGCCGCCTGCCATACCCAGCAGGTTCGTCCGAACGACGTTCCAACATGGGGACCGCGTTTCACGGTGGCTCAGGATTATCTGCGTGATGAACCCGTGCAAATGGGCTCACAACGGTTTGGACCTGATTTGGCAAATATCGGCGCTCGCATGCCCGATGAAAACTGGCACTACATTCATTTGTATAACCCACGGACTGTGGTGGCAAAATCGCCCATGCCCCAATACAAATATTTGTTCGAAAAGCGAAAAGTGACGAGTGGGGAACGCTCAGCACATGCATTGAACCTCGGCAAAGAGTTTGATGTTGAGGCGGGTTACGAAGTAGTTCCAACCCAGCGAGCACAAGCTCTGGTCGCTTACCTCAAGAGTCTGCGTTCCGACGTTCCACTGTTTGAGTCGCCGATGGCCCCCAAGCCGGGGATGAAGACGGACACCAATGCTGCTCCAGCTACGACTGAAGGTGCCGCACCAACCAACACCAATTCTCCCGCGAAATGAAGTCAGACGCCAAGAAAACTCAACGGTTTGACGAACAGGAGCCCAAGGCCACAGTTACGGCAGCGCCCGTGTTTATCTTCATCGTGCTGGCCCTGCTTGCGTATTGGGCAGCTCTCTATGTGGAAGAGCATGGTGGCGGGTTTAGGAAAGAGGTTTATGCTCCCTTCCAGTCACTTGGCCAAGTGAAGGCAAATCAGCCGGTTACAGCTGGGGGCGAAGCGTTCGCACGGGGTTTGAAACTTTATAGCAGTGCTGGTTGCGTTGCGTGTCATCAAGCCAATGGATTGGGGAGTGTGGGTGTGGCACCGCCTCTTGCTGGATCCGAATGGGTCCTTTCCAAAGGATCTGGTCGCGCGTTACGTGTTGCTTACAATGGTTTGCAGGGACAGATCACGGTTAAAGGTGTTGAGTGGAACCTGGCCATGCCCGCGATGGGGCAGCAGATGGGACTCAAAGACCAGGACCTGGCAGATCTGATGACTTACATTCGCGGTAATGCTGATTGGGGCAACCAAGCGGCTGCAGTCACGGTCGAACAGGTCAAAGCACATCGCGCTGCGTTGGACGGTCGCACGCAGCCTTGGACTGCAGAGGAGTTGCTGAAGGTGCCTGACGCGGAGTAATTGCTGAGCTATTAATTTGCCACTTAAGGCCCGCATCCCTGCGGGCCTTTTCCTTTTCCGAGGAGAGCTGGCGATGGGCATAACCATTGCCGCCAACGGGCTGGAATGCAGATAAAAGTCAAATACGCTACGATGCGATGTCCCGCAGCGATGACGCTCCGCAATTTACGAAACGTCTTCCGGCTTCTGCTGAATCTTCGGCAAGCTTGCTGCAGCGATCGCTTGGCCATGCCGCTTGTCGTGTTCGTCGGGAACGTGGAAGGAAATCTTTTGGGCCAACTCAGGGAACTCCAGCTTCAACACTTCCTTGGCGCTATCCAGAATGATATCCCCGCCTTTACCGCTGGTGACGCGCCCGAGGATGAGTACGTTTTCCAACGAATAAAAATCTGCGTAATGCGCAACGGCATAGCCGAGGTAAGTGCCAATGGTGCGGTAGATGTTCGCCGCGCGTTCGTCACCTTTTTCCATGAACTTCTGCACGACTTTCAACTTTTCGGGCAAGCCGAGCTTTGAGTTCACTTCCAGTCCTGAGGCAGGGATTAGTTTTCCAACCGCCTGCTGTGAAAAATATTGAACGCCGCAACCGTAATCGCCGCTCCATTCATCACGGGCGGCGTTTGGATTGTAGTCCACTGGCATGAAGGCGAGTTCGTTGAGCCACGTTGTAATGTTCCCATCGGGGGTGACATAACCGCCCGCCTGGCTCGTGCCCATGGCGATTCCCATCACGGCATTGCGATTGAGCGACATGGATCCTGCCAGTGCCGTGACCTCACCGTCATTCACGATCTCGAACGGCACCTTCTTCCACTCTTTCTTCACCTCCAGGAACATGTTTTTAACCCGTTGCTCGAAATCTTCTTTGGAAACACCGCGGAACAAGGAAGCGACTTTCACGCGGTTGTTCACGTAAACACCAGCAGCACTTCCGCCAATTGCGTCCACGCGGGGCAGGTGAGCGGCTGCTTTCTGCAATGAATCCATGATGCCATCGAGATGATACTGAGGATCGGGCTGCATGTAAGGATCCCAAACGACTTCCTCACTGAAAATGACTTTACCGTCGATGACCGCGGCGGTTTTTCGATCGCTTCCACCGAGATCGAAGCCGATCCGGCAACCCTCCAGGTGACGGCCCAGCGGAGCAGTCGCCGCGCGGGCAGGGGGAATATTCTGGGTGACCACCACTTCGAAGGGGCGCTCGTAAATACGATTGCCCATGATGTCCGCGTCAAACTTCCCGGTCGCCGTCTCAACAAAGTGCGCCTTCACTTTGTCGCCCAGGCTCTCTGAGCCGTTCAGGTAAACGCGATAGCCGCCCCAGCCCCAGAGTAAAAATTTCACGATCCGTTCGACGTAAACGAAATTACCTGTGGCTTTCGGATGGTCTTCCGGGAAGACATAGGTGGAAAAGTGGAATGTCGAACCGTCTGCTTGTTCCAGTGCGAGGGTTAGTGGAACCGCCTTGCCCGATGCTTGAACTTCCGTAATAAACGCACGATTGGCGAGGACAGCGGGACGAAAATGTGGGTCGAGAACAGGAGTAATTTTCGGGGCAATCAGCGGCAATCCATTATTCATATTCATCAGCGGGCGAAAGCGTGCAAATCCCTCCCGCATTAGGCAAGAGACAAATGGCAAGAGTCAAAAGTCGGGCGATTCTCCCGACTAAGACTTAACCACGGATAGACACGGATGCACACGGATGGGAAAGAGGCTTCACCCCTTCCTTCCATTTCTCTAATGACCGACCGAGCACTAACTTGGTGAGGTAATCCAGTGAAGTGCCTGATCCGTGTCTATCCGTAGTTACCTCCCCTACGACTTCACTCCCAGTCCCAGCGTCTTGCAGAAGGCAATGCTTCGTTCGATCTCGCCTTTTTGATAAGCCTGTTCTTCCTCCGGGTTAGCAGAACGATGCGTCGGCTTCGATGCCCCCTTTTTTGCAAGAGCGACGAAGCGGGCGAGATCCGAAGCTTTGGTGTTGGGCCAGGCGCTCCAATGCTCATCTGTGAGGTAAGGAATCTCGCGATTGAATCCGGATATCGTTTCGATGTGCACTGGAACATTCGGGCAAAGCTCTGCAAAACGCTTGAAATAAGGTTTCCAATCGATCGTTCCTTCGCCCATAGCGGTCCATTGCACGGTAGCTCCCTTTTCCGATTCCCAAACCACCCCGTCGCGTAAGCTGGTTGTGACCACATAAGGCCCGAGGATTTCCAAGCTGCGCAGCGGCTCTTCCATCGTCCAAAGCGCATTGCCTGAATCCATGTTGGCACCCACAAAATCTTTGCCCGCCGCTTCGATCAATTGCACCAGTTCGCGCGATTGCAGATCCCCGGCGTGATTCTCCACGGCGATCTTCACGTTCGCGTCCAGCGCTTGCGACCGAACCGCTTTGCAGACTTTAACGGTATCGGCCATGCGCGCTTCAATCCCACCGTCCGTTTTGCGGTCTTCTCCGTTACCGAGGACTACCCTGATCACAGGAGACCCGAGCGCCTTTGCCACTCGAATTCCCAGCGCGAGATGTTCCTCGGCTGTGCCGCGGTTGCTTCGGAACGATTTCGAGGTGGGGCAAATGCTCCAGGTGCCGACATGAATTTGTAAACCCTGGTCCGCAGCCTTCTTCCGCAGCTCATTCAAAGCCTTGTCATCAAGGCTTTCGAAGGCATCGAGGTCACTGATCAAAAGCGAATCAGTCTTGAGCGAAGTAGCGTAATCGATCAGTTGATTGCCGTTCCATTTCATGGCGCGCACCGCGAAATTATCCAGACCAAGTTTAATTTTCGGTGCGGTCGCTTTCAGGTCTTCCTGGCTAATCGCATTTAATCCGCTTGCGATACCACCTACGGCGATGGAGATGGATTTTCCGAATTCCCGGCGGGAGAGCGTAAAATTGGAGTGCATGACAGAATTAACTTTTTTCGCTGGCAGAAAGGCAAGCGCGATTCAAACTGAATCCGCAGTGTTGGTGAACCGGTTTCCATGAACAAGCCACTCGATCTTACCAAACTAAAAGTGTTTCCGCTCGAGCAGCGGGCCAGTGAAGCGCAATTACAGGAGATCCTGGTGGATCCTGATTCAGCCCCTGCCATCACTGATCATCGCAATGCGAAACTCATAACCGAGTGCGTTGGCAAAATTCGAGCGGCCCGTGAACGTGGAGCGGCCGTGATGTTCATTTATGGTGCGCATCTCGTTAAGAACGGAGGGACGAGCATCTTGCTTCGACTCCTGGAGCAGGGCTGGATCACTCATCTTGCCACCAACGGAGCAGGCATCATCCACGACTGGGAATTTTCGTATTTAGGCCGATCCACTGAAAGTGTTCGCAAGAATGTTGCGACCGGGACCTTCGGGACTTGGGATGAAACTGGGCGTTCGATCAACCTCGCTGTGCTCGGGGGTGGAATTCTGGGAATGGGCTTTGGTGAGAGTATGGGGAAATTCATCGCCGAGGACGGCCTCACACTTCCCTCACCCGCAGAACTGGAGAGCCAGATCAAAAGGGATCCCGGACATGCCTTGACCGCGGCTCGCGCCGAATTATTGCACGCCATGCACATCCACGGGGTTGGGGCAGGGCGACACGCCCTCATCCATCCCTGGAAGCAGATATCCATCGTCGCTCAGGCCTTTTTAAGGGGCATCCCATTGACCGTTCATCCCGGTATCGGCTACGACATCATTTCCAACCATCCCATGTTCAACGGCGCTGCCATCGGTCGCGCAGCCGCCACGGATTTTAGGTCCTTCGGAGGTTCGGTGGAGGCGCTCGACGGTGGTGTCGTGCTTTCGGTTGGGTCGGCCATCATGGGGCCGCAGGTTTTTGAAAAATCGATAAGCTGCGTGAATAATCTTCGAATTCAGGCCGGCCGAAAAGTGGTCCATGACCATACCATTTACGTCGTCGATTTGCAGGATGGCGGTAACTGGGATTGGACCCAGGGTGAGCCGCCCAAGGAAAATCCGGCCTATTACCTGCGTTTTTGCAAAAGCTACGCCCGCATGGGAGGAGCTATGAATTACCTGCAGTGTGACAACGTGCAGTTTGTGCACAACCTGCTACGGCAACTTGAGAATTGAGGAAAAT
This sequence comes from Limisphaerales bacterium, assembly GCA_046597605.1. Lineage (GTDB taxonomy): Bacteria > Verrucomicrobiota > Verrucomicrobiia > Limisphaerales > JACDHS01 > JACDHS01. The sequence goes on along the minus strand of JBKJKE010000024.1, from coordinate 18,054 downwards.
AGGACTGATGAAATAAAAAAGCCGGGGCGTAAGCCCCGGCTTCGTTTTACAAACTAGAGGAAGTTATTGTCGCAATTGGAAGAACTTGGTGGTGCTCGAGTTCAAGTTTTCCTGATAACCGCTGGTGGAAGTTACATCGTTCCAGCTTCCAGTGCTAAGACTGGTTTTTGACTGGAGAGTGAAACTTCCGCTCCATGTGAATGTGATTTTTCCGGCGCCGATGCTGTAGCTAAGTGTCGGCGGCGCAATCACATCGGAAACAGTGAGTGTCGCCTGGTGAGTTGCTGTGCAACCAGTGCCACCGGTGACAACCACAGTATACGATCCTGAATCAGTGACCTGAAGGTTGCTCTTCGTATAGCTGCTGGTCGTCGCGCCCGGGATGTCCGTGCCCGCGAATTGCCATTGATAGGTGATTGGTGCGTCACCCGTTGCACCGACCGTGAAGGTAGCGCTTGTTCCCACTGACTTGGTTTGATTGACCGGAACGGTAGGGAAGCGAAGTTTGTTCGTAGTGGAGCCAGCCGGGAGTAGCAGGTAACGCACGGTAATCGGCTTGTTCGGATCCAGTTGGGTAAAGAACTTGCTGGAATTCGTCATGTTCGCCGGAACGCGAGCCCAGCGGGTCTGATTTCCGTCGACCCATTGCCATTGCACCCGAAGCGAATTGGTTCCGTCGAACCCATTGTTTGTGCTCACCATGCTGAAGTTTGGAGCGGACACGTAGGTGGAAGCGGGGCTTGGGGAACCCGCTGCATTTGGGGCGGCAAACAATCTGGAGCTCCCAGCGGCGAGACCTTCGAAGTTTTCAATCACCACGTCACCGTTCGAGATTTGATCCACGTAAAGCTCATAGGGACCAGATTCATCTTCAGCGATCGAGAAAAGCAACCCGTCCAATGCGCAGAAAGGATCTGTGTTTTGGCCGACCGGAGTGCCGTTTGCTCCAACGGATGCATCAGTGCTGTGATCGAAGGTAATTGTCTGCCAGCAGTCGCTCGTCGGAACATCTGCACCACCGACCGGCGCTGTGCCGAAACCACCGATGAAGCCGGCTGCTTTCAAGAAGTAGTTTACCGTGAACCCACTGCTGGTGTTGGTACCGACTGGTCCAGTGAAAGCAGCGTTCTTCCAGAGAGAAAGCGATGCTGTGAGCGATGCGTTCGGTCCACTGCCCACGATCGGGCCGCTTGCTGGAATGCTGCCGATGCAGCCGTTTTTGGCCTGATTAGCGGTAATGCTGGATCCTTTAATCAAAGCGCTTGTCGTGCGAACGGTCAGAGCACCAGCAGTAAAGCCAGTCACAGAGTTCGTTGTTCCGATCAGACTGTTGTTCGCATACACATTTACGTTCGTAGCCCCGGCTACGACACCGGAGACATTCACGAATTGTTGGCCCTGAACCAACGGGCCACTCACGTCAACCTGTGTCGCTACACCAACACATTGGTCCAAATACTCGAAACGAATCGCGTCCGTGTACCAACGCTTCGCGTTGTTGTTCGCGCCATCCAAATCATTGATTTCCCCACTGACGTGCTGCAGCGTGATCGTTGGGCTGAGAACCGTGTTGGTGAGGTAGCCGACGTGAACCCAAACGTTGTTGGGTTTGCCTTTTTGATACATGTCCAGGAGGATCGCGTTGTTGGCCACTCCGTTTGTATCCGCCAGTTGTCCGCCTGTGGCACTCATCTGAATGATGATGTCGAGCGAAGCGTTGTTATCCTGGCCTTTGGTCAAATAAAGTTTGTAAACGCCAATGTTCTGTAATGCAGTGAATTGATAAGGACCTTTGCCAACAGGAGAAACGGGGGTAACGCTCACGTCTGTGGGAGTGAGTGTCCAAGTGGCTCCTGCAACACGACCGTAATGAATTCTTCGGTCGCTGTTTGGAATGATTGGCGTAGGGCTCACTTTGGAGGCGGAAGCGTTTCCGGCACCAGAGGCAGGAAATCCTGTATCAATGACAGAGGACGGTGCAGGAGTGTGGTCGGTAGCGTTGGCCGTCAAGCCTTTCCATCCCGTGATGAATACGTCTTCCGCCAGGAGCGATGCCGAGGTAAGGGTGAACAAGGCAAGACATCCCACTTTGCCCAATGTTTTGACAATAGATTTTCTTTTCATAGAGGTATTTACACGTAGAGAACTTGGTTGATCTGCTTGGATGGAAGGGTTCCTATTTATCCGATTAACGGAGCGATGAGTCAACCACTTTATGGCTCTGCGGGCTCTAATTTGGTGTTGTCTCAAGGCGAGAGCAAGGTCCCAGAGTTTGATAGTACAAAAAAAACAAGCCGGGATGGATATCCCGGCTTGTCTGATTTACTGAATGTAATTTCTGCTTAGTTACTACGCAGACGGAAGAACTTGGTCGTGCTCGAGTTCAAGTTTTCCTGGTAACCGCTCGTCGCCGAAACATCCGTCCAGGTTCCAGGATCGATCAAGCTCTTGGATTGAAGGGTGAAACCTCCGCTCCAGGTGAAGGTGATTTTACCCGCGCTGACGCTGTAGGCGAGGGTGGGCGGCAATAGTACAACCGTTAACTTAGCGGTAACAGTGTCGCTGCAGGTTGCTCCAGTGACGGCAACAGAATAGAGACCGGTGTCGGACTCTTGGAGGTTGTTCTTGGTCAAGCTGGTGGTAGTGGCACCTACGATATCGGTGCCTTCATACTTCCATTGGTAGGTGTAAGGAGCGTCGCCTGCGGCAGCCACCGTCAGGGTGACATTCTCGCCGATCGATTTTGTCTGACTGACCGGCACGGTTGGGAACGAGAGTTTGTCCTGTGTCTGACCGACCGGGAGAACCAGGTAACGGATGGTGATTGGCTTGGTTGTGTCCAGCTGTGGGTAGACCTTGCCAGCGGTGGCGTTTGCCGAAATGCGTGCCCAGCGGGAGATGGCATTATCAGCCCATTGCCAACGGATCCTGGCGGAGTTAGTGCCATCGTATGAATTAACGGTGCTGACTACGCTCGAGTTAGGCGCGCTGAGGTATGTGGAAGCAGGATTCGGCGTGGCGGCCCAGTTGGGGGCGCGGAACAGACCGACTCCACCATCCGTGTAGCTTTCGAAGTTCTCAACGACTACATCACCATTCATGATGCGGTCGACATAAATGTCGAATGGTCCTGTGTCAGATCCAGCTTCGAAGTCGATCGCAAAAACGAGCGCGTCCAATGCACAGAACGGATCAAACGTTGCGATGAAACCATTGTTCGGGTAAATCGCCGGATCAGTGGCGTGATCGAAGGTCACGGTCTGCCAGCATTGACCAGGGTCAACCGGTTGACCACCAATCGGAGCACTCTGGGAACCCTGGCTCAAAGCGGAAGCTTTGAGAATGTAATTGGTCGAGACATTGTTCGTTGTAGTCGCGCCAATCGGACCCGTCAAGCTTGCGACCTTCCAGAGCGAAAGGGAGGCTTTGATTCGGGGATTCGGTCCACCGCCGACAACGGGGCCGGAACCCGGCAGATCGCTAGTGCAACCGCTTTTTGTTTGGGTAGCCTTGATTTCGCTGGAAAAATTCAGCGCGGTGACAGGAACAGCATTAGATCCAGCAAGAATGTTCGGAGCGTTCAAAACACCGATTTGATTGCCATTTTCGTAGACTTTAACGGAGGATGCGCCTGCATCTACTCCGAGTACGTTGACGTAAGTCTGTCCTGCAGCAAGAGGTCCACCTATCGAAACGAGAGGAGCTACGCCAAGGCAGGGGTTTACTTCCGTAAACCTAAATCCGTCTATATAAAGTCGATTCGCGCCCGTTGTCGGACCGCAGGCTCCACCAGAGACAGCGAAAGTCACTTTCGGCTGAGTGATACCTGGGTTGTTCGTGATATACCCAAGGTGGTGCCAAGCATTGGCGGCATAACTTGTGTTGTAAACGGGGCTGTTGGCGCAGGATGGAGACAGGGCTCCATCTGAGCTGGTTGCGGTGACAAGGACATCAGCACTCCCGGTGGCTATTGCATGAGCTACGTCTATCTTGTAAACCCCTCCAGCAACACCAAGCGTCGGAGTAATACTCCACGTCAACGCGGTGTTGTAACCATAGACGGTTTTTGTTCGCGCTGGTATTCCGGGCGCGGTCGACAACGCTGTTGACCCGAAAGTTGAAAAGCCGCCGCCTGGGGCCAGGTCGCAGAGCGTGGGACATGTGGTCAGGGTACCACCCACGTAGGAGGTAACATACACTACGTCTGCCTGCGCTGCGGTAGCCAATGCTGCCACGGCCAGAGCCAGCACGGAGCCTTTTAGCCTGGTATTATTTATTTTTGATAGAAGATATTTCATACGATTGAGTTCCCTTTGAGTCGCTCGGGATTGTCTACTATTTATCTCAAAGTCTAGGGTCCTGCGTCAACTGTTTTTCCAGCTGATCTGTGTCTGTGAAACCCGCTTTCAGCCTCGGCGGAGGTGCGTTCTCAACCTAGGGGACACCCGCTTGCGGCTATAATCCCGGCATTTTAATCGGGAGCATACGATAGGTTCCGGAAAACTGCTTTTCCGTAGGACCTTACCAGGCTCGGAAACACCCCGACTGATCTCCGTTCGATACCCGTCGAGCCCGGAACCACCCCGATCGGCCTCGATTTGATATCCTGCCGAGCCCGGAAGCACCCCGATTGGTCTCGATTCGATACCCTGTCGAGCCCGGAAGCATCACGATTGGTCTCGATTTGATACCCTGTCGGGCCCGGAAGCACCTCGATCGGTCTCGATTTGATACCCTGTCGGGCCTGGAAGCATCACGATCGGTTTCGAATTGATCCCTGTCGGGCCCGGAAGCACCTCGATTGGTCTCGATTTGATACCCTGTCGAGCCAGGAAGCTCATGGATTGGAACCGATAGGCCGACGGATTTGTGGATGCACCCGTTTAAAAGTGGTTTTGAATTGGTGTTGAAAGCGCGCTGTAGTAGAAAAGTTGCTGCGTGGGGGGCGAACCTGATTGCCTTGGCTCGATAGGGCTCGTGCGATTCGCCTTGAGGGCGTTATGTAGCTTTTTTTCAGTAGCCTTTTTGGAACTTATTTGGCACTGTGGCGTAACAAGCACAATAGAGTTCTAACACTTTGCTTTGATAATGGTCCTATAGACAGGTGACGTATGCGAAACAATCTAACTCCTAAACACAGCAATCAGGCATTTACCCTGATCGAGTTGCTCGTGGTAATTGCCATCATTGCCATCCTCGCTGCGATGTTGCTGCCAGCCCTCTCGAAGGCTAAGGCAAGGGCGGATCAAACCAAGTGCCTCAACAATCTTAGACAATTGGGTTATGCGTCGATCATGTACGCCGGAGATAACAACGGCAAGCTCATCGAGAGCCATCCTTGGGCTCTAGTCGGCGCTACTCGGGTATCGGGCGTGGCAAATACCAATTGCTGGGCACCCGGAGACTCCAGGACCAATGCTTCAGGTACCTATGGACCTGTGGCGACATATGGCCCGACGAACCGTGCAGGTCTGATGAATTCTATTTTCTACAAGTACTACAATAATGTTGCTCTTCTCAAGTGCGGTGCGGACAAGCGGTTGACTGGAGCGCCCCCCAACCCGATTCTAAGAACCTATGCCATGAACAGCTGGATGGCTGGGACCGCCGTTGGCACAGGGGGAACCTTGTTCGTTAAGGATAGCCAGATGAAAAGGCCTTCGGATCTTTGGGTGTTGATCGATGAGGATGAAATCAGCCTTGATGATGCTTACTTCGTGACTTTCATGGACAGCCGCGGTTGGGTGAATGTCCCCTCCCGTCGCCATAACTTCGGTTTCTCATGGAACTTTGCCGACGGCCACTCGGAAAACTACAAGATCAAAGATACGATCTTGAGGAACTACGCGGGCGCAACTCCGGGAAGTCCCGGCATGGCTGGCACTGGAACTACTGCTGATTATACGACTTTTACGAATAGAACGACCTACTGAACGGTTCTCTAATTCTTTTTCAGCATCGACTAAGCGACCACTTTAAAAAATGCCCCATTCATTTGGGGCATTTTTTGTTTTTCGAGCGATGGGTTGCTTTCCGGTTCAGTCCCAGACGAGTTCCTTGAGTCTTCAGGTTACCATGGCAAAAACAAACGTTACTGCTTCTTATTTATCCTTATCCGGTGAGTTCACGGTAAACTTCACGGCCGGGCGGTTGACCCGTTGGACCGTCTTTCCGTAATTACGCTGACGGCGTCGTCGTTCGCGGGCTTCAGGGGTAAGGAATCTTCCTGCGGCGAGGATCCCCAGACCGACACCAACAACTCCGAGGACTAAATAAAACGATTCCGAATCCATATCGCTGAATACAGGCTGAACTGCCCGAAGGTAAAGCGCATTTCGTCTCAATCCGCAGGGCATCCATTTAACTCGCCTTTCGTTATGGTATTCTCAAGCATCGGCTGCCCATGGGGACGATCTACTTTGATTACAACGCCACGACACCGCTCGATTCAACAGTGCGGGAGGCGATGCTGCCGTACTTCGATGAGGTTTGGGGGAATCCTTCGAGTGTTCACCATATTGGACGGAGAGCGCGCGCTCTGCTGGACGAAGCGCATGATCGGGTGGCGCGGGTTTGGGGTGCCAAGCCGAGCGAGGTAGTTTTTACAAGCGGTGGGACAGAAAGTAACAACCTCGCGATCTTCGGCACTGCCCGATTGCTTCGCGACAAGGGACGTCACCTCATCACTTCGCAAATTGAGCATCATGCGGTTCTCCACTCGTTCGATTACCTGAGGAAAAGAGAAGGGTTCGATGTCACCTACTTACCAGTTAACAGCGAGGGATTGATCAACCCGGACGATTTAAAACGAGCGATTCGACCGGACACAACCTTTGTTTCCTTGATGGCGCTGAACAACGAGACCGGCACGATCCAATCCATTGGAGAACTGGGTAAGCTTTGCCAGGAACGTGGTATCATTTTCCACACGGACGCGGTGCAATGGTTTGGGAAGGAACCTTTTGATAGTGTCCATCAATTTCACGCCGACCTTGTCACCGCTTGCGCTCACAAGTTTCACGGACCGAAAGGGGCAGGCGCTTTATACATCAAGTCGCCCCTGCATCCGGATCCAATTTTGTTTGGCGGGGGCCATGAAAATGAAAGACGTGCCGGCACCGAAAACCTTCCAGCGATCATCGGCTTCGCGGAAGCCTCCGAACGGTTTATCAAAACACCGGTGTTCGCGAAGGAACCACTTGCGGATCTCACTTCTGTCTTGCTGCAGAGATTGGAATCGTTGCCGGGCGTTAATTTTCGTGGTTCGCGGACGCATCGCACCTCTGGAACCGTCGCCTTTACGGTGGAAAACGCCGATAGCATGACGCTGCTGGCTAACCTGGACCTGGATGGCGTTTGTGCCTCCAGCGGTTCCGCATGTTCTTCCGGCTCATTGGAGCCGTCCCACGTGATGACCGCGATGGGGGTGGATAAAAATGAGGCTAACGCCCTGGTGCGGTTTTCGCTGGGTCGGGAATCAACCCGCGTAGAGGTGGACTACGTTTGTCGGATCCTGCCTGGAGTGATCGAGCGCGCCCGGATCTAACGAGTTTATCGAATCTGAGATTTCAAATATTTCAAATCTCAGATGGAGAACGCAAACGGGCGAATGGTCCTGCATGAGATGCTCCTACTTCGCTCAATTGAAATCCCTCTTGAAATTACGAACAAGGCAAACCTATAGTCCTCTTAACAATTTTATGGCTGACATCGCAAACAAGTACCCAGACAACGTTACCGGAAAATTTTTCGTCGATAACCAGTGCATCGATTGCGATTTGTGCCGCGAAACCGCTCCGAACAATTACACGCGCAATGACGATGGTGGGTATTCCTACGTCTACAAGCAGCCGACAACTCCGGACGAAGAAGCACAATGCAAGGAAGCGATGGAAGGTTGCCCAGTCGAGGCGATTGGAAATAACGGCGACGTGGCTTAAGTCCCACCGTATTAAAGAATCCGCAAAGGCACGAGTTCTGCGGATTTTATTTTTCAACTGCAATCGCTGGTCAGGCGCTCGGATTGTGGCGGGACGATATGAGTAAGCCGGACGAGTCAAACTTTGCGGCTATCGAGATTCTTCACCATTTCCGCAAGGCCGTCGTAATTACCTGAAGGCTTCGCCATGTAGGAGTTTGCTCCGAGGGAGTATGCCTGATCGACATCTTCAGAGAGGCGGGAAGAAGTTAAAACAATTACCGGGATAGCTTTGACCTCTTCTGTCGCTTCTTGCCGGAGCCATTGCAGGACCTCAAGGCCCGAGCGGCGGGGAAGCTTTAGATCCAACAAAATCAATGATGGCAAAGGATTGGTTGTGCGATCAGCATACTTTTCGTCTCCGCGCAGATAGGAAACCGCCTGGTCGCCATCGCTGACCATTTGCAGCAGATGGGTGATTCCTGCTCGGCGAAAAGCGCGTTGCAAAAGCAACGTGTCGTTGCTGTCATCTTCAACTAATAAGATTGTCCGGTTCACAATTAAATTCCAAGTATCCGAGTTTTGCGTGCGCGTGCCGCTATTGTTGCACTACTTGGACTGTAGTGCGCAAGCCGTTAAACTCCTTGGCTCTACCGGGTACTGCCCCCTACCTTGGCACTACTCCATGACTTCGCTGTGTCAATCTCTCCCCTGGCAGCCTATCCATCATAAAGAAGACACCAGTTGCCATGGTGTTCAACATTGAACAGGAACTATCGGCGTTCGTTGTTTAGTGCAGTTGAGCCCATCTGCCAAACGATTTTGCATTCAAACAAACTACTTCAGAGCGGTTGCCTTGCTTTCTTCTCGGAAAAGGCCAGTGTTCTGCCTATATGGCTACCATCGCACCAGATTTAACGCAACGCCCACCTCGCAGCGCCCGCGTGCGACTTGGTGGTTACGTGATCCTTCCGCGCATGCTGGATAAAGGGCGCGCGACCCTGAAAGGAAAGAACGGGGAATTCCACTACAACTGTCCCCTGGATCAACATTTCCTAGAATTTGTGGGGACCGATGCCGAGAAGCTAAAGGAGCAGTTGGCCGCCGGAAAGGGTGACTGGGAGATGCTGCAATGGATCAATGACAACGCAAAGTTCAAGCGCACCTGCCCCGAGATTCTTGCATGGTCATCTTATCATGAACAGAGGGTGCCAACGGACGTTGAGACCCGGAACTTTTTCAACGAGTTGCATAAATCCACGGCGAGCCACCGAGAAGATGTCTCCAATTGGTTCGATCTACTGGACCTGGATGATTTTGTTAGCTATGGCGGGAAGGCGTGAACCGGAGGATAGCTTAAGGGGCATCCGCCACATGTTTCAGGTACTCGAAAGAGTAGATCCCGGAGGCATGGCCATCGCCCCAGGCAGGTTGAATGGCATAACCCCCGACGTATTCTAGTTTCCGAATCTGAAAGGAAGCAGTTCCAAGGGGACGATCGGGGCCTTTGTAAACGTTCCCCATCACGTCCATCTCTCCTTTACATCCCGCACAGGGGCAATGTCTACGAAGCTTTTCCAGCGAGACGAAGCTTTCGCTTTGATCATCCCACTTGATCGCAAGTTCCTGACCTATCTGCTGAATATCCATCGGACGCATCGATGGAGACTAGAACGAAGAACGTCCGAAACCGCGAGATTTCATTTCGTGTTAGGTTTAGATTAAAAGTATAGCCGCGGCTAACTTTCATTCTTGACGGCATGTTTTGTTGGTTTAACTTCGATCCATATGAAACGACGGTTCTTTACCAATTTATTACTGCTCGCTCTGCTCTCCCTAATGGCGTGTGATCAGGGGGCGGCGGTGGCGCAAGGAGAGAAGATCAAGGTCACGACTACGACTTCGATGGTAACTGATCTGGTCAAATCGGTCGGAGGAGATCGGGTGGATGTTCAAGGGTTGATGGGTGCGGGGGTGGATCCACATTTTTACAAAGCCAGCGCTGGTGATGTAGCCAAGCTGAGTAAAGCGCAGGTTATCTTTTACAATGGATTGCTGCTGGAAGGAAAGATGCAGGAACTATTCGATAAGATGTCGCGCAATCGGAAGGTCTACGCGCTTTCGGATGCTCTTCCTAAAGAGCGCTTGCTCCATCCAGAAGGTGTTACGGCACATCATGACCCGCATATCTGGTTTGATGTGCAGCTTTGGACCCAGTGTATTGATGTCATAGTAAAAGGGCTTAGCGATTTCGACCCGGCAGGAAAAGCCTACTACCAGGAACGAGCGGAGACGCAGCGGAAGAAATTGGGCGAGTTGCATGCATGGGCTCTACAGCGGGTCACTGATCTTCCGAAAGAGAAACGAATCCTGGTGACTAGTCACGATGCGTTCAATTACTTCGGGCGAGCCTATGGTTTTCAAGTGGTGGCGTTGCAGGGAATCTCAACCGTAACCGAGGTCGGCACCGCCGATATGGCTAAAATGGTCGACTTTATCAAATCCAAGAAGATGAACTCGATCTTCGTGGAATCGAGTGTTCCGCATAACACGATTGAACGAATCAGCAAAGACGCCGGGGTAAAGGTGGGCGGTGAATTGTTTTCGGACGCCATGGGTACTCCGGGACAGATGGAAAATGGTTATGACCTCGGGACCTACGAGGGAATGGTTAAGCACAACATCAATACCATCGTTACTCATCTCAAGTAGTCATGAAAAAGAAATTTCACATTGGCGGGCAAAAAACTCTCACGGTGGGCATTTTGCTTAATGTCACTCTGTGCGCCTCCGCGGTTTTTGGCGAAGGAGATAAGGATCAATACACCCTGCTGAATCCTACGCCGCGTGAACTAATGCGCGAGATGAGCACGGACCGGCCTGACCTTACCGAGTCTCCTTATTCGGTGGATGCCGGGCATTTCCAGGTAGAGGCGGACCTCCTGAGCTACAGCTACGATCGTTACTCGCCGGGAACGGATACCCGGACGGAAGGGTGGAGTGTGGCCACGGCCAATTTAAAAGTCGGACTCAACAATCGGACTGATTTTCAACTTGTTGTCCCCACCTACAACCGGTCCCGGGTGAAAGACCAGGCGACCGGCTCTGTTCAACGTGACTCTGGTTTTGGCGATATGGTTGCGAGGCTCAAATTCAACGTCTGGGGCAATGACGAAGGGCGAACCGCGCTTGCACTCATGCCTTTCGTGAAACTGCCTACGGCACAAGAGGATCTGGGTAATGGCGATTTTGAAGGTGGTTTGATTGTTCCCCTGGCGATCGACCTCGGTCATGGCTGGGGCCTGGGCCTAATGTCGGAGGTCGATATCAACAAGGACTCCAGTGGCGGAGATTATCACCCTGAGTTTGTGAATACGGTAGTATTGGGGCGGGACCTGATTGGCAACCTCGGTGGGTATATGGAATTTTTTAGCATTGTGAGCACTGAATCCGGCAGCGACTGGGTGGGAGGGGTTGGTGCGGGATTGACCTATGCCATCAACGATGATCTGCAACTCGATGGTGGAGTTAATTTTGGTCTCACCCGTTCTGCCGATGACTTTAATCCTTTCGTTGGCATCTCCTGGAGGTTCTGATGATCGCATTGCAAAACTCTGATCCCAAAATTCCGTCCGTCGCATCGGGCGATGTGCCTCCGCTGGAGGTTCACGACCTCACCGTGTCGTACCACAAAAAGCCGGTGTTGTGGGGAATCGATCTGGTTGCTCCCGCAGGGAAATTGATCGGCATTGTCGGGCCAAACGGGGCCGGTAAATCTACCTTGATCAAAGCCATCATGGGCCTCCTGCCTTTGAGTAGTGGCTGGGTAAAAGTTTACGGAAAACCTTTCCAGAAAAATCTCAAGCGCATCGGGTATGTGCCTCAGCGCGAATCAGTCGATTGGGATTTTCCGGTGAACGTAATGGATGTGGTTCTGATGGGGCGTTACGGACGCCTTGGCTTGATGAGACGCCCGGCGAAGCAGGACCGGGAGATTGCCCGTGAGTGCCTGGAAAAGGTGAAGATGTTGCCGTATGCCGATCGTCAGATCTCCAATTTGAGCGGTGGTCAGCAGCAGCGTGTCTTCCTGGCCCGCGCGCTGGCTCAGGAGAGTGATCTTTATTTCATGGATGAGCCTTTCGCCGGGGTGGATGCCGCGACGGAATCCGCCATCATCAGCCTCCTTCATGAATTGCGGGCGAAAGGGAAAACCATCCTGGTGGTGCATCACGATTTGCCGACGGCCCGGAATTACTTCGACATGTTGCTGCTGCTGAACATGCGAGTGGTTGCCTTTGGTCCCACCGAAGAAGTGTTTACCTACGATCTGTTGCAGAAGACTTATGGCGGGCGCCTTACGATTCTTTCCGAAGTAGCGGAAGCAGTCCGGCACAAGCTGTAACTGAAATGCTCTCAAAACGAACAACGCTGTCCCTTGGCTTTATCTGCTTCTGCCTGTTCTTCATGGCAGAGAGCGCATTCGCCGCGCGCATTGGCGAGCTTTCAGAAATGAGCGTTGGCAAACAAGCCATCCGCTTCCTGAGTCTCCAGGATCCCGCTGTTCGCTATCCGTTGATTGGATCCGTTTTGCTTGGAATCACCTGTGGTCTCCTCGGTAGTTTCATCGTCGTACGGAAACTCGCGCTGGTTGGCGATACACTTTCCCATGCCGTTCTTCCGGGAGTGGCTTTGGGGTTTCTCTGGAACATGTCGAAAGATCCTCTGGCGATTTTTGTAGGGGCGACAATCGCGGGTCTCCTGGGAACAGGAGTGGTGAACTTAATCAAACACACCACACGCTTGAAAGAAGACACGGCGCTCGGATTGGTCCTCGCCAGTTTTTTCGCAGTGGGAATCTGCATGGTGACAATGATTCAGCAGCTTCCGACCGGGAATAAGAGCGGCATCGATAAGTTCTTGTTTGGCCAGGCTGCCGCAATCGGAAGCGCGGATCTCAAATTGATGGGCGTCATCACTCTTTTATCCGTGGTTGTGATCGCCCTCTTCTATAAGGAATTTCTGATCACCAGCTTCGATGCGGCTTTTGCCCGAGTAGCGGGATTCCCGGTGCAAATTTTGCATTATACAATGATGCTGCTGCTGGCATTCGCAGTCGTGATTTCCTTGCAGGCAGTGGGCGTGGTTTTGGTTTCAGCCATGCTGATTATTCCGGCCGCGGCGGCGTATCTGCTGACGGATCGATTGCATCGCATGATATGGCTTGCGGCGTTGTTTGGGATGTTGGCCGGTGTCGGCGGAGCGTTCCTTTCGTTTCTCGGACCCAACCTGCCGACCGGACCGTTCATGGTGCTCGGTGCGAGCCTTGTGTTCACGATGGCCTTCTTCTTTGCTCCCAGGCATGGGATTGTCACGAGATGGTGGCGTCAACGTTCTCAAGCGCGTCGGATGCATCGCGAGAATACTTTGAAGTCGATCTACCACGTTCTGGAAGGGCGGGAATTCCACGGCGAAAATATTGCCCTAAGCGATTTGCAGAAGCGACGGGGCGAGCCCGCCTCAGAGATTCGCGAACGCGCCGTTGAATTGCAGAATTCGGGTTTGGCAACCTTTGATCAGAAGGCCGACGAAGTGCATCTCACCCCTGACGGTTGGCAACGCGCCTGTGAAATTGTTCGCAACCATCGACTCTGGGAATTGTACCTTACTCACGCCGCGCAGATCTCCGCGGATCACGTTCATGAAGATGCTGAGAAAATAGAACACGTGTTGGGTGAAGATGTGGTGCGACAAATTGAAAAACGATTGAACTACGCCACCAAAGATCCTCATGGCCGCGACATTCCCGGCCAGCTCGATATTGAAAAAGGCCGTCGAGGAGACGGTGAGCGGGGTAATCCAGTCGGCTACGGGAGGCACAAATGATTGACCTGATCCCTCCATTTGATTTACGCAGTTTCATTTTCTCTCCCTGGAACGATCCAATCATAGCGCAGACCAATTTATGGATCGTGTTGATGGGTTTTCTCGTTGCGACGGCCTGCGGGTTGGTGGGGAATTATCTGATCGTGCGGCGCATGGCTTTGGTTGGCGATGCGATCAGTCACAGTATTTTGCCCGGGATTGCCGTTGCCTTCCTGATCTCACATACGCGTGGTAGCGCCGCCATGTTCATAGGCGCTTTGATTGCCGGGATCGTCACGACCATTCTCATCGAAGTCATCCACAAGAAAACTCGTGTGAAGCAGGACGCTGCGATCGGTATTGCGTTTACCAGCCTGTTTGCGATCGGTGTCATCCTGATTAGCATCTACGCGGCTCAGATCGATCTCGACCAGGAGTGCGTGCTTTACGGTGAGATCGCCTACATTGGGCCGGAAGCCCTCGCGACGGATCCGGTTCGATTTCTCGGCCTACCGCTCGGACCAGAGCCGGTGGCGCGAATGATTATTGTCACGCTCTTAACGGCGATCGGGATCATCCTGTTCTACAAAGAATTGCTCGTGAGTTCCTTCGATGCAGGCCTGGCCTCATCTCTCGGGATTAACGCCACCATCGTTCACTACGCTCTGATGAGTTGGCTTTCGGTTGTAGTGGTGAGCGCCTTCGAATCCGTGGGAGCGATTCTCGTCATCGGGATGCTCATTCTGCCAGGAGCGACCGCTTCACTGCTGACGGATCGATTTCCAAAAGTGCTCGGCTTATCCGTGCTGTGTGCCGCACTCAGTTCGCTGGGCGGCGTCCATATTTCTGCGTGGCTTAATTGCTCACCGGCAGGCGCCATGATTGTTATGGCGAGCGGTCTTTTTGTGGCAGCGTGGGTATTTAGTCCGCACGATGGGTTGATCCGGCGCTGGTATCGTGGGAGGGTCGAGGCCCCTGAGCCAGAGCCTCTCCCGGAGTTAATCTCAAAGTAATTCCAGCACGCGATGCAGCTCTGCATCGGTGTTATAGAAATGCGGCGAGAGGCGAATGTATTTGTTTCCTGCACGATCCATTCTCAGTGACGTGATGATGCCGCTCGATTCCAGTCTCTGATGGAGCGCGGTCAGGTCCGTGCCTGCACGATGCATCGAGATGATTGCACTGGCATGTTGCGCCGGAGCATCCGCCTGCAGGACTGAATAACCTTTTTGCTGCAACGCCGGCACCAGCCAGCTTCGTTTGCGCAGCAGTTCCTCCGCAATGTTATCCACTCCCACTTTCAAGAGGAGTTCCATGGAAGCCTGCAACCCCACCAACCCAAGGAGATTCTCAGAACCGGCTTCGTACCGTTGTGCATTCGGAAAGAACTTAATCTCCTCCTGAGCTGTATAATTCGGACAAAGGACATTGTGCCAGCCGTAGACCTTGGGCTTGAGTCTTTCTTGAACTTCCTTCCGGACATAGAACACACCGGCAGCACAAGGCCCGAGCAACCATTTGTGTGCATCTGCCGCGGCAAAGTCCACATACTGGAGTGGAGTCGGAAAGGCTCCCAGGGTCTGAATGGAATCCAGGCAAAAGAGAATGTTCCGTTTGCGCAGATGCTGGCCAATTGTTTTCACATCCAGCCGCCATCCGGAAACGAAATGATTCGAAGCCAATGCCACCAGTCGCGTGCTTTCATCCACCTGGCCAATGACGTCGATGTCGCGAATTTTGCCGAGATCCCGAATGTTGATGAATCGAACCTTGACCCCTTTTTCTGCGAGAGCCATCCACGGATAAACGTTCGACGGATAGTCATCAAAATAAACGAGCATGTTGTCGCCGCGTTTCCAATCCAGGCCGCTCGCGACAAAACTGAGAGCGAGGGAGGTTGGCCCAACAAAGGCGATCTCTTCCGATTTCACCCCGAGCAATTCTGCCGCGGTCTGACGATACTTCTGGATCTGGAAAGCCGGGACGAGCGTTTCCTGGTCTCCCAGAGTGCATTGTTCGGCGTAAGTGCGAATGGCTTCCGACACCCTTTTGGGCAACGGACAAACCCCGGCATGCCCGAGGAAAATCTTTTTTTGGGTGACTGGAAACTCTTGCTGCCGGAGCTCTTCGTTCGCTAAAACTTCTGCAATTGTCATAAATCGAAATCAAAATTCCTTCATCATCCCGCCATAGTAGCTTACCCAAAAGTGGATGACATTGTAGCCAACCATCGCCACGAGTCCTCCATAGATGCAGGCGTTCAGCACTCTCGTAAAGAGTCGCAGCATCCGGAAGCCTTCTTCCTGATAGTAGACATGCAGACGATCCAGTGCATCATCCAGCTTCCCACTTTGTTCGCCCGAATTGTAGAGATGCGCAAACATTTCAGGGAAGTAAGGGCTCCGACTGACCAACTCTGCGGGGGTGCTGCCATCGTCCAGCATGACTTTCCATTCCGCCACTTTTCGACGGAGGTAAGGCGAACCGCTCGCGGCCGTCGCCATTTCCCAGGCGGTAATTATAGGAATGCCGGAGCGAATCAATGCCTCGAGCGCGGCCGAAAGGCGGGCAATATTCAAGAACCGCACTGCGGTGCCCAGCAGGGGAATCGAGGCGGTAATTTTCTCAATGACCGATCTCCAACGTTCTCCGCGCGTTCCTTGAGCTGCATACATCACGAAGAGAACCGCTCCATAAAGGGACCCAAACACGACGAGTTTTTGGACAATGAAAGGCATGCAGTCGGCCAGTTTTCCTGCCATGAGCCCCTGCACCAGGCTGATTAAAAATCCCAGGGGAAAAATCAACAGAAACATGTGCAGCGTGAGCAGGGTCGTTAGGATATCGGTGATGGCCTTGCGAAATATCTGGGAGCGCTCACGGTAATAAACAGAAAGCAGCGCAAAGGTGCTGTCGAGACGCCCGCTATGTTCGCCAGTGGCGAGGAGAGCTTTGTCGAAGTCGGACAGCCAGCCATGTGTCCCGATCATCGCCTCGGTAAAAGAGGATCCTGCCTGCAGGCTGCGGATGATGTGCAGGATGGCGCGGCGGTCCCCGGAGACCGCCCGGTTCGTCGCCAACATCTCCAACGATTTGATGAGAGGGATGCCGGCAGAAATAGACGCGCCGAGTTGATGATACAACTCGGCGCGTCTTGCAAGTTCCCCGGGCGTGACGATTAGAGGCATAACGCCCGTCCGCCAAAATTAGACGGTCGCTTTATCCAGACTGGCTTTTAGGTCGCGCTTGGATTTCATGCCGACGATCTGTTCCTGCACCTGGCCATTCTTGAAAATGAGCAGGGTAGGGATCGCGCGGATGCCGAATTGGGCAGCGAGATTCTGTTCGTGATCGATGTTGATCTTGCCGATCTTGATCTTGCCATCGTATTCGCTTGCCAGTTCATCGAGAACCGGAGCGATCATTTTGCAAGGACCACACCATTCAGCCCAGAAATCGACGAGGACCGGAACAGTAGATTTAGCGACTTCAGCTTCGAAGTTCGCCTGTGTCAAATTGACGATGTTTGCAGCAGCCATAATTCCAAAATTGTGAAACCCCTTGAGCTTACAGCGGTTGGTAAACCATCCAACCAAGGTAGACAACACTACCGAGGGCAACCACGCTGACGATCGCAGCAGTGATTGCGAGACCTTTATCCACACCACTTAAAGTCGAGATTGGCGCTACAGGAGCGAGCTGTCGTTTGACCGGGGCGGCAGGTGCCGGCGCTGTGGCCACCGTAGTACCAGGACGGGCGGCAGTCGCAGGTGCTCCGGCAACGCGTGAGCCAGCGGCTGCGGGTGGTCCGGGAGGTCGGGGAGCGGCACCAGGAACAGCGCCGGGAGCGGCTGGACGTGGAGGAGCACCAGGCGGCATGGCTGCAGGAGCCGCACCGGTCATTGGGGCACCGCCAGTTGGCAATGTCGGCAATTTGATGGTGGGTGAAGCAGACGGCTTCGGAGGCAAATTGATCCGGACAGTTTCCTTCTTAGGTTGAACTTTTGCCGCTTCGGCAGGTCTCGGAGGGATGCCGCCCGGAGGTGGCGTTGGGATATTTTCAGCCATACTGATTCTTGGTCAAAAACTAGGTTTCAGCGGTTAGAGTGTCAAACTCTAAACCCGCTTTAAAGTAAAAAGGGTTTTCTATTTGGATACCGAATTGCGCCAAAAGTTTTGTTACCCGTGGCGGGAAGTAAGAAAGGGGAAAGGGATACGTTGTGTCAGAAGTGATTGTTACCGTGGCTGAATGGACAAAACTATGAGCCAGAAGA
>JBKJKE010000231.1:0-37415 GCA_046597605.1 Limisphaerales bacterium | reverse complement strand
TCAGTTTCACTCGCAAGCGACATCCACGCAGCAGCCCCGGAAGGTGCTTCTGACCATGACCTGCGCAACGCAAACCAAATCGAGGTTGCGATTCAGCTTGCTGATGTTGAAGAGTTCACCGAATGGCTTTCGGGCGAGTGCATCCATCAAAACAACGCCTATAGCGAGTGGATCACAGCGCGTGCATCGGTCAAGTCAGCAAAGCTCCGTGAAGCAAACGTCGGTGAAGTTGTTCACCTGCTCCTGACCGGCAAAGATCAAGACGCGCTGCTTGCTCGTGATGAGCTTAAGGCTCGCTATCTGGCGAAGGTGCTGTGATGGATAGCAAACGAATTAGCGATATGGCCGACTGCATGAAGCGGTTGCTGCGCGAGCAGTTGGCCCTTGGCAAACACAATCTGGTCAGCGGCAACTTTGAACTTACCAAGTCACGCCGCGACAGCGCCAGGGAATCTGCCCGCGAATGCGCTATTGAAATCCGTCGCCTGAAACACGAGGCGCATTGCCTGGCCGTTGAGCTTGGATTTTCAGACCGCCGCGAAGAAAGTTACTACACCGATGGCACGGCCCCTATGGGCTTTGGTCGCACCGCTGTTTTCACGAAGCGCGCACCTGAGCAGGTGGCAGCATGAAGCCGCACACCGTAACCGTCACCCTGCCCGCCCCATTCTTTGGCTATGCGCAAAAGGGTGGCGGCAAGCTTGGCCGAACAGAGACAGTCACTGTACGACTCGATCCGAGGCTTAGATACCTCGCAGAACTTGCGGCGCGGAAGCATCGCCGCACGCTCTCTAGTTTTATCGAATGGGTGGTCGCCGAATCGCTGGCTCGGGTTGATATTTGCATTCTGCTGCCCGGGAGAAAGAGCGTTGAAACCGCACCCCTGTCCATGCTTGGCCCTTGCCTATGGGATGTAGATAAGGCTGCCCGCCTAGCCAAGCTCGCAATGTGTGCCCCAGACCTCATGACACACGCAGAACAAGTGTTTGTCAAAGGGGCCAGAAAAGCAAAGGAAGCGAAGCCATGACCGCCGCCGTACTTGATTCACTACTCGCAATAGCGATAGGGCTTGGCCTCTGTGCCGCGCTCTGCCAAGGCCTGGGGGTTCTATGAGACCTCTATTCACACACAACCCCAGCGCATGGCTTACCACTCCTCGCCATTTGCGTGAGCCTGTCGATGCGGCTTATGCGATTCGTGGTTATCGGCGCTCGGTGTTGTCGCCTGAAACCTGGCTTGGGTCTTTGCTCCGACTTCTCTTTTGGAGATCGCAATGAAGGACTACTTCAAAGCTCTACGGGCTGCCTGGTTTGCTGGCTCCTCACGATTTCACGAAGTGTTGAAGCTTGAGAAAAGCAAACGCAGCATCTTCGCCAAATTGCCGTTCTAACCAGGGTATTGAAATGAGTGTCTACACAAAACTAAACCGCGCTCGAATGGCCCTCGCCAAGCGCAAGCTTGAGAAGACTGGGCTAAACAAGTTCGCTGGCTACAAGTACTTTGAGCTTGGCGACTTCCTGCTGCCAGTCCAAGAAATATTCGACAGCATTGGCCTGTGCGGAGTGGTGAGCTTTGCAAGTGACATTGCCACGTTGACCATCACTGACACCGAAGACAACAGCCAAATTGTCATCACCTCCCCAATGGGCTCCGCAGCCCTGAAGGGCGTTCACGAGGTTCAAAACATTGGCGCGGTTGAAACGTACCAGCGCCGGTACTTGTGGGTCGCTGCGCTTGAAATTGTCGAGCACGACGCACTGGATGCAACTACGGGCAACGAAGCACCTGCAAAGGCTCGCACAGGCGTTGCACAGGATGTGCTGGCCACCACGCCAGCCATTCCCAAAGACGTTCAACAGTACTTGGACGATCTTGCCGAAGAGGTCAAACACGCATTCGTTAAGGGCGGCGCAAAGGGTGCTTACACGCGTATCGACATAGCGCAATTGGAAGACATGCAGAAGGTTTATCTGTCTACACAGCTTCCCGCGCACGTCCGCAATCCCATCAAAGAATATTCCCGAGAACTTCACAAAACAAAGGTAGCAGCATGAGCGGATACGACAACGAATTGCGCGGAGTCTTGTTCAAAAACAAAGACAAGGCCGAAGGTGATTCAAAGCCTGAGTACACAGGCAATGCACAGATTGAAGGCGTCGATTACTTCATGGACGCATGGATCAACACATCCGACAGCGGGCGCAAATACATGTCGGTGAAGTTCAAGGCAAAGCAGAAGCAAGCAACTCCGCCGGCCCCGGTTGCATCAAAGCCTGTCGCAAAAACAGGTGGTCGATTCGACGATATGGACAACGACATTCCCTTCTGACCATGCTCAAGCGCTCAGGCTTCAAACGCCCCGTGTACTCCCCTCCTCCTCCTGCTCCAGTGCAGCGAATAGAAGGATGCAGGGGTGTGTATGCAAAGGCAAGCAATGAGCCGGTGGCAGTTCCGAAAGAAGTTAAAGCAAGGCCTGGCAAGCGAACGCCTACGGTCATTGAAAAGAAATGGATGGATGCGATTGTGGAACACGGGTGCATTGCATGTCGGATGGATGGCAAAGAGCCAAGGCCAACAGCAGTGCATCACATCTTGCGCGGCGGGCGTCGCATTGGGCATCTGCTTACGTTGCCTCTGTGCGACCCAGGCCACCACCAAAACGGGCGGCAGTTTGGATTAGTGAGCCGTCATCCGTACAGGGCTCGGTTCGAGAGCAAGTACGGAACAGAAGTAGAGCTTCTCGCGGTTCTTAAGGTTCGGCTCGGGTTCTTTGATGAATGGAAGATGGCATGAAGAAAACACCTTGGTTTGCGCCGACTGTTAAGCCTGCGCGCCCCGGCCTATATCAAAGAGAGGGTATGCAGTCTGTACTTTGGGCGCGCCGGGATGGAGGCGCTTGGTTTATCGCCAGCGGGATTCAGTCACTTGCAATGGATTCCACGGTGTTATCCATCTACAAAGCAAATAAGGATGGGATGCGTTGGCGCGGACTGGCAAAGAAGCCATGAAAGCCACCATCCTTCTACGCGATGCACAAAGCGGCCACAAGGCCTTTCTAGCGCTGTGGAGCGATTTAAACCCGTGGCTAATGGCTGGGCATCGCTTAGAGGTTGGCGTGCGTCCTGAGCGACGTAGCACGATCCAGAACAGCCTTTTGTGGGCGCTGTTGACTGATGTGTCAAAGCAAGTTGTTTGGCACGGTCAGAAGTTGGAGCCCGCCGAGTGGAAGGATATTTTTACAGCATCACTCAAGCGCCAGAAGGTGACGCCAGGATTAGACGGCGGCTTTGTAGTTCTTGGCTCTAGTACATCGCGGATGACCAAAGCGGAGCTGTCTGAATTGGTCGAGCTCATCCACGCATTCGGTGCTCAGCAAGGTGTCACCTTTAACGATGAGGCACACGCGTGAATTCCTCGTCAGGAGCTGGCCACGAAGCTCCGCACAAATGAACAAAACAACCCTTTAACAAGGCGCGTAATGGCTTACACGATTCCCCCCTTCCTCCCGTCTCCATTTCGTGTAAGAGCTGTGTAGTAAGCAGCCGCCTTTTCTTATTCTCAGATCATGAAAACACAACGTCATTTTGGTTCTGAGGTGTTGCCGTGAACTTTGTATGGCAACTCAGCAAAGCCATGCTGATATTTATGGTGCTGATAGCCATCATGTCTATGGCAGTTGTACGGTTTGCTTGGGCAGTAGCGGGGCCTGACGTGAAACATAAAGACGCGAACAAAAAGGACGCATCGTGAGCACTGAAGCCAAGCCCATCCGCATCGTTTGCGCCGGTGGATGCAAGCGCATTACTGATGATGCTGCCGCGTCTGGGTGGGAATACCTACCGATCAGCGGCCGCTATCGATGCGGCCATTGTTGGCGCGAGTTGCAGGCTGTCAATAACACCTTGGGAGCACCACATGGATAAGCCCACCTCTGAACAAGCCGCCGATCTCTTCGACAAGATGACACAAACCATTTCGAGCAACGGAGGCTGCGTTGTTATTGGTGGCAAAGTTCTCTCACCGGCAGAGTACGCGGCGCAACAAGCTGGGCCACCAATGGATAAGCCCACCTTGCCAGACGAACTAGTGACCGAAACCTTTCTCGCTGCCGTGGCCTACGCGTCAGAGCAGGACGAACTACCTGGCCGAACTTACGTGCCATGGGATTTGCGGGATGCCTTTATAGCTGGCGCAGCTTGGCATGCAGCCCTCAAACCCGAATGGGAGCGCGAAGATATCGACGGGGGAATCGTCGTGACAAAGAACGACCAAGGGCAGATCGTCGCCGTGACTTGCCAGGATGAGGAAGGGAGAATTCTCTCTGTCATTGCGGAGTCCGATTCCCCGCAGCAGGCACCAGAGGACCGGGCAGCGCTGGCGGAAGATGCGATGCTTCTGGCTATTGATTACGCAGGCTACTACATGGCTTTCTACGGCGACCCAAACAACGGAATCAGCTACGACGATGTGAGGACCCGCAAAGCCAAGCTCCGCGCGGCCATCGACCGCCTTGCCGCCACACCAGCGCAAGGGAACCAATTAGAGGACATGCGCGATATGGTTCCAGCGCCAATGGCAGCGCTTGCACGCGAAGCAAAGAACCAGGTTTGCATTCAAGGTCATCTGACAACTGCTTTCAATAAGGTACTCCGTTCAAATGAGCCAGATGCAATAGATGCTTATCTTGTGACGCTGGCTCACGCGGCGGTTGATATTGCAGTGAAGTTGTGTACCGCCACACCGGTAGTGCCGGATGCTCGTGCCGAAGAACAAATCGCCGAACTTTGGAAAGTGCTACGAACTGCGCGGTGGGCTTTGCAGGCCCCGCTTGATGACTGGAAGGGTTCGGTAGAGCGATTAGCGCTTGACGCTATCAGTGCGCTAATCGCCAAAGCCGAGCCGGGAAGCAGCACATGAGCGAACTCAAGCCATGCCCGCATTGCGGTGGTCACGCAACGTTTGTCAAGCACAGCGCCGGGATTCCTGGCACACAGGGGTTTGATTCGTGGCACGGGGTTGCCTGTAAATCATGTGGCGCAACAGTTGGCGCATGTGATCGGCGCTTCCGGGCAAAACACGAGGCCGCAAATGTTTGGGACCTTCGTGCGCAACCAGTAGTAGCGCCACAGCCTGAGCCGCTGACCGATGCGCAAATTGCGGAAATTGGCCTGCTCACTGCCTGGCGTCACAAGCCAAGCCGCGACCCGAACCACAGCGAAACGTTCACATTCAATCGCGTGTGCTTGCTCGCGTTCGCGCGCAATCTGATGTCACTGCCACCATCTGATGCGGCAGTGGTCAAGGAAGACTTGACGACTGGCGCGACCGCACAGGATAGAACGCTATGAGGAACATGAGCTTCGCGCTGACCACCGATCAAGTCATGAAAGGCACCAAGAGCGTGACGCGCCGCCTCGGTTGGCTTCACTTAAAGGTAGGCGACCAGCTCCGACCGGTGCGCAAGTGCATGGGTCTGAGGCCTGGCGAGAAGTTGGATGTGCTCCGCGATCCGATCATCGTTGTTGGCATCCGACGTGAGCCCCTGCGAGCGATGCTTGATGACGCCGACTATGGCTTCTTAGAGTGCGCGCTTGAAGGCTTTGGATCGCATCCGAGCTACCAATGGCCGAGCGCCTTTGTCGAGATGTTCTGCGCCACGCATCGCGGTTGCACCCCTGCAACTTTGGTGACTCGCATCGAGTTCGAGTATGCAGAGAAAGCAGCATGACCGACACCACCACCCCAGCCACAGACAGAGCGCGGCCGAGGCTCACAAAGGCGGAAACCATTGCGCTTTGGCACGCGGTCGATGACATGGCGCTGATGCACCGCGAAGCAATGCGCTGCGATGACATATCCGATGAAGCTAAGGAGTCTTCAGCGGCCCGCCTAAAGGCTGCTCGCGCCGCCCTTCGCAAAGTCAACGCCATTCGCCGCGCTGCTACACGTTTAATTCCCCCGAATTCGATGGAATTAGATTCGAGCAAAGCAATGCTTGCACAGGAGAAAACATCTTGAAGAAGACCATCTCCCTATTTCAGCGCAACTACGACGGAGACCGACTTGTCAGGGACGAAATTATTCCTGGCGCCGAGTGGGTTGTTGCCGGCGAAGGCGTTGCAACTCGCAAGTACGACGGCACTTGCTGCATGGTGCGTGGCGGCGTGCTGTACAGGCGCTATGACGCAAAGGCAGGGAAGACGCCGCCTGCTGGGTTCGAGCCGGCGCAGCCAGAAGCAGATGCCAATACCCGGCACTGGCCTGGATGGCTTCCTGTTGGTGATGGGCCGGACGACGCACGCCACCGCGAAGGGTTGGCGCATTACCTTGGCTATGCCGCGATAGAAGACGGCACATACGAACTGTGCGGCCCAAAGGTTCAAGGGAACCCGGAGCGCAAGCCTGTGCATATGTTGATCCGCCACGGAAGCGAAGTATTGAACGACTTCCCCCGTGATTTCAACGCGATCCGCGGGTACCTTGCAACGCACGACATTGAGGGCGTTGTGTGGCATCACGACGATGGCCGCATGGTGAAGATCAAAGGCAAGGATTTTGGTTTGCAGCGTTCCGCACAGGAAGGCGGTACACGATGAGCGCGAAATGGCATTCAGGACCGCCCCCTTCGCTTGGCTGGTGGCCGGCTTGGACCGTGAGAGGGGAGTTGTGGCTTCGATGGTGGAACGGACGCCACTGGAGTCTGCCAGCGAACCCAAGTGACACAAAGGAAAACGCCGCAGCATGTGCGCTTAGCCCGAGCCTCTTCCCAAATTCAGCCATCGAGTGGCAGCATCGGCCGAAGTCCTGGCCAGCTCGGAGCAAAACATGAGGAGTGATGCTGCCATGACGACAGACAAAGATACGGAACGCCAATTGGATGACGTGGTGGGTTACGCCGTGCGCGCCGGCTTCGACGCCAAAGTCCATTGGGAACCTCCTCCCACGGTTCGGACAGTGTCTGTGGAGGGCGTCGATTGCACGGATGAGGTTGCCGCCTTAGTTCGCATCGTCGCGGCTGAGTGCGCGAAGGTGTGCGATGAGGTTTATCGAGCCGGCCGACTTCACGGCGCCCAAGACAGCGCTGCTGCCATCAGAGCCAAGTTTGGGGTGCAGGCATGACCAACGAATTTTGGGCTTGCGTACTTCCCGCTTTCGCCATTGCCATCGTATTTAGTAGCTGGTACGTGATGCGGATGAAGCGGCGGGTTGACAAACTTCTCGCGCAAGGCTGGACCTTCTATGACATTGACTTCCTCACCGGCCCAATCATGGTGCCGCCAGACGCTTTCGGCCTAAAACAAACCACCCGCAAGGAAGTACAGGAGGGCTAACGATGGCAGAACAGTACATCACCCTTGATGAATGGGCGCAGTTGCACTACGGGGAAAATGCGCCCCACCCGAATACCCTGCGCCGTTGGGCTGCGAATGGGCATATCTATCCACGCCCCCGAAAGCACGGCCGGCCGTATTTGGTAAAGCCAAGTGCCGTTTACGTGAATCCTCACGATCCAGACTCATTGGCCGATGCGCTTGGGGAGGCAGATGGCATCACGGCCACGTTCGCCTAAGCGCAAGAACTGGCCGGCCTATCTCAATGAGAAGCGGCCCGGGTATTTTTCCTGGCGCCACCCCATTACGGGGGTTGAGTTCGGCCTAGGGCGGGACTTCAAGAAGGCCTCTATTCAGGCCATGGAGGCCAACCTAAAGATAACGGGGATGCTCGGTAGGCGCCGCCTTGTTGACCGCATGGAAGGCCGTAAGGGCACCGTTGCGGAATGGATACCCGAGTACCGCAAGATTCTCGAACGCCGCCAGCTTGCTCCGAACACGATCAAAACCAACGAATGGAAGCTGCGCCAGATTGAATCGGGCATGGGGTCATTGATCCTTGAACGCGTCGAAACCAAGGACTGCGCGGACTTTCTACAACCCTGGATCGACGAAGACAAGTTGCGCTCCGTCGCCTCACTGCGCTCAATGCTGGATGACATGTTCAAGGAAGCGGCCGGCAAAGGCAGGGTCAAAGCAAACCCAGTCGATGCGCTCGCCAAAATCGAGGTTACGGTCAACCGTGCTCGTCTGTCGCTTGAACACTTCCTATTGATTCACGAGGAGGCTTCGAAGCTGGAGCCATACGCCGCCCGTCTTCTGGAGCTTGCCATTGTCTCGGCGCAGCCTCGGGAGTGCATGGTGGGCTGGGAGTTCTCGGACGAGCGAGACGGTTTTCTTTGGAATCATCGGGGCAAGACTGGGGCAAGGATCAAGCTGCCCTCTTCACTGACAGTCCCACAACTGGGGTGGCGGCTGGACGAAACGATTAAGCGCTGCCGTGATGCAGTGCTCTCGAAGTTCATGCTGCACCACTCCCGCAAGTACACGCACAGCCTTATGGGCGGCCCCATCTTCATCGATACAGCTTCCAAGGCGTTTGCAAGGGCGCGGGATGCTACAGGGCTGACATGGGGAGACAAGGCTTCTCCATCGCTGCATGAGGTCCGCTCCCTGTCCCTGCGGCTGTATCGGGACGCTTACGGGCGGGACTTTGCACAGTCATTGGCCGGCCACAAAGACGGGTCAACCACCGACATTTACACCGACGTTCGAGGCTCTGAATGGATCGAGGTTAAGCCGCAAAAAGCGGTTGTCGGGCTGTAAGAGTTATGGGGCAAATAATGGAGCATTAATGCACACTCACTGGCTAGGCCGCATGAATACTAGGCTTTTTAAGTAGCCCGTATGCTGCCCATGCATATAAACAAGATTGATGTTTTCTTCATTTGAATCAAGTACTTAGGTTACTTTTGAAGCATGCAGAAGCACACGTAAACACAGCATCTTGCACCAATCAAATCAACCACTTAGCAATGCGTAATGGAGCACTGTTGCCGTTAAGCTGCGTGGCCCTCATTTGGAGAGAAGCATGAGTAGAACCCCGGCCGACTTCCACGTGTACCGATCAACGGCCACTGTCCAGGCAATGAAGATTTGCGGCATCGATTGCATCAACGACGAGCAAGGCCTTCGCTGGGTTCTGTGGCCGCACAACCCTGATTTCGGGACCATCACGGTCGATAAGACTTTCATGGACCGATGCGAACCTGAGTTGGGCTGCTACTACCTCGTCTACCCGGACGGGTTCACCGCTCTCATGGCGGCGAAGGTTTTTGAGGCTCACTACGCATGACCATCGCCACCGAATTCTTCTTCTGGGAAATAGACGATGACCGCCACCCCGGCAAGCGCATCAAAACCACATGGCGCATGGATCGGGAGACTGCATTGCAGCGTCATCCCAACGCTACGCCAGTTCTAAGCTCACGAGAGGTGCGGCCATTGCCTGAGAACGAAAATGAGCTTCATGCTTACCGGCCCGGGGCTTGGCTTAATAAGCCGAAGGTGAGCAAATGACGCACGGCGACGTACTGCAAACAATCATTACGTGCCGCCCTGCCTATGCCGGCCGACCCCTCAAGCCTGGGGCTGCATTGCTGGAGGGCAAGCCGGTGACGCTGGGTTATGGCTGGTCGATGGATGACGGCGACAAGTACCCGGGGGAATGCGCGCTCGTGCCGCACGACGAGGCGACAATGCGGCTATTCATGCAAGCCGACATCACCTGGATTGCGAGTGGCGACGTAGAATAGAGCTTGAGTGGCGGCGTGGAAAGCAGACACGCAGCGGACGTAGACCAGACGTGTAGCTTGCTGGGTAGCTTAGAGGCTCAGAGCGCCTGACTGTGGTGGTCAGGAGAGGCGCAGGTTCGAAGCCTGCCCCGGAGGCTAGTCACAGTAGCGCGTGATCCACTCACCTTATCCCTTCCCTTTGACTCGCTCAAAGGTACGCAGGCCAGCCGCCAACGCGCACACCCAGCCACATCAATCCTCGCTGAACCCCGTTCAGTTTCTCGGCGCGCATGGCAGCATAAAACACGGCATCAGCGAACTCACGGTTTCGTCGTAGGCGATACAGGTAGTCATGCAGCACAGCCGAACGGTGTGCACGGTCGCCAAGTAGCCAGAACATAAATGGCAGCCTCGGAACGCTGGCTAAGTCAGTGACGAAGCCTTCGGGGACCATCAAGATTTCCTCAACCTCGGGTGTATCGAAGGTGATCTTTGCGGTAAACGGCCGTGCGAGTCGCCACTTGTTTCCATCCAGCTTATCGGCCCTGAACACCGACAGGAAGAAGACTGCTTCGACGTTCATGGGTAGCCCGCCATCTTTATGGCACTCATCGCCATGGCGTAGTTTTGAGGCCAATGGTCCGGGCGAGGTTTGCCTGGTCGCCACACCCGCTCGTAGCACTCCCATGCGGCCTTTGGTTCACCGATAGAAGGCAGCGGCGAGGAATCAGTCCACAGCATCAGCCGACCACATGCAAAGGCCAGTACGTCGTCATCCTCAAGGCGCTGCCAAATCGCAGCCGGATCGAACGACACATCACGGTTTCTGCACAGTAGGCGCAGGTATTCATGCGAGGAGCGGTGCAGGTACAGGCCCCAGACGCCACCTCTTGATTCGCGTGTGCCCTTCTCGAATTGCATCAGCCCCCGGGCCGGCCCTTTGCCGCCCCCGCTCAACACTTGGTATCGATGAGCAAGGCCGCTTTCCTGCATGCCTATTGCCAAGAGCATGACCCTGGCAGCTTGCGAATCCATCACCTTCGGGAGCAAAGCTAATGCGGGGATTACTCCGTTGTCCAGCGCCTCTGTCAGACGCAGCATCACTTGTAGCCCTTAAACGCACCGTAGGCTGCTATTCCCACAGCAATAACGAACAAGCCGCGTTTGAAGTACGCCCACAAACCTTTGCCAAGATCGGTGTAGAACTCGTCCCTGATGCTCGTTTTGAGGGCTTGCACAATCGCTTGAACGTCTTCGTCGGTGAGGTTGCGCATGTCATGCCTCCCGTGCCTGGATGTTGGTGAACGTCATCACAACGCCACCCATGCGCCGGCTTTGCGGTAATTGAGCGTCGTCTGGTCGTGCCACACCGAGCCATTGCCCGCGGTGATGCCAGCTATCGCAGTTGCTCCAGGTAGGCCAAACACATCCATGAAGACGGCGGCCGTGTCACAAGCCCCCGCGCCTGACGTGTTGCTGTAGGTTTTGACTTTGAGCAAGCAGTCAACGAACGTCGCTCCGCCACCTGCGGCAAGGTTGAATCCGTAGCGCCCATTGGTGTCCAGCGCCAAGCCGTCGATGTTGAAGCGACGATAGGTGTTCGTGCCGCCTGGCAGACGTAAACCGTCTTGCCCGTTGCTGCGAGATACGCCGCCCGTGATCCGCAAGCGGGCCACATCGCCGCTTGTCATCGAGCCGTCGATAAAGATGCCGTCGAATTGAGCATCACTGATGCCTGGGTTTGTGATCGACAGATCGTCACACCCAGCGAACCGGATGCCGGCATAACTGCTGTACGTTTTCGATACTTTGCGGATTGTTGGGTTGGTCACTTTCACCGCATCCGCGTAAAGGACCACGATGCCGCACATATTGCTGGTGAGAACACCGCTGCCGCAGTCTTCGATGACCGGGTCAATGATGAAAATCGTTTCGTTCCTGTTGGTTGGTGTACCTGAGTCGGTGCCCAAAAGCTTGATTCCGCAGCCGCCAGCGGTCTTGACGTGAGTGCGCACCAAATACACGCTTTTTATGATCTCGGGGCCGCCGACACGAACGCCGTGCTCACCAACATCTTCAATGTGGAAATCGCTTAACGTGATGTCGTGAGTCGCGCCCACGGTGTCGCACGAAATTAGCACTCCGTTATGCCCAGGCGTGTAGAGTGCATTAGCGCTAGCCGTCCGCATGTGTGCCCGGTTTACCTTCACATCGGACGAGTCAAGGATGTATAGCCCACGGACGTAGCTCGTCAGATTGAGCTTCTCGATTTCAACGTCAGTGCATGTCTGAATCGTCACCGCCCGGTCGTAGTTCGTTACTCGTACTTCACCGATGCGCACATTGCTTGCACTGAGTACGCGAACTGCAAAGTCGTTGGACTCAGCGGTCGCCTGCTGATCGACGGATGAGACCTGGAGGAAACCGATCTGGCAGCCGCTACCGATTGAAATAACGCGGTCACGTCGCACTCCAGTCGGAATGCTGATCCGCAATTCGTCGATGACGCAGTTATCACCGAGCGTTAGCCATACCGTGTTGCTGGTCGTGGTGAAGGTTGACGAGAACGTGCAGCCGTTGGTGATGAGGCGCAAGCCAGCGGCTATCGTCAAGAACGACGTGCCAAGCGTATATGTCTTGGTGCCCTCACAGACGAGCGGCACACCGAGCGCAATGGCGGCATTTATTGCGTTTGAGATCTTGGTGCTCTCGTCTGAGCCGTCACCTATTGCGCCGAAGTCGAGCAGTGAGACTGCTTGGCGTTCAATCCAGCCGTGAACTGTCGTTGCTACGGAACCAGTGGACACTCGCTTAACGCCGACCAACGCATCACCGTTAGCCGGGTTCGTTGTGTCACTCAGCGAGGCAGACTCGGGGGTGATGTTGTCCCACTCATCAATGAGTGTTCCGCCGTTTCCGGTCGTGTTTGTGTAGAGCCGGAGCTTGTATGACTGAGGGTTGAGCCAAACGTCAGCGCCTCCATTCACATCACAAATAACCGGGTTCGCGTTGGCACTCAAGCCGCCTGCATCTGTATAAGTGGCGGCCGCGTTCAGCGTTCCCGCGTCATAGGTGTACAGAGCCGCACCAGGTGACAGGCCAACGGCCCGGTAATCAAAGAAGCGACCGTTTGTGAAGGTTGATGCCATTGGGGCCTCAAAATGAAAAAAGCCCCAGGGCAAATGCCGAGGGGCCTATAGAATTGGGAGATGGACTACACAGACTTCCTGATATGGAAAGCCGTCGCCTTAGTGGTGATCGTGTGTGTTGTGAACTTCTTCTACGCGCTCATTACCGGGAAGACGTTAGAGCAGGCGCGGAGCGATAACCAAGCTGCCGCAGACCGGGATTCGAAAGCGCGTTAGCCAGCGCGTTGCTTGCGCCGGGCTGATTAACTAGCTGCATGAGTTGCGCGGCTTTTGCCGGGTCCATCATGATTTCGGCCAGCTTGTTCGCTAGCTCGCGATTCGCGCGTCCATAAGCAACATCCGCCCCTCGCCCCAACAGATTCCCGGCTACTTGTCCGATCGTTGAGTTGCGTAGGAATGTGGGAATGCCGGCCTGTTCAAGCAGGTTTGTGTAAGCCAGCTTTTGCACAGTGTCAGAGCCAACACCGCGCCCAACGGTTTGCGCTCCATTGGCTCGCTGAACATCGAGCAGCACAGAGTTCAACTGATTCAGTTGCGCGGGGTCCATCACGCCTTCAAGCGTGGCCTTGCCGAAGCCCGTGGCCCGTTGCGCTGTTTCGTCTGAGAGCGCGCGCGCATAGGCTGCCGGTTGTAAATTTCCACTCAGCGGGTTAACCGACTTCTTCACCAGCTCCCCGGCTACATCCATCTGGTTGATGGGCCGGCTCATCTCTGTGAACACTTTGCGTGCTGACGCGTAGTCAGGGCTCAGGCGGTCGAGCGTGGTTAGAAGACGGCTCTTAAGGTCCATCAGAACCCGCTGCTCGTTACCGGTGGCTTTGGATATCTTGTCGTCGAGAGCGCGCTTAACGTAGTCCAGGCCCTTCACGGAGCCGGATGGATCGGATAGCTTGACACCCTCATTGGCTGCTAATTTCCTGGCATCTGCCATCGCCTCCTGCACCGCTGGTCGGCTCATTAGTTTGGTGATTTCGCCTTTGGTTCCTGCGATTTCGGCCTTTGAAGCGAACTGCCCAGTGGTCGCGTTCTTGGTTAGGTTGATGCCTTTTTCATAGGCTTGCTCATACAAGCCCTGCGCAGTAGCTGCACGGTTCGCCGCATGGAATTCACGCGCGCCATCGGTGCCGGCCAGTTGCTCAAGCGCATTAACTCGCGCGGTGTTCTGTGCCCCCATTTGCGCCGACAGTGCATTAGTTACTTCTGGGTTGGTTGCGGTGGCCGCTCTTTCAAGTGCAGCAATGCCTGGGTTTTGAGCGGCTTGCCCAACTGTTGGAAGTGATCCAGGCACAAGCTCGCCCATCATCGTGCGTGGCGCACCTTGGCTTGGGCCAACGAATGGAGCAGAAGCCTGATTAAGCCTCTGCGCTACGGCCGCACCATCGCCACCAGCCGCCGCATTCAGTGCGCGGCCTAGGATTGCTTCCTGCCCACGCTGATAGAACGGCGCGGCGGCAGCTTGGACCGATCGGCCAACAGTGCCCGCCAGTTTCCCGCCGACTTGCAAAGCAGGAGGAAGCAAAGCCCCAATAACCGCACCCGACTGCGCGGAGCCTGGATCGATGAGGCCGGCGGTCACGCCGCCAGTGACTGCGCCACCTAGCGCGCGCGTACCCGCATTGGCAAGGGCGGGAAGGACGCCCTTTGCGGCCTGCACCCCGGTCGTCATGCCTGAGCTTGCAAGCGCCTTCACTAAAGATGCCGGCACAACTCTGGTGGCCTTTGCTACACCAGCAAGCGCGCCGCCCACGGGAAGAGTAGCAACGACGTTGCCAGCAAACTCCGCGCCACCGTTTAGAACTGGGTGCGCGTCCTTGTATGGCGTGTTTTCTAGCTTGAGCTTTTCGCGCCCTTGTTCGGCATCTTTAACCAGCCATTCGCCAGCAGTGTCTGCACCAACGGCGGAAAGTCCTTTGCCAACATAGCGTTGCGCACCCAACACAACATCGCCCAAGCCTTTGCCAAGGCCTGCGCCGATTGAGGTGATGCCGCCCGGCTGCTCTTGTGCAGCGGCCTTTGCTTCGGCTGGCTTGCTCTCGCCACCAAAGTGCGCTTCCATCATGGCTTGCGCTTGCTCTGGCGTCGTTCCTTCGTCTACCTCGAATCGGGCTATGCGCCCGTCCGGCATCTGAAAGCGTGCAATTGGCATTATTCAAACCCGAGGAACTTGCCGCCGCTCGAGGCTGGCTTTGAGATTCCCGCCGCCTTTGCCGCACCCTTTGTGGAGGCTGCCGGCCCAAGCACCGCCGGGTTCAATTCATATGTCTTGCCGAACTCTTCGTACTCACCACGCTTGGCGTTGTATGCGTTCGACGTTGCGTCTAACAGCTCATCGGCGAGCGACCCAAAGTCCTTGCGCTGCTGCGGCGTCAGCTTCTCACCTGAAACCTGCATCTGCACATAGTTTTGAATGCGGTCCAACTTTCCTGCCGCCGCCATTGCCATGCCGAGTTCAGACTCGCGCACCACTGAGCCAGGGTCAAGGATCTTCATGATCTTGGTGGCTGCGGCCGTGTCAGCGATTGGCGTTCCCTGTGTTAGCGCAGTCTTAATCTGCGCATGGGCTGACTTCACATCCTGGAAGTCTTTGTAGATGGGCTCGCTCTTGAAGTCGTTGCGCAGCTTGCTCTCGTTCTCGTAGCCCTTTTGGCCGGTGTTGACGCTGATGTTTGATGCGCCAGCACGGGCAACGGATTGCTTCGCGGAAAGCAATGGGCCATTGACTTTGAAGCCGCCTGCACCGTTTGGGATCATCACGTCATTAGCCGTGGTCTGCTGCTGCTTCGTCTGCTCAAGCTGAGCCTTCAATTGCTCAGAGACCGACATCCCACCCTGCATCGCCATTTGCCTCCAGGAGCTGAAAGCTTGCGGGTTGGACGATGCTTGTTGCAGGCTGGCATTTGCGCTCGCATATGCCTGCTCGCTAAGGTCACCGCTCTTCAAGCCATCCTCTAGCCACTGCGCCGCTTTTTGCGGCGAATCTACGGACCCAAGGAGCTGAACGTAGTAGTCGTGCGACTTGATCTTTTGATCAAGCTGGTAGCCCTTGGCCTGCGTGTCGTCCTTTGCTGCCGCAGACCTGTCCTTTCCGACAGCCCCCATTGCCTTCATGTAGTCCTGAGCTTCAGAAAGGAAGCCTTTCTGGTAAAGACTTAGTGCGTTTGCGCCGTGATCCTCACCAAAGCCGCCGACGACGCCTTGTAAGTCTTGGGCGCGCTGTGCGCTTTTGCGCTTCTCATCAAGCCCCATCTGGCCGGTCTGAAGCGTGAGTGCGTTAACTTGCTTCTGTTGGTTTTGAATGTCGAGCGCGTTGTAGTCGCTTTGAAAGTCAGCCATTGACTTCGGGCGAGTGCCCAGAGCGGCAAATAATCCTGCATCAAGTCCCATTGCTTGCTCCTACCAACCGAACTTAGTGCCACCGCCACCCAGGTCGTACATGCCGCCTGACGATGACGGGGAAGACATGCCACCCATAGTGATACCGCTACCGCCCGATACGACTCCGCTACCCCCCCCTTTGTTCTGGCCGTAAGCACTCAAGCCTTTAAGCGCATTGCCCCAAATGTTTCCTTGGTTCAGCATGTTGCCTGCCTGAAAGTTGGCGGCGTCCATGCCAATGCCGGCGCTGTTGTTTGTGGCGTTCTGCCCCGCGGCGGCACCCTGTCCGAGCGCTGTTTGCCCCAGCCCAGCAACAGACGCAAGGCGGTTGTATGTCTCGCCCATCTTCGTGTTTGCATAGTCTTGGCCGAATCGCTCCAAGGCTTTCTGCGTTGCACCTGAATAGAGATTGCCTGCTGATGACGCGCCACGCTCTCGCGCATCTACGCCTTGTGTGAGCCCGAACTGATAGCCCGGTTGGTTTTGGAGTGCTTGCAGCGCATTGGCTGTAGCCGTTCCGTTGTTGCCAGGCTGAGCCGCGCGTCGAGGGTCGTTGGCGGGGATCTTCGCCAACGCCGCATCTACTGCCGCGTCTAGCTGTGGGTCGTTAACCCCATTGCCGCCCCAAGCTCCTGTGTATTGCGGCTTTAGCTGCTCACGGATCGTCTCGCGCAAGTCTGGGACGCTGCCATCCGCGGCGTGAGGCGTTAACCCAAGTAGCGCATTGATCTGATCGAGCGCGCTATAGCTTGCGTTTGTGAACGGTATTTGTGCCGCACGTACACGCGCCGCTTCAGCCGATAGCCTGCCTTGCTCTTGCTCAGCCGCATGCTTTGCGCCCTTGCTGGCGTTGTTTGATACAGCTCCGCCAATTACCGCCGAGCCAATCGTTGCCGCTGCCATCCAACTCATTTAGGGCTCCAATTCCAAAACGCGGTCTGGCTCAACTAAAGCCAATTCCAGCTTTGCGAGGTCTGTCTCGCTTGTGATGTGCACGTTTGTGCAGACGGTCTCTGTGTGGGCATATCCGCCGCGCTTGGTGCCCGGCTGGCACACGGCCTGATACGGCGCCTGAACGCGCTTAATGCCATCGTCAGTAACCAAGGAGATGTCACCCTTGCTGACGATAAAAATGTGTTCCGTCGTGTGAACCTTGCCGGTCAACACGCAGTCCTCCGGAATCGTGATAGTTCTTGCGTAGAAGCCAGGCCCGTACGTGTGCTCCGTTGGTACGTCTGCCTGCGGAAGCTTCTTTATCTCGTCCTCAAGGCGTTCAATCTTTGAGCGCAGGCTCCCGCTACCGGCAAGCTCTCCAAAGCCCGGTTCGTATGTGACTAGCATTGCTACTGGATGCGGTTGACGTAGCCGGTCAAGTTGATCGCGCTCGCCGTCCCTGAGAACGCCCTTACAAGCACGCCGCCATTGAGCACCTGCCCAAACATCACCTGCGTTGGGCCTGTGTTCGCAGGGATGCTCACGGCTTTCATAACGTGGTCCCCAGGGTCAGTCACTCCACCCCACTCAATCGTGAGCGTGGCCGCTGCGGCTGTGACGTTCGATGCCCAGAGATAAATCTCATCGAAGCCAGTACCCCCTGAAACTGCCGTGTGAACGGCGGTGCCGGGCGTTGCAGTCGCAGCCACAGGAATAGGCTTCCCGCTCGTGCTGCCGGAAAGTAGTGCTCGTGAGTAGGTTGCCATGCTCAGTGCTTAAAAACTCGCGCACAGATGACCGCTTGTGCGTCATTTGGGGCGATGGGTTGCTTTGTGTTTCTATGGGCGAACGCTTCGACTAGCCGAACCACGAATGCCGCATCGAGTGATAGCGTCGGCCCCGCCGCGTCATGCGTTGTCGTGATCCCATCGCCGCCACGAACGTTGTTCGGCTTGGGTATCCGCTGCTCAAAGACAGCAAGCGCTAGGGAGTCGCCAATTTCGTTGTTCGATGGTGCTGTGACGCCGCCAATGCGCGCGTAAACCTGCTTTAAGTAATCGTCGAATGCAGCAGTTAGAAATACGTCATTGCCACGAACCGACCCAATGGGCGCGCGCGGTGGATATGAAAACAAGTCGTTAGCCATGGCCGGCCTCTGAATCTGCGCCAGCGTCATAGATGGCGAACGGTGCGTTGCCACTGAAGACCAGCTTCCACACTCGATCCCGCGACATGCCTAGACGCGTCCACAACACGCGCGCTACTCGCCTGCCAACCTGGCCGATTGAGCGCAGCACTGGGCTGCTCCAAGTAGCTCCGCTGTCGTTGCTGTACGAAAGCTCTACATGCGGGTCTACGCCCTGTGGCGCTTCGCCTGTCGTGCAGTCGAGGAAGAATGCCGAGAAGAACTGCCTTACGCGCCCAGGTATCGCTTCGTGCGGGCTGATGCGCATACGCACCAACGGTTCACCGTTCAGCGTGTACGTGTCCTTGTCCAGCTCCAGGATGTTCCCGTCAGCATCGCCAACCAGGTGCTTATCGAATGCAAACAGGGCCACTACTGGCGTATCTGCGACAAGCTGCCCGGAACTATCAAGGCTGCACCGCTCGTGCCATGCGCCCGTCGAAACCTCATACACCCATGTGCTCGCAAGCCCTGGGGCATTGATGGCGTAGAACGTGAGTCCGCCTTGCTGATAGCAGAAGGCTCGTGCTTGGGATAGGTCTGTCGAAGCCTGTAGGGCCTGCTCTACTGCTTGCGTTGTGATGCGAACCGGCTGGTAAACCTGAGCGCGATACACCATGCCCGCGCCGTTCTTGTCACGGCCGATCCAGAAGACGCTGTTATCGATCTTGCACAGCGATTGAGCGGCCATTAGGCCGACCTCCATCGTTGCGCCGCCACGCTTTGACAGCGGGAAATCAGCCGCGCCAGTGAGGCCCCACACTTCTGTCGTTAACTCACCGAATAACCACGCTTCTTCGTGGTCAATGATGTGGCCGACAAGGTTGTCAGGCGAGACTTCAGCGCTCGCGAAGTCCAGCGCATCGACGCTCGTTGCGTCATTGATTGCACTCAGCTCGAACTGCTGTGAATCTGGGCGAATGAACGTAAAGCAATTGGCAATGAACCCTAACGAAGACGAGCCGTAGAACCCGGCCGACGTGATTTGCGCAAGCGCATTCGTGGCCATCGTCAGCACGTAACCGTGATTGCCATCGACCATAACGACCTGAAACAGCCCGTACTCCATTGCCACGGGTCCGGTGGACGTTTGCAGGGTTCCTCGCGCTGTGTATGTCCAATTGCTGAAGATTTCATACAGCGTGTTCCCGGCGACAACGAATGCACGACCGAGCGCACTGACTGCCCCGCGAATCTCCGCACCCAATGCAATGCGCAAGATGCGGCCAGGCACGCTGTCCATGATGAAAGGCGCTTTGCCTGGCATCTCCAGGCCGACTAAGTACAAATTGACGGCGCGCTGAATGTCCGCCTTACGCAACGCTAACGCGTAAGACACCCCTACGAATGGGGCACTCATTGGGGGCGGCCCATTGGGTGCAGTTGCCTTCTTGCCTCTGCCCTAACCTCTTCGGCGGTAAGCAATTCTTTTCCCATGTCAGTACAGCGCTCGCCCGTCGCCCAATAGGTTTACGTGGCAATCCCGATGACCGTTGAGGCAGTTGCCCACCCATGACTGCATCACCTCAGGGTCCCAACCGTTCACCCAATCACCGTGCATCGAATAGCCACCTGGCTTGCTCGTGTCATACATATCCGACGACAAGCGCCAGAACTTCGTTACGCCAGGCTCATTGATGGCGTAGTGAATGTTGAGCGTGATCTTCGGGATCGGTTTCGGATGCGTTGCTGGGCATGCCTTGTTCACAACTGCCGCCATGTGGCTTTTGTGGTCCGGCGAATCAAGCCTCTCGCCATCCCAGCATTGGGGAAAGTTCAGCTCAACAACAAGGTGCTTTCCAACGGCGCAATCAGGTACATCCATCACCCAAGGTGTGCTCTCACCACACGAATAGCGGAACGGGCCTTTGGGCTCTTCGTTGCTCATGCTCCCGGTGACCATAGCCAAGCCGGTTGGCGGCGCAAAGAACGTTGTCCAGTTCGGGAGGTCGAAGCCTTGCTTGTAGTAAACGAGCGCGTACAGCGCGGGAGCCACCCTGCCGTTTCTTATGTCCACGAATGGCGGGAACCAATACGCTGTTTTGTTGGCGTCGCCGCCATCACACGTTGACGCCCCACCATCACGCAGAGCCGCGAGGTTTGTGAATGCGTTGACGCCAACCCTGCCCGCAAATGCATGCAAATGGGACTTCCCCGGCTGGCCTGGATAAACCAATGGATCGTCGAACTCCATGTGGCTGATGTCGCACTTGGTGCGGAACTCGCCTCTGTCACTCGTGTTTGTCGGTGACGACGTAAGCTTGATTTGTAAACCAGGGAAGCCAACAACAGGCGCAGGAAGGCTTGAGCCATCAACCATTGGCCCCGCCATGCCGAAGTTGTTAGGCCCACCGACGATGCCTGCATGGGCTGTCGTGGCAGTGAACAGAAGCGCGGCTAGGTACTTCATGTCACGGTCAGCGCACTTAGGTACGGCTGAAACTCTGTCGCTATGGATGTGTCTGCGAAGTCGGACGGGTGCACCCCGTCGCCGGTGTACTTGAACGCTGTGCCGTCCACTTTCCACGTTCCGGCCAGCGTTCCGCGCTCGCTTTGTGGGTCGAAGCTCAGGTCGAGCACGCCGTAATTGCGTTGCTGGGTAAAGAACCGGTCGATGTCCGTTTGGTAGGCACGCGACACGGTTTGTCCCGCCTCAGTGGTGTAGCTGTCCGTTGAGGCTGACGCGCGCGGGAACAGGCCGCAGTGAATAAGCCGGTCGTGGTTGTAGGTGTATTTCGCGATATCCCAAATCTTCCAGAAGTCCATCAGCCGGTTGACGTTATTGGTCCCCATCTGATCGCCAGTCTCACGGACGTACTTCAGGTACGGAACCCAGAACGTGACATCACTGATGTCCGATTGCGCTGTTCCACCCTTGTTGAACTCGATTGTCGGGATCGCCAGTGCGACACATGCCTTGCGCACGAACGTCAACCCCTGCGTCGTGCCGACTCCTTCAGATGTCGAATCCCCTATGTTGATGACCGACTTGCCATCCACTGTCGGCAGGCCGACGATCAACGGGCAATAGCCCGAGTTCATCGTTGTGCGCGCGGTGCCCGTCGAGGTGTACAGCCCCGGGGTATCTGTGTCCGATAGCGTGGTCACAGCCGGGTCAAACATACCGCAGCAATCCAGCGCTGAGGCACCCTCAGAGAACAGGCGGGACGTGGGCACCTGATGTGCCGCCGTGGTGACGCGCCCGGTACCCTTCAGCCAGAAGTCCTGCGACACATTACTGGCCGCAACCTTCGCCATGCTCGTGAACTGGCTTGCGGTGATGGCGTCCGATTCGAGCGGTGTGCCGCTTTCGGTGGCGACCGTGAACGACCGGGAAGCGGCCACCTTCACTGGCACCGTCTCGGCTACGGCGTCGCGTTCGAGCACGGCCTTGTCAATGATGAAGCTGTTCGTGTTGTTGGTCGCGAACGCGAAGTTCGGGAACACAACTTTGACCGAATCGTTCTCAACGACGACCGATACGCGGAACCGGAAATAGAAGTTCAACACCGTGCCGCTCATGGCTTGGAATGCCGAGGGGATGCGGTTCTTGGTTGCGACGGTTCGGCGCTGTGTTGTGCTTGTCGTGACGGTGCGAGTCGGCGCGGAGTAGATGACCAGATTTGCGTCGCTGAACTTGGTGTTAAAGGGTCTAAGCCTCGTGAGGTGGCCGGTGTTCTGTGTCGCGCTCGTGCCCAGCAATCGAAGGTCTGCGCCGAATGTCAGCGCCGGCCCGGTGGTGATCGTCCCGCCATTGACGCTGATACGCGTCTCAGTGGCGTCATAAGCCACGGCGATCCGCCCGGGCGCAGTGGCGGTTACTAGCGTGTTTACGCCCGAGCCGAGCAAGATTCCCTCGGAGCAGTCGTGCTCAATGACGAAGGTGCCGGTGGTCGTACTGATCGCACTGATGTCACTAATGACGCCCGTGCCGGCAGTGATGCTGTTCGTAGTGGCGGCAGCGTTGTGGATGTACGGCCCGGCTTGCGTGCCGACCACGTACTGCATGCCGTACACCTCGAAGGTGTTGGTTATCGCGCCCGCGTAGTTGTTCTGATTCGTCGTCAGCGATGTGTAATCGAGCAGGCCAAGGACAAACTGTTTATTGCCTGTGGTCGCCCAGGTGCCGGTTTGCTCAATCAGAAACCAGCCATTGGCCAGCTTCTTGACTCGCCCATAAGGTGTTGTTACCTTCGTCGAGTCTTCGACTGTGTAGGTATAGCCTTGCGTCAAATCGAGGCGATGCTTTGAGCGGGCGCCGTTGTTGTCGAACTCGGCCTGGCTGTCCAGGCGTGCAGCAACCCGCGTCCCAGCAGCTACGCGAACGAATGCCGACACAGTTCCACGCTCACCGGTTGCTCGGCTGCCTGGCTTCTTCTTTACTTCGTGGAGGTTTGTGGTCGCTGTCTCAGTCAGATTCCACGAGCTAGCAGCAACACCGTCAGGCCCTGCGCCGCCTGCGACACGTGTGCCAAGGCCCGTCGCCGTATAGCTGGCGTCATCAAACTTATTCGAGTACGTGATTAAGTTCGTGGCTGCCTTGAACAACAGCAGGCCGCGGTTTACGCCGTCCCAGCTTTCAAGCGGCGCAACGTTGGCGCCAAGTGCAGTGAGTACACCTGACTGGATGACGCTGACCGCTGGCCCGGTGTAGGTAACTGCGGCGGGTAGCGCGGTCGTGAAATCGAGATCGAGCGATGGCGAAGGGGCAGGCGCGGGCGCCGGTGTTGGCGAAATTCGGGCGAAGCCGAGCCCGCCAATGGTTAACCCACCGGCGCGTCCTGCACTAGCTATAGTCATCGCTAACCGTTCAGAATGTTGCTTGCGGGCGCGTAGCCCATGTCTAGCTGCGGAACCTTGAAGTTCGCGCGCTTGAACATCCGCTTGGCTTGCGCTGCGTTGCGCACTTGCAATTGCGAGAGCGGTCTGGAATAAGGACCGGCCATCTCTTCCATGAGCGCAAACTTAAGCAGCCGGCCAAGGCCAGGAGGGAGCGTGTAGGCCGTGCTGAGGCTTGCAAACTGGCTTGCACTTGTGCGCGTCAACAGCTTCACAGTGCAGGCGCCAGTCGGCCAAAAATAGACGTTGCCTGTAGGCGATCCGCCATCCAACATGCAAACAGTCGGCCATGCGCCGGCTGCTGTCTTCATTGAAATGGCGTTGTAATCAGCCTGGCTGATGACTTCGAGCGGGTAATCAACGTCACCCACTCGCACATAACATCCCGGGTTCTCTAGTCGAACTGGGCGCGCACAGTTAAACGTCTGTGATGTGCCGATCGTCAGAGACTGCGTTGCAGCAGGCAGTGATGCCGAGACAATCGTGTTTGTGTAGGCGTTGTTGGGCGCTGTTAAGTACGCGTCCATCAGCCCATTCAGCGCAGTCAAGCAGTCCTGCAAGTCGCTACCGTCAGGCGTTTCGCCGGCGCCAATAACGCCCAGCTCCTGGAGCGATGCAGTGATGATGGCGAGCGCTGTGGTTGTCACTGCTGCTTGCCCTTGCGGCGTTTAGCTACTGTTGCAGGGGTATCAGCAGCTTGCTCTACAGCCTCGCTAGCCTTCTCTTCCACTGAACGCGGCCACTTGACCCAACCCTGTTCAATCAACGCCGCAACGTCTTCGTCTGGCACGTGCTTATTGCCGTGCTCAGGATGTTTTACGTAAGCCATGTAAAGTGGGCGGGCCACTACAGCCCGCCCATTCCTTCTTAGGAGGTTGCGGCCGGTGTGGCGATGGTCCCTGAGCCGACAATAAGCCCAGAGATGAACCATTGAGTCGCAGAGATCGCCTTAACGCGAATCCATGTCCCGATGACTCCGCCCGTAGTCGTGCCATTCATGGTGCAGGCCACGTGAGTGGTGCCGTTGAATGCAAAACCGGCGCCGGATGCCGTGGCGGTCGTGTACGTCAATACCTCGCCAAGCAGGAACGTAGTCGCTGAGTCAGTGATGATCTTGGCGCTATTGCTCGTGATAGTCGTCGTAACGAAAAACTCGAACTCTCGACCAACAATGGGCGGAGGCAGCGTGTACACAATGCCTGAAGCGGAGTCGAACAACTGACTAGCCCCAGACTCTGCGGGTAGCAGGGTTCGCGTAGCTCCGCCGCTGGCCGTCACATCTTTGTGAAGACCGACAACTGCGCAGCCATCGTCACCACCGTAGGACAAACGCTCAAGTACAGATGAAAGTGCCATTTCTTATGCTCCTTAAGCGTTAGCCGCACCGATGATTCGGCAGCCCCACTCCGGGCGGAGTGCAGCCATGCCATAGAGGATGTCCACGCGCATCAGCAATTCGTCATTGCGGATGTCAGAACCCATCCAGACGCGCAGCGCCAAGTTGTCCTTGACCCTGCTCACACACTTTTGTGTGTCATCAAAAATAGGCAAGCTGGCAGTGATGAACTGATAGGCCTCCTTGTGATACATCAGTTGCTGCACGTAGTTCGTGCTGAGAGAGCCAATGAAAGCGATGTCAGCGTTATCTGCCGGCGTGCCGGAACAGTTTTGGCGCGGGTTGGTGGTGTCGTAAATCATGGCCGGAGAGAACGTGATGCTGGTCGTCGTTGCCGAAACAACGGTGAACTGCTTCAAGTGCGCATAAGCCGTCTTGGTCTCTGGATGGATGTCATAGATACCCACTTCGCCAGAGCCAGAGCCAACCGTGAACACCATTCCAGCAACTGGTGCAACAGTGAAGCCGTCAACGGTCAGTGTGGTAATGCCGCTGGTCAGCGTGCCGGCGTTGATTTCTCCGGCAACGTCACCGCTGTTGGGCATCGTCCACATGCGATCGTTTTCGTACCAATCGGCCATCGCCGTGCGACCCAACATGCCTTCGCGGTATTGCTCCTTGATCTGCGCTGAGTCTTGGAACAGCCCCTTAAGGCCGTTGACCATGCTGCTCATGGCGATAGAGTCGCACTGGATATAGCGATTTCCATCCTTCGGCGCGAGCTGCTGATTTAGCTTTGCGCGAGCCGAGCCGACAGGAGCCAGGTCGGTCAAAGCAGTACCAGCAGTACCGGCTACGTTGTAAGTTGCCTTCGTGCAGTACGCCAAGAAGTCAGCCTCAATGCCAGAGCAAAGCACCGCAATGGCCGGTTCGATGTACTTTTTTGACAGCGCATCAAATGCGCCGTCGTTGTCCACCGACTGGATCAACTCTTGCGAGTTAAAGCGCATATCCACGCCGTCCTGAGTGGCGACGGTGATGGTTTGCGTTTGTTCCGTTTGGTCTTGCACGTCCATAACGCGCGAGCCTTGCCGGCGCTTGTACTGGTTCGGCGACTTGACGCGCAGCGTTGAGCCTTGCGGCGCGCGGCCACTGCCAGCCATGGTGAAGGACTCATCGAATTGACGGTCCACGGTTCCAATGAATGAGAGCTTTTCATGCGCGACGCGCAAGCTCTCCTTGGCGACAAGGTCTGTCACCTTGAATAAATTTGACATGAGATGTTCCTATCGACGTTTGGCGATCTGCTCGCGACGGCGCTTGTCAAAGTCGTCGTCTTCGAGATTCGCAAGGGCTTTGTTTCCAGCGCCAGTCCCGCGAAGCGGCTCTAGAGGCTTCGGGGCGGCGCTGGTCTTGGGTTTGGCCGTCATCTCTCGCTCTATCGAGTCGAGGCGACGGACAAGGCGTGTCGGTGTCAGGTCGGAGAGTTCGGCCGCAAGCTCGGGATTACTTCCGATGTGGTGAAGCAACTTCGCGGGCGTATCAAATTCGAGAACCGCAGCGAGAAAAGGCGTAGGCCTTCCACGGTCGTAAAACGGCAGCTCTTCATTAAGGGAGTTGCACGCTTCGTCGAAGCCTTGGAGTGACTTGCCGTCCCTGAGTACGGTGTTGACCGACTCTTGGAATTTCTGCTGCTGAACGATTTGTTGCGCTAGCGTTGATGCCCTCGTCTGAATGACGTTTTCATCAACATCCGCTGCTTGCTCTTCTTGCGGCGTTTGCCTGCGCTCTAGCTCCGCTACTCGTTGTGCGAGTTGTTCCTTTTCGGCTCGCTCTCGATACACGTCTGCTGTGCGCTTGTCGATTCGACGTTGCATGCGCTTGAGCGCTTTGGCGGACTCGTCTTCTGTCGCCTCGCTCGTCTGCTGCTCGTTTTCTTCGACGTGAGGGGTGACGATTTCCTCTGTTTCGGTCGTCAGTTCAGTCGATTGGTTTTGAGTCTCTTCGACAGGCGAGACTTGGGTTTCAGTGGTCATGCTTTGCAGCGGTCATGCCGTAGAGCCACGGCAAGAGGGCGTAAAAAAGCCCCCAGGGATTGCTCCGTGGGGGCTGCTTTGGAAATCGGTTTGGCTAGTGCTTGGCGTTCTTGCGGCGCACTTCGACTAAGT
This sequence comes from Limisphaerales bacterium, assembly GCA_046597605.1. Lineage (GTDB taxonomy): Bacteria > Verrucomicrobiota > Verrucomicrobiia > Limisphaerales > JACDHS01 > JACDHS01. The sequence goes on along the minus strand of JBKJKE010000231.1, from coordinate 10,804 downwards.
TTTCGACCAAGTACTGCGCCTTCAACATGTGGCCTTCAATGAGCCAGTTGCACAGCGCCACTTCCTTGTTTGTTCCGGTGAGGTCATATACCGTCATAACGTCATGCTCAAGTCGGTCCGCCGGAACAACAGCGGAGCCGATGAGCTTCTCTTGGCTCATACGCCAGGCGTTATGTACGCAGTGCCAGTGCCAGTAACAGTGATAAAGGCGATCTTTTCGCCGTCAGTCCATGGGAAGCGGTATTGATTGCCCCCCACTAAGAACTGGTCAGTGCCATTAATCAAAGCGGTAGGTGCCACACCTTTACGCGCAAAGCAATCGGCGCTTACATAAACAACGATGTAGCCTGACTTGCTAATTGCGGTTGAGGCCGCGGACGTGGTGCTCATGGCTACAGACTGAGATTTGCCGCCAGCCGATAGCTCCATGCTCTGTTCAAAAACTAGGGTTGCCATGTTCTCTATTCCTCAAGCGCTTGCTGTGTGAGTACGGGCGGCGGGTTCATCTTTGCTACGAGCAGTTGAACCATGCCCTTTAGCTCTTCGATGTCGTGCCGGCTGTCTGCGTTGATCTCGGCAACCTGAATGGCTGTTTGCTGGCGCAGCATTTCGCTTTGCGTCTTGTCCTGCCGCTCCATGTCTTCTGCGTGTGCAGCTTCAAGGGCTTTTGAAAGCTCCTGTACTTGCTGCTGAAGCTGTTGGATCTGCGCTTTCACTTGCGGCGGGATCTCCTCCCCGTCTTCCTGTTCCATTTGCTGGATTTCCGGAGGCAACATGGCTGCGAGTCGCTTCTTGGCGACTTCAGCTTCCGGCCAGTCCTGCAAACCTACCCAAAGATCGCCAAGAATCGGCATCAGGTTCGGGGCTACCTGCATCATGTTTGCAAGTTGCTCGGCACTCTCTTCGCGCAGCGTCGTGTAAGCCGGTCCGGTCTTCACACGAACGTCATAGGCGCCGACGCCGGGGTTGATTGATACGACCTTCTTGCCTTGCTTCTTGACTGCTTGACCCATGCTCGGATCAACTTGCACGAACTCTTGCTTGCCGTCCTCGCCAACGATGCGGGCCTGACGTGGCGTGTCGTAGATGCGGGGGATCATGTCCACCACCACGCGGCCTAGCTGCTCAATGGAGCGGTCTCGGTTGTCCGAGTAATGGAAGTTGGCTGTATCGCCCGCTACTTTGTCTTCGCGCTTGGCTCTGCCGCTGACCGCTGCGCCCGGTGCCCCGAGGCTTGGCGGGAACATGCCAACCGCTGAGTTCATGTCCTGCGTTGCAATCTGCCCACCCTGAGCAAAGGCCGCAGGGAACGACGGCGGCATCTGACGTTGTGGCGCCGGGATCGGGTTGCCTTGCTCGTCAACGTGGTTGTATGGGAGTGACGCAGGGTTGCCGCTGTTGAGCGAACTCCACGCTCCTTCATGCCCCTCCATCGCCTCAAATGGCACGATGAACGGTGCCTTCGGCTGCATTGCCACCGCCTCGATGAATGCTGAGCGCTCGTAGTTGTATGCGCGCTGGCTATCCATCAAACGGCGTGTCATGCCGCACAAATGGCGCTTGCCATCTATCCAGATTTCATGTCCGATGACAGGGATTAGAGGCAGGTACTGGCTCGGGAAATCCGTTTCATCCAGCACTTCAAAGCCGCTGAGCTTGTACCACTTTGTGGTGCGAACCTTGGCTTCAAACGTGGTTGCCGGTATCTCCATTCCAGTCTGCGAACGAAGCTGCCAATACTCGTCTTCGCTAACCGTGAGGCTCTGGCCTTCGAACTGAATCTGAATGCGGTTCTTCTTCGTCTCATTGATGACGAAGTACTCGCACACGCGCACCTCTTTGTCATTGCCCCATGAGGCTGCGAGACTGCTGCGTTCCCATGAGTCAGCCTGCGCCTTGGGCCACATCCGCTTGAAGTTCTCAGCGGTGTACATGCACTCAACAAAGCCGTGCATTGCGTCGCTGCCATCGGGTTCAGCCCATCCTGCCTCTAGGTAGCAGCTCAACGGGTCATGAACTCGCTTGATGCGAATCTCTTGCTCGTTAGTCTCTGGCCGCATGATCTCGGGGACCACACGAATCCACCCAAGGCCAATTCGGGCCGCATACTCAATAGCCGTGTCATACGTAATGCCTGCGCGGCTCACGTACTCAATGTGCCGAATAACGCCGTTGAGCTTCTCCGCCACAGCAATGTCAGCCTTTGAATCGGCCGGCATACAGTGAATCGACGGCTTGCTCTGCCGTGCACTGTTCACAACTTGTGCAATGAACTGGTTAGTGCGATCGAATGTCAGGCATGGCCTGCCCTTACGCGCTTCCTTAGCACTGTCATCCCATTGCTGAGGGTCCGAAGGATCGCTGAAGCGCAAGTCCTCGCGCATCTTTGCGTATTGGTCGCTAACCGCCTCGCTCGCATTCTCAAACCGCTCCACCGCTTGTTGGTGGATATCTTGTTGGCTCATCGTGCCACCCAACCTACGTGCCGCCTCGCGCGCGCGAATTCATAGGCGGCGGTTGCCATTTCGGCTGTCGGGAACACGCCAAGGTGCTGCCCATCGATCTTTGCGCGCCACGGGTTGGCTCGCTGAGCCTTTAACAGGGTGATTCCTTTACTACTAGCCGTGTTGTGCGCATTCCACTTGCGGGACACATCGCGCAAATTTGCTATGCGGTTGTCCGCCTTGTCTCCATTGATGTGGTCCACCAATTGAGAAGGCCAGCGCCCATGCGCCAGTAGAAACGCCACGCGATGCGCGTAATACTTGATCCCGTCGATGCAAAACGTGAGATAGCCGGCCTTATTGCGCGAACCAACGACAGAGCCAACCTTGCCGCGCCCTTTGCCCGCCTTGCGTAGAGTAAAGACGCCCGTTTCTGGGTTGTATGCAACCACTCGGCTTATCGCGGACATGGCTTCGCTGGCGGCCTCGAATCGTTCGACTGCCTGCTGATGTATGTCCTGCGCCATTTGTCCTTAAGCAGCCATCCAGTTGCCAGGTGGAATCTGCGTTGTCTTGCTACTTTGCTTTCGGCCTTTGCCGATAAATTGAAGTCCGCGCCCGATCAGGCTGCAAACGTCTACTGCGTCGTCATGCTTGCCGGCCGGAAATCTGAGCAACTGGCCCAGAACATCAGCCTTCCATACCGCATGCTTTGGAAAGAACACCTTGCCCATGCTTGCCATTGCCTGGATGCTTCTGGCTCTTGTCGGCTTGTCGCTGATGCTTGCAAGCCACTCAACGCGGCAAAAGGCTTTTCTCTCGCTCATGCGCCGCAATAAGAATGGCTCTATCGCTCGCCTGATAGGCCCTGACTCGCCGAACCAGCAAAGCGGCTCGTGAGCCAAGATCAAATCGCACTTGGCCTCGATCCATGCGTCTGCGCTGGCCTGCTTGCGCCACCAATCAAGGACGTACAGGTTGCCCTGATGGTCAACGCCGAACACACCATGCTCCGTGTAATCGCCGCCGCCATCGGTCACGCCGTAGTCACTGGCGCCGTACTTTTTTAAGCCCTCTGGAAGCTCGTCGTACTCTGAGAACCAATCTCGCTTGAAGTACTCGCCTTCATCGGCTGCCGGCTGCTGCTGGTACAACGCATTCCATGCGCGCATGTCCATCTTTGCCACCGTAACCATTTCTTCGGTGAACCACTCAGGCCAAAGGCGCTCGCCTACTTGCCTGCCCAATGGATCGTTTGGCATTGCCTCCATTGGGATTTCGATGACTTTCCACCTATGGCGCTCACGCTCAAGGATTCGACCGCCTAAGTCATCCTCATGCCAGCGTGTCATGACAACGATTTGCTTTGCTCCAGGCTTAAGGCGGGTCAGTAGGTCATTGACATACCAATCCCATGCCTTTTCACGCATGCGCTCGCTGTCAGCGTCTTCCCGGCTCTTTACCGGGTCATCAATGATTACGAGATCCGCGCGGCGCCCTGTAATCGAACCGCCGACGCCGGCCGCGTAGTACTCGCCGCCGCGCTCTGTGTCCCATCGCCCAGCAGCTTGAGAATCCTCCGCCAGGCCGAAACCAAAGATATGCGCGAATTCCTGCATTCCTAAGATGTTGCGGACCTTGCGTCCAAACCGCTCAGCAAGCTCAAGCGTGTGGCTTGCCGCAATCACACTTAGCTGCGGGCTTCGCCCAAGGAACCACGCGGGAAAAATGACGCTGGTGTATGTGCTCTTCGCACTGCCAGGCGGCATGCACACCATCAGCCGGTCACACTCTCCCCGCTCTACTGCCTCCAGCGCCTCCAGCAGCATCTTGTGATGCTTGGCCGGTTTAAACCCGAGGTCTAAGCCTTCAATGAAGGCCGGTAGAGACACCCTCGCCAGACGCTTCGTTAGTTCCTGCTCCAGCTTCTGCTTGAGCAACAAGGCGTTGGAGGGCGGCAATACCTGCAATGAGTTCGTCATCACTCATTTCTTCGAGTGCGTTTGTTCGCAACTCGATTTCCTTCGGCAACACCGCTGCAATCACCTTGAGGTATTGAGCGGGCTGTTCTTGTCGGACGATGGTCACAGCTTCCACACCGTGTGCTGCAAAGTCATCCGTTAGCGCTTTGATGAAGTCGCAGCGCAGTTTGTCCTTTGCGCCCTTCGGTCTTCCGGCTGGGTTGCCGCTTGCCCCTGGTTGGAATGGCTTCCCTGGGCCTCGCTGTTTAGGTGCTGTTGAATCAGTCATACGCGCCTCTCGGCAGTCATGAGGGTTCCGCCTCAAGTCGGTGTGCCCTTCATCAGGACTTGACGGCCTTGGCCGCTGTCGGGCTGCCAGCTTCAGGAGAGACGTTTTGCAGCGTCGGTTGATACGTGGCCTTCAGCGAAGAAGGGGTCAATCCCGAGCGCCATGCAGCCAATGATTGCGGCCGTCTTGCGATCATCAGGGTTGTCTGAGGCGGCAAGGCAAGCAACGGCATCGGCGTAACCAGTGTCTGGTTTGCGATATCCAAATAGCCAGTCTAGGAATGTCATCAGCTCACTTTTGTTTAGGTGCGCCAGACACCAAGCAGCGCTTGTCAACGTAGCTAGGCAACTGCGGGCTGTTGGGTCCGGCGCAAGCGAAAAGCCCCCGCGAGATTGCTCTGGCGAGGGCTTTGTGTTCTGTGCTTTCTCTTAGTCTTCTTCGTCTTCGTCGATCCAGCGTTCTAGAGCTTCCATCGCTCTGTCTACCGCTTCACTCGGTCCTTGAATCGTTATGCCGACATTCGGCCCCGAATCCTCAAGCGTCCAAGTGACGCCGCCCGACTTCTCCAGGATGCCATGCACTTGAGTGCTTTGCATCTGACCAACGAAGGACTTGGCTGTCTTCACGCGCTTTTCTTAGTCACCCGTACCTGCCAAACGGCAAGCAGGATCAGCGAATGCTGGATTTACGGTTTGGCGGATCGTACCTGATTACGTTGATTGCCGCAAGATGTATTTATAGACATGTTTATCAGGGATAACGCGCGGGTTGCGTCTTCGTTCTGCCATTGGTTTTGAAGCCGCATTAGTTGAGCGCTCCATAACGATGAATGGTCACGCCGTGTCATCTCCTTTACTACGCTGCGTCGGTGAGCGTCTATGGCCCGACGCTCCACTTTGAAGGCAATGACGGTCCTATTAGCACTGGCCTTCTGTCTGTGGCTCTTGCTTAGGCGTAGCTTGCCGGTAATCTTCATGGGTTCATCTCTCAAGATAGGAGCAGCGCAAACGCAATTGCAATCGGTGTGAAGAAGCACACCACCAGCATGACGCAAAGAACGATATCCGCGTCAGTCGTTAAGTCACCCATCACTCGCCCCTGTTGTTAAGCATGCTCCTGGCGTCATGCAGCAGCTCTGCAAGTCCTTCCCTCGATACAGCAAGCCGCCTGCATACCTTTGGCACGCTGATGAAGGGGTACTGGTACGTCCATTGAATCACCCATCTGTGCTTCTCCGGGATGTGCGCCATGAGCTTTTGTACGGCCACTGCGTCCAGGGTGTCGATGGGAATGCCGCCGCCCTTCACTTCAGGGTACAGGTACGGTTTGTACCCGTGGAACATCGGGAGCGTTGAAGTCCTTGCCCCTCGAGGATTGGCCCATCGGCTCCAATTGATGAGCCTGCCGTGTATTACGTCGTGGCTTATGCGAATGATGAAGAAATCGACGGGCTCTCGGGTCATGCGCGCTCCTTTTGCTCTAGCTTCTTGATCCAATCCCACACCATCAGTCGCCCACGTTTGAAATCCTCAACATCCGGCCAAATCTTGCGCATCGATTCTTGAATCAGGCTCGGGTCTTTGTCTCGTGACTTTGCTGCTTGGCTGTGTGCAATCGAGCGTGCTTGGCATTCGAGACAGTCGCCTTGAAAGTGGCCCGTCCATGGGTTTCTGTTGGCTAGCTCACATGCTTTGCAGGTCATGCCGGCTGCCACTTCACGCAAGCCATAGACAGCACCCAGCGGTCATACGCCCCTTTGGGGGTGTCGCCTACAAGGCCGTCACAACTCCACCAGCCTGGGCATATCTGTTTGATCCTCGGCTTTGTCATTTCGCCTCCATTGCTTGGGCAATCTTTCTCGCCCACGTGATCGACTCAAGCGCCTCTTCCAGCGTCCTCGGCTTGCTTGTGATGCGCCATGCAAAGTTGTGCCAGCGCTCTTGTGCTTCGGTTAGCTTTTGAGCACTGAGCGGTTTGCTGCCATCTTTCACTTCCAGGAATTGCACTAAGCCAGCCCCCACCTTTACCGCCAGGTCGGGCACACCTTCGCCGGCAGCCGAGAGATCCAATACCTCATAGCCCATCGCACGAATGCCATCACGAATCGCTGCATGATTTCCATCCACGCGCTTGGCGTGCCTCAAGGCGTCCACCACCTGAGCCCGCAGCCCAGCAGTGATGCAAAACCCCACACAGCAAGGGCCAGCAAGATGGGTATCAGGATGTCTGCCCCGCTTGGCTGCTTCGGGTTGGGTCCGCGACCTTGGTTTGCTTTGGGGTCGTCTTTCATGTGGCTTGCTCGATTGGGCCAACGTCGTTAGCGCATATGACGTGTGGTGCGTAGCGTGTCGCTAAGTCGCCGGTTTGGTGCAGCGCTTCGAGGATTTCGTACCGAGCCACCGGCAGCCCTTGCTTTGCTGCATCGAGCAGTGCATGTGCTTCTTCTTTGCTCATAAGCCACCAGTCAAATGTTTCTTCAGCTCGATCATCTTTTCGAGCGCTGCCTTCGCTACTTCTGGGTTTGCTTTTGGCGCCGGCAATGCGCGGTACGGCGGAAGTGGTCGATTGATGCAGAGCTTTCTGAACTGAGCAGCATTCGGCGGTGTGTCGTCGGGTAGATGCTCAAGCGCATGCCTGATGGCGTTGCTTGAAATGCCCTCAAGCTCTTCGGCCCAATCTGCCTTGACGAGAGACTGGTCAGCAGCGGCATAGAAGTTCACCCAGCGCGCTCCGTAGCGAACCAAAAGCCGGGTGTGAATCGCGTCAATCATTCGAGATTCGAGCGGCATTTGGTGCCTCCATTTCGAACACATCCAACCTCGTTGCTAAGCTGCCCATCCACTTCCGGCCAACCTCTTGCGCTGCCTGGGCGTCTTGCTGTCGAAACGATTTGCTTTGAGGTGAAGCCCTTGCTTCGTCGGCTACGTACTTCGATTCAAAGCCCTTCCATGTCTTGGCCATCACCTTCTCCGCCGCCTGGAGGGGCGTCCAACCAGCCTTCTTTGCCTCAAGCAAATGGTCATTCCACGCACGCTCAGTCAACGGCGCTTTGCGCTCTGCTTTGCATTCGATGAATTCGATGGCGGTCTTTTCGTCAAACCCCTCCGCCACCAAATCGGCTACCGCGACAGATTCGATAGTCGGGCGCCCTGTTCTTTTCTCCGAAGGAGATAAAGAACTCTGGCTCTGGCTAGCTTTAGATTTCTCAGCCTTTTGGGTTTCACCACAAAACCCAGTAGGTTCGTTCTGGGTTCTTTTTGGCCTGCCTCCCTTTTTGCCATTGACTCTTGCGGCCTCTATCCTTGGCAGCGCTTCGGCGATCATTTCTTCAGCGCGTTGCTGGACCCACCCCTCCACCGTCAAGGTCCAGAACTCGGCCAGAACCATGTCAACGGCTCGCCTATCGGCCACCGATTGGCACCGAGCGACTGTGTAGACGCGCGCTGGATCGATGGGCTGCTCTTTGGCGTAGAAGTGATCGAGAAGGCGGTCATACGCGCCAAACTCAATCAATGACAAATCACCAGTTTTGATGGTGATATCACCGGGGAAACGTTTGTAGAACTTCACGCCAGAGTGCCTCTGTTTACTTGGCTAGGAAAGCCCAAGTCCAAATGGATCCGCAGGGTCGTAGATGGGCGATGACACAGCGTTCAATAACGCCAACGCCTCATGCGCCGCCTTGAAAGGGTCGGCGACGATTTCGCTCCCAGTGAAGTGAAGCACTCGATATCCTTGTTTCACTAAGTAGCGGTCCCGCGCCTTCTCATAGGCGCGCTGCCTCTTGTCCTTGTCGTGAAAGTCGTGGCCGTCCAGCTCAACGATGACTGGTGGCTGGATTTGCTGCGAGCGAAGAAAAGGGACGCGCTCCAGCATGAAATCGACGCGGTATTTGTCAACCTGGTGCTGTGGGCGGCAATACACGCCGGATGGAAGCTGCACGTCGCCCATGACGGCATCAGAACAATCTGGGTTCCATTCTTCGTAATACGTGGTACTGAGCAGATAGCACGCGATCCAAAACAAATCCTCGATAGGAGAAGCCATCCCACATTCGAGGCAGTTCGAGTGCATTTCTTGGCGGAACCTGTCCTCGCACCAGGCCGCATACATCGGGCCGGCTCGGTCCAAAAATTCCCATACCGTATCGGTCAGTTTTCTGTCGCTCACGCTTGTTCCGTTCAAACCCGGCAGCAAACGCATCGGCAGGACGGGCCGGAAGACCGTCTTTTCGGGAGCTACCCTAGCCGCGCGCATAAATTAATCTCAGTCGATAACTGCGTACTTGCGCAGGAAGTCTTCACGAAGCGTCACGCTCCCATTGCGGCCGCCGCCACCCTCGTTCGGGCCGACGTAGGAGCAATCCCATGCCACGTCAAAGGCATAAAGCGGGCGCTTTAACTCAATCGTGTTTCCGCTTGGGAGCAAGAAGCGCTTAGACGTGGGCACGTCCGTTGCCTTCCATTCCGAGAAGACCGGAATTGCCAGGGTTGAGCCGCTGCATGTGTTGATCGTTCCTACATTGCGCATGCAAGGCTTTCTGTAGTTCTTAGAAAACGTGGCCTTAGGCCGGTACGCCGCGAATGGCGCGCGTCAATATGCTGTTGTCATGCTCAAGCATCGCAATGCGCTCGCGAGCCAAGCGAAGCTCTCTCTCTGTCTCTGATTCAAGGCGGCGAAGGCTGCTCAGGTCATACCCTCTTTGCTTGATCATCCAAAGCAGAGGAGCATCGTTCCCGCACAAGTCCATCAGAGCTACAAACTTCGGCCACACGATCCCCTCGCCGTCTTTGACCCACCGGGTGAACTGCGATTTGTCGGTTTTCAGCGCGTCTTGCACTTCCTTTGGCGCAAGTCCGGCCGCCTTGGCGCAAAGATCGATAGCGCCGCCGAGCGTTGTCTCTCTCGCAAGCTCTTGCGGGGTTACGTCACAGAGGAAGGCAACTTGATGCACACAACCTCACGCAAGTTTGTTGAGTGGAGTGGAGTGGCTCGCCAAGGCAAAAATAATCGCCATGACGAACGACTCAAAAACAAACGAATGGGCACGCAAAGCAGTTACGGCCATGCTCGTAGCCATCCTCTTGCGTAATGCAAAAGAGCTTGAAGCGGCTGCTTTGGGGCTTGGAAAGTGATTCATTTACACAGCCACCCTGTGCATGCCGACCGCTGCTCTAAGCACTACAAGTCCCCGAGCTACGCCCTTTTGGAGAATGACAGCGCCCTTCTTCTCCAACGCGCGAAGGTGATCCTCGGCAGCATTCGCAGACTTGAACCCGAACTCATCAGCAATCTCTCGGCGAGTTGGCGGATAGCCGTGCCCGCTTTGGAATTTAGTGATGAAGTTCACCACCTGCTCTTGCCTGGATGTGAGCTTGTCCATTTAGAGCCCCCTCCTGGGGAAATGGTGACGAGGGCCGGCGCATCTCCGGCTGCTGATGCTGTGCAACTCAGAACGCACACGCCCTTCCCTGTTGGGTCGGGTCAGCCCATCGAGGGCGTGTTTGCGACTTACGCTGCCTCGTCTTTGAAAACTGTCTCCCCCCAATTGGGGCGATTGGCACCCCCCTCTGTGGCAGGATGTAATTCCTACGTCACTACCCACCACAGAGGGGGATTCCATGGAAAAAGAAGAATTCATTGCTGCGCTCCAGGCTCAGAGCCAGAGGCTCGATCAGCTGGAGGCGTCAAATTACGCGCTGTCTGCGTGGGTGTTTCACCTTGCGGCGCTGAATCCGTTGGCGTTTGGCTTTCTTGCGCAGATTGCAGAAAAGGCAGAGGCCGTTCTGCAGAACGCGGAGGCTCCGGACATAAAGGCAACACGGGGAGTCCGTGCGCTTCAGCGATTAACCTCATCGCTCGCTTCCCTGCGTTGCGATATGGCAGAGGAGGACTTAGCTCGATTCGCGCCGAAGTCCCCGTAATCTCAAAGCGTGGCCAACCTGGAGTGCCGGGGGCGAACTCAAGAGCGCTCGGCTTCTCGGGCCACTCGTTGGCCTCAAAGATGTGCACCCATTGCACCCTCGCTCCTTCCGTGGTGGGCTTGCGCGCCCTGCCCTTCACGAGCCGCACTACGCGGCTTATTAGTTCGTTGAGTAGGTGCCAGGCCA
>JBKJKE010000101.1:0-45277 GCA_046597605.1 Limisphaerales bacterium | reverse complement strand
ATTTCACCACTCCGCCGATTCGTTTTTGACGCCAAATAATTATTTGGCTACTCCGCCGATCCTGCCGAGACGACAAATAATTATCTGAGTACTTTTCCCATCCGGCGGAGACGTGAGATAATTATTTGAGTACTCCGCCGAACCGTCGGAGTAGCCAAATAATTATTTGGCGTCTCCGCCCATCCGTTTTTCACGACAAATAATTATTTGAGCAACCCGGAATATGGAGGGAAATGGGCAGCGAATGGTTCCCTCTCTCGAAAAGCTTCATCTTCGTCTCCAACATTCACTTCCCTCAATCCTCATCCCAATCATCCCAGTCAACTTCAAATTAGTTTCCGGCCGGCCACTATTTAACCAATTTCTCTCTCAAAGGTGAGTCCTTTACCGAGCTATTTGCTGAAATGAAGCTTTTACGCAGTTATCAGCCAAAACACCCTTATCATGCCGAGCCCTAGACATGAAAAAGCAGTTGTTCACAGTGATCGTCGTAAGTTGTTCACAGTCAACGGGAAAACCTTGTGGATAGGGCTTCGTCCTAAGGGTAAAATGAGGATAACTTTTTACGAAAAATTTCTTGAAGACACTACCTGTGGTGTTAACGTGGTCCTCGCTCCCCCATTTATGGGGTGTTTCCATCAAAGTCTCGGAAATACCCCAAAATAGAGAGCTGTATTTTTTCTGGCTGATATTAGTTTCAGTTAGAGCTCTTAATCTCAACAGTTTTACAGAAGGAAAATCCCATGATCGACGCCCGCGATGAAGTTATAAACCCCAAAACAACTTCTGCCCGCCGTTCGACGAAATTGGCGACTGGCCGCGCGGGTTCGCGAGGTGGAAAGTCCGCACGAAAAAGTTTCTCCATCAAACGCGTCTTTAGCGACGCGAAAGTGATGCCGTTTGACCAGATTGAATGGGACAAGCGCACTGCCGAAATAACCGACGACTCAGGTAAGGTGATTTTTAAGCAGGAAAACGTCGAAGTGCCGAAAAGCTGGTCCGTTTTGGCGACCAAAGTTGTTGTCTCCAAATACTTCTACGGAGAACAAAATACACCCGAGCGCGAAACGAGCGTTCGCCAGTTAGTTCATCGCGTTACTCGCACCATTGCTGATTGGGGTATCAAAGACGGCTATTTCACTAAAGAAGAAGGTGAACTGTTTTACGAAGAGCTGACCTGGCTCTGTGTGAACCAGTACGGTGCATTCAACTCGCCCGTTTGGTTCAATGTCGGTCTTTTTACCCAGTATGGTGTTGGAAAAGATTCGGCAAAGGGGAATTGGTTCTATAATCCGAAGGCCAAGCAGGCCGAACGCGCTCCGACCCAATATGAATATCCGCAGGGCAGCGCCTGCTTCATTCAATCCGTGCAGGACAACATGGAAAGCATCATGCACCTCGCATACAGCGAAGCGATGCTCTTCAAATATGGATCCGGCACCGGCACTGATTTGACTCCGATTCGTTCCAGTCGCGAAAAATTGAGCGGTGGCGGTCGTCCAAGTGGACCGATGAGCTTCCTGAAAGTCTATGACCAGGTAGCGAATGTTGTGAAATCCGGGGGTAAGACGCGTCGTGCTGCCAAAATGAACACCCTCCGCGATTGGCATGGCGATATCGAAGAATTCATCGATGCCAAGCAGCGCGAAGAAAAGAAGGCCTGGGCTTTGATCGAGCAGGGTTACGACGGGTCCTACAATGGCGAAGCTTACGGTAGCGTCATGTATCAGAACGAAAACCTTTCTGTCCGCGCCAGCGATGAGTTCATGCAGGCCGCGGTAGATGGCAAAGAATGGTGGACCAAGTCAGTGAAAGGGGCTCCGCTCCAGAAGAAGGATGCGAGCAAGCTGTTCAACAAGGTTGCGGAAGGTACTTGGATCTGCGGCGACCCCGGATTGCAATATGATGGTGCAATTCAAAAGTGGCACACTTGCAAGGGCACTCAACCCATTCACTCCACGAATCCTTGCTCCGAATACGTGTTTCTCGATAACACCGCCTGCAATCTCGCTTCACTAAACTTGATGAAGTTTAAGCGCGAAGACGGCGTGTTTGATATCGAGCGCTTTAAAGCGGCAGTGCGCATCTATATTACCGCCCAGGAAATCCTGGTAGATAATGCCAGTTATCCAACCAAGGAAATCGCTGAGAACTCTCACATTTTCCGCACCCTTGGTCTTGGCTTTGCCAACCTCGGATCCCTCGTGATGAGCTACGGTTTGGCTTATGACTCCGATGAAGGCCGTGCTCTCGCCGGTGCCATTACCGCTGTGATGACCGGGCAATCCTATGAAACTTCTGCTGACATTTCGTCTGTGATGGGGCCTTTTGATGGGTATAAAGATGCGCGTTGTGCTGGCGTCGACAAACCGTTGGCAAAAGACAATGTCGAATCGATGTTCGGTGTGATTAAATTACATCGCGCGGCGGTTGAAACCATCCAGGCGAGCAGCGAGTTTCATTATCTCAAGGAAGAAGCCCGCAAATGCTGGGATCGTGCTCTGACCCGCGGCAAAGAATCGGGTTATCGCAACGCCCAGGTGACCGTTCTTGCTCCTACTGGAACGATTGCTTTCCTCATGGATTGCGACACCACTGGTGTTGAGCCGGATATCGCCCTTGTAAAATACAAATTACTCGCTGGCGGCGGAATGTTGAAGATGGTGAATCGTGGAGTGGGTGATGCCTTGCGTCGTCTCAAATATAACGAAAGCGATATCGCCAACATTCTCGCTCACATCGAGAAGCACGATACGATCGAAGATGTTTACGAAAACGCTATGACCATCAAGAGCGGCTTGAAGGCGGAACATCTCGAAGTGTTCGACTGCGCCTTCAAAGCAGCGAAAGGAAAACGGAGCATTGGTTACATGGCGCATCTCAAGATGATGGGCGCTGCACAGCCGTTCATTTCTGGCGCTATTTCCAAAACCGTCAATCTGCCAAACGCTGCCACCGTCGAAGACATCCGAATGGCGTATGTCGAAGCATGGAAGATGGGACTCAAGTGCGTCGCCATTTACCGCGACGGTTCGAAACGCTCACAACCGCTCAACACCAAGAAGACCAACGAAGGTGGCGACAAAGTAGAGGTCGCCGCTGCTCAGGCGCAGTCGCTTGAGAATCGTATCAAAGAACTCGAATCGGAAACCGCCAGGCTTCGCGTTGTGTCCAGTCAGCCGTTGCGCCGTCGTTTGACCGATACCCGTTCTGCTTTGACGCACAAGTTCGACATCGCTGGTCACGAAGGTTACCTGCACGTTGGTTTGTTTGAGGATGGTCACCCGGGCGAACTCTTTATCACGATGGCGAAGGAAGGTTCTACCATCGGTGGTCTGATGGATTCGATCGGCACTCTTACCAGCATGGCGCTACAGTATGGCGTGCCGCTGGAAGCGCTCGTGAAGAAATTTGCGCATCAGCGATTTGAACCGTCTGGTTTCACGAAGAATCCGGAAATCCGCAATGCATCTTCCATCATTGACTACGTGTTCCGTTGGTTGGCGTTCCAGTTCATCCCCGGTTACCGTGAGGCAGCTCGTCCGGTACAAACCGAACTGACAATTCCCGGACTCGAAGAAGAGTTGGCCAAGAAGGTGAACCGTCCGGTGCCTGATCTAGCGATTGCTGAAGATACCGTCATCAATATCAAGCCGCTCTCCAAGGGAAACGGCAACGGCCATGGTCACGCAAAAGCGTTTACCTTAACCAGCACCTTCCAGAACCAGGGTGATGCTCCGACCTGCCCGAGCTGCGGTCACGTCGCCGTGCGCAACGGTGCTTGTTACAAGTGCTTGAACTGCGGCGAAAGCCTTGGTTGCTCGTAGGAGTTAAGTAAGTAAATTGAATTCGAAGGCCGAGGAGCAATCCTCGGCCTTTTTGGTTTTAGGGTTGTGCAGGACCAGGGACTCAGCTGGTAATGTATATTTTTGTCCCGCCTGTCAGAAAGAACACAACTGCCCAGGACACGATTTGTGTTTATGCGGGATTTACATGGAAATACCACCCTAGGAAACATGGATTGGGGCATTGGCACTTTGAGTGCTAAAGTGGCAGGATTCGGCCCGTTCGCCCTGAGGTGAGCTCGATAGAATGAAATTTGCAGACTATAAGAACGAAGGTTTTTTCGACGAAATGATCGGAGCCGATGGCCATCCCAGGCCTGCGGTAGAACATCTCGCCCGCAACCTTGAAGAACTGCCAGATGGCGAATTGATCCTACGCCAAAAGTCTGCCGATCGTGCCCTTGTTCAGATGGGGATCACTTTCAATGTTTACGGCGAAACCGCCGGGCTGGAGAAAACGCTGCCGTTCGATCTGGTTCCACGGATTATCCCGGGGTCTGAGTGGAAGCGAATTGAAGACGGCCTGCGGCAACGAATTCAGGCGTTGAACCTCTTCATCAACGATCTCTATCATGAGCAGAAGATCCTTAAGGATCGAGTGATTCCCGCAGAGGTAATTGGGTCGTCGAAAGGCTTCCGCAAAGAATGTCTTTGGCTTAAACCGCCTCATGGGATCTGGTGTCATATCACGGGGACCGACCTCATTCGGCATAGCGACGGCGAGATATATGTGTTGGAAGACAACCTGCGTTGTCCGTCCGGCGTTTCCTACGTCCTTGAGAACCGGCACTTGATGAAGAGCCTTTTTCCGGAGGTTTTCAAAGCATCCAAAGTCCGGCCGGTGTCCAACTATCCTTTGCGTTTACGTGACATGCTCGAGTACCTGGCTCCTTCTGGCGTCCTCGCTCCTCGCGTCGTGCTTTTGACCCCCGGCGTTTATAATTCAGCCTATTTCGAACATTCCTTTCTTGCTCAACAAATGGGTATCGAACTGGTCGAGGGTGGGGACCTGGTTGTAAACGAAGGATTTGTCTGGATGCGCACTACCCACGGTTTCGAGCGGGTAGACGTGATCTATCGGCGCATCGATGATGATTTTCTGGATCCGCAGGTCTTTCGTTCGGACTCGCTCCTGGGTGTGCCTGGATTGATGCAGGTCTATAAAGATGGCAATGTGGCGCTGGCCAATGCGCCGGGATCAGGGGTGGCCGATGACAAGGTGGTTTATGCTTACGTGCCCGAGGTGATCAAATATTACCTCGATGAAGAGGCCATTCTCCCCAACGTTCCCACGTATATCTGTTCCAAGGAAAAAGATTTGAAGTACGTGCTCGAGAATATCGATCAGTTGGTGGTGAAAGCCGCCAATGAATCGGGCGGATATGGAATGTTGGTAGGGCCACATTCAACGAAAAAACAGCAGGACGAGTTTCGTCAAAAGGTGAAAGCCGATCCGCGGAACTACATCGCACAACCTACTTTGGCGCTTTCGCGTGTGCCCACGGTTGTGGACGACCATTTGGAAGGGCGTCATGTCGATCTGCGTCCTTATATTCTCTATGGTAAAGAAATTTTCGTTATGCCGGGTGGACTGACTCGAGTCGCCCTCAAGAAAGGTTCGCTGGTGGTTAATTCGTCGCAGGGCGGTGGCAGTAAAGATACCTGGGTTCTGCAGGAAGAGGGTGAGTTGGCAGAGCCTGAACTCCCACCAGTCGCGGAGGCCGTGCAGTGCCAATCTCAAACTCAATCACAAGGAACCCCGGCCTGATGTTAAGCCGCGTCGCTGAATCGATTTATTGGATGAGCCGCTATGTGGAGCGGGCAGAGAACGTCGCACGTGTGGTGAACGTCAATCTCAACATGATGCTGGAAGCCAGCGGGGATGACCAACAATGGGAGCCTCTGGTTAACACCACCGGTGACAACGAAGACTTCAAGAAACGCTTCGGTGAGCCGAACAAAGAGAACGTCATCAAGTTCCTCACGTTCGATCAGTCCAATCCGAATTCAATCCTCTCCTGCGTTCGTGCCGCTCGCGAAAATGCCCGTTCGGTGCGCGAGATCATCTCGTCCGAGATGTGGTTGCAGCTGAATAAATTCTATTTAACCGTTAACGAGGCTGCGGGCCGCACCCGGATTGATTCCCTGGATGAGTTTTACAGCGAGGTGAAGTTGTCGAGTCATCTGTTCACTGGGATCACCGACGCCACCATGAACCATGGGGAAGCGTGGCATTTTGCTCGCCTGGGTAGAATCCTGGAACGTGCGGACAAAACGTCGCGCCTCCTGGACGTGAAGTATTTTATCCTGCTGCGATCAGTGGCTGATGTCGGCACTCCGACGGATGATACCCAATGGGCCTCGGTTTTGCGGTCGGTGAGCGCCTTTGAAATGTATCGAAAACGGCATGGCCGAATTTCGCCCAAGGGGATAGTTCAATTCCTGTTGCTCGATAAAGAGTTCCCTCGTGCGGTTTGCTTCTGCCTGAACACTGCTCGTGAATCGCTGCATGCAATCTCAGGGACGCAGATCGGCACCTTCCGTAACTCAGCAGAAAAGTGCATCGGCCAGCTCTGCTCCGACCTTGCTTACGCGCACGTGGATGAGATCGCCAGCGGCGGTCTCCACGAATATTTGGATGATCTCCAAACGCGGATGAACCTGCTCGGCAGTGGTATTCATCAAACTTTCTTTGCCAAGCGCGTGCCGGGCAAAAATCTTAACGGGCCACGAGAGCAATGAGCTGTAAAAGTTCGCTCAACCACCTATGTCAATCCAGATCGCTCTCCACCATCGCTCCCATTACACTTACGACCGTCTCGTTTCTCTTTCGCCTCACCTGATTCGGCTTCGCCCTGCACCGCATTGTCGCACTCCGATCCTAAGTTACTCGCTTCGCATTGAACCGGCGCAGCACTTTATCAACTGGCAACAGGACCCTTTCAGTAATTACGTGGCGCGCGTCGCCATTCCTGAGAAGACCCGGCAGTTCATGGTGGAAGTCGATCTGGTCGCGGAGATGTCAGTCTTTAACCCGTTCGATTTCTTTCTGGAACCGTATGCCGAAACCTTTCCATTTGTTTATCCCGAAACCCTGAAACGGGAACTCGGTCCCTTTCTTGAAGCGGAACCAGTCACTCCGTTGCTTCAGACATTTCTTGCCGGAATCGATCGATCTTCCTGTCGCAGTATCGATTTTCTCGTTCGGCTAAACCAGGTGCTTTCGCGAAAGATCAATTACCTCATTCGACTTGAGCCCGGGGTGCAGAGCTGTGAGGAGACGTTAACCAAACAGTCCGGTTCCTGCCGCGACACCGGTTGGCTGCTGGTGCAGGCATTCCGTCACCTTGGATTAGCATCGCGATTTGTTTCTGGTTATCTCGTGCAACTGACACCGGATATTAAGTCGCTTGATGGTCCGAGTGGCACGACTCATGACTTCACCGATCTGCATGCGTGGTGTGAAGTGTTCTTGCCGGGAGCCGGTTGGGTTGGACTGGACCCCACCTCGGGTCTCCTCGCAGGAGAAGGTCACATCCCGCTCGCTTGTACACCGCAACCTTCCAGCGCCTCGCCGATTACCGGGGCAGTCGACGAATGCAAATCGGAGTTCATTCATGAGATGAGGGTGAGTCGGTTTTACGAAACTGCGCGCGTTACTAAACCTTACACAGAAGAACAATGGGCTCACATTCAGACCATCGGTGAAAAAATCGATGCGGACATGGTGAAGAACGATGTCCGCCTCACGATGGGCGGTGAGCCGACGTTTATCTCGATCGACAACATGGATGGGGATGAATGGAACTTCACCGCGGTCGGACCGGAAAAACTGAAGCTCTCCCGTGAGCTTATTGCTCGTCTCAAGGGAAGATTTGCCAAAGGCGGGTTGTATCATTACGGGCAGGGAAAATGGTATCCCGGCGAATCGTTGCCACGCTGGGCCTTTGCGTGCTATTGGCGAAAAGATGGTGAGCCAATCTGGAAAGACGATCGCTGGCTGGCTGCGCCTGAGAAAAGCAATGGAGTTGGCGCAGACGATGCGCGGTTGTTTAGCTGCGCTCTGGCGACTCGTTTGGGTGTAGACCCCACCTTTGCCATTCCGGCCTACGAAGATACGTTTTATTATGTCTGGAAGGAGAGGCAGATTCCCAAGAATCTCGACGCCACCAAACTCAAGCTCGATAAAGATGAAGATCGAGCGCGACTTGCCAGACTTCTGGAAGCGGGTCTGGGGAGTGTGACCGGGTTTGTCCTGCCTTTGGCCCGAGGAAGGAAAGATGAAGTTCGCTGGGTAAGCAGCGCCTGGCCTTTGCGATCACCGCATCTTGTATTAGCTCCGGGCGATTCTCCCATGGGACTTCGACTGCCGCTTGACTCGCTGCCCGCCGTCAAGGAGACCGATTATCCCTATGTTCACGAGCGGGATCCGGGCCTCGCTCTCGAGCCCTTGCCAAAGCGGGACGGGTTTCGCCAACAAGCCCTGGTGAAAGCCAGTTCCGCTATCCGCTCCGTTAGAAAAACAACCTCGGGCGAAACCGACGCACGCGGCATTGTTCGAACCGCGTTGTGCGCGGAAGTCCGCCAGGGCAAATTACATATCTTCATGCCGCCGGTGGCGACGCTTGAGGAATATCTGGAGTTGATTACTGCGGTTGAAGAGACCGCGGAAGAACTTCAAAAGCCAGTCATCATCGAAGGATACCCACCTCCACACGACAGTCGGATCGACCATGTGAAGATCACGCCTGATCCCGGGGTAATTGAAGTAAACCTGCAACCCGCCGCAGATTGGAAATCTTTGGTCCACAACACCACTGCGCTATACGAAGAGGCGCGTTTGAGCCGATTGGGAACCGAAAAGTTCATGATGGATGGTCGGCATGTCGGCACTGGTGGTGGGAATCACATCGTGGTGGGGGGAGCGATTCCGGAGAACAGCCCTTTCCTGCGACGTCCGGATTTGCTCCGCAGCATGGTTTGCTTTTGGCAAAACCATCCCTCTCTTTCTTATCTGTTTAGCGGGATGTTCATCGGACCTACCAGCCAGCATCCACGGGTGGACGAAGCGCGGCATGATGCCCTTTACGAACTAGAGATTGCTTTCAAGCAGACCCCGGATCATGTCGTAATCTCGCCGTGGTTGGTCGATCGCATTTACCGCAATCTCCTGGTGGATCTCACCGGCAACACCCATCGCGCTGAATTTTGCATCGATAAGCTTTACTCACCGGATAGTTCCAGCGGTCGTCTCGGGTTGGTGGAGTTGCGCGCCTTTGAAATGCCGCCCCATGCAAGGATGAGTTTGGTTCAGCAACTGATGTTGCGCGCATTGATTTCGGCCTTTTGGAATAAACCTTATCAAAAGCCTTTAATTCCGTGGGGCACAGAACTGCACGATCGTTTTATGCTTCCGCACTTTGTTGCCGAAGATTTTCGCGACGTAATCAATCACCTGAACGAGAACGGATACAATCTGCAGTTCGACTGGTTTAAACCCCACTTGGAATTCCGGTTCCCGAGTTACGGTTCCATCACCCATAGGGGAATTACGATAGAGATCCGCCATGCGTTGGAGCCCTGGCATGTGCTCGGAGAAGAAGGGGCCACCGGCGGCGCAGTCCGCTACGTTGATTCCTCCCTGGAACGCCTGCAGGTGCATGTTACTGGCATGACGGATTCGCGGTACATCGTCGCCTGCAATCAACGGGCCATTCCTTTGCGCAAGACAGATACCAGCGGAGAGTTCGTCGCCGGAGTCAGATTCCGCGCCTGGCAACCGTCACGTTGCTTGCACCCGACTATTCCGGTTCATACTCCACTCAAGTTTGAGATCATCGATACCTGGAACGAACGAAGTCTGGGCGGATGCACCTACCACGTCTCTCATCCCGGTGGCTTGAACTACACCACTCTGCCCGTGAACAGCTACGAAGCAGAGAGCCGCAGGTTAGCCCGATTCATCAAGACGGGGCACTCGGCGGGGAAGATTTCGATTCCATTGCCTGAAACAAACTCGGAATTTCCGCTCACTCTGGATTTGCGTCGGGAATGATTGCCCTGCTGATCCCGATGTACTACGTTTTTATGACCTAGTGAATGAGTGTGTTATCGGATAAGTCAGGCGTCGCTCCCCATCATCTTTTCAGTTCGTACCAACCGGGTGCTGGCGCTTACGATGAGAGCTGTTCTGCACCCGGCGCGCCACGACCGCACTGGGATCCATTTGTTTCGCGTCTCCAAAAATTGGGTGTCGATGAGTTGACCGCCCGATGGGAAAATGGGCGCCGGATCATTCGCGATCACGGTGTCACCTACAATGTCTACGGGGACTCGCAAGGAGTAGATCGTCCATGGGAGTTGGATATCCTTCCCATGCTTCTTTCCGGTAGTGAGTGGAAAACAATTGCAGCGGGTCTTTCTCAGCGCGTCCGGTTGTTAAATCTGATTCTTTCCGATCTTTACGGTTCCCAACGGCTGCTGCGGGAAGGATTGATTCCTCCGGCACTCGTTTATGCCAATCCTGCCTTCCTGCGTCCGTGTCATGGCTTGCGCGTTCCGCATGAAATCTATCTGCACTTATGCGCCGTGGATTTAGCACGATCACCGGACGGACAATGGTGGGCGCTCGCCGACCGCGCGCAGGCTCCTTCCGGCAGCGGGTATGCGTTAGAGAATCGAATGGTCGTCTCGCGGATTCTTCCGGACGAATTCCGGGAGAGTCAGGTGGAACGGCTTGCTTCCTTTTTCCGGATCCAGCGCGACACGTTGCGCAGTCTTGCTCCAGGTACGCCGGATAGTCCGAACGTTGTTCTGCTAACGCCCGGGCCTTTCAACGAAACCTATTTCGAACAAGCGTACCTCGGTAATTATCTTGGCTTCACTCTTGTGGAAGGTGCTGATCTCACCGTTCGCAATCGCAGGGTCTACCTCAAAACGCTCGAGGGACTGCAGCCGGTGCATGTTATCTTGCGGCGGGTGGACGATCATTTCTGTGAGCCTTTGGAGTTGAGGGCTGATTCATTTCTAGGAGTTCCCGGTTTGTTGGAAGCAGCTCGTTCCGGGAACGTCGTCATCGCGAATGCTCTCGGGTGCGGTATGATTGAGAGTCCTGCTTTCCTCGCATTTCTGCCAGGCCTCTGTCGGGTGTTGCTGGGTGAAGAATTGAAGCTTCCGAGTGTTGCGACGTGGTGGTGCGGGCAGGCAGCGGAACAGCAATACGTCATCGAGAACATCGAGAACATTGTGATCAAGTCTTCCTTCGCTGGGATGCGCCAGCCTGTGTTCGGTGGCAAACTGAGCGCCAAAGAACGCGCGGATCTGATCGAGGCGATTCGTGCCCGCCCCTGGGAATTCGTTGGACAGGAACAGGTCACTCTCTCCACGGCACCGGTCTGGTCCGAATCCCGACCGGAAGCGAGGACCGTTTCGGTAAGAGCCTATGTATCCGCGAACGGCAGCGATGATTTTGCCGTGATGCCGGGTGGTTTGACCCGCGTTTCCCGCAGCGCCGAAGATCCGATCGTCTCCATGCAGAATGGGGGTGGTAGCAAAGATACCTGGATTCTTTCTGATGTGCCGGTCGCTCCGGTATCGCTACTGACTTCCAGTGGGCAGCCGTTAAGCATTGCGCCAATTTCTGCGGAGGTCCCAAGTCGCGTCGCCGATAATCTTTTCTGGCTGGGTCGTTATGTGGAGCGAATGGAAGATCGGATGCGTATCCTCCGCTGCGTCATTACGAGAATGGTGGACGAAGGAATCATGGATAACCAATCCGAGTTCCAAGGACTTCTCTCCACCATGGTGGGTCTTAAGATGATCGACAAGAGGTTCGAGGGGTACGTCACGGCGAAGGAGCTGGAACAGGAACTTTTGAGTCGGGTCTACAACTCACAAATTCCGGGCACAGTGCGCGAACTTGGATTGCGCATTCGGCAGATCGTATCCGTGACCCGCGATCGTTTCTCAACAGACACCTGGCGGATCCTGAACCAGTTGCAAACCGACTCTCGTACTCGGCCCGGTCGCGTTCCGGTGATGAATGTTTTGAACCTGCTCAACACGTTGATTGTTGATCTCGCGGCCTTCAGCGGGATGGCATCGGATAACATGACTCGCGGCCACGGTTGGCGCTTCCTCGATTTTGGTCGAAGGCTGGAGCGGGGGCGGAACATCGCGGACTTGCTGCGGGCCGCACTTTCCACTGAACGACCGAGCGCCGTGCTGCCGGGTCTTCTGGAGATCGCGGATAGTTCCATGACTTACCGGCGTCGTTACCTGGCACAACCGCAACTGGCCTCCGTGTTGGAGTTGCTCATTTTCGACGAAGGCAATCCGCGGTCGTTTGCTTTTCAATTGAATGCTTTGAATACGCATGCTGGAAACTTTCCAGCTTACGAGAAGCGGGCAGGGGAAAATGAAGAAAAACAATTGGCTGAGATCACTCAGTTGTTCCAAAGCATGGATCCCGGGAAGATTGCGGCTTTGCCCGAAGAGGTTCGAGATGAAGAAGTAAAAGAATGGCTGGCCAGTCTCGTAGGAGCATTGGGCGACCTCTCGACCAATCTTACCCACCATTACTTCAGCCTCACCGTATCGCGGGTTAGTTGAGAGGATTGCATGATTTACAACATCTCTCATAAAACCACCTACGATTACAGCGACACGGTTTCGCTCTCCCATCATTTTCTCCGGCTTTGTCCGCGTCCACTACCGTACCAGGAGAGCAACTACCATCGTTTGCGGATAGTTCCCGCCCCTTCGAGCATGGATCACCGCGTTGATTACTTCGGGAATCCGGTGACATTCTTCACGATCGAAACGCCGCACCGAAAATTGGAGATCATATCTGAGAACAGCAAAGTTTCGGTCAAGGCTTTAAAGGCGCACATCCCGGCAGAGACCCCTTCATGGAATACGATCCGCGATTTAACCCGTGGAGCCCAAATCGGCGCGGCCCTGGAAGCTTCCGAATTTATCTTCGACTCTCCCCTGGTGAAAGTATCTGATGCCATCGCGCAATATGCGGCCACTTCGTTTTCGAAAGGTCGACCCATTCTTGAAGCGGTGCTTGAACTCACAAAACGAATTCACACCGATTTCAAATTCGATCCCAAGGCCACCACCGTGAGCACACCGCTGGAGCAAGCGTTTCTAACCCGTCGCGGGGTCTGCCAGGATTTTGCCCACATCCAAATCGCTTGTCTCCGATCCCTTGGGCTGCCCGCGCGATATGTGAGCGGCTATCTGGAGACTGATCCACCGCCGGGTCAAGAACGTTTGGCCGGGGCCGATGCTTCCCATGCCTGGGTCTCTTTTTATTGTCACAGCCTTGGGTGGATCGATATTGATCCGACGAACAATCTTATTCCCGGGGTGCGGCACATCACGGTGGCCTGGGGACGTGATTACAGCGACGTCAGCCCGGTGCGCGGTGTGATCCTCGGAGCTGGTAAACACAAGCTGGACGTGGCGGTGGATGTGATCCCCGAATCTCCAGAACACTCCGGGAAGGCCGCCTGATGAAAGCGTTTCACTGTGATGTTTGCGGCAGCCTTCTCTTCTTTGAAAACGTTCAATGCGTGAAGTGCAGTCATGCTCTTGGGTTTGCTCCGGATCTCCTGGATCTCACTGCGTTGGATGCAATTTCCGGAACCGATAAATGGCGAGCGCTCTCTTTCCAGGCGAACGGGCGAGAATACCGGCAGTGCGAAAATGCCCGAATGAATGGGGTATGCAATTGGCTGATCCCGACTGAAAGCTACGCCACGTTTTGTTCTGCGTGTTCCTTGAACGATGTCATTCCTGATTTGAACGTTCCCGGGAACAAGTCTCTCTGGCAGAAACTGGAAATCGCCAAGCGGCGCATGCTTTACACTTTGCTGAAGGTGGGATTGTCCCTGGAAGGCAATGCGCAGCAAGGTCGGCCCCCTCTTCGCTTTCGATTTCTGAGTGATCCAACGGATGGTCCAATCGTTCTCACCGGTCACGACAATGGAACGATCACCATCAACACCGCTGAAGCCGACGACAGCGAACGTGAGCGTCGCCGACATAATCTCGGGGAACCGTATCGGACCGTTCTCGGACACATGCGGCACGAGATCGCTCACTATTTTTGGGGTGAACTGATCGAGAAAACGGATCGCTATCAACGATTTAGAGAACTGTTTGGCGACGAGTCGCAAGATTACGGCCAGGCGCTGGAACGTTATTACCAACAAGGTCCTCCGGTGGATTGGCACAATCGATTTGTCACCGCCTACGCTTCAGCGCATCCCTGGGAGGATTGGGCGGAAACTGCCGCGCATTATTTCCATATCGTCGATACCGTCGAGACCGCTGGAAGTTTTGGCGTCACTCTGCGGCCAAGACATCCGGACGCGCAGGCAATGACCGCGGACCCGGGAAACGTCCAAAGTATTGCGTGTACTTTTAAGCTGATTTTAGACAACTGGCTTCCGCTCACCTACGCGCTTAATGAGTTGAATCGTGGCATGGGGCTTCCGGATCTCTACCCGTGCGTACTTTCGATCACCTCGATCGAGAAGCTGCGTTTCGTGCATCAGGTAATGAGATCTGCTCATTGAGTCGGCGGCCGCCTTTAAGCAGGACGATCACAACTGAAGTCGTCGCCCCTTATCTCGGATAATCGCTGGGCGAAACAGATCGGTGAACAAGTGCGAATCCTTCGCGGAACGTTCAGCAATCCTGGGGTGAGATCCGCCGCTTTTTTGCCAGCCGCAGAGCAGCATGTGAACGTTCTCATGCCATGGCGCGGGATCCGTTTCATAGGCTGTGGACGTTCACAGGCTACTCCGCGGGTTCCGTTTCGACGAAATTTCATCCGCATACTACGTCGCGGGATCCGTTTTGTAGTATGGGAACGTTTTTCACGACTCCGCGGGAACCGTTTCATAGTATGGGAACGTTCGCCGCCACTTTTCGGATCCCGTTTCATGGCATGGGAACGTTCACAGGCTACAAAACGGAAGGCGTTTCGTGGCCTGTTTTTGCCTTCGGAACTACTGAGAAAACCGCTTACTATAAAGGTATTTGCACTCCGGCGGAGATGGGCTCCGGTGGTTGGCAGGGGCGGCGATCGTTTGGGGTATCCCGCGATTTGATGAATGCTATGGGGACGATATGGGTCTAACTTGAGAGAGGCAGATCAGGTTCACTTGTTATGAAATTATCAGCCAAACATCAGTTCGTCCTGGCAATCTCCATTGCCGCAATTGCCCAGTTGTCGTGCGCCCAGACCGCCACCCCCAGCCCAACGGAAATCTCGAATACACCAGCCGCCGTGCGAGCAGGGGAAGCCCAATTGTCCCCCACTGCGGCCGAATTCGTCAGGTTATTTGATGCTGGGATGGAAGAAGGGATACTTTCCGCCTATATCCAGAATTCCACCAACGGCTTCAACCTCACGGCGGATGCGATCATTCATCTTAGAGACATCGGTGTCTCGGAAAAACTGACGACCGAAATGCTACAGCGGGATGAGGCTTTGCGCCTGGCACCCAAGCCAGCTCAGGCGGAAATTCCGATAAACCAAACTCCCAAGGTTTATCAACAGAGTGCTCCTGCTCCACAGAGTCCTGCTGTTCAACAAAGCCTTCCCCCGTCCGAACCGCCCCTCCCGCCGCCATCCTCTGCCTCTTATGTGAGCGATGCGCCGGAGCAGGTTAAATATTTTTACGATGCATTGGCTCCCTATGGCACCTGGGTTCAGGTCGCTAACCTTGGATGGGGCTGGCAACCAGGCGTCGCGGCCGCCAGTCCAGAATGGCGACCCTATGTGGATGCGGGACAATGGCTTTGGACCGAGAACGGCTGGTACTGGGCATCTGATTATTCCTGGGGATGGGCGCCTTTTCACTATGGTCGGTGGCAGTGGATCGAACAACTGGGTTGGGCCTGGTTTCCCGACACGGTCTGGGCGCCGTCATGGGTAACGTTCCGTTATAATGACGACCATGTGGGCTGGGCACCTCTGCCGCAAACGGTTTATTACGAAACCAGTTACGTGCAACCGGTTGAACATTTCTTTACCTTTGTTTCGTTCAACTTCGTTTTTGACAGGCATCTGCGTTACCATTGCGTGCCCCATGAAACAGTAATAGAGATTTTTCCTCGATGCCGGCCCGCACATCACTTTGTTGCGGACGGGCACCATGATGACTCGATAAACAACTTCGGAGTGCCGATTGCTCACGTCTCTGAGAGGACCGGCCGGATATTTAGTCCTATTCGCGTGGTAGAGGGCGGAGGCGGTGATGGGCATGGTTATGGCAGTGGAAGCGTTGGTTCCTCTCGCCGAACGGGTTCAGGTGGGGGGGATGGAGCTGTTGTCGCAGTTCGCACGCCACTTCCGGCAGCGCCTACTGTTGGCGGTGGAGGCATGATCGCTCAGACAGTGACACCGGGACAACCTGTTATCCGTACCCCACGCGCTACTTTCACGGGCTCTGGCACTGATCATGGACCACGGGCGGCGGCGAGTGCCGGAGGACCCGGCGCGGGCTCAACCGTTCGTGACCAGGGGCAACCGTTGCCTCCGCGGCAAGGGCCGGTTCGAGAAGCGGGAAATGGACCTTCTCGCGTGGGTTCCAATCCCAAAGCGCCGGCAACAACGCCAAATGTGAGAGCGAACCAACCCTCTTTGGGAGCGACGCCGCCTCCTATTCGTCAGTCACCAAGAGTGGATGCATCACCACGGTTGAATGCGGGCCCGAAAATTGAAGCAGCGCCGCGGAATAATCCGCCGGGGCAGGGGCCACGGGTGGATCGGACACCGCGGGTAGATGCAACACCACGAGAAGATCGAACCCCAAGAGTTGGTGCAACACCGCGAGTGGACTCAGTCCCGAATGTGAATCCGACGCCGGCAGTTGGTCCATCACGGGGAGTTGACCGGACGCCTCAAAGCGATCGTAACCCGCGCGATACGAAGCCGAAAGTCGATCCAACGCCGCATGTGAATCCAACGCCTTTACTTTCTCAGACCCCGCGAGTTCATGGCGTGCCGCAAAATGATCGCACTCCTCGAGTTGATCCCACCCCTCGCGTGGATCGGAACCCGAGAGTGGATACAACCCCGCGGCTCGTTCCAGCGCCCCAGGCTAATCCGGCACCCCACATCGACCGCAATCCGAGAGTGGATTCTACGCCGCGAATCAACCCGACACCTCGGGTAAATCCAACCCCGCGCATCGACCCCACCCCGCGCATTGATTCAACACCTCGGCCGAATCCCGTGCCACGAATCGATCCGAGACCGCAAGTGACTCAAACTCCCCGGCCAACGCCACATCAATTCAACCCCGCCCCTCAGATCAACCCAGCGCCGAGAATTGAACCGCCTCGGGCTAGTCCGATGCCGCAGGTGACTCCCGCTCCGCGCATAAGTCCGCCGCCGCAAATTCGACCGGAGCCGCCGCAGGTGAGGCACGTGGAAACGATTCGGCCAGCTCCGCCTGCGAGTGCCCCACACCATGCACCACCACAAGGCGGGCAAGGTCATGGGGGAGGCCAGGGTAAACAGAAGAAGGATAAATAATCCCTGGATTGCTGATGGGAAATTACAAACGGCGGACGTAAACGTAGTAAGCGCCGCAAACTTCTTTTCCCGAATCGTCTATGAACCATGTTTGTAGTTCGGTGCGACCACGTTTCAGGAATAGGGTGAAGCTTTTCGCCAGTTCACCCGGCGCAACAGGTTCGCTCTTGTCGAAGGCACCGGATTTGAGGCGTGCTTTTGCTATCGGCAGCGCATCCCCCGCGCGGTAAACGCCGTCGACCCCCTGGTGTTCCGGCATGCTGTTTTTGATGGCAGTATTCGATTCGACCGGCCAGCGGCGAAGTGCGAACTCGTATTGCCCCGGACGCTCCACAAAGAGATTCCATTTCCCATTTCTTTTTGTCCGCCGTATTTGTGCCTGTTGATCGAGAAAGACGTCCTGCCAATCGCAGGGAGTTAACAAGGTTGTCCTCTCTTTCCCGGAGTCGATGTGAATCGGGCGGAACTCGTTCATCTCGGGCTCAACCGAAGCCCACCAACGTTCATAATGGTCCCGCATTGTTGCCGCGACCTCCGGAAACTCACCGACGACATCGTGTTTCTGTGCCGGATCCTGGGAGATGTCATAGAGTTCGTTGTTCGAGACGAGGCGCCATTTGTTCCAGAGCACCGCGGCGTCGCCCTTGATCGGCACCGGTTTGTCCATGCGACTGAATTGGGTGACCAACATTCGGTCTGGCAATGCCTCCGCCTTGCCCCGCAGAACCTTTGCGAGGCTTGTGCCATCAAACTTTGCGTCGCGAGGTTTCTTTAACCCGCATAGATCCAGGAGTGTGGGAAGGATGTCCTGGCTTTGGGTAAGCAGGTCGATGTCAGATGGGGATTGCAAACCGCCGGCAGGCCAGCGAATGAAAAAAGGAACGCGGTGACCTCCTTCATGCAGCCATGTCTTCCTGCCGCGCATTCCAGCGTTGTGGACCGAGTCCCCCCCAGCCGTGCCGTTATCGGTCATGAAGATAACGATCGTATTTTCGCGCAGTCCCCTATCGCGAAGAAACGTTTCCAGCTTGCCCATGTTCTCGTCGATATTCGCAATCATTCCAAAAAAGCTGGCGAGCGCTGGGGGTTGATCCCGGTAAGGTTCCCGATATTTGTCTGGAACAAATAAAGGACTGTGTGGTGCGTTCAATGCGAGGTAACAGAAGAACGGTTGGCGTTTCTTTTCGCGGGAATCAATCCAGTTCATCGTCTCGTTGAAAAAGAGGTCCGTGCAATATCCTTTGGTCTGTTGGCGAACGCCGTTGCGAATATAGACGTCGTCAAAATAATCGTTGTTCCAAAAGTCCGGAGCCGAACTGATGTGTGAGGAGGGGAACCAAAGCGATTCATCAAAGCCTCGATCCTGTGGGCGATACGGATAGTTATCGCCGAGATGCCATTTACCGAAGAGGCCGGTGCGGTATTTGTTCGCCGAAAAAATCTCGGGCATCGTAGGGAACTCGCGACGCAAGAGGGTGCGCCCACTGCTGACATTCATGGCGCCATTGCGCAAGGCGTCCACTCCGGTCATGAGTTGGCCACGGGTGGGCGTGCACATGGGTGCGACATGGAAATCGGTGAGGCGAATGCTTTCTCGATGGAGGCGATCCAGATTGGGGGTCTTGAGGATCGGATTGCCGTGGCAGGACAGGTCTCCGTATCCCTGATCATCGGTCATGATCAGAATCACATTAGGCGCTTTCGCACTTTTCGCGCTCCCGTCAGGACTTACGCACAAGGAGATCGCAAAGAGAAAAACCCGGGCAAGGAAAAGAGCGCGGCAATGCATCGCTCTTGCTAGCAGAACGAGGGGCGTATTCCACGATGAAACGCAATCCCCGGGCCCTGCCACTAAATCTCTACCTGCATTCCCAATTCCACCACCTTGTTAGGTGGCAGCTTGAAGAAACCTGCGGCACTCGTGGCGTTCCGAGACATCACCGTGAACAAGACTTCGCGCCAGATTGCCATTCCAGGGTGGCGAGTTGGAATCAGACTTTCTTTGCTTAAAAAGTAGCTGATGTCGTTCTCGTTCAAGATGAGTCCGTGGGCACTGCATTTTCGCATTAATGCCGGGACATCCTGCTCTTCCATAAATCCAAAGTTCCCTACAACACGGTGAAACCCATGCTCCAGTTCTTCCACTTGCAGCCTGTCCTTCTCTTCCAGATGCGCATCCTCATGGGTGACTATCGTAAGAATGACAATCTTTTCGTGCAGCACTTTGTTGTGCTTCAGGTTGTGGAGTAAAGAGATTGGAACCGACTGTGCCCTGCCGGAAAGATAGATGGCTGTCCCTTTCACTCGGAGCGGCTTACTCATCCCCACATCATCCAAAAAGAGCGACAAGGGAAGCGTCGAGTCCTCCAGTTTTTTACCCAACAGCCGCCGTCCCTTTTTCCAAGTGGTCAGTAAGATGAAAATCCCCAGTCCAATCATCAAGGGAAACCAACCCCCGTGAAGTATCTTCAATGCATTGGAACTAAAGAAGACCAATTCAATGACCAGCAGCGGCAAACAAATCGCGATTGCTTTCCATGCTCTCCATTGCCAAAGCCGTCGTGCGACAAAATAGAAAAGCATCGTTGTAATCACCATGGTCATCGCAACGGCGATGCCATAAGCCGCCGCCAGGTTGCCGGAAGAACGGAAACCAATCACGAGTCCAATCGCGGCCAGCATCAGAAACCAATTTACCTGTGCGATGTAGATTTGGCCCTTTTCCATGGATGAGGTGTGTTCCATGCGAAGTCGCGGAAGATATCCGAGTTGAATTGCCTGCATAGTCAGGGAGAACGCACCTGAAATAAGCGCTTGGGAAGCAATCACCGCCGCAGAGGTGGCCAATATCACAAGGGGATACAACGCCCAGGTTGGAGCGAGCAAATAAAAAGGGTTTTCAGCGGCCGCCGGGTTCTTCAGTAGCAACGCTCCCTGGCCCAGATAATTTAAAACCAGTGCAGGTAAAACGACCCAGAACCAAGCCAGACGAATGGGGCCTCGTCCGAAATGACCCATATCCGCATACAAAGCTTCTGCTCCAGTGACGGACAGGAACACGGCGCCTAACACCACAAACCCGCTCCATCCATTCGAAAAGAGAAATTGCAATCCATGCAGTGGGTTCAACGCAGAGAGAACATCCGGGGAGGCGATGATTCCTTTGATCCCCAGCGCGGCGAGGGCAAGAAACCAGAGCGCGGTTATCCGCCCGAAAATATTTCCTACCTTGCCCGTTCCAAAGCGTTGCACTGAGAAGAGTGCAATCAAGATTGTGACAGTAATTGGTATGATAAACGGCTCGAAGAACTTTGTCGCGACGTTCAATCCTTCTACGGCACTCAAGACCGAGATGGCGGGCGTAATCATTCCATCTCCATAGAGGAGGGCCGATCCGAACAAACCAAGCATCGTCATCACCAGAGGAATTCGCATGGAGCGGGAGGATTCCCGTTCCGGAAAAGCGAGCGCGAGCAAAGCCAGAATACCACCTTCACCCTTATTATCTGCCCGAAGGATGAAATACAGGTACTTAATGGATACGATCAGAAACAAAGACCAAAAAATGAGGGACAATACGCCCAGAATGTTGCCGCGGGAGGCTGCCACCGCGTGCGCGCCGTGAAAGCATTCGCGCAATGCGTAAAGCGGGCTGGTGCCGATGTCCCCGTAAACGACGCCCAGTGCACCGATAGCCATGGTGAGCGCATAGCGCTTCCCTGCGACCTTTTCTGTTTTCATAGAGGCGACCGAGCAGCTGACGACAGTAGAGCAACTGCGACTGATGCAGGATTGCACTTTCACTTGCCGACGAGATTAGCTGACGGGCTAGGTCTTGAAAGTGACCTCGCCAACGGTTCGCCGTTGGCGTGCGCCCCATCCTGACACCGTCAGGGTTGGTTCTCCCGCGTCCGGAGCTGTCCGGACCTAGGCTGCGAGATAGCTGATATAGGAATTGACCTTGGTTGTCAACCGGAGGACAGGGCCGACGCATCAACCTTCTCTGTCACCGAAGCCGGCGGCCAAGGTCCGCACCCCTCCTGCGCAACAAGAATCCAGCAAGTTAGAATGCCGTCACACCCAGAAATGGAGGCAATCCTACGCGAGGATTGTCTCCAAACACATTTTTGGAGGGGTGTGACGGCCGTCACAGGGGTCCAAACACAGAATTGGAGGGGTGTTACGGCGGTGGCAGGGGTCCAAAAACGTGTTTGGAGAGAATCCTCGCGTAAGATTGCCACCATTTCGCGTGTTACCGACAATCTCCGACGCGGATTGCGCTCGTTCCAGGGAACGCCCAGATTCTTCCTCTCCGATCGCCTTCGTTCCCCGGTTTGGGGAGGTTTTACTCCTCCGATTACCTTCGTTGGGCGGATTGCCCATCTTTTTGGCCGGAGAATGGGGGCAAGTGAGTTGGAACTTATCCCTGGGCAACGGCCCGAGTAGCAGGGTATGTTTTTGTTAAACTAAGGGAATCAATACTGAAAAACTTAGGGGTTGGCTTTCTATACAATTTTTATTTATGCATTAAAGTAGAGGTCGCAACTATGATTTTCCCTGTGATTAAATTAGGGGAAACATGGAAGTGACTACATACTGTTACATAATGAGCACACCAGCCAAGACCGGCCTCTCGGAAATTCTTAAGAAGTACGATAGCGAATTATTAGCCGACTGGCTGAAGGAACAAACCGCTTTCGCGACCCGCCAGCAATTTTCGTTTAAAGAAGGTGAGTTGAAATCTCAGTGTTCCGAGTTTCTTCGTCTTCTGCGGATTGGGACCCAGAGCAACAATCCCGATATCTCGACTGCCGAGTGGAGCGAGATGCGCGAGCTTCTTACGTCCGTCTCCAGCTCGCGTGCCCAACAAGGATTCACCCCTTCACAGACCGCCGCTTTCGTATTCTCTTTCAAAAAGCCGCTCTTTGTCCGTCTCCGCGATGAGTTGACCACCGATGCCGTCGCCCTGGCCACTCAGACGTGGACCGCGACCAGTTTGCTGGACGATCTTGGCCTCTTTACGACCGAGATGTATCAGAAAACGCGCGAAGAAGTTATTCTTCGGCAGAACCAGGGTTTGCTTGAGCTATCGACACCGGTAGTCATGCTCTGGGAAGGAATTCTTGCGCTTCCTTTGATTGGAACGCTGGACAGCGCACGTAGTGAACTGGTGATGCAATCGCTTTTGTTCAAGATCGTGGAGACCGGTGCATCCATCGCCATTATTGATATAACTGGTGTCCCCACCGTGGATACGCTCGTGGCTCAGCATTTATTGAAAACAGTGACCGCTGCCCGCTTGATGGGCGCTAATTGTTTCATCAGCGGAATTCGTCCCCAGATTGCCCAAACCATTGTTCACCTCGGCGTGGATCTTGGTGACATTACCACCAAGGCAAATTTGAAAGATGCGCTCGCGTTGGCGATGAAACAATCGGGTTTGACCGTGGTGAATACCAAGAAGCTGGCGAAAGAACTGCCGGTTTGATCCTTCTTTTTTCTTTACCGGAGAATAGTGAGATTCTTTTCTCCCCTTAAAAACGTATGGAACGAATTCCAATTTTACGCGTGGGCAACCTGTTGCTCGTCACGATCCAGGTCGATATGCACGATCGCCTTGCGATGACCCTTCAGGATGACTTGACCAAGAGTATCATTGCGTTCAAATCCCAGGGTGTGCTGATCGATATCTCCTCCCTCGACATGATCGACTCATTCATTGGTCGCATGCTTTCGAACATTTCTTCCATGAGCAGCGTGCTCGCTGCTAAAACGGTAGTCGTAGGAATGCAGCCATCAGTAGCTATGACCCTGGTCGAACTCGGGATGTCCATGCCGGGAGTGCAGACTGCGCTTAACATCGAAAAAGGAATGGTGCTGCTTCGGGAAAGCCTTGAGGCAGACTTCCCGGAGGTGGAAAATGGTAGTTCTTCTTAAAAGCGAGAGCATACCCATCTTTGCGGAAGAAGACATCGTTCGTTCTCGGCAACTTACCCGCCAATGGGCAATTCAATCCGGCTTCAAACTTGTGGATCAAACAAAGATAGTTACAGCTGTCAGCGAGTTGGCAAGGAACACCCTTGTCCATGGGAAGGGCGGTTACATGTTGTTGGAATCTATTGAAAAGAACTTACGGAAGGGCCTTCGCGCCATCTTTGAAGATAAAGGGCCAGGAATTCCTGACGTTGGTCTGGCATTGTCGAGCGGGTTCAGTACGGCCGGGAGCCTGGGCCTGGGACTCGGTGGTGCCAAGCGGTTGTCCAATGAATTTGAGATCGTGTCTAAACCAGGTGAAGGAACTCGGATCACGATTGCGAGGTGGGTCTGATTAACACGCGATCAATTGCTTTACGAGTGGCGGAATCCAGCGCCGCTGGCGAAGCCCGGCGTGTGGCCATTGGCCTCGCCGAAACGTTGGGATTCTCTGCCGTCAAAGCCGGTGAAGTCGGAATCATTGTCACTGAACTCGCCAATAATCTATGGCGCCATGCCGGGCATGGACAAATTGTGCTCCGGGCTTTGACACATGCCGGCCGCTTGCCCGCTTCACCGGTTATCCTTGGCATCGAAATCCTGTCAATCGATAGAGGACCCGGGATGGCCGATATCGAAAAGTGTTCCCGCGATGGTTACTCGTCCGGTGGGACCACTGGAATTGGCCTGGGTGCTGTCGGACGCCTCTCCTCCTATTCGGAAATTTACACCCGGCCCAAAGAAGGAACCGTCTCCCTGTCGCAAGTGTGGGCGAACCCCCTTCCTAAGATCTTTTTTTCAATTCCGACGATTGGGGCGATTTGTGTTCCGGTGAAGGAAGAACAGGTTTCCGGTGATGCCTGGGCGGTCAAATCGACCAACACCGGCCAGCAGATCATTTTAGTCGATGGGTTGGGACACGGCATCCGCGCTGCCGAGGCCGCGAATGAAGCTCTCCGGATTTTCTATGAGAAACCACTTCCGGCTGCTGAGATGATGCAGGTCTTGCACGCCGGTCTGAAGCACTCAGTTGGGGCGGTGGTTGGTTTGGTTGAGGTTTCCCCGGTTGAAAGGGCATTTTCGTTTGTTGGAGTAGGAAATCTTGAGGGACGAATTATCAATGACGAAGAGAAGCGTCTTCTCTCTCACAATGGAACTGTGGGACACGCGATGCAGACGGTTCGCCAATGGTCCTACACATGGCATCAGAGTTCATTGATGATCTTGCATTCCGACGGAATCTCGAACAAGTGGGACATGCTCAACTATCCTGGCCTGAGCTCGAAGCACCCTTCGATCATCGCGGGAGTCATCTATCGCGATTTCCGTCGGGAACGTGACGATGCTTCCGTTATTGTCATGCGAGAACCGTCGAATCATCTGGCTTAATAAATGAAAACGCGTTTGCTGAAGGTCGAGATCTGTTACGAGCACGATGTTGTGCTCGCTCGACAACGCGCTCGCCAGGTGACCGGTCTTCTTGGATTCACCGCACAGGACCAGGTACGGGTGGCCACGGCTGTTTCAGAAATAGCACGCAATACGTTTCGATATGCAGGAAGAGGCCAAATGGAATTTTTCCTCCAGAAAGGGCCGAAACCGTTTCTTCAGATGGTGTTCATCGATCAAGGCAGAGGTATTCCTAATCTCGAAACCATTCTAGACGGAAAGTACGTATCGACAACAGGGATGGGAGTGGGAATTACAGGGGCGAAACGGTTGATGGATAATTTCCAGATCCAGACTGGACCGGCGGGCACCACGGTTGTGCTGGAACAATTCCTTCCCAATGGGAATAACGAGTTGAACCAGGAATTTTTCGCGTATCTCTCGGATGAGCTTTCGCAACAATCCTCCCAGGAACCTTTTGTTGAACTGCAGCAACAGAACCAGGAGCTGCTCGCCGCTTTCAGCGAATTGGAAAAACGACAGAAGGAACTCGCCCGGCTGAACTCTGAGCTTCAAGAAACCAAACGGTTGTTACGTCGCCAGAACGACGACCTGGAAAGCGCTGTTTCCGAACGCACCTCCGACCTGAAAGACAGCCTCCACCAAATGGAGCGGTTTTGTTATTCCATCGCGCACGATTTGAAAGCGCCACTGCGGGCTATTAATGGCCTGACAAAACTGTTGCGCGAAGATTACGAATGCGCCTTTGACGACGCGGGGAAAGATTGCACCAGCCGCATCATCAAGGCAGCCACCAAGATGGACATCCTGATCCGCGATCTGCTGGTTTACGGTCAGCTCACCCATATCGAAGTGACGTTATGTCCGGTGAACCTGGGGGACGGATTGAAGAGGGCGATGGACCACCTGAACGGAGAGCTTACTTCTACCAAAGCAGTCGTGGACATACCAAAAGGGTTGCCGTCTGTTCTCGCGCATCCGGTTTTGCTGCACCAGGTGCTGTGCAATATCATGGAGAATGCGGTGAAGTTCGTGGAGAGTGGCGTCATTCCTAACATTAGGATTTCGGTTATCGATGGAACTCCGACTACGGAAAACGAGATTGTTACTCCAACGACCCGGTTACAAATTCAGGATAACGGTATCGGTATCGCAGCGGTCTACAATCAGAAGATCTTCAAAGTGTTCGAACGACTGCACGGAGAGCACTCAGCCTACCCCGGAACCGGGATAGGTCTCGCTTTGGTGCAAAAAGCAGTCGATCGCATGAACGGAACAGTCGGCGTTGAGTCTGCTCCAGGCCAGGGCAGCCTCTTCTGGATCGAATTGCCGACAGTATAGTTTTTCCCACCGTTTCTCGAGGACTAGTGAAGAAAAATTCCGCCAACAACGTTGCAGCTGGAGGTTAGTGAAGAAAAATTCCGTCAACAACGTTGCAGCCGGAGATTAGTGAAGAAAAATTCCGTCAACAACGTTGCAGCTGGAGATTAGTGAAGAAAAATTCCGTCAACAACGTTGCAGCTGGAGATTAGTGAAGAAAAATTCCGCCAACAACGTTGCAGCTGGAGGTTAGTGAAGAAAAATTCCGCCAACAACGTTGCAGCTGGAGGTTAGTGAAGAAAAATTCCGTCAACAACGTTGCAGCTGGAGGTTAGTGAAGAAAAATTCCGCCTGCAACATGACAGCAGGCGATTTTGGAACCACCCATTGCGCCAAAAAGATTCCAAGAGACGGTTGCCGAAGCAGAATCGTGGAACTTTCGTGTCGAGCACATGGAAATGTGGCTTGCTGCCGGCGCTCACTTGTTCAAAATGCTGATTCCAATGATCGACGAACAACAAACTCCCGGAGGCAAACCAAAGGTGCATCAATGGGATCGCTCATTCGTTTTCCATCTCCTAAGCGATCCCGTTCGCCTGAAGATTTTGTTTAAGCTGGCAGATGGAAAATCCCATACAGCCGCACAGCTTCAGGCAGCGAGCGGAGGCAAATCGGCCAACGTCCTGAAACACCTCGTTCTGTTGCGAACAGCCGGTTGGGCGGTGATGTCCGAAAATCCATCGGACGGTCGTCGTTCGCTCTACACCTTGTCCTCGACCGTTCCGGTCACTACGCGGGAAGGCGATCGGATGCTTGATTTCGGTTTTTGCACTGTGCTGGTGGAGTGAAGGGCGGGGAAGTATCGCAATTATCGACCATAAAAGTAATTCCCGGATGGCTCCTTAAATGGAAGTTATCTAAAGCGGTTGGAGTAAACGATATAGACAGCTTCAGTGCAGTTCTCCAGAGGCCCAACGGGCCGGTAATCCCTCAGCCCAGCCCACTCGGGCTGGGTAAATGGTTTAGCACATTTTAGCGGCCTGAAGGGCCGCGATATTCCGAATGGCAACCCCGTAAGGTTCCGCCAAACGCCGGTGTTCAAATTAGAGCGTCACTTTTCAATATGCGGAAAGGATCGCGGCCCTTCAGGCCGCCTGATGCCTTGGGGACTTTTACCCAGCCCGCGTGGGCCACTGCCATTTA
Organism: Limisphaerales bacterium; assembly: GCA_046597605.1. GTDB lineage: Bacteria > Verrucomicrobiota > Verrucomicrobiia > Limisphaerales > JACDHS01 > JACDHS01. The sequence goes on along the minus strand of JBKJKE010000101.1, from coordinate 17,965 downwards.
GTTAAGGCGGCGAAGCCGCGTTAAGGTAGAGCTGGGCGCGCTGCGCCGGCGCCGGCCGCGTGCAGCGGGCGGAACTGCCAACGAAGGCTGCGAGTGTTTGTGGATCAACGCGCGTTCTATCGCCTCAAAACGCCCTCTTTTACTTCGCACGACGCTCTCGAAACTCCGATTCCGACTCGCTGGTACGCGGTCGGGGCCGGCGCAGCGCGCCCAGCCGCTACCTTTGGCGGCTTCGCCGCCTGTTTTTCCTTAACTAAACGGCAGTGGCCCGCGTGGGCTGGGCTGAGGAATGGCCGCACCTTTGGTGCTTGGGGCAAGGAAGCTCAGCGGCCCGAAATCTTGCTGCGGCTGGGAGACGCAGGTTACGTGGCAAGCCATCAGGAAAATATTTTTAGTAACCGCTATTGGCGTCTTGCGCGGGGTCTGAAGCCGCCAACAAAAACTCCCTGAATTTCTGATGCCGCGCGCGGCGTCAGATGCGGGTGCGACTTGGATAGACTTTATGACCATTTCTGGCAAAAATTGGAACGTGTCAGCCCTTGGTAATTTTTTCGTCGGGAAGCGTTGCTTTCTGCACTATGGTTTTCTTGCAGTTCTCTTCGGAACATCCTTCCCCTCGAAGGCTGCTGTTGACCCGGCGAAATTGCCCCCCGCAGCAAGCCGGCAAGTCGATTTCGCCAAAGAGATTGAACCGATTCTCGCGGATCGCTGCTATTCCTGCCATGGACCCAAGCACCAGGAATCGAATTTCCGACTCGATGACAAGGCGGCTGCGTTAAAGGGCGGGGACACTGGTGTCGTAATTCTTCCCGGGAAAAGTGCGGAGAGTATTTTAATCCATGCGGTGAGTGGTTTGCATCCGGATCTGAAGATGCCAAAGAAGGGAAGCCCGCTCTCTGCAGAAGAGGTGGGTCTACTCCGAGCGTGGATTGACCAGGGCGCGGAACGTCCCGAGACGACCTCTGGTTCCAAAAAGGATCCGAAAGTTCATTGGGCCTTCAAGGCGCCGGTTCGTCCCCAAGTCCCGAAGGCAAAAGCGAAATCGTGGGTACGCAATCCGATTGATGCGTTTGTTCTGACCAAACTGGAGCAGGAAAAACTGAAACCTTCGCCGGAAGCGGATCGAATTACTCTTTTACGCAGGTTGCACCTGGACCTGGTTGGGCTTCCACCCACGACTGCAGATGTGGATGCTTTCGTGGCTGATAAATCCCCCAATGCTTATGAGAAGGTGGTGAACCGTTTGCTGGACTCCCCGCATTACGGAGAACGCTGGGGAAGGCATTGGCTGGACGCGGCGCGTTACGCCGATTCTGACGGCTTCGAAAAAGATAAGATGCGGATCATGTGGTTCTACCGGGATTACGTGATCAACGCGTTGAACAAAGACGTTCCTTACAATCAGTTTATCATTGAGCAACTTGCGGGAGATTTACTTCCGAACGCGACGCAGGAGCAGATTGTGGCAACCGGGTTTCTTCGGAACTCGATGTTGAACGAAGAAGGCGGAGTGGATCCGGAACAATTCCGTATGGATGGAATGTTCGATCGCATGGAGGCGATCGGAAAAGGTGTGCTCGGATTGACGATCCAATGCGCGCAATGTCACAACCACAAGTTCGATCCCATCTCCCAGGAAGAGTATTATAAGATCTTCGCCTTCCTGAACAACGATCACGAATCCAGCCAGGTCGTCTATACCGCCCAGGAGCAGATGACCGTCAGCAACCTCCGCCGCGAAATGGGTGAGATTGAAAGTGGATTGAAGGAACGCTTCGCCGATTGGGAAGCGCGCATGGCCAAATGGGAGGAAACGACAAAGACGAACCAGGTGAATTGGACCCCGTGCAAGGTGACTCACTCCGGAGATAACTCCCAACGCTACACCGAACAGCCAGACCTTTCGCAGGTGGCCGCGGGCTATGCTCCCACGAAGATGACCGGCGTCTGGATGACCACAAACGACCTTCCGCAGATTGGTGCGTTTCGCCTGGAGTTGATGACCGATCCGAATCTCCCCTGCAACGGCCCTGGTCGCGAAATGCGAGGTTTGGCCGCCTTGACTGAATTCAAGGTGGAAGTGTGGGACGAGCAAGCTACCAAAAAGAGCAAGACAGCCGTCAAGTTCGTGAAAGCCACGGCTGACTTTGCCAATGCGGAAAAGCCCCTCGAAGCGCGGTTTGACGACAAGTCAGGAAAGGCGCGAGTCACTGGACCAATTGATTTTGCGATTGACGGGAAAGATGAGACGGCCTGGGGAATTGACGCTGGTCCCGGTCGCCGTAATCAATCACGGGAGGCTGTTTTCATTCCGGAAACTCCCATTACATTCTCCAACAACACGGTGGTCCGCTTTTTAACGGTGCAAAACCACGGTGGGTGGAATTCGGACGACAATCAAAACATTCTGCTCGGCCGGTTTCGCTTTTCTGTGAGCGAATCCACCAATGCTGTGGCTGATCCGGTTCCGCGCAAGGTGCGGGAGATTTTTAACATCCCCCGCGAGAAACGATCCGCCGCACAAGTGGCTGCGATATTCAGCTATTGGCGGACGACTGCTCCCGAATGGAAAGAGGCGAATGACAAGATTGAGTCACTCTGGAAGCAATGGCCGGATGGCACCAGCAGCATGACGCTCCTGGCGCGGGAAAAAGAACGCGAGACGTTCATCCTCAAACGCGGCGATTGGTTGAAGCCATCCAGCGCAGTGAACGCAGGGGTTCCTGCGGTGTTACACCAGCTACCGGAAGGGGCGGAGCTTAATCGCCTCACTTTTGCCAAATGGCTCGCGGACAATAAATCGCCCACGACGGCACGAGTCTTCGTCAATCGGATGTGGCAAACCTATTTCGGCATTGGCCTGGTGAGTACGTCGGAGGACTTCGGAACGCAGAGCGAAGCGCCTTCACATCCGGCGTTGCTCGATTGGTTGGCTACGGAATTTATGGACAAAGGCTGGAGCATGAAGGCGATGCATCGCCTGATCGTCTCCAGTGCCACCTATCGACAGAACAGTCACGTCACTCCGCAGATTTACGAGAAGGATCCCTACAACCGTTTGATTGCTCGAGGGGCCCGGTTTCGGGTGGAAGGAGAGATCGTTCGCGACCTGGCCCTGGCGACCAGCGGCTTGCTTCAAACGAATGTGGGAGGTCAAAGCATTATGTCTCCCGCGCCAGCGTTCCTGTTTGTTCCACCTGCAAGCTATGGACCTTTCCCATGGGTCGATGCCACCGGTCCTGATAGGTATCGCCGCGCTCTTTATACCTTTCGACGACGCTCGACGCCCTATCCCGCGTTGCAGACATTCGATGTTCCCAACGCAGATTCTTCCTGTGTGCGGCGGATGCGTTCGAATTCTCCGCTGCAAGCGCTGGTTGCCTTGAATGAGCCGATCTTCGTGGAATGCGCCCAGGCGCTCGCGATGAAAACTCTCAACGAAGGTGGCAAGACGGATATTGAACGAATCACCTTCGCCTTTCGTCAGGTTTTATCGAGGCAACCCACCAAAGCGGAACAGCAGGAGTTGCTCGATCTGGTGGAGAAACAGAGAAAGCGGGTAGCAGAAGGATGGGTAAGTCCTTTTGAAATAGCGACAGGCAAGACCGAGAAGTTGGCGTTGCCCCCGGGAACCAATCCGACGCAACTCGCGACGTTTACCGTTGTTTCGCGCGTGTTGTTAAATTTGGACGAAGCGATCACGAAGGAATAGCTATGACAAAGCAGGAACATTTTTTTCAGCAACGTCGCACAGAAATCACACGACGCTGGTTCTTCAAAGAGTGCGGTGTTGGCCTGGGTGCCATGGCGCTGGGTCAGTTGCTTGGCGCGGGGAATCTCTTTGGCAAAAGCTCCAATCCGATGGCGCCAAAGATGCCGCATTTTGCCCCGAAGGCGAAACGCGTGATCTTTCTGTTTATGGCTGGGGCACCGAGTCATTTGGAACTATTCGACAACAAGCCTGAGTTAAAGAAGTGGGATGGGAAGTTACCTCCAGCGGAGTTGTTGAAAGGTTATCGTGCCGCGTTCATTAATCCGAATTCCACGTTACTCGGGCCGAAGTTTGGTTTCAAACGATACGGGAACTCGGGAGCAGAACTGTCGGAACTCCTGCCGCACCTTGGTGAAGTGGCGGATGATATCTCGATCGTGAAGTCAATGCACACGGACGCGTTCAATCATGCGCCGGGACAGATCTTTATGAACACGGGCGCGCAACAGTTTGGTCGCCCGAGCATGGGCGCCTGGGCCACCTACGGCCTTGGATGCGAATCCAACAATCTTCCCTCCTTCGTCGTATTCAGCACGGGGGCCAAAGGACCAAGCGGTGGATCCTCCAATTGGGGTGCTGGCTTTCTTCCTTCGCTTCACCAGGGAGTGATGTTCCGCAATACCGGCGACCCTGTTCTCTATCTTTCCAATCCCAAAGGGGTGGATGAACAGATGCAACGCGATTCACTGGATTCAATCAGTCGTCTGAATCAGATGAAGCTCGATGCAATTGGGGACCCGGAAATCGCAACCCGGATCAACTCTTATGAAATGGCCTACCGGATGCAAACTAGTGCCCCGGAGTTGATGGACCTCAAACAGGAAAGTCCGAAAACGCTGGAGATGTACGGAGCTGAGCCCGGCAAAACCTCGTTCGCGAGTTCCTGTCTGCTCGCGCGCAGACTGGTGGAACGCGGAGTTCGGTTTGTGCAAATCTTCCACGAGGCATGGGATCAACATGGCAACCTGGTTGCTGACCTGAAGAAGAATTGTGCCGATACGGACAAGGCTTGTGCAGCGTTGATCAAGGATCTCAAGCAACGAGGAATGCTCGAAGATACGCTGGTGGTTTGGGGCGGCGAGTTTGGTCGCACGCCGATGGTGCAGGGGGGCAACGACGGTCGTGATCATCATCCGAACTGTTTCTCAATGTGGATGGCCGGCGGCGGAATCAAACCTGGATTTACCTTCGGCGAATCCGATGACTTCGGATTCAACGCCACCAAAGATAAAGTTCATGTACACGATTTGCATGCCACCATTTTGCATCAACTCGGCTTCGATCACACGAAACTCACCTATCGCTTTCAGGGGCGTGATTTCCGCCTGACCGATGTACACGGCGAGGTTGTTCATCAGCTCCTCGCGTAACAGCATTCTATTACAATTGATGGCTCGTGCAGTTCGGCTATGTTGAGCGCGCAGTTGATTTTCAATTAAGACATGTCCATTCCGCACATTCCAGTTCTCCGCCTCGGGCGTCCTTACGATAGCCTCGATAAAATCACCATCGTCAATCATCGCAATGGCGAGACGGTTGCAGAGGTAAGCACGATCAACGCTGGAATCATCCGCAAAGATCTGCAACGCATCGCTGAATCTCGCGCTGCTTTAAAAAAGTTTACAGTCGCTCAGTTGATCGACATCTGCGCGAAGGCAGGGGAATTATTTTTGAATGGCAGTCTGCCGTGGGGCGATCGGGGACATCTTCAATCACCGCAGCAATACGTCGAGACACTCTCCAGCACCAGCGGTTTGCCGCATGTCATGGTGCGCCGGAATATGACCAAGATTCATCATGCGCTCACCAACATGCGCACGGTGCTCAACGGCCTTACACGAGGGTTGGATCTTTCCATTTTGGATAAGGGCTATGGTGAACAGTTCGGGACGCCGATCAGTTACTTTCCAACGACGCAGGCGCTGGGTCTGGTGATGCCGAGTAACTCGCCCGCAGTGAATTCTCTTTGGCTCGCCGCCATCCCTTTGAAGATTCCGGTTATTCTTAAACCTGGTCGCGAAGAGCCCTGGACCCCATACCGTCTGATCCAGGCGTTCATTGCCGCGGGGTGTCCGGCGGAAGCGTTTGGATTTTATCCCACCGACCACGAAGGGGCAGGGGAGATTCTGAAGTCATGCGGACGCGCTCTTATTTTCGGTGATAAAAACACCACCGCACAGTACGCGAACAATCCCGCCATCCAGATCCACGGACCCGGTTTCAGCAAGATCCTGATTGGCGACGATCAAATCGAATCATGGCCGGAGTTTATCGATTTGATGGCGAGTTCCATTTCCGATAATGGCGGTCGCAGTTGCATCAACGCTTCTGCCGTCATTGTGCCGAAGTATGCCGCGGAGATTGCAGATGCTCTTGCGAAAAAGCTTGGCCCGATTGCTCCGTCAGCACCGGGTGATGAAAACGCAAAGCTCTCGGGTTTCGCGAATACAAAGATGGCGGATTACGTCGACTCGGCAATTGAAACGGACCTAAAAATATCCGGTGCAGAAGATGTGACAGCGAAGTATCGGAACGGGGATCGCAAAGCTTGTTTCGAAGGAGGGGTCTACATGCGTCCAACAATTGTGCGTTGCGATTCGTTTGCGCATCCATTGGCGAACCGCGAGTTCCTTTGTCCCTACGCCAGCGTCGTGCAAGTGCCGCAGAGTGAGATGCTCAAGCAAATCGGACCTTCCCTCGTGGTGACTGCGATTACGAAGGACGAGAAGTTCAAGGAAGAGTTGTTGGAATCCTCGCTGATCGAAAGATTGAATCTGGGACCGATCTCTACGATGAAGGTTTCGTGGGATCAACCGCACGAGGGGAACATGTTTGAGTTCCTCTACAAACGCCGTTCCATCGAACGGGCTTGAAGCTGATTAATCCATCCCGCCGGCAATGACGTTCGGACCGAGTAAACTCTTCTCCCGGAGTAAACGAATCCATTCGGTGTTCACACCGCCGTTGGGTTTTCCGAGATTGTTGTTCTCCTTGTAGGTTTCAGAATACGGGGTCCATGCAGCCGGATAATCATTGAGATCAGCCCGATTACCGAGGAAGCGAAAACCAGTGCTTTGCCCAGTCAAGGCAACGTCAACATATCCACTGGCGCCTCCCTGCCATTCCAACAATCCGGGATCGGCGATCCCACGGGTGCTCAGGTCACTCGTGCGATACTTAACGAAATCGAGCTGCTTGCTGAATTGGAACAGGTGGAGATTGTCTCCTTTATTGCTGAACTTGAAGGAATTGCCAGTCGGTGCAGTATTACAATAGAGGCTGGATTTCGCATAGAACCGGAGCACGAAGTCATTGGGGTCCGTGTCGTCTTCTCCGATCCCATTGTAGATGACAATCAAGGTGCCGCTCCGCACTGAACTAAGGAACCCTTGTCCGAGATCCTGGAGAGTACATTGGTCTTCGGTGGGTTTTTCCCAGAAATCGCGATCCGAGATCGTGATTCCGTTTAAATCCACCTTATCTTTCGCCACCAGCAGCTCAACTGCTTCGTGATGACCTTGCCCGCCGCCCTTGGGACTGAAATACACCTCATTGATCGTTACATCGCCGATTTCGAGGGCTGTGGCAGAACCCAGGCCAAGAAATAATGCTGCTCCTAGAAGTCCATTCCGCATTTTGGAAAGCTCAATTCTCATTTTCGTAAAAAACAATACGCAAATAGCAGGGTTACAGGGGATAGATGCAGTTTGACTGCCAACAATAACTTCTCATTGGTGCGAAGATGGGGCTTGAAGGCGTGTGTTTTGGGGCACCTCAATCACTGCCTCTTGGAAAACTGCTTTCCCAGTAGTGTCCCAGCGTGCTTTTATCCCTGCATGTCATTGCTGGATATCTCGAACTTGAAGAAAAGCTTTCGATCTCCGGACGGGCCTATGCAAACGGTGGTGGATGTCCCGAAGTTTGCTTTAGAAGAAAAACAGCAACTTGCCCTTCGCGGTGAGAGTGGCAGTGGTAAGACGACCTTTCTCAACCTGATCGCCGGTATTTTGAAGCCCGACTCCGGATTGATCAAAATGAGCGGACGTGAAATATCCGACTTGAGTGAATCCGCCCGGGATCGGTTTCGAGCCGAACACATCGGTTACATTTTTCAGACATTCAATCTTCTGCAGGGATACACGGCTCTTGAAAATGTTTTGGTCGGCATGAAATTCGGTTCCGGCGTGGATCGCGAGTTCGCAGTCTCGCTCCTGAAACGGGTTGGCCTGCAGGATAAGATGAATCATCTCCCGCGACAGCTCTCCACCGGACAACAACAGCGCGTCGCTGTCGCGAGGGCGCTTGCGAATCGGCCTAAGCTGGTGCTGGCGGACGAACCGACCGGCAATCTTGACGCACGAAATTCCCGCGAGGTGCTGTCGTTGATCCAGGAGACATGCCGCGAGAATAATGCCGCTCTCCTTCTGGTGAGTCACGATCAAGCAGTTCTCACCACGTTCGAAAAGGTGTTGAGTTTGTCGGAAATCAACCGGGCTGCTGTCACAAACTCTCTTTAAGAATCCGCCATGAGCCTCTTCCGTATCATTCTAAAAAGTCTGCGGCAACACATGCTCTCCACCTGCATCACCGCGTTTTCCATTGCGCTGGCAGCGGGGTTATTGATGTCGGTCTGGGTCCTCCGTGAACAATCTCGCAATACCTTCACCCAGATGGATGGTGGCTTCGACGCGGTGCTTGGGATTCGCAGCTCCCAGCTGCAGCTCGTTTTGAATTCGGTATTTCACCTCGAAAATTCTCCCGGAAATATCAATGTGGAAGATTATGAGGCGATCAAAGCAGCCCCAGGTGTTGCTCTCGCGGTGCCGATCACGCTGGGTGACAACTACAAAGGTTTTCGGATTGTCGGAACGATTCCGCAGATGTTTACGGAACACGAGTATGCACGCGGGCAAAAATACAAGCTCGCGAGTGGTGCCTGGTTTGATCCGGAACTGCGCGAAGCAGTGGTGGGAAGTTATGTCGCACAAAAGCTGAAGCTAAAGGTGGGGGATGAATTTGAACCCTACCATGGTTTGGATTTCAACGAAGGACATGCTCATGAAGAAACGTATGTTATCGTGGGTATTCTTGAGCCATCCAATACGCCTGCCGATCGCTTGCTCTGGATTCCACTGGAGGGGTTACAATTCATGAGCGGTCATCGCGAAGAATCACACGACGAACTCAGCGCTGTCCTGTTGAAGTTTCGCAGTCCGCTTGCCGGGAAAACGTTGCAGATGAGGTACAATGGCCCGGAAGGGAAGCTTACGTTAGCGTGGCCGATTGGAACTATCATCGCTCAACTGTTCGACAAGGTGAGTTGGTTCGATCGCATTTTGGAGATGATTGCCTACCTGGTGGCGGTTGTGGCGACTGCTTCGATTCTCGCCAGCATCTACAACTCAATGAACGAACGTCGCCGTGAGATCGCTATTATGCGTGCACTCGGGGCACGCCGGAGCACTATCTTCAGTAGCGTAGTTTTGGAATCCGCCACGATCGCGGCTATCGGCGCATTTCTGGGTTTTGTCGTCTACCTGGCGATCAGTACCACCGCCGCTCACTTTGTGAGAGCAAAGACAGGAATGCTCATTGATCCGCTACAGTATCATCCAGTGATGCTGTTTGGTCCTCTAGGCATCATTGCCTTGGCGGCTTTGGCAGGAGTGATCCCCGCGATGAAGGCCTACAACACCGACGTAGCGCAGAATCTGGTGCCAGTCTCGTAAAGGCAGACGGAATTGAACCACGGATGGACACGGACAAACACGGATGGGAAAAATTCTTTTAAAGACCACGTCGTTTGTAGAAGAGATTTCGTTCAGTAGAGAACGGTCTCATCTGTTCCGTCCTTATCTGTACTACTATGTTCGCGAATCAAGCAACAATAACAAGATTCCAAAGAATACCCGACGGGACGGACCGCGGCTGTGTCCGAAGGATCCAGCCGCAGCACGTTGCATCGGTAGTCAGCCTCGATCACTCCTATCTCCCACCCCGTTTCCATCCGCTGCGGCTGGTGCTTCGCACACAACCGCGGTCCGTCCTTGCGGCTTCCTCGCGTTGGATTCATCTGAGTGCATCTGTGGTTTCTATTCTTTTCATCTGTCTTGTTCCGGCTAAGTTCCGTTTCGCATGACGCAACCCGAATCCCTCGGCATCATCGCTGGCAATCGATCCCTCCCGATCCTGCTGGCACAACAGGCTCGCAAGATGGGGGTTCGTAAGTTGGTCGCGGTTGGATTCGAGGGCGAAACCGATCCCCAGCTCGCCGGATTGGTGGACGAACTGATTTGGCTTCGGGTGGGGCAGTTATCCAAGATGATTTCGGCCTTTGCCGATCGCGGCATCTCCCAATGCGTCATGGTGGGACAGATCGCTCCCAAAAACCTCTTCGATCTGCGACCCGATCTCCGTGCGGTCTCGATGCTGTTTCGTCTCAAAGAGAAAAATGCTCATTCCATTTTCGGCGCGATTGCCCAGGAGTTGGAGAAAGACGGAGTGAAACTGATTGAAGCCACCCCCTGGTTGCAGCCGTTAATGCCCGCCGTTGGTTTCTCCCTTGGCCCGAAACTTAGCGACACCCAAAAGGCCGACGTTGACTTTGGATTTCGGATTGCGAAAGAGACCTCCCGCCTGGAAATCGGTCAAAGTGTGGTCGTAAAGAATGGAACGGTGCTGGCGGTGGAAGCGTTCGAGGGAACAGATGCCTGTCTCAAGCGGGGCGGGGAATTGGCCGGAAAAGATGGCGGTGCCGTTGCCATCAAGGTCGCCAAAGAATCGCACGACATGCGTTTTGACATTCCCTGCATCGGGACCACGACCGTGGAAATCTGTCGCGATGCCAAAATCTCCGTTTTGGCGCTAGAATCAGGCAAAGCTTTGATCCTGGACCAGGCCAAAGTTGAAGAACTGGCCCGTAAAGCGAAGATCAGCATCGTCACGGTGTCGCATTGACCCAGGCCACACGTATTTGGGTGGCGTGGTGAATGGATTGAGGTGGCACCCCCTCCAGGGTGCGGAGGATTTTCGTATGCTCGTTCTCCGGTGGTGTCGCTTCGCTCAACCACCGGCTACAGGCTTTGATGCCTTCGGCATCGTGAGACTTCGTCAGACCCCGCGATATCGGCTCATTTTCCCATCCCGCAGGGATGAAAGCGTGTAGCCGGTGGTTGAGCAAAGCGACACCACCGGACATCGGCATCACAAACGTAGGCACCCCGGCAGGGGTGCCACGACTATCGTTAACGTAAATCGCGCATTAGCACGACCCCGCCCCTTGGCGATGGCCGCTTTTTCCCCGCAGGACACGGATAAGTAAAAGGCAAAGCTTTCCCTCCATTCTCGACAAATTTTTTGAAGTTCCGTCTAACATCCAGAACCGGTCGAAACATCCCAAACCTCTTTATCCAACCACCAAGGCTTGCAGGAAACCCAATGTTTACGGGCATTTCCTCGGGGCGGAGTAGGCAAAACTATTTTTGAGCACTCCGCCCCGTGGGAAAAGACGTCAAAACTAGTTTTGTCGTCTCCGCCCGCGGGGAAAAGGCGTCAAAACTAGTTTTGCCCACTTTTCCCACGGGGCGAACACGTCAAAACTGTTTTTGTCCACTCCACCCCGGGGGCGAAGACGTCAAATCTAGTTTTGACGTGTCTCCCCCGTGGGCGAAGACGATAAAACTAGTTTTAACATGTTTTCCCCGCGGGAAATGACGACAAAAACGTTTTTGACGTCTCCACCCCCGGGGAAAAGAGGTCAAAAATAGATTTGTCGTCTTCGCCCCGGCGCAAATTGCGCCATGAAACTAGTGCCCCTTCTCCCACCGAAAGTGTCCCCATCGAACGGGCCAAATCGGGTGGATCACCCCGGAGCGGGCTGATTCCAAATCGCGCAGCAAGCTTCAAGGCGTGCAACTTTAACGGTATCGCTGCACCCATTCAAAAAACGAGGGAAAGAGGTTCCTCGCTCTATTCGGTGGAGTAGAAATCAGGTTTTCCTCCCGGAGGGAGTTTTGATAATAGCCCATCGGCTTCAGCCGTGGCAGTCCGACGATCTTCTCCCGGACCAAAAGATTGAACGCGTCCGCGAACTCCTTGCCACCGACAAGCACGTTGGAATGATCGGCGATGGCGTCAACGATGCCCCCGCCCCATGGCACTTGCCACCGTGGGAATCGCGATGGGCGGCGCTGGAACCGATACTGCTATCGAAGCGGCCGACATTGCCCTGATGCAGGACGACCTCGCCCAGGTCGCCGAAGCCATTCTTTTAGGGCGCCGCACTGTCTGAATCATCCAGACCAACATCGCATTTGCACTGATCATTAAAGCCATCTTTCTGATCTTGGCATTAGCTGGGCACACCAGCCTCTGGCTCGCGATTCTCGCCGACACCGGCGCAACCCTCCTGGTCATCGCCAACGCGCTACGACTCCTCAAGAAATAGTTCTGAGTAGCGCAGGGATGTGTTACTGCGGGAACGTTCCACACCAATCGTCAAACTCCCCTCTGCCATTCGTTAAAACTTTCATGAGGGTTTGAGACTTCTGCGGCGTATTACCTGTGGAAGGAACAGCAACAATCGCTGAAAACAAAAATGAAAAATATAAAATCACTCCTCTTGGCAACTACGGTAGCTGCGTTTGGCCTCATCAACACTGCGAGCGCATACGATGCATTCGGATCTCCACGTGCGTTGGATGCGCGACACAGGTCAGTTTCGACGTCTTCAAAAGACGCCGATTATGTCCATGCTCAATCCACTCTCGGTAATGCCGCAAAATCCAGAGCAATGGGCCATCCGACCGTTGCCGGCAGGTCCCGAGGGGATACCGATACACTCAACATGGTGAAAAATTGCCATTTATCCCCGAAGCAGATGGGCGATACACCCGCCTGCAGATCCTGCTGCGCGAAAAACGCGATGTAGTAGGTGTGTGCAGATGAGCGTTGAAGATGTTAAGCTCGTGTCGGGTGGCAGCGCAAACTGCCATCCGTCCTTTTCCAATGAAAAATAATCAACCGAATGACGATCAGGCACTCCGCGCAGCTTTGCGCGGATGGAATGTGAACGCTCCATTACCGCCGCGCTTTCAAGAGCAAGTCTGGAATCGAATCGAAAAGACCTCGATTGCCTCACAGGTTTCCATTGGCGCATTTCTCGGTCGCTGGTTGGAAGCAATCTTTGTCCGCCCTGCATTCGCCACTGCCTACATCGCCATTCTCCTGTTTGGGGGAGCCGCTACCGCCGTTATACAATCCCGCGAAACACAGGCTCACATGGACAAAGAACTTAGTGCTCAATACGTGCAGGCCGTGGACCCATATCAAAAGGTTGCGAGCAACCGATGAAACGCGCTCTCATCATATCAGTTCTCGGTATCGTTTTAGCCGTGGGCGCCTTTTGCGGCTTTTACTTTCTTAATACCGCCTCCCATCGTGCCTTACTGAAGAGCGAAACCCCGGAACTCGCTTGGCTCAAACACGAGTTCAACCTTAGTGCCGCAGAATTCGCCCGAATCTCCGAGTTGCATGAATCGTACATGCCGGACTGTACCGAGATGTGTAAACGGATTGCGTCAAAGAATGCAGAACTGAAACTTTTGCTGGCAAACACCAACGTCCTGACCTCTGAGATTGAGCAGAAATTGAGCGAATCGTCACAGCTCCGCTTTGAATGCCAGAAAATGATGCTCGAACATTTCCTGTCGGTCAGTCGAGCGATGCCAGCCGAACAAGGAAAACGCTACCTTGCCTGGGTGCAGAACAAAACATTTCTGCCTGAACACGAGAATATGGGGCAGCACGACTAGGTCATGAATGCTCCCTCATCCGATGAAGAAGATAGTAAGGATATGCAGCGGTTGGTCGCGGGACATGATCGCTCCTTAAACGCACTAATGGACCGCCATGGCCTGCGCTTATTCCATTACTTATTCCGGTCTCTCAATGACGACGCGGACGCCACAGATTTAGCGCAGGAAACATTTTGCCGGGTGTACCAGAATCGCCAGAAGTTCCGGTCCACCGAAAAGTTTTCCACCTGGCTTTACACGATCGCCACGAATCTCATGCGGGATCGTTTTCGCTGGCGAGAGCGGCACCCCCAAGTTTCCCTGGATGCAGTCGAGGAAGAAAGTGGTCCCGGTTTCGCTGAACAGTTTTCCGAAGAACAGGTTACACCCAGTGAAGCACTCATTGCCGGCGAGAGAGCCGACCACGTTCGTCAGGCGATTCAGGCCTTGCCCGATGAGTTGCGCACGCCTCTCATCCTATCGGAATACGAAGAGCGATCTCATGCAGAAATTGCAGCCATTTTAAATTGTTCGGCAAAGGCCGTCGAAACGCGTCTCTACCGGGCCAGGAATCAATTGCGCAAAGCATTGGCGTCAGTGCTCCCAACCCTCTGAGGATATATCTCAACAATTAGTGAGGGTTTTGATCGGCTGCGGCGTATTAAGGTTAGGTCGGAATCTCCGACCAGCAACGAATTACGATTATGAAACAGATCAAACTGAATATTATTGCCCTAACTATTGCCATGGCTATCTCCGGCATCGCCTCCGCTGACGCCAAAAAAGCTGAGAAAAAACCGTACCCCCTTACCTGCGTCGTTTCCGATGAAAAACTCGGCAGCATGGGGAAAACATTTGTCCACGAGCATGAAGGCCGCGAAGTTCAATTCTGCTGCAAATCCTGCTTGAAAGACTTCAAGAAAGAACCAGCCAAATACCTCAAGAAGTTGGATGAGGCGGTCAAGACTCCAAAACAATGAAATGGACGGATCGTTCACATCTTGGTGAAGACGCGGTGGAGCGAGGTAACCCCGTATTACTGGTGCAAGAACAGGACAATTTTGGCCTTTTGTTTTTCGCACGTGGTTTGTACTTCAGTTCAAGGAGCACTGTGGGCAGCGGCTAATCGAACCTGCCCAGCAGAAAAGGTCGCCGCACCCATTGTCGGCAAACGGCACGTGGTCCTGATCTGGCAAATACCGAAGATTCTTCAAGACTTCGGAAGGAGGTAAGACGCGATGCTTAATGCGAAGTTCCTCAATCCGCCCAGTTGCAAAAACTCTCGATAGCTTTGGGGGAAGCAAAAGCCCAACCGCACCTCGACATCATGAATCTCCTGCTCCGTGGGAATTGTCTCATCACCGCTGCGATCTGACTCACCGGTGGTCAGAATTCTCTAGATGGCTGTCATTTTGTGAAAATTTCAATTTGTCGTGGTGTGCCCTGAACATGGCCTCAATCGTTTTCTTCCGCCTTCTTCAACGCTTCCATGAGCGTGCTCTCGGAGCGTTGGTCGAGCTGCTTACTTACATACCAATGGTAATTGAAGATGAGATTGTTGGTTTGCTGACTCGCCGGATCGATCAGCAGCAGGGTGCGCTGGAAGTCGTCGAAGAGTTGTTGGTCGGAAAGTTTCGGGGTTTCTTTCAGAATCCGATTGTAGAGCACCTCGGCTTCTGGTTTGTAGCCTTTGATATAAAGGAGAATGAAATATTCCCGTAACTGTTCATGCTTATCTTTATTGAGCTGAAACTGCCTGATGATCATCACGCTGCAGAAAACAAGCAACAGCAGGAACAAAAGGACAAATCGGTATCGTTGAAAAAATCGCATGAATGAACGGTCGTTACTTCACTGGTTCTGTTTGACTCACCAGTGGCTCCAGAACTTCACTTAACTCGTTCTCTTTTTCGCTCAACTCCGCTTTGAAGAGATACCAGTGCTCCACATGCTCAACCTTGCCGCCCGCCGCAATCTTCTTCAGCGGACCGACGCTTTCGACTTCGAGCATTTCGCCATTGGTGTAGCACTCAGTATTGCAACCATAGTCCGGATAAGTGGCCTTGGCATCGAAGGGGAAGCGTTTCAGGAACACAAACCCGTCGCGATAGTAAGCGCCCCATCCGAGAGTATTCATGCAACCAAACTTTTGCGCGGTGTTCGCCTTGGGATTGCACTTCACCTGAATGTATTTCGTGCCCCAGTTCCAACGCGGATCTTTCATGTCCGTATAACCCCAGAGAACGAGCGGGCGGACGGGCAACAATTGTTTGATGACAGGTTCTTGCGGGAAGATGGCGCGACCCGGACCTTGCATCACGGTCAATGCCCAGGGAGCGGCTTCAACCTCCCATTGGTTCTTGTTCCGCAAACGGTGCAGGACCGTGACGCGGTTTTCTTTTTCATCGAGAGTGATTTCGATTTCCTTCTGCAAGCCGGTGCTGGCTTCGACTGGTTGGATCAGCTTCAGCTTCTTGCCGTCCCAGGAGTGTTCGATCGGATCATTATCGGGAGCATAGGTGCGAGGCATAATTTCCGGCGCATGCCAGAACCGGTGTCCGCCGTAGGAGGTCCACTTGTCGCCGCCCGTTTTGCCCATGTGGTCCTTGTTCTGTTTGAAGATGTTCAGTCCACCCGTGTAACCAAAGTGAATCACGCGTGGACCGACATCCGTCGTCGCGACCAGTTCGATTTCCTTGTTGCTGAGCCGGATGCAATTCGTCCAGCCGCCGTAGGCAATCTTTTCCATCTTCACCGCCGATTGAGATTTCATAGCCATGAGTAGACTTCCGATTAAAAGAATTTTCGCTAACAGTTGCATTAGTGTCCTGAGACGCCGAAGAAAATAGCGACAAGATCGAGAATGAACAGAAGAACAATTGTCGCTTCGAGGATGAGCATCCAGCGAGTGGTGAGATCCTGGTTCATCAGTTGATACAGATCGTCGAGCGTTTTTAGTTTCTCATCGATCGATCGATGCCAATCGCCGAGATGGAAACGGGTCGAAATGGTTTGATAAATGCGAGCCAGATGCCAATCCCCAAAGAATTTGCTGATGTTCTGCAACTCATCGCTGAAGCGCGCAAGGTCGATGCGAATCTCTCGCAGATCTCGCATCACCTGGCTTTTGGCGCGGCGACTCCGGTGCCCCAGATCACGATAAGAACGCTCGAGAGCGTCATCTAAAATGCGATCGTAAGCTTCTAGTTCGGCCAATTGCAGGTTGGCCAATTCCATCACGTAGAGCGTTTCATCGAGGTTGCGAGGTTCTTCAATGACGAGGGCAGCGTCCCAATCGACCACGACCAAATCATTTTCATAATAGCTCAGGTAACGTGCGGTGGATTCGTCGGCTTCCTGGCGGGAGAGTTGATTGATGTTGGTTTCTTGGGTGAGCAGGGAAGCGACTTCACGGCGATGTCCCTGGAGCCAGTCTTCGGCGCTGATAGGATTACCATCCTCGGCGACCAGGGGAGCATTCAACGCAAACACCGTATAAGCCTCCTCATCAGAAATATGTGTGACCGGCCTGACCCAGTAGCGGGTGAGTTCTTCCCTTACTTCATCGGCAAGAGCCCGAACCTCCTGACCGAGTGAGCCGTTGTTGAACTGCAGGTCGTGGAAGTCGACGAGGTCCTCAATGGACTCGACTTCAAACGGGACGCTGACCGTGATACTGATCGCGCCGACCGGCAGTATTTTTATTGCTCGTTCCAGCAACACACGCCCGTTCTTGGTGAACCGCTCCATGGGCGGCAATCGCACCATTTGAGGCCGGTAAAAGAAAAGGTGTTTTGGGCTGCGCTTGCTTGTATCAACGGAAAACTGGGCAATCGGTTGGCCAAAGAGCTCGCGAATCGGTTCGCGTGTCATCTCGTAAGCCACGTCGAAAGCGAACATATACACGACTTTACCAGTGTAGCGCTTGAGGTGGCGCACCTGCTGCGGACTGGTGAGTCGTTGTTCAACGGCCGAGATCATGCCGGGGTAAACCTAATCTCCCTCCTGGGAGATGTCTATTGGGCGGCAAACGGCGGCAGTGACTGGGCTTTTTACCGGAGTGGAATACGATTTAGTCACTCCCGGAGGGAGTTTTGATAATAGCCCATTGGCTTCAGCCATGGGTACTCGACAAAGCTACGTCAGAGTCCCAACGGGACGGCTGAGTCATTCCCAAAGATATCGTTCGTCGACCTGAATTTTGTGCCTCCTCAAAAATGTTAGAAACTCCTCCTGAAAACTAATCGTCTCGTGGTGGACATAGGCCCATTCAGCCGTTCCGTCGGAACTTAATCAATGCGTCGTTTTTCCCAGGGCTAAAGCCGCTGGGCTAGTGCGCCTGAGAAGGCGATGAGTTGGTGCGGTGAGAGTCCGCATCCTTGCGGCGAAGAGTCGTGAG
>JBKJKE010000094.1:0-97267 GCA_046597605.1 Limisphaerales bacterium | reverse complement strand
GCGCTCGTTCCAGGGAACGCCCAGATTCTTCCTCTCCGATCGCCTTCGTTCCCCGGTTTGGGGAGGTTTTACTCCTCCGATTACCTTCGTTCGGCGGATTGCCCATCTTTTTGGCCGGAGAATGAAGCAAGGGGTGTGATTTTTTCCGGGTGAGACAGGCCAGTCGGTGGGGTTTTGCGTAACCGCTGTGCGGTTACGCAAAACCCCACCAGTGTTAGATGCAATGCCAGCTCTACGCGCTTACTCTGCCTTACGCCCCACTCTATTTTGTGTAGCCGCGCTCCTACTATCTCACCCGGAAAAATCACACCCTGGGAGCACACGCACACTGGCCAGGGCCCAAAAAGTCAGTAAGAACACGATTCATCGCATCTGGCAGGAGAATCAGCTCGAAGCATCCAAACCCGCTTCTGCAATCGTCCTGTAACGCGCGTTACAGGTGCTGTGTAACGCAAAAGCCCAACAAAAACGAGGTTTCCGGGGAAGGTTAACCGCGAATGGACACTAATCGACACGAATTTCGGGACGCCACGCGCAGTTCTTCTGTCGTGCCATTCTGACCATTGGGATGACTCTCACTCCTTCGCAACCATCAGGTTCAACCATATCCCTCCAAACTAAATCTCCTTTTCCGGAAATTACTTTTGGCAATCGCGATAGGCTTGCTTTCCGACACCTTTCCCATGGGGGCCTACTGGCGGTTCCAGATGCCTGTCCCAGCAATCCTTTTGATCCTTCGTTTGTTTTTCCTGCCGGTAAAGGCAATTGCCATTTTTCGCCAATGCTAATCTCTATCGTTGTTCCATAAAGTTGCTATGACTCGACAATGATCATGATGGCGATTGGATAACGCCCCGATTCAGTGTCGTAAAGTGTCAGGCCTCCAACGGCCAGTTCGCGTTCGGGGACGATGCAGCGCATTCGCAGGTGCTGATCTCGTGTCCCTTCCACCACGCGTTTGAGTATGTCTCCATCTATGGCAGTTGAAATCATGTAACCATACGCGCCGCGGCCATGCTTTCCGCCGCTCAGATAACTGAGAGCGCCGCGCGAATCGTGTGGGTGATTCACAATGATCTGCCTGTTAACGAGGACGCCGTTGAGTTCAACATTAACGACGCTTGGATAATGATCGTTCGTGGTCTGCGGTGTATCGACACGTCGGGAAGACGCCTCAAAGAGAACTCGGATGCGCCGGACCTTACTTAAATCAATCCCGGTGACAGGGAACAAATATTCGAAAAATCCTGTGCCTCCACCCCATGAGTAATGGTTTTGCTGTGCCTGTTCGCGAGTACACATGCCGCCGGTCCATGCTGCGTTTGCCCATTCGTGAGGAAAAAGCCGCAGCACCGCAGTGCGTTCGGTATCTTCGCGATGGGGCGGAGGTCCATCGGCCGCTAGAATCTGGAGGAAATTGGAGGCAATGCGTGCTCCATTTGGATCAACGGCTTCGACCCACAGCGTACAGAACATCGGTTTGTCCGGCATCTTTAGTTCGATGGTGTGAGCATGAGCGACACGACGGTGCGGAAATTTAATTGGCACTAAGCCCTTCGAAACGTCCTGCACAATTCGCCCCCATGTATCCATTCCACCTAACTGCCATCGCAGCGAGACCTTATCGCGAGTTATCGTCGAATAGTGAGAGGAAGCCACATCGATCTTCACTATGCTGCCAGGTGCGTGCTTTGAAACGGGCGGGAAGTCGATAGGCAGAGTGTCGCTTTCATTGATAATGCGTGGATCAAATCCGAAGTCTTTAGGCATGCGATCATAGGTCAGGAAGCCGTTGTACTCCCATTCGACATCGTGGAGTTCCGTGTAAATATAAGCCGAAATCTGGCCGTGCCGGCGCATTTCATTGGTCAAAAACTTAAAACTCCAGCTGCAATCCCGGTTCCCGTCAAGCGCCCCAACACCGCCATATTCACTGTTGATCAGTGGTTGGCCTTTGTATTCGTAACCCGGAACATAGTTGAAGGTCGAACCTCGGAAAGTGGAGTCGACTACCTTTTGAATGTGCTCTTTGCCCCGGTAATAATCATCGATGTAGAAGTGCCACGAGTTGATGTCCGTGTCTCCATGGGCAAAGTATTCCAGATGCTCCCAGTGGACCACGCTCATGTCCTCCACCAGGCGAGTGGTATCAAGTTTCTTCGCCAACTCCCAGGTCTGCTGCACCCATTTATGGGCATCAGCATTGGCCATTCGTGATTCCTTTTTCTTTTCGATGAATGCTTCGGTAGCAAAGTCTTCGCTCGAGGAAACAGCGCCTGGAGGGGTGGGAAGATCCAGCACCTTTCGTTTGATTTCAGGGAAAACTTTCACAAATTCAGCCTGACCACCGAAACCCCAGGTTTCATTGAACACACACCAGGCAATAATCGAGGGATGATTGAAGTCCCGTTTAATAGCCGCCTTCATCATCTCTTCGAATCGACGTTGTCCTGTCGGAGTGTTACCGCCTTCGCCGAAGTTTGGCATGTCACACATCAACATGATCCCAATGGAGTCCGCGTAGTAGAGCAGAAGAGGATCATCTATCTTGATGTGGATACGCAGAAAGTTGAAACCGAACTTCTTGGCCCACATGATATCGTTTTTGAGCACTTCAACATCACCGGCAGTGTAGATCCCGTCCGGATAATAGGATTGATGCAGAGCGCCGCGAAGATAGCGGGGGACGTTGTTCAACTGAAGGACCGCTGGAGCCTTTGGATCTTCCGCGGGTCCAAAGTCAATTTTTCGCATGCCGAAATAGCTTTGGATCTTATCGACGGTTTTTCCGCTCTTTTGCAATTTGAAAGTCGTTCGGTAGAGATCCGGCTGATTGGGATTCCACATGTAGGGATCCGGGATGTCGGCAGTGATGGTCGCGCGATTCTCTTTAATCGGGCATTTAACGATCTGAACCTCACCACCGGGCGGAATGATGTAGATTTGCATCTCACAATTTTGCTCACATCCCGCCGTCTCAATTTCGAACCGGGCGGTCTTCGCATCGATATCAGTGTAGATGCGGAAGCAATCGACGTAAGCCGCGTCCCTGGGCTCGAGATAGACCGTCTGCCAAATTCCGCTCGTCGAGGTATACCAGTGCCACTGTTTACCAACCGGTTGCTCAGAGTTTTCCATCGGGTCTTCTACTCGAATCACGATGAGAGCCTCAACGCTCCCGTCCGTCGTTCTCTGAAGCGCGTCAGTTATGTCGAACTCAAACGGTGTATAACCACCTTCGTTGCGCCCGACATGTTTGCCATTGCACCAGCAATCGGTGAAGAAATCTGAAGCACCGATTTTCAAAATAATGCGCCTGTCTTTCCAAAGATCTTCTGTGGGAATGTTGATGCGACGCCGATACCACCCGACCTCGTAGCGCGCTACATAGCTGTGGTTTGCCCGATTCACCTCCATCGGATTCCGGTAAACGCGGGTGGAATAATAGTTTTCATTGCCTGCGGTTTCAGCCTCGCCCCAGGCGGCGAGCGATTCCCAACAAAACGGAACAATAATTTGCTCACGCCAATCCGGACCGTCAGGCAAATGCCATCCGTTTTGTTCCCCGGATTTATCACCGTCAAACCGGAACTGCCACGGGCCGTTTAAGTTCAGCCAGTCTC
Organism: Limisphaerales bacterium; assembly: GCA_046597605.1. GTDB lineage: Bacteria > Verrucomicrobiota > Verrucomicrobiia > Limisphaerales > JACDHS01 > JACDHS01. The sequence goes on along the minus strand of JBKJKE010000094.1, from coordinate 93,644 downwards.
TTCCTTCAATGGTACCTCTTTGAAAGTCAGGGCGCGGATATTCCGGGCGCGGAAAAATGTCTCTTGGCATAGCGAAATTAGCGTTTTCCTCCTGAGTGAATCCGACCTGCTGTCAACCCTTAAGAGAAGCGTTTCCTTTCTATAGGGGAAACGTGCGTCGTTGAATCACTCCTACACGAACCTTGCGTAGAAGAAGCATTGGCACAATCGGGTGGGCGACCAAATATCATCAGGGAATAACATGATGTGTTCCGATGATGGGTGCGGTAGTGGGACGGACGGAGGTGACGGCCCGAGACAAACCGACCCATTGAATGCACGGCAGGTCGATGCATATTCATTCATGCATTCAACCATTGTTCATCTTCGCGAAGGAGACGGCGAATCCTGGGCCATTAATCTCTCGGGCGATCTGGCAGAGACCCACCGCGCTCAAAAAGGCTTCGGCGGCAATTTTAAAAAGGTCTGGTCTGTTGAACTGCAAAGTCTGGAGCAACCTGATTACACCGCAGTGAATTGGGACGTCGTGCTCGAACGCGCGGTTTACGCCTTTGATATGAATGATCCACTATTGGCGGAGTTCAACTGGCCGACGAAAGCAGAATTGAGGAAGTAAAATGGCAGCGGATTGTGCCAGATTGAACAAATCTGGAAAAAGCGAACAATCCTAAACCGCACAAACTAAAACTGGGACGTCCCCGAAAAGGTGCTCGACAGAATTGAGCAAACGGAGAAGAACACTACGGTCGGGAAACGGTCTTAAATAGATATGTCGAAAGAAAATCTCGGTACTTGTAATACCACCAATCGCTACGTCCTGGATTGGGTGGAGGTCTGCGTCAAACACTGCCAGCCGGAGAAGGTCTTTTGGTGCAGTGGTTCTGAAGAAGAGAAGCAGGTTCTCACCAAAGAAGCATTAGCGAACGGGATCCTGATTGAACTGAATCAGGAGAAACTTCCAGGCTGTTACCTGCACCGCTCCAATCCTAACGACGTGGCTCGCGTCGAGCAGTGTACCTATATTTGCACTCCCACCGAAGAAGAAGCTGGTCCAACCAATAACTGGCTTGCGCCCCGGGACATGTACGCAAAGCTACGCCCCCTTACGGCGGGAGGAATGAAGGGGCGAACCATGTATGTTGTTCCTTACTTGATGGGGCCACCTGGATCGCCACTCACGAAGGTGGGCGTTGAACTGACAGATTCAATTTACGTGGTCTTGAGCATGCGGATTATGGCCCGGATGGGCACAGCCGCCTACGAGCAACTCGGAGCCCATGAAGACTTTAACCGCGGTCTTCATTGCATGCTCGACATCAATCCAGAAAGGCGCTTCATCGCGCATTTCCCACACGAAAACAAAATTGTCTCCGTAGGATCGAACTACGGAGGCAACGTGTTGCTCGGAAAAAAGTGCCTGGCTTTGCGCATTGGTTCTTATCTGGGGCGGCGGGAAGGGTGGCTTGCCGAACACATGCTGATCCTCGGAGTGGAATCGCCGGAGGGCCAAAAAACATTCGTGACGGCTGCATTCCCCAGCGCCTGTGGGAAAACTAATTTTGCCATGATGATTCCTCCGCCTCATTTCAAAGGGTGGAAGATTTGGACAGTAGGCGATGACATAGCCTGGATGAAGCCCGGAGCAGATGGTCGACTCTACGCGATCAATCCAGAGAACGGTTACTTTGGTGTTGCTCCCGGCACGAACGCAGAAACGAATAAAAACGCGATGGAGACGATGTCGTGCGACACGATTTATACGAATGTCGCACTCACTTCGGATGGTGATGTCTGGTGGGAAGGAAAAACGGAAACAGCTCCGCCTGAACTCATCGATTGGCGGGGGAACAAGTGGACGCCCGCATCCAAGGAAAAAGCCGCACATCCTAACAGCCGTTTTTGTGCGCCTATGACTAACAATCCGAGTCTTGCGCCAGAAGTGAATGATCCGAACGGTGTTCCCATTTCTGCCATCATTTTTGGCGGTCGCCGAACAACGACCATTCCGCTCGTCTATTCCGCATTCAACTGGATTCACGGAGTTTACATCGGTGCGACGATGAGCTCGGAAACAACCGCCGCCGCCGCGGGAGCAGTGGGGCAGGTGCGTCGTGATCCGATGGCGATGCTGCCGTTCTGCGGCTATAACATGGGCGACTACTTCAAGCATTGGTTGAACATGCGAAAAAACATCAAGTATCCTCCCCGGATCTTTCATGTGAATTGGTTTCGTAAAGGTGAAGATGGCGAATACCTATGGCCGGGATTCGGTGAAAATATGCGAGTGTTGAAGTGGATCATCGATCGTTGCCACGGAAGTGCTCATGCAAATGAAACTCCGCTTGGTTGGGTGCCGGATGCAGGAGATCTTGATTTGAACGGCATGGATCATTTTTCTCCAGAGCAGTTCGAAGCGGCTCAAATCCTGGAACAAGATGGCTGGAAAAGAGAGGTGCTGCAGCAGGACGAGTTGTTCATGAAGCTCTATTCTCATCTCCCTAAAGAGCTTATCTTCCAACGTGAGTTGCTCGTGGCCAGGCTCTGAAGACAGATCCAGTGTTTAACAGGTGACGCTCGAGTCAGAGTTCGCTTTGTCTCGTCGCTGAATCAGGGTATTCCCCCCATTGCGACACCCCCTATAAGTGCGAGGATGCATTTGCAACTTGGAGGACACCATGGAAACACGCTCGCAAACCAATCCCGGACGGACACCTAACACTCGCGATCTTTCGCAAATCATCAAAGATCGACGAGCTACAAATCACTTCGCGGAAAGTGAACTTTCAGATGAAGACCTTGAGGAAATTTTATTCTACGCTGGCCAGGCACCGTCCGGTTACAATTTGCAACCGTGGCGTTTTCTTGTGGTCCGTGAACCTGAGAATAAGGCGCGCCTCCAGAAAGCCTCATATGATCAAGAAAAAATTTCGGAAGCTTCCGCCGTGATCGTCTTCATTGGGATGACCCAGGAGACACCTGCCACGGCGAAAAGCATCTTCGAAGAGGGCACGCGGCGAGGCCTTGGAAAACCCGAGAACATCGACAAAAACGTGAAGACCGCCCTCGATTTTATTTCATCTGCCCAGGGGTGGAAATTGTGGGTACATCGTCACACGATGATTTCTTTTAGTTTCGCCATGCTAATGGCCGAATCTCTTGGGTATGACACCGCTCCCATGGAAGGTTTTGACGCAGCAGCGGTCCGACGCGAGTTCGATATCCCGCAGGAAGGTGAGGTTGTAGCTTTGCTTGCAATAGGTAAGGCGCAGGGACCTGATAAAAAGTATCCCGGTCGGCTTCCACTTGAGAAGGTCGTCTTTTGCGAGAAATTTGGTGAGGCGTGGAAGTAGCTGGGGAGAAAGTATTCAGTGTTCAGTTTTCAGTGTGAGATCGGAACCTGGCCTGTACTGAACCAGAGCGGGAGGGCCTATTGGAAACCGTCCCGCTCTCAAATCGACTCAAGGTTGTTCCGGTACCGTTTTGGTTTTTTTGCTACACAGGAAACGATTGACGGCGTTCAAGTAGGCGCGGGCACTTGCCTCAATGACGTCAGTACTTGCGCCTTTCCCGGTGACCAGTTCTCCGTCGCCAAAATCCACCTTCACGCTGACTTCACCCAAAGCGTCTTTGCCTTGAGAAACTGCTCGCAGTGAATAGTCCATCAAAGTACCACGAGTTTTTGTGATCCGATCCATCGCTTTTAAAGCGGCGTCGACTGGTCCATCTCCCACACCAGCGTCCTGCAATGACTCAGGTTCCTTCTTTCCAGCCCTCGTCAGAGTGACAGTTGCTGTCGGGATGGTTTGAGTTCCACTTGTCACATTCAAATAACTCAGAGTCCAGGTTTCCGGCACTTCAGAAATATGACCTTCCACCAACGTGGCCAGATCCTCGTCATAAACGAATTTCTTTTTATCGCCGATCTCCTTAAACCTCGCAAAAAGGGCAGCGACATCCGCGTCGGTCATTTTGAAACCCAAATGCTTCAGGCGCACGGCGACTGCTGCGCGGCCACTATGTTTCGTTAAAGGCAATTCCGTTTTGCCCCATCCGACTTCCTGGGGATCCATGATCTCGTAGGTTTCGCGCTTCTTGAGGATTCCATCCTGATGAATGCCGCTGGAATGTGCGAAAGCGTTTTCCCCAACGATCGCTTTGCTTCGCTGCACTACCAAGCCGCTCATCCGGGAAACGAGGCGGGACGATTTTACGATCTCACGGGAGACGACTCCGCAGGTGACCCCACCAAAGAAGTCGCCGCGAGTTTTAGTAGCCATGACAATCTCTTCGAGAGCCGCGTTGCCAGCTCGTTCGCCGATTCCGTTCACAGTACACTCTACCTGACGGGCACCATTGCGAACCGCTGCTAATGAATTGGCTACGGCGAGGCCCAAATCATTATGGCAATGAACAGAGATGATCGCTTTGCCTGATTTGAATTCTGGAACAGAGTCGTGCAGGTGTTTGATCAAGGCACCGTATTGATCGGGAACAGCCCAACCCACTGTGTCCGGAATGTTGACGACCGTGGCGCCAGCCTTCACGACCGCTTTGCAGACTTCGACGAGGAAATCGGGCTCCGTGCGTGAACCATCTTCGGGCGAGAACTCCACGTCATGGACCCACGATTTTGCGCGTTTCACTCCTTCGACCGCCAGGCGAATGATTTCGTCGCGTGCTTTACCGAGCTTGAACTCGCGATGAATCTTTGAGGTGGCCAGGAAGACATGGATACGGCCTTTCTTTCCAGCTGGCTTAACGGCCTCGCCGGCAGCATCAATGTCTTTGGCAACGCAACGGGCCAGACCGCAAATGATGGGGCCTTTGATTTCTTTGGCGATGGTTCGGACTGCTTCGAAGTCGCCGTCGCTGATCACAGGGAACCCAGCTTCGATCACATCCACTTTGAGGCGTGCGAGTTGGCGGGCTACTTCCAGTTTCTCGCGCAAGTTCATCGACGCGCCAGGGCATTGTTCGCCGTCGCGCAACGTCGTATCAAAGATGATGATCCGGTTGTTCTTCATATTTATTTCTTTCGTCCCACGAAACACGCAAAGCCCCACTTCCTTTTCGGGTGGAGCTCCGCGTGTTTCGCGGGTAAACAAAAAAAGCCCCACCGCCAACCATTGGCAGTGGGGCTCTCGAATTGTGATTCGAAAATTAAACCCCGACTGCCGTGCTGCTAAGTAGCAGCCCGTTGGTAAGCAGTAGGTTCAAGTTCCGAATCACGCGATACTAGTAGTCAAAGTTCTTTCCCGGGTCAACAGCTGACTTTGGATGGTACATGGGCAAAATCCCTCCTAAATCAGGCAGCGGTTCACTCTGAATCGACCCCATAGCAAGGCTGCTATACTACGGATTCGTTTCAAATCGACCCCATAGCAAGGCCGCTATACTACAGATTCATTTCAAATCGACTACATAGCAAGGCTGCTACACTACGGATTCATTTCAAATCGACCCCATAGCAGGGCTGCTATACTACGGATTCATTTCAAATCGACCCCATAGCAAGGCTGCTATACTACAGATTCGTTTCAAATCGACCCCCTAGCAAGGCTGCTACACTACGGATTCGTTTCAAATCGCCCCCATAGCAAGGCTGCTACACTATCGATTCGTTCCTAATCGACCCCCTAGCAAGATTGCTGCGGTATCCATTCATTCGTAATTAGAAGATGCTTCCACCCGTCAGCGATCAACCTTTCGCGAGTTCCGCGGCGTGCATCTGTATTTTTCGGATGGCCTCGGCGATTTGTTCCATACCCTCGCGTTTCGTCAATAGCATGTTTTGGGTGAACCAAACCGCATCCTGGCACAAACGATCGTTTTCAGGACAACGATTTCGTTCCGTCCATTGCTTCAGCCGTTCTTTTCCGAAGGCGCGTTGGTAACCGCGGGTTGCCAACGTTTCAGCAATGAACGGTTCTTTGTTCAGGGGCGTGTAGCCGGAACTGCCGCGAATCCCTTCGGCTGAGAGCGCCGCAATAAATTTAGCACGGGGCAGGCTGGCGAATTCTTCTTTGTTGTAGCGAAACATGTAGAGGTGATAAGCGCTCCGGGTGCATCCCTCGTATTTGCGTGCGGGTAGAATTCCAGGAATTGTGCCAATCATCTCGGTGAGATAGGCCGCATTCTCGTCTCGCGTTTTTGCCTGCGCCGGCAAACGCCTCAATTGTGAAAGCAGGAGCGACGCATGGAACTCCGACATGCGCATATTTGATCCACGGATGAGGTTTGCATTGGGACCCACCATCCTGCGTGGACGACTGTTGCCTTGCGCGGCAAAACAGCGGTTTGCCAATTCCTCATTGTCAGTGAGAATAGCGCCACCTTCGCCAGCAGTAAGATTTTTGGAGGCTTGAAAACTGAAGCAACCTGTACTGCCCCACGTGCCCACCTTGCGACCTCGCCATTCTCCGAGATGAGCCTGGCAGGCATCTTCCACGACCGGGATTTTGTGTTTGCGTCCGATTGAGAGAATAGCGTCGAGATCTGCGGCATTGCCTCCCAGGTGAACCGGCATAATTGCCGCGGTATGTTCCGTGATGGCAGCTTCGATCTTGGCTGGATTGATCTGAAAGGTCTCCACATCGGTGTCTACGAACACCGGTACTGCTCCAAGCATGAGAATGGCATTAACGCAGGCCACAAAAGTGTAGGGCGGAAGAATGACTTCATCTCCTGAGCCAACTCCGAGCGCGTTCAGCGAGGATATCAAAGCATTTGTGCCACTGGAGGTACCGATGCAGAATTTCGCTCCCAACAAGTTCGCAAAAGCCGTTTCAAATTCGTTTACCTGTTTTCCGCTGCCTCTAAACCATTGACCACTGCGGACGGTCGCCAAAAGCGCTTGTTCTTCGGTGTCATCAAAAATTGGCCAGGTGGGGAATGGTTCGATTCGAGCCGGTTTGCCTCCGAGAAGCACCGGTTTTTCAGCGGATGTGGCCGCATGACTGTGACCCATGGAGAGCCCAACGCCAACCGCTGCGGTCGTAGAAATAAAGTCCCGCCTGGTAAAGAGCTTTCGCATCATGTTGAGGATGAAACGAATTACATGGATTCCGATAAATAGAAAGGCTCATCCGTTCTGAGGCAAACCCGGGACTGACGGATTTATCTACTCCGGAACCCATCGTTTCCCGAAGATCTTCGCCCAATTGGTTTGGCCAACTAACACCCCGGCGACAATTAAGCTCATGGCAAACCAAAAGGTTTTAGTCACTGGTTCCCCCAACGTGAGGAATGCCCAGGTCATCGTGCTGAGGGGGATCAGGTTATTAAAAAGATAGACCTTGCTGGTTTTCCAATGGCGCAAGGCGTTGTTCCAAAGAGCAAACGCGACCACGCCGCTTGCTAAAATGCAAAACGATTGTACTGCGAGAAGGTTGGGGGTAATTGGAACAGTTCTCGTAGATACTTCGAACAAGGCAAACGGTGCAACCAACACGCCAGCTCGCCAAAAAGTGTAGGCTGAGATTTCAGCCCCCGATAGAGAGGCGCTGAGTGCCCTGCATTGGCGACCGTAGTTTGTCCAGAGGACACTAGAGGCCAATGCCAGCAATTCGCCGAGTAATTGACTGCTGCCGGTCTGCAGCACTGGCCAAAACAGCACGAAGACTCCACTCAATGCTAATAAGGCCGCGCCATACTTTTGTGCGGACTGCCAATTCTTTTCCGGGCGTCCCTCCCACAGCAGCGCCCAAATGGGAGACGCACCCAGATACAGCGCAACATGGCTGGCAGAGGTCATCGTCAGAGCAACATTGAATGCGATAATATAGAGGGCCAGGTTCAGTCCGCCACGCCACCAGAGTTGGCGTTTCAGTTCCCGGGTAAGTACATGCGGCTTTCCGAAAATATTGGTCCAACGAAATAGAGCCAGGAGAATAAGGCCTGCAGCGACGAACCGGGTGCATCCCACCAGCACGGGAGGCCAATAACCCACAAGAAATTTGGTTGCCGCATTGTTGGCCCCCCAGAGAACGACTGCAAAAAACAAACCAACGACAATCGAGCTGTTGGTTGGAGTTGTATTCACGGCTCGGGATTTCTCGCTGAATCCGCCGTGGACGCAAGTTTTTAGTGTTGAGGAATTGCGATCGAGCGAGTCGTTTGGAGCGGGGTTGGGAGAAGTCGGGAAATATAGCACTCAGAAGGTTTTGCGCAGGCCATTGTAGTTCCGCCAAACGGCATTATTTTTGGTAAGGAAGGTACACAATGAAATACACAGCCTTAACTGTTTTAGCGGCGGTAATCGCGGTCGGATGCAACCGGGACACGTTCAAAACGACTGAGTATTCCCGGCCGATCAACGAGGAGACGATCAACTCTACCAATGGCCTCTATCCGACGAATGGGCCCCATCCAAAGCCTCGATTTGACACTTTTGAAGGGCGTCCGCCTTCCGAGAGGCTGGGGGTCAAAGGCACGTCCAGTGAACAGAACATCCAGAGTGCCGCTGAAAGCGAACAGAACAGGAACCGACAAGGGACTAACCAGTAATCACCCATTCGCCGGGGCAATTGAATGGCCCTCAGAACAATTCCTTTTTAGTTTAATGCAGAACGTGCTGCCTTTGTTGATTTCTGATTCCACCCAAACGGAGCCGCCCTGCAATTCGACTGCTTTCCGTACGTTGGCCAGGCCAATGCCAGTGCCTGGATATTCTTCCGCCCGATGCAATCGCTGGAAGACTTCGAATATCCGTTGATGGTGTTGAGGTGCGATTCCTATACCATTGTCTGTGACACAAAGGACGACATGATCCACTTCCTCGCGGGCTTCGATGCAGACTTGGAGAGGTATATCCGGTTTCCTATACTTCAGTGCGTTTTCGATGAGATTCGTGACCGCTTGAGCAAGCAGGGAACGATCTGCGTGAACTATTGGAAGATCAGGAGCAACCGTAATGTTGCCTCCTGTTTTCAGGACCATGAATCGAAATTCTTCGACAATTGGCAGTAATAAATCCTTCAAGGACAGGGGATGTAGATAAATGGCAGAACGACCAATCCTTGAGTAAGTGAGAAGATCCTCGATCAGCCGCGCCATCCGGTCGGCTGAATTCAATATTCTCTGAAGGTAAGACCTATGCTCCTGGTCGAGCTGATCGTTACAATCGTCCCGTATCGCTTCTGCAAAACCGGTGATCGAACGCAATGGCGCCTTTAAATCATGGGAGATGGTGTAGGAGAAGGACTGAAGATCTTTGTTGGAAGCGTGGAGTTGCATGGTTCGCTCATGCACACGTTTCTCAAGGTCCTGATTTAAATCCTTAATCTCCTTTTCAATTCTCTTCCGCTCCGAAATATCCATGGCTATCCCTACGATGCAGGGTTCGCCTTCCCGTTGGACCATGCGGGCAGTGCAGAAACAGGGGTATTTGGTCTGCTTCTTCGTTAACAGGTCCAGCTCAATTTCCCCGCTGCCTTCGGATAGGGTCCTTCTCAATTGTTCCGTTGCCGCCGATAGATATTCCGGTGCGACGAGTTGTTCCATTGCAATGCCTCTAAGTTCGTCTGCGGTGTATCCGGTCACCTCTTCTAAATTTTTGTTCCATCCAAGTAACCGTCCCCTTTGATCCACAAGGTAGAAAGTCCCGGGCAAACTGCTAATAACAGCATTGCTGAAGTCCCGCTCGTCCAAAACAATTTGTTCGGCTTGCCTCCGCTCGGTGATATCGAGGGAGGCTCCAATCCACTCACGGACCTTTCCATCCTTCTCAAAAATCGGAACGGCGCGATGCAAGAGATGCCGCCATACGTTGTCGAATCGGCGCACTCGAAATTCCAGTTGGTAAAATGTCTGCATGGCGACGGCCGTTGCCCAGCCTTTCTTAGCCATCTCGCGATCGTGAGGATGAACCCGTTCCAACCAGCCATCTCCCTCCATTTCTTCAGGGGCTTGGCCGCTGAATTCCTGCCATCCGAAATTCTCTTTTGTTATCCCGCCCTTCGGATCGGCAGTCCAAATGAGTTGCGAGCTGGCGGTGACAAGAGATCGGTAACGCTCCTCGCTTTTCCGAAGTTCCTCCAGTGACTGATGCCGTTCTGTAACATCACGAAACGACCAGACCCGACCAATGACCTTTCCTTCGCACCTCTGTGGATGAGAATAGCGTTCAAAGGTGCGTCCATCTTTGAATTTTAAAATATCGAAACTATCCTCCTCTGGAGAGGCATACAGTTCGCGAACCCGAGCGAGAAATATTTGTGGATCGTCCAATAGCTCCAGGACATGCGAAAGAATGACCGCATCCTGATTGCCATTCACGAGATGCTTCGGGATGTCCCACATCTCCATAAATCGTTGATTATAACGCGCTAAACGTCCGTTCGTATCGACCACAAGAATACCGTCGGCGGTAGATTCAAGAGTGGAATGTAACAGGGAAACCGTCTCCTGAAGTTTCTGTTCCATTTCTTTACGCCCCGTAATGTCCTGGGCGAAGCCAATCATGCGAATGGGGCGTCGGTCCCCATCCATTATTATTTCCCCCGAGGTGTGAAGCGTTCGGATGACCCCGTCGGTGCGGATGATTCTTTGTTCGCGAATGAAAGATCCATTCGTTCGCAGGGTGTTCTTGATCAGCTCGTCCACACAGGCCCGGTCCTCCGGATGCAGCCAATTCAGATAAGCTTCGTAGCTGGAAGGAGTTGCTCCAGGCGTAACTCCAAACATTCGGTATAACTCGTCCGACCAGGTGATATTGTCCGTCTTAAGATCCCATTCCCAGCTACCAAGCACAGCAAGACGTTGAGCATCGGCCAACTGCCGCTCGCGTCGGCATAGGTCTTCTTCCGCTTTGCGGTGTTGCGACATTTCAAGCAACAATTCCTCCTGCACACGATGCAGTTCTGCCGTCTGCATCTCCGCATGGTGGCGGGCTTTGAGATTTTCCCGACGAAGGTTGAGCAGCATGGTCGCTTCATGACCAAGCCTCTTGAGCAACTGCTTTTGTTCAGGCGTAAGCTCATGCGGGACCCGATCGAGCACACAGAGGGCGCCGAGCCCTTCGCCGTTCTCGCTGAAAAGGGGGCAACCTGCATAGAACCGGATATGTGCCTCACCTGAAACCAGCGGGTTGTGTGCAAAACGACTGTCGCATGAGGCATCCGGCACCACCATTACGTCCGTGCTGCGAATCGCGTGGGCGCAAAAGGCGTCGTCCCGTGGTATCTCCGCCAGGCCTGTACCTATTTTCGATTTGAACCATTCCCGGTTGCCGTCAAGGAAACTGATGAGAGAAATGGGAGTGTGACAGATACCCGCAGCGAGGTTGGTGAGGTCGTCGAACGCGGCCTCTGGGGGACTGTCCATGATCTCGTATTGGAACAAGGTTTCCAATCGTCTTGCTTCGGTCTGATTGATCAACGTTTCCACACCATCTCCGGGTAGGTCATCGCTCCGTCCCATGAACATTCTGAAATTTAATTCGGGATACGCGTAAAGCAATCGCTCGATTGTGCCGTTCCCCCTACTAAGGGAATTTCCCTCGTTGAACCTTGAAGCTGCCAGAGTGCGTAGATGCCAAATACCAGCGTGACAGCAGCGGAGATTTGATTAACACGCTGCATACCATTTACTGTGAAGTGGGTTGGAAATGCCCCACACCACTGCGGCCAATTAAAGAGCAATCAGGCCGCTATTTCTTCGGTTCCGCCGTTGCGTTTATCGAAACCGAACCCGCTCTTAGTTTCTCGATCCACTTTGTGTTTCGCCCGCCATTAGGCAGTCCGAGGTTATTCGATTCAATATAGGTTTCCGTGTAGGCCTGCCAGGTGGCGGGGTAGGAATTCATCTCAGGTTTGTCGCCCATGTAGCGAAAGCCAGTGCTGTCGTTCATCTTTCCGACATCAATGAAACCATCAAAACCTTTTTCCCATTCCAATTTGCCGGCATCCCCCCCGCGTGCCGGTTTATCGTTCGGTCGATATTTGATGTAATCCACCTGGTTCTCGTTGTGCAGGAGATGAACGTTATCACCATAGTTTCCAAGGTAAAACGCGTTTGTTTTCCCAACGACGTTGCAGAACAGGCTGGATTTGGCGTAGAAACTCAGCTTGAAATCTTTGGCGTCGATGTCGTCCTCGCCCTGGCCGTTATAGATAACCAGTAGCGTGCCGCTTGGAACTGACCGGAGGAAGTCCTGCCCGGCATCCTGCAGGATGCATTGAAACTCCGTAGGCACATTCCACACATCTCGATCAGTGACCTGCAATCCGTTCAGGTCCAGGCTATCCGTGACGACCAGAAGTTCAACGGCTTCAAAGTGATTGGTACCACGGTCTTTATTGAATTCATCGAAGTAGACTTCATTAATGATTACTTCGTTTGGTTCAACCGCAAGCAACGAGCAAACGGGAAAAGCAGTGAACAGCAGCGAGACAAAACCGATGTTCAGCAGTCGAGGATAGCTGGCCAACATGGACGCGAGTCTAACGAAAACCTGTAAACAGGCCAGTCTTTCTTAGGCCGAGTCTCGGACTTGATGGGCGAGACGAAAACCGCCAAGGTGCTTGCGCATTATGAGCACAGAACTCAACGAGATCCAGAAAGCCGCCAGTGAACAATTCGGGAAACAAAGTCATCGCTATGGTGCAGGCCATATCCTCGAAAAGGTCGAGGATGTGGAAAGCGCCCTTGGCAAAATCGTTTTGCCGGCGAAAGCACGTGTTCTGGATGTTGCGACCGGTGCCGGTCACACCGGTTTATTTCTCGCCAGCCTTGGACACTTGGTAACTTTGTCTGACATCACCGAGCCGATGTTGCAACGTGCCAAAGAAGCGGCCGATGCGCGCGGGCTCGCGGTTCAGCTCAGACAACATTCGGCAGAAGCGATGCCATACGCAGATGGCAGTTTCGACCTGGTTACCTGCCGGGTCGCGCCCCATCATTTCAGTTCACCGGAGAATTTCGTTAAGGAGGTCGCACGCATCCTGGTCCCAGGTGGCTATTTTCTATTGATCGACGGGACAGTCCAGGACGACGCTCCCGAGGTGGAAGCATGGCTGCATCACGTCGAAAAATTCCGGGATCCAAGCCATCATCGATTCCTTTCTCCTCGCACGTGGAAAATCCTGTGTGACTTAAGCGGCTTGAGTATCGAAATGAGCGAACTTCATACCCGCAAACAACCGGATCTAACCTGGTATTTCGAAGCCGCCAATACTTCACCTGCAAATCGGGAAGCCGTTCTCAAGCTGGTGGAAAATGCTCCTGCCAGCGTGCGTCAATTGTTGGGACTCGCTGAAGAGCAGGGGAAGATTGTTTGGTGGTGGCAGATGCTGACCTTGATTGCGCATAAACCCGGAAAATGAATCGCAATATTCCCGAAGGTTACCGCCAACTGCTTCGAGTTCAGTGTTTGTCTAATCCGTGAGAGTTGGATGCACGTAAATAGCCTCTCAATAAGGGAGAACCTGCGGCTTAGTGGGCCTGCTGACACCGCTTAATCAGGCTTTGTCTGGATTCGTAATTCCCGGTAATGACCAAGTCTATGGCTCATGGAATTACGTTTTGACACACTGCTTAAAAATTCGTTCTCGCCCAACGAGTGGGACCATCTGCTTTATGATGACGAATTTTGCTGCATGGTAGAGCAGGTCCGGACCAAAGAGGATTACATGAACACAGTCGCAATTGGCTGCCAAATTCTTGAAATCGAAAGGGATATAGATGGACTGGGCCAAAACGTTGCAAACAATTAAGGTGTTGCCGTCGGAGCCCGCCTTGTTTTCCTAATTCAACACACTCGCTCGACCATCATCTTGCCGGCAGATGGGCGAATACAAAGGTGTGGATTCTCTGTTATGGCTAACCGGAATTCTTCGTAGTTAAACGGCTTGGTAATAAACGTACTGGCACCGACCCGATACGCCTGTGCCACTTCGGCCAACCGATTGTTATCGCTAGTCGCCACAGCTACCACATTCTTCAGTTCCGGCCTCGATCTAAGCCAAAGAAGCACTTCCACTCCTGACTTTTTTGGCAACGCAATGTCTAGAAAGATAAGAATTGGAATCGTTGATGAAACCTGGGTGTTAGATGCCACGGCACCTTCGAGGAACGCAATTGCAGCGGCCCCGTCTTTGATTACGTGGGTGGGATTGCATACATCAGCCTGCTCCAGAAATTGGATCAACGTATTGGCATCAGCTTCGTTGTCCTCGATGAGTAATATGGGTGCAGGGCTCATAGTTAGGCGTCAGGCCACCTGTATTAGACCAAACGCGGACGACCGTGTCACTCAGGCCGAATCGTAGACTCAGCCGTCACGTCATAGGGGATTCGTTGAGAGACCCACGACTGCCGCCGTCGCTCGGGCGCACGTGCTCCCCCACCTTTGCTGCGATATCCTGTTGGTTGCCACAAGAAATTATTTGACGACCAGGAGGGTAAATGGCCAGACGTAGGCCTGGAGAAAAACCATCACGCCCACCAGTGCCGCCAGTGCGATGCTGTGAAAGAACACGTAGCGCAGGATCGAACCTTCGTGGCCGTACCAGTTGGTGGCGGTGCTTGCGACAACAATGCTTTGAGCATCGACCATTTTTCCCATGACGCCGCCCGAACTGTTGGCTGCCGCCATCAAAGTCGGACTGATCCCGGTTTGTTCCGCTGTGATTTTTTGCAAACTTCCGAACAAAACATTCGAGGCAGTATCTGAGCCAGTCAATGCAACGCCTAACCAGCCAAGCATGGTGCCAAAGAAAGGGTAGAGAACTCCCGTTTTGGCGAGAGCGAGGCCGAGGGTTGCGTCGGTGCCGGAATATTTCGTGACGTAGCCCAGCGCGAGCATTGCCCCAATGGTGATGAGTGAGAATCGAACTCTGACTAAAGTCTGCCAATAGATTTTAAGCATCGCTCCCAATGAAAAACCCATCACTAACCCAGCGACCAGGGCCGCTGCCAGGATTCCCGTGCCGGTGGCGGAGATCCAGTTCAGTTTGAAGATGGCATCTTCTGGTTTGGTTGGTTTTTCGGGTGTTGGTTTGGCCACGACTGGATACGAGCGGACGACCACCTTATGCAATCCGGGCACAGCAAACGTCGGCAACGAAATATTGTTGAACGCCGTTTTTGCCTTGGGTAATCCCCACACGAAAATGAACACAGTAAGGAGCAGCCATGGAACCCATGCGCGAGTGATCTCTTTCCTGGTATAGCGGACCGTCGCTTCTGCCGGGATATTTGCCGGATCGTCTGTTGGAGTCTCCAGTTTCCAGATCTGTTTCGGTCGCCAGAAACGAAGGAGGCAGAGCACAGCAAGGACAGAACAAATCGAGGCAACAATATCCACCAGCCAGGGACCGTGGAAATTCGAAACAAGGTATTGCGGCACCGCAAACGCGACACCTGCGGTCAATGCGGCGGGCCACACCGCGAGCATTCCTCGAAATCCTGCCATGGCCCAGACGACCCAGAACGGAACCAGCAATGAGAAGAAGGGTAACTGCCGACCGACCATGGCGGAAAGTTTCTCAAGGGGAATGTCGGTCACACCCGCCAGTGCGATAATCGGAGTGCCAAGAGCCCCGAAGGCGACGGGCGCGGTATTTGCGATGAGTGACAGACCGCAGGCCGCCAATGGTTTGAAGCGGAGTTGAATCAGGATCGCCGCCGTTATCGCGACCGGTGTCCCAAAGCCGGCCGCTCCTTCGAAGAAAGCGCCAAAACAAAAGGCGATGAGTATCACCTGGATTCGAGGATCGGGGGCGATGGTGGCAAGGTTGCCGCGCAGTATAGCGAAGAGCCCCCGATCCACCGTAAGTTGATACAGGAAGATGAGGTTAAGAACGATCCAGCCAATGGGAAACAATCCATAGGCGGCACCGTAACCGGTTGCACCGGCTGCGACCACAGGCGGCATCTTGAAAGCAAAGATCGCAATGGCAAGCGCCACACCCAGGCCCATCAGGGCGGCGTAATGAATGCGAATATGGAGCAGGGCGATGGAGCCTAAGAGAAACAGAATGGGGAGTGCGGCCAGGAGCGTCGACAAGACAGCATTGTTCAGTGGATCGTAATTCTGCAGCCAGGGCATGCCGCAGAATCACTCAGAACCGCCAAAGGAATCAAGCGGCGAGAATCGAATCTCGGAACTCGATAATTGGAACTCTCGCGACTCGTTCAGGGGACTGATCTTGATCCCTTTTCGGAGTTGATTCGACAGAGTTTTCCAGATGTTTGCCGAATGCGATTCTGGAAGCGAAACGACCGCCAGAATTATCGTCGTTTCACATCGTGCAACGACGTGAATTCTAGAATTATCGTCATTTCCCAACGTGCAACGGACGTAATTCTGGTTTTTCGGGACCTTTTCCCGAGAAATAGTACGTAATTCTAGAATTACTGCCGTCGCACGTCGTGCAGCGACGATAATTCTAGATTTCTCGGAGTTTCCCGTCGTGCAACGGGCGTAATTCCAGAATTACGCTCGCTGCACGTTGGGAAACGGACGTAATTCCGGTTTATCCCCATTTCCCTCGGGGAAATGGACGTAATTCTAGAATTATCGTCGTTGCACGACCTGAAATTCCGAGAAATCTGGAATTATCGTCGCTGCACGATGGGAAATGAGCGTAATTCTGGCGTTCCAGCCAATGCTAGCAGCTGAATGAAGTGATTTAGAGGTTTCCAGGCTTTCACCCCTGTTTCGGAAAAACAACAGAGCGTTGATCCGATTTTTAACAGAGTTAACGTGAATGAATGCAGGACCCGGGACTACCAGTTGTTCGATCCACTTCTAGTCCGTACGTACCCGGTAAAACTGATTGCTCGAACCTAGAGGAGTCGCAAGGCTGAAGTTGGTTACGTAAGCTGTCGTCGTGAAATTACTGGCTGTATTCCAAACATTACTGGTGCCGGTCAGACTACTGTTCTGCACGGTGTAGGTTCGCCCGGCGTATCCCTCGAAATTGAACCGGAAGTGGGTGTCGTCGTGCAGGATATTGGTCAACGTAGGTTGAGCATTAACAATTTTGAAAATGTTTCCTCGCGACAAGTCGCAGATGTAAAGCTCTCCGTTTGCATCTTCGCCAAAGCTGGAAATATTTCCCAGGGCAAAGGACCCCGGACGGATTTGGGTGGTCCGCTCCAGCAGGTTGGTGGCCGCATTATTCGTAAATTCAAAAGTCCAAAACCTGGCGGAGACGTAATCGGCAAAAATGTAGCTGCCTTCGAATCCCGGAATTCCACTACCGCGATAACGGTAACCACCGGTGACACTTTGCCCACTCGTTCGTGGATAATCGTGAAGGGGATTTGTCGCTGTCGTTAGCGGTGATTCAAGCGGGTAGGGGCTGCCGTCGTAATTTGGGTTTTGGATACTGCCTTCACGCGCACGCCACCCAAAGTTCACGCCGGGCGTTCCATTCCCGAGAAAATTAATTTCCTCTCGGGTGTTCTGGCCCACATCGCCGATCCATAAATCCCCGGTGCTGCGATCAAAGCTGCAGCGCCACGGATTTCGTAAACCGAATGCCCAGATCTCCTGTTGTTTGGTTCCGTCGCCCTTGAATGGATTTCCGTTCGGGATCGCATACGGATCGCCGCCATCGACATCAATGCGAAGCAATTTCCCCAAAAGGGAATTGCGATCCTGACCGTTACCGATGGTACCATGCCGATCGTCACCTCCACCACCGTCGCCGATCGCTATGTAAAGAAAACCGTCGGGTCCGAATCCGAGCCATCCGCCGTTATGATTGGATTCCGGTTGATTAAAGCTCAAAATCAATTTGCCCGAAGAAGGTTCGGCGATGTTTTGATTAGTCGTGCTGACGGTAAAGCGCCTCACTTCGGTGTGTCCGGCGGCACCGCCTCCGGCAGTTGTGTAATTTACATAAAAGAAACCATTGCTGGAATAGTTGGGATGAAAAGCCAGGCCCAGTAATCCTTGTTCGCTTCCCGTGGTCACGCCTCCGATCTGCAAAAAAGGTAAGGTGTTCGTTGTCAGAGAGGAGAGGTTCAGGATCCGGATTCGAGCGGTGTGCTGCTCCAGGATGAACAATCGATTTGTGTCACCGGGTGATGCGGTGACAAAAACCGGACGTGCAAAACCAGTGGCAATTTGTTTCGCGGCTAAAGTCGGGCTGGCTGCCGGTAAGTTGTTCCCCATCACCAGAATTACGAGCAGAGCAAAAAACCTCGCCATAAGCTATACCTTGCTACGAGAGAACAAACCGAGTCAATCGGGCGAAAATGGAACCTGTAGTTAAGCAGAAACCATTATCGAAGTTTTAAGTCCTTATTGCTCCACAGACCGCCTGCATCTTTCCATTCCCGGAGCAAACGACGGAATGCCGCTGCTGGCTCAGTATCGTTCTCCTCAGACCATACCATGACTAATTCTATTGTTTTCACGGGAGAGAGCGGGCGGAACACGAGAGGGAGGCCTTGTCCGAGCGAGCAAATGCTCTCGGAGATGATGCCGACACCGGCGCCCGCCTCCACATAGCTTAAAACCGTGCTGATCAGACTCGGGGTGTGCGCTAGTTTCGGGGTAAAGGAAGCATCGCGACACGCTGCCAGCACCGCGTCGTGAAGACTCACTCCTTCACGCCTTGATAGCATGATGAGCGGTTCATTCATTAATTGACGCCAACGAATCGTCGTTACCTTCGCCATTCGATGATCCTCCGGCAGCGCCGCCCACAACCGCTCCTTTCTCAAAACAAGGGTTTGCAGGCCGGAGGCGTTGTGCGGAAGCACGGGGCGTGTTAAACCCACGGTCAGGCGACCGCGCGCAACCATCTCCCAGACACGTTCCGGAGTTCGTTCCTCGAGCACGACGGTTACTCGTGGATAGCGGCTGCGAAAGGCCTTTACGATCGGTCCAAGAAAGCTCTGCGTGGGCGGTCCAATGTAGCCAAGGCGAAGTTCACCTTCTTCTCCTGCGGCCGTGCGGCGAATACGGCGCTCCGTTTCCTCCACCCGCTGTAGCAGCAAACGCGCTTCACTGAGTAAAACCGCTCCCGCGGGCGTCAGTTCTACCGAGCGTCGCGTGCGAGCGAGCAATGCCGCGCCAAGCAGACTTTCCAACTCCTGAACGGTACGACTCAAGGCAGATTGCGCGACATGAAGCCGCTCCGCTGCCCGGGAAAAACTTAGCTCCTCGGCCACAGCAAGAAAGTAACGTAAGTGTCGAAGTTCCAACGTTTGCGAGTGTAATGCCCAAACGGCATAACTACTATAGCAAAAAATCATTTCCGCTCCGGCAACTTTGTCGCCAAAGTTTCCACATAGATGAACATGCAGAGATTTTTAGCAACGGTGGCAACAGCCGTCCTGGTTCTGACCGGTTGCGGGAAAAACGCTGAAGATGCAGCGCCCTCCACCGATAATTCGATGAAGATCCGCGTCGGTTATGTTGGTCTCACGTGCGAAGCCCCGATCTTCACCGCGATCGAGAAAGGCTTTTTCAAGGAGGAAGGACTTGATGTCAGTCCGGTTAAATGTGAATGGTCCAATTACAAGGACGTGCTCGCTCTCGGAGGCTACGACATTACCCACCACCTGGTGATGTATTTTTTGAAACCGATCGAACAGGGGCTGGACGTGAAGTTCACCGGCGGGATTCACCGGGGTTGTTTGCGAGTGCAGGCCGGGATTAAATCGAATATTCGTACGGTTGCGGATTTGCGTGGCAAACGAATCGGTGTGCCTGGCATGGGAACGCCGCCTTTTATTTTTGCCAATCGCGTGCTTGGAGCAAATGGGATTGACGCCAAGACCGAGATTCAATGGATCGTATTTCCAGCCGGTGAACTAGGGCTGGCTCTCGACAAAGGGGAAGTCGATGCTGTGGCTAATTCAGAACCGATAGGAAGCATGCTGTTGGCACAGGGCAAGGTGCGGAACATCGCGGACCAGGCAGTCGACGAACCCTACGCTTCGGAATACTGCTGCGCCGTCATCGTGAATGGAAAATTTTTGGCCAAAAATCCGAAAGCCAGCGCTGCCGCGACTCGTGCTTTGCTCAAAGCAGCCAAATGGGTGGAAACAAACCCGGCCGCTGCTGCAAGGTTGTCAGTGGAAGGGAAATATCTCGCCTCCACCGTTGAACAAAATGCCGTGTCTATTTCCAAGCTCCGCTATGTTCCCAGTGTATCGGGCGCCAAAATGGCAGTGATCGGTGCCGCTGCCGAAATGAAGCGCGCTGGCATGCTTAGTCCCTCCACCGATCCCGACGATCTCGCTAAACGTGCGTTCATCCAACTGGAGGGCGTGTCTGACGAATGGCTTAATTCTCTCCAGGTTGAAACGGTGGCCAACGGCAAAGTGCCGAAGATGTGGGTAATGCGCCAAATGGCCATGATGAATCCCAAGGATGCCTTCTGTGGCATGTGCCTCCCGATGCTCCTTCAATGAACACTGCAGTGGAAGAAATCAAACAACCGGTGCCCGCAAAGCCGCGGGAACCTGTTCCATCCGTTCGAAGCGAAAAGGGACGCTTGGTAATGAAAATGGCCGCCGTTCCGATAGCGGTAATCATCGCGGCTTCCGTCCATCTTTGGGCTTCGAGGAGCAACCAAACCCTACCGGAGACAAGGTCCTACTTTATCTTTCTTGGAATTGTCCTGGGTGCGTCCCTCGTGGCAGCAACCGGGCAGTTCGTGTGGTCGGCGCTCCGACGCTGGATGCAGCACACCTGCCCGATCATCGCGGCCGCGTTCGTTCTGCTGACGTTGTGGGAAGTTGTCACATCGGGTCTGCGTTGGTTGCCTATGCCTTATTTTCCGGGGCCGCCGGGTGTGCTGCAAAGCATGGTGGATGACAGTAAACTCCTCTTCGACAGCACGTGGCATTCGCTCATTCTGTTATTGTCGGGTTACGCGCTCGGCGTGGCTGTTGCACTCGTCACGGGCGTTTGCATCGGATGGTTCAACACTGCTCGTTACTGGGGAATGCCGTTCCTGAAAATCGTCGGGCCAATCCCGGCGACGGCGTGGGTTCCGCTCGCGATGATTGTTTCTCCTTCCGCTCAGTTCTCCGCCGTCGGGTTGATTGCGCTCGCCGTCTGGTTTCCAGTCACGATGCTGACTATTTCCGGTATTGCCAACACGCGTGCGTCTTATCTGGATGTGGCGCGGACATTGGGGGCGAGCCCCCGGTATTTGATTTTCCGCGTGGCCATCCCCGCGGCCATGCCCAGCATTTTCATTGGCTTGTTTATGGGTTTGGGCGCGTCCTTTCTTACCTTGATCGTGGCTGAAACCGTCGGGGTGAAGTCTGGCCTTGGCTGGTATGTGAGTTGGGCGCAAGGTTGGGCAGAGTATGGAAAAGTGTATGCTGCGCTGATCATTATGGCGGCCTTCTTTTCGACGATTATGACGATGCTGTTTAAGGTGCGTGATCGCGTTCTGGTCTGGCAAAAAGGAGCGATCAAATGGTAACGACATCACACGAGATATCGGAAGGGTCCGCGCTGCAAGTCCGCAACGTGTGCAAGAGCTTTCCCGCTGCGGACGACCCTACAAAAACGTTTGAGGCGTTGCACGACGTGTCACTCTCCGTCTCAGCCGGGGAACTGGTCTCCCTCGTGGGCCCCAGCGGTTGTGGCAAGTCGACATTGCTTCGACTGATTGCCGGGCTTGATACTGCGGCGTCTGGCGACCTGTCGGTGGGCAATGACCCTATTTCTGGACCGACCGCCGAGCGTGGCCTCGTCTTTCAGGATCCAAACCTTTTCCCATGGCTCACCGTGCGGGGCAATATCCAGGCTGGTTTGATTGCGCGCGGCGTGTTGCACGAGAAACGTCATGAGGTTGATGAATTCATGCGCCTGGTGGGCCTGGAATCATTTGCCAACGCCTACCCGCACCACCTCTCCGGTGGCATGGCCCAGCGTGTCGCACTGGCGCGCGCCCTGATCAACCATCCAAAACTTCTTCTACTGGACGAACCCCTTGGTGCATTGGATGCCTTCACGCGAATGAAGATGCAGGACGAAGTCTTGCGCCTGTGGGAGGCCCGGGGCACCACCATGATCCTCGTCACTCACGACATCGATGAAGCGATTTATATGAGTGACCGAATCGTTATTATGACGCCACGCCCGGGTCGCATTGAGCGAATCATCGACGTCTCCCTGGAGCGTCCTCGTCAGCGGAATAGTCCGGATTTCCTGCAGCTTAGGAGTGACATTCTGGAGTTCCTTCATTTCGGCGGCAAGGTTTGACCAGGCGGTTCATTTGTTAGAACCACGTACTCGGAACTCACATGCCGTTCCGCTGCATCCTTGATCGTCAAAATCGCCACCAGGGGACGTGTCGCAGGCAAGTCTGCCTTCAGCTGCCCCGCATCAACATGCGCGGGAACCGTTTGCCACTTCCGTTGCTGCCAAGGGCCCGAGTCGGTCGTGAAGCAGAGGTGAGCTTTTTCCATCCCGGTCACATGATGGAGCCCGGCCGACACCTGTCCGTCGCGCACCTTTGGCAGGTCGATGCGGGGCAGGGGTGGCTCCCTACGCAGAACATGGTTCACAAAATCGCATCGCTGGGAGCGCACCGGACGGTACGATTTCGCCCGTGCCCAATCGGAGGGCACCGGCTTGGTAGCCGTAAAAGGTGATGTTCGTCAGAAACGTCGTGCTCGGGGCCGCCGTGATGAAGATTTTATCTGCCGTTCCTGACACCCCCGCAGTGCCGGTCCAGTTGCTGATCGTCAAAGTGCCCGCCGTGTAGCTCCCGCTGGCGAAGGTCAGCGTCGCGGTTGTTCCGTTCGTGCCAAGATTGATGATGGAGCTGCTCTGAATAGAGAGCGCACCCAGCATATTGGTGAAACCCCGGCTGGAAAAAGTTCCGCCGTTCAAAGTCATGGCGCCGGTGGAGGCCAGCGCGTTGTTTGTGCCGAGCCGGAGCGAACCGGCGTTAATCGTCGTTCCACCCGTGAAGGTGTTGCTACCGGATAATGTCACGATGCCCGCGCCCGTCTTGGTAATCCCGAAACCAGACCCCGAAATAATTCCCGAGAAAGTCGCGTTGCCGCCGCTGACTGCCGTGATCGTCGCCGACTTGTTCAACGTGATGTTGCCGGAAAAAGTTGACGTATCCGCCGAGTTGCCGCCGAGCGTGGCCGTCCCGCTGCTGCCGGATGCCACAGTCACTGCGTTGGCAAAGGTGAACGCGCCAGAGGTCAATAAACTGGCGTTCGCCGAGCCAGTTGCGTCGCCCAGGGCCACCGCGGCTGTGGAAGTCCCCAGTGCCCCGCTCGTGGTGCTGACGTTGTTGACGGCAATTAGAATCGTCCCGCCATTGATGGTGCTGCCGCCAGTGAAGGTGTTCGCGCCGCTGAACGTCAGCGTGCCCGCAGCGGCCTTGGTCACTCCGCCGCTGCCATTGATGACGCTGGGGATCACTGTGTTTCCGGCACCCTGGATCGTCAGCCGATTGCCGTTGTTGGTAATGGTGGAGCTGCCAAAGCCCACGTTTACGGTCAACGTTCGACCGCTGGCGACATCCCAGGTCTGAGGGGCGACCAGATTCAGATAGCGATTGATCGTGAAGTCAACGGTCGAGGCCGCCATGTCAATGCCTGAGCTGCCCAAATTAATCCCGTAGTTCGTAGTCCCGATCCCAAAAGTAATATTGCTGCCGGGATTGACGATTTGAATTCCCTGCCAGCTGCTGTTGCTGCCAAAAACGCTGGAGGTGATGTTTGTTATGACCGTGTTGTTCCACACGACTATGTCCGAAGCGCCAGGCACAATTCCGCCAACCCAACTGTTAGAGTTGCTGAGGCTGTTGGTATTGTCGGCCTTGACGATGAGGGCCGCTCGCGCGTTGGTGCCGAACATGGCCAGGGCCAGGAACAGAACGACCACCGTTATTGGTTTAATAAACGACTTCATCTAATATTTCCTTTCAGTCAGGGGTGCGGGAGTCGAGTTTGCCGAGGACGAACAGAAGCGGGACAGTAAATGAGGTCCCGCGTGAGATTGAAATGAGAACGTGCTTACCTCGAATGTAAACACGCGACTCCCCACGAGCGAAGGCAGAAAGGAAGAATTTGACTTGGTTTTCATTTAAGTAGTTCCTTAAACGCGTTTGTTGAGGGGAATCAACGTGAACGAAAGGAGTGCTTAGGAGCGCAGTAGCAGCAACGATGCCGCTCTAGGTTTTTCCCTTGGAATTCGGGTGGTCGAGGGCTCTCCTATGGCAAATGTAAGGCACCCACCAATAGAAAAACGTGAAACCTGACTCTACCTAAGCAGTGTGAATTTTTTAGGGACAGCTTTACTGGATGAAATTCTGCCTCGTGTCGCGAATGAAGACAGCGATCACCCTGGTTTCTTAGACCCTCCCTGGACAACGCTGCAAACGCTCCAACTTGACACTGCTACCGCCGGATCCGTCGTTTACAAAGATAAGATGTGGATCATTGGTGGCGATCCAATCCAGAGGGGCATGGCTCGGGGCTCGCCCGCTGCTAGTTTTAATTCCGAGTCCATACCGAAAAACAAAAACAAAAAAACAGTTGCACAATTTTCTTCCCAGATCCGGGGTCTGGACAGGGCCCTCGCGGTGATTTACCCTCCCCATCTTTCCGTATGACTAAAATCCGCTCGCTTCTGCTCGTTTTTATGTTCGCTTGTTCTTTCATTGCGTCAGCGGCGTCGGAGACGGTGCACGAGCGATGGACGAGAGATTCCAAGTTTCATCTGTTTAGCGTCGTCTTTGCAATCACGCTGGATGCCAATTCCAAGATTGACCAGTTTCGAGTGGCCAAAGTCATTGACCCCGGCGCAGGGACGACAGAGCCAGTGGATATCACAGTTTCTAAAAAGTACGTTGATGCCGCCCGCAAGAAACTATCGGCCAGGAAATATCAGCCCAGTGTCAAAGACGGAAAACCAGAAGAGTTCTTCACGTATCTCTACTATTCGCCGGAATATTCCACCACTGTTATCAGCGATCTACAGAAGCCGCTTAACAAACAACCGTGATGTTGGCCGAGTCATTGGTATGACGGGCTTGGCTTTAATGATATAAGTGCAATTTGCAGCGACAATTCATCCCTCGTTTTTTGATTCTCGGGGCATTCTTTTGCTCCAGCTAGCATTTGCCGGGTGTGATTTTTTCCGGGTGAGATAGTAGGAGCGCGGTTACGCAAAACCCCACCGACTGGCCTGTCTCACCCGGAAAACATCACACCCCTTGCTCCCGTTTTCCGGCCAAAAAGATGGGCAATCCGCCGAACGAAGGTAATCGGAGAAGGCCAGTCGGTGGGGTTTTGTGTAGCCGCGCTCCTACTATCTCATCCGGAAAAAATCACACCCTAGTTAACCCCAGGTGCGTAATGGAGATGGGTCTCATCATGATGGTTAGCCAGTGTGTGTTGCATCGGCCAGTCTTTCGGGTTTAGACAAGAAAAGGGCCGGAACATCGTTCCGGCCCCAACCTAATCTTACCTACTACTACTAATTATTGCCACTTGATGGCATCAGCGACGACGATGAAGCCTGTGGTGGTCCAGCAGGAGAGGCGAACCGTGGTGGTTCCGCCAGCAAAGCTGAAGTTACCGAGGGAATTCCATTGGCCGCCGCCCGCCTGCTGATTGACGGTCACAACCGTTGTGCCCCCGGAGTGCGCAACATGGTACGCCGCTGTGGTGGAACGGTTTGAACCTTCGGGCCACCATGCCGCGACGTTCTTGGTTCCAGAGGCGATACTTGCGGTCCAGGTGGCGTTATCGCTGACTGGCGTGGTGGAGCGATAGCGGTAATCAGCACCGTATTTATCGGTGGAGGAGCTCGCAGTTGCCCATGTTGTGGCGACACTGAATCCAGCACTGCTGTTGTCGACAATGACGGAGGTAACAGGGGTGCCAGCTTTGCGGTTCATGACGCCGGTGCGCATGCTCGGGATCAAAGGAATGATGCCGTCTCCGGGGCAAGCGGTGGACTTAACTTTGTAATGACCGTCCATCGTGCCAACAGATGAAACACTGCAGTAAGCTCCAGAACCCGTTGCTGACCAGGCGGAAGGCATTCTCCAGGCAATGACAGCTTCCAGGCTGCTGCGCATTGCACTGGTGAAAGGGTTGTTATATGGAGGATGGAAGTAGCCGAGGGCAGCGAATCCGAAGCTGTTGGCGTTACAGCCGTCATGGGAACCGCGGGGCAGGCTGCTCATGGAGCCGGAACGACCTTCAAACAAGTTCCCGGCTGCGTCGACGTAGAAATGATAATCAGCGTCGCAATAGCCGAGGCTGTCCATGACGTAAGCCTGATTGCTGCGGCATTTGGATTTCGATGTTTCGTAGTTCGATGAGTATTCAGCGTTGGCACCAGTGTGATGAATAATTGCGCGGGTGAGCGAAGACATCTGTGTGATGGAACATTGCGGTGCGCGTGCGCCCCAGCAGGAACGTGTGCAGATGGTAGGCATTGGTCCCTGGCCAGCCTGAACGATGGAGGTGACGCTGAGGAGTGCGAGTCCCATGGCGACAGTTACTTTGCGGAAGTGTGTTTTGTTTATCATATTTTTCTAGGTTTCGGGTCGAGGTCAGGTGTTTGCGGGAAAGTGATTTCTGAAACTCGTGATTATATCAACGCAGGAGGGAGGGTGATTGATCTGCGGCCTCACAGTGAATTTCCGTCAATTCAAATATTGGTATCATGGTTCAGTCAGCTTGCGTCTGTTGGGTGGCGGATAGGTTTATCTAAACGGATTGGTCCTCCTCCAACAATGCGATCTCATTCACCAAAAACTTTGATTTTGTGTGCGGGAGGTTCTCCTGGTTGGAGGCGCTGCCTGTTCGGATAAAGAGCTCTCCAGCTGAACGGAGTAGCGAAGCAGCACCAGGCTTCAGGAACTGCATGTTGCCCGTTTCCCCGGACAATCTGGAAACGAAACAGCCGCATTTTGTTTCCAAAATGCGGCTGTATTTTTGAGATTCGGTTCAGCTCAGGCGTTGGAGTGTTCTGGCTGGCGCATCATTGGTGAGTTCATGGGAAGTGCGCCTTCTATGAAAAATCCTTTGGTTCCGACCTGGATTGGCATTTTCATGTCATCACGCATCTGATGCAAAGTGCGGCGAATGGTCCTGGCACTGACGCCAAGTTGAAACGCGATGCGTCCCGCCTGATGTGGCTTTCCGTCGTTTAAGATCTGGAGAATTTCCTGAATCCTCTGGTGGCCTCTTAACTCAGAGACGGCGTTTTGTTGTAACATGCTGCGCGTTGATAATGGTTTACTGACGATCGATCATCCCGGGAAAACGTTACAGATTGATTTTGTGGTGTCGTTCGGGGAGGCCCTGAATGGGTGATACCGGCGGGCCCTATGTCTTGTAATAAAACAATTCTGACGGGGCGAGCTCAGCCCAGGGCAGAATCGGACTGATGCGAAGGTCCACGGAGGGGCCGGATAATCATCGTCACAGGTACCCTTTTTGGACCACACTGGTCACTGAGAGGTTAGTCGGTAAAAACGATTCGAACCGGTCGTATAGGAATTGGTGTGGTCGAATAAACCATTGGTATGGATCAAGGCATTCCCTGCAAAAAACCAGTTAGTCAGCGTCGTGCTGGTCTCCACCGTGTAGTAACCTGGCGAGCCGCGCCCACGCATCAGCACAGTTTGGCTGGCTGACAGTCCCATTTCTTCAATCACAGGAGCAGTCGGTGGCAGAATGCGTAGAGCCATTAACCCATTGTTGGAATCCAAGGCATAAACGGTATTGGTTCCGAACGACACTGAACCGGCCCCGGTATGCGTGTTGGGATTATTAGCAGGAAAATTCGTGGATCCGATCAGGATCGGAAATCCATTGGTTGGGCCGAGGTCATAGACGCGCAAGTGGTTTGGGCTAAAGACGTGTATCCCACCGAAATACTTAAAGTCACGGCTCAGACCGATTGGGCAGATGTTCACTGGGATCTCCTGATCGCTATAAACACGAGTTGTCACCCCGATTCCGGTGGTGAGGTCGAAGGTGATTTGTCGCACCGGATTGGTGTGAGTCGTGCCGAGGAACGTATTTCCGGGTCCAAAGGCCAGGCCCAATGCGGCATAACCCGAAGGAGTATCTGTTAGATTGATCGTGCGGGCGGTGAAGGTGGTTCCGTTGATTGTGGTGAGCAGAGAGGCAATACTTCCATCGCGTGGAGTGATGAGAACCTGGGTATTGGTTCCGGCACCGCGCAGTTCCATGGAATCTCCCCAACGCTTGCCAGTGCCCGGGCTTGGATCACCGCCGAATGCCAGCGTTGCAAGGGTGGTCGAATTATCATTCGCCCAACGATACAACCGAAATCGCGGAGTCAGGCTGGAGGTATTGAGGTTTCCGACGTAAATGGCACCATCCTCAGCCGCTTCAATCATTAAGATGGGATATTGTCCATTGGTCGCTCCACCTACTCCAGTCATGTTCAACTGATGCAGTAAAGCGCCGTCTTCGGGATTGAGGACGTATATCTGATTTGCCCGGCTGGCTACAAGGATCCGGTGTGACACCGGGTTGTAAGTCATACCACGTTCGAACGGCAATTCGTTGGTAGTGAGGTAAGGTTGCGTGAAGGGAGCTTGACTCCAGAGTAGTTGTAATCGATTGGCCGATTGCGCTTCGACTGCTGTGGGCCATCCGAAGAACACGGACAGGATCAACGCGGATCCCAGGCTACAACGCTGAAGATAGGATATGAACATTGGACGCCCACGGGCGGCGGGATATTAGGGCCGGGCCCAACGGTTGGTCGAGGCTTTTGCCACAATTGCGCTGCTGTTAAATTACAAGTGCCTTCGGGAGATGGGCACAGCCCCGATCTGCAGTTGCGGGAGATTTCGGATTTTCACGGTAACGAGAACCGCCTCAAAATGCGTCTGCTTAATCAATGGGAGTGGGGAACGCCGGTTCCGCAACGACCGCAGGAACTGGACACGCCAGAACAAGAGGGTCCAGCGCTGCTTTGTCCGGTGACGTTTGAGGCGAAGGTCGAGAGTTTCTTTGACAGTTTTTTTGAGCCGCATGCTGGGCAGGAAGTTCCTTCCCAATTACTGGAGCGAACCAGGATTTCACTGTCCTGTTCGCATTGCGCGCAATGAAATTCGTAAATCGGCATGGGCCGAAAATAGTGGTCGGAGCACAATTTTCAAGCGGCACTTCTGAAGGAGAAGGCACCGCCAGGATTACTGAACCGCAAGGGGCGGGAGCCCTAGCGTAATCGAAAATGAAATGCATCTTTAAGATGCTCAGGTAGATGAAATGAAAAAAAGCCCACCAGGCAAAGAGCAGGGGAAGGCTGGTTCACCGTGGAGGTTTCCATTGTGGTATGTCCCGTTGATGCTGCTGATGCTTTGGGTTTGGCAGGGAGCTTTCGGCGAGTTTGCGGTCCAAACGATTTCCTACAGTCAGTTCAAAGGACATCTCGCCAAGGGGCAGGTGATAGATGTGGCCGTTCGCGAAACCCAGATCACTGGGACCATCAAGACCAATCAAGCTGTGATTAGCCAGGGAAGCGGTGCCACCCCTCCCCAGACCTCGGACAAAGGGCGGGGAGCGCTTTTACCTACGCAGAAACAAGAAGCCAAAAGCGATGGGACTTTTATGTTTCGGGCGGTCCGGGTTGAGGATCCGAAGTTAGTTGAGGAATTGGAGGCGGCGAATGTCGAGTTCAGCGGAGTAAGACCAAGTCTGCTTTCGCAAATGTTGATCGCCTGGATCCTTCCACTTGGTTTGATGATATTCCTTTGGGTCTGGATTACGCGCAAGATGTCGGCCGGCGGAGGGCAATCGGTCCTCAGCATTGGGAAAAGCAAAGCTAAGCTGGTGGCTGATAAGGATACGAAAGTAAATTTCAATGACGTCGCCGGATGTGAGGAAGCCAAATTCGAATTACACGAGGTCGTCGATTTTCTACAGAACCCGCAACGCTATAAAGCGATCGGCGCCAAAATCCCGAAAGGGGTCCTGCTGGTGGGCCCCCCTGGAACCGGGAAAACTTTATTAGCCCGGGCTGTAGCAGGCGAAGCCAAGGTCCCATTTTTTTATCTGACGGGCAGTGACTTTGTGGAAATGTTTGTCGGTGTTGGGGCGGCACGAGTCCGTGATTTGTTTCAACAGGCCAAGCTGCAAGCACCCTGTATTGTTTTCATTGATGAGCTGGATGCCATTGGGCGCCAGCGCGGCGTTCATATTGGAACGGTCAACGATGAACGTGAGCAGACTTTGAACCAGTTGCTCGTGGAGATGGATGGGTTCGAGGCAAATGTGGGCGTAATTATTCTGGCTGCCACGAACCGTCCGGAAGTGCTGGATCGCGCGTTGTTACGACCAGGTCGATTTGACCGGCAAGTCATCGTTGATGCACCTGATGTGGAAGGGAGGGAAGCAATTCTGAAAGTTCATACAAAGGGAACCCCCTTGGCGATGAACGTGAATCTGCGTCGTATCGCGCAATCCACCCCTGGCTTTTCCGGGGCCGATCTTGCCAATGCCGTGAACGAAGCCGCTCTCCTCGCAGCCCGTAGAAAAGCGACTGAGATCGCCCAGAACGACATGGAAGAGGCGATCGAAAAAGTGGTGGCGGGCCCCGAACGCAAGACCCGGCGCATGACAGACGGACAAAAGCGTCGGGTGGCTTACCATGAGGTAGGGCATGCCCTTGTCGCCGCCCACAGTGAACATGCCGATCCCGTGCATAAGATCAGCATCGTCCCTCGTGGTCGCGCGGCACTCGGCTATACCATGCAGTTGCCGACGGATGAGCAGTATCTGTTGACGCGTTCTGAATTGAACGACCGCATTCGCGGCATGTTGGGTGGTCGCGCTGCGGAAGAGGTGGTGTTCGATGAGATCACGACGGGGGCTGAAAACGATCTCGAGCGAGCCACTGCCATGGCCAGGCAGATGGTGTGTCTTTTCGGGATGAATGAACGATTGGGCATGGTTCGTTCTGCCCAGCGGCAAAACACCTACCTGCCCAGTGATCAGCCTTTACAACGGGATTGTAGTGAACAGACCGCGCGCGAAATTGATGAAGAAGTGAAGAAGTTGCTGGATCGTTGCTACCAGGAAGCCAAGGAGATTCTGATCGCTTTTCGTCACGAGATGGAGCGGGTCACAGATGAATTATTTAGAACTGAATCCCTCGATGGTGACACTTTTTATGGTTTGATAGGGCGGCAGAATCCTCGGGAAAGCGAACCCAAGATAGTAGCCATAGCCCGGTTTGATTCCGGTGAAAATAGGATTCCGTAAAAGTAACTTGTGGAACCATTTCGCCGCTTCTGCATAATCCCCCCGCATGCGGCCGCTAATTGATGCTCATCTGGACCTTGCCTGGAATGCGTTGTCGTTCAATCGCAACCTGCTCCAAAGCATTGAGCAGATCCGCGCGGCCGAAGCTGGATTGACCGACGAGCTATCGCGCGGCAATAGCACGGTTTGCCTGCCGGAGTTAAAGCGCGCCCATGTGCCCCTCTGCATTGCGACACTCATTGCTCGAAGCGGTCCTGAGAAAAAGATTCGTGCTCCCTTCAAGCGTGTCGATCTGGATTACGTTGACCAACGTATCGCGTTTGCGCACGCGCAGGGGCAGCTTGCGTATTATCGTTTGCTTGAAAAAGAAGGACACCTTCGCATCGTCAAAACGGCACCCCAGCTCAAAGCTCATTGGGAACAGTGGCAGAAGAGCCCGGCCACCACGCCTCTCGGTATCATTATCGGAATGGAAGGGGCAGACCCAATTCTGGGACCCGAACAGGTAGAAGCATGGTGGGAGGATGGTTTGCGCGCCGTCGGACCCGTTCACTATGGTCGGGGGCAGTATGCTTACGGCACTGCAACTGACGGGCCATTAAGCGACCAAGGCTTGTGCCTGCTAAAAGAGTTGGAACGAATGGGAATGATACTCGACGTCACCCACCTTTCGGATCGGTCCTTCTATCAGGCCTTAGAGCAATTTAGTGGCGCGACCATCGCCAGTCATCATAACTGTCGCACTCTTGTTCCGGGCGACCGTCAATTGGCCGATCAACAGATTAAGTTGCTATTGCAGAGAGATGCCGTCATCGGAACCTCCTTTGATGCACGCATGTTGCACCCTGGATGGACGCGGGGCGAAACCAAGCCAGAAGAGGTAGCAATTGAGTCAGTGGCAAATCAAATAGATCATATTTGCCAACTTGCCGGAAACGCCGGTCACTGCGCATTTGGCACGGACCTCGATGGAGGGTTTGGGAATGAGCAGACGCCCGGCGCTATCGGCACCATTGCCGATGTTCATAAGCTGGAGGATATTCTGGCAATCCGCGGTTATAGCGCCGCTGATATTGACGGAATATTTTTTGGCAACTGGTTGCGTCTTTTCACGAAGTCACTCCCCAAATAGACGGGCTCCCAAATTGGCCCGGTAGTGGTGGTGGTGAATGGGCTGCTACTGTTTCTCACAATGAACTCAGCGGAAACCTGTACCGATCAAACGGGGTTTTCTTCAGACGAATTGGTTCGCTATATAGGGGCTAGAAGTAGATTTTGATGGCCGTATGACCAAGAAGAGCCCTTCACGAATCCTTATCATCGACGACCATCCGCTTTTACGCCAAGGCATTGCAGCCATGATCAATGCCGAAAAAGATTTTACCGTTTGCGGGGAGGTAAGTGATCCCCGGGAAGCGATCAACGCGGTTCAAAAAACCAATCCTGACGCAATCCTTCTGGATTTGACCTTAAATGGTACTAGCGGCATCGAGGTTCTTAAGAATATCCGGGTTCAATTTCCGAAAGTCATCGTGCTGATCTTGTCCATGCATGATGAAACCATGTATGCCCCACGTGCCCTCCGTGCTGGTGCCAGCGGATATGTGATGAAGCAAGAAGCTCCTGAAAAGGTGATTGCTGCATTGCGCAAGGTGCTGGCTGGCCAGGTTGCAATCAGTGCCGGCATGGAAACGAAGCTGTTGAACCGCTTTAGCGGCCGGCAGGATTGTGCCCTTTCTTCTCCGATCGACCTGCTCAGTGATCGCGAACTGGAAGTATTCAATCTTTTGGGACGTGGAACGAGCACTGCTGAAATCGCTGAAAAGCTTCATCTTAGCGTGAAAACGATCGAATCCCATCGCGCCCACATCAAAGAGAAGCTGAATTTGGAAAATGCAGCTCAGCTGGTTCGCCACGCGATCCAATGGGTGAGCAGCGAGTGCGAATCGTCCTCGCAAACCGCCGCTTCCAACTAAGGAACGCCGCCTCTAAAATTTCAAGCTCTGCTTGGAGAATCCACCGCCTTGTCGGTGGATTTTTTTTTGTCAGGGCCAACCTTACAAGTTGTCAACGTTCGAGGTTGCCCCTTAGTATTTGGCAATCTAAACGATCGAAATCAAACAAATGCTTCGTTTCCTTCACATACCAAAGACTGCGGGAGCCACCTTCACCCAGATTCTGGAAGAACAATACCCCACCAACCGATTTCATTTTATCGGCAATCCGAAGAATGATATTCCGAGGTATCATCAGTTGCCGCCGGAAGAGCAGGCCTCCTTGAAGCTGGTCACAGGACATGCCCCCGCGATCACCGGGATCGACCGTGTCGATTCAATGCCCACCGTTTGTTTCTTCCGGGAACCGGTTCCGCACGTACAATCGTTTTGCCAACATGTCAGCGAGGGGAAAACCGCTAACTTGCTGGAGCGTTTTCCTCCTGCCACTTTCAACCTGGACGATTTTTTGTGGAAAGACATCAACGGCACTACGAACTGGCAAACCCGATTAATCCTTGGGAATAAAGATTATGCGCCAAGGATTCGGCAGAACCATAAAGAAGCCGCCCGAAAAGCATTTGATCTCATCATCGCACGCTCCATCCAAATTGGATTAACTGAAGCTTTTGACGAATCGCTGGGGCGCTATACGAAAACCTTCGGATGGACACTCAACGGCTACCAAAAGAAAAACGTCAAAGACACGGCACGCCTTCTCCCTTGGGAGCCTCGCCACATCGCGAGGATTGAAGAAATCAACCAGGCAGATATAGAACTCTACCGCCTGGTGTCGGAGCAGTTTCGCAAAGGCTAACCAAGGCAACCGACTTTTCGAGCAGCTCCCTAACACGCCGAGTACGCTCTCGATTGTTTGGATTTGCGGGAATTTGTCTTCAAGATTGATCGTCCTCTCGCGTCCTCCGAAAATTTCAAAAATAGTGAAATTATTCACTATGGATTGTTACCTTGGGGGGCCGTTACGGACCCGTGAGTGCGATTACGTGCTTGAAGTGTATCGTCTGCCTGACTATCCGATTCCATGCCTGTCAAAATAGCCATCGTTGAGGACAACACCGGGATCCGTGAAAGCCTTTGTGTGTTGATCAATGGCAGTCCGGGGTTCCAATGCATTGCTGCCTACGCCAATGCCGAATCGGCACTGAAGCAGATGCCCGCAAAGTGGCCGGACACGTTGATCATGGACATCAACCTTCCGGAGATGTCGGGAATAGAATGTGTGGCCAAATTAAAGGCCATGCGACCTGGGCTGCAGGTGATCATGCTTACGGTGCAGCTCGACACGGAGGCCATCTTCAAGTCACTCAAGGCGGGTGCGGTCGGCTATCTCCTGAAACACACCTCACCAGCCGAGATCATTGCTGCCTTGGAAGACGTGCAGCGTGGTGGATCGCCAATGACCAACAGCATTGCCCGCAAAGTGGTTCACTACTTTCAGCAGGAGAAACCGGCGGTGAACGAAACTGAAAATCTAACCAGACGTGAGCTGGAGATTCTCAATCTCCTGGCCAAAGGTTTTCAATACAAAGAAATCGCGGACCAACTCGGAATCAATATTCTTACCGTGCGCACGCACATTCATAATACCTACGAGAAGCTTCATGTCCGCTCCCGCACCGAAGCGGTGGTAAAATTCCTTAATAGGTGACCCACCGCAGAGCACGGCAATTTCGCAGTACGAAAAATGCTTCTAATACGTTCGTCATAGTTTTTCGCGGTTTACAAAGCAGTTGATGCATCGAAGTGATGCTTAAAGCCGATGGCTGGAGCAGCGCCACTCTCCTAATCTCTCCGTCACACCCGCAAATTCTTTTCGTGAGAGATACCCGTCTCACTAGCTTGCGGGAACCCAGAAAAACTCAAACTCAAATATGAACACTAAAACTCACAAACGTGCCCTCCTCGGACTGTTTGGCGCAATCGTTGGGCTGGTCGCCACCGGTGCGGACAGCTATGGAGGTCAGGGTCCCCAACCCAATATTTGCGTACGCTCCTGCTGGGGCGCGCGCAATACCAGTTGCACTGGCAACATCAGTGTCCTCAATCGCGCCATCATCCATCACACTGCTGGCAACGAATACAACTCTACTGGTTACGAATCCTCAAAGTCCTACATGCGTGCCGTGCAGAACCTGCATATAGACGGCAGGGGCTGGTGCGACATTGGCTATCATTTCCTGGTAGATAAATACGGCAACGTATTCGAAGGCAGAAAAAACTCGATGACGGGGCTTCCAGTGGGAGCGCACGATGGCAATAATGGAAACAGCTTTGGCTTCACCTGCCTCGGTTGGTTTCATCCGGACCGGCCAGGTGGTGCGAACCAGCCGACCACTCCCCTGATGAACGCGCTTTACGACGTCATCGCGTGGAGGATGCCTTCAGCATGGTCACCCTACGGAGCGGGGACTTACAACGGGAACTCAGTGGGCTATCTCGACGGCCATCGCAAAGTCAAAGCGACTGCCTGCCCGGGCGATCTTATTTATGGCCCTTACATTACGGATAATCGCGCTGGCGGTCCGGCTCGCGATGCCATCAACCAACGTAAAAACGGGATCGTCCCTCCGCCTCCGCCGCCAGCTTTTCCGAATCAGGCACAGGCAGTTGGCGATTTTGATGGCGACGGCAAAAGTGATATAGCCTGGCGCAAAGTGAATTGGGGCAGTTGGGTCGTCTATTACGGGTCAGGCGTTGTCGGCTATCTGATCGATAATGATGCCACCTTCGATACTCGGGGCAATCAGGCGTTCTTTTCCGGCGACTTTAATGGTGATGGCAAAAGTGACATTGCGTGGCGCAAAACCGGATGGGGTGTTTGGAGAATCAATTATGGCGGCAATACCACAGGGACGATCGGCGAAGGCGCATCGGACTTTTCCCATGGCGGGCAGCGTTATGCCGTCGGTGATTTCGACAACGACAACAAGACCGACCTGGCGTATCGCAAGAGCGGTTGGCCGGAATGGCGTGTGACGTTCGGTAGCGGTGGGACTGGAACGCTACGTGATAACCGCACTGATTTCGACGGGTCCAGCAGCGGTCAGGTGCATTTTGTTGGTGACTTTGATGGAGATGGCCGTGAAGACATTACCATCCGCAAAACCGGTTGGGGGCACTGGGTCATTGCGTATGGAAATGGAACAACCGGCGCGATCGGTGAGAACGGAACGGACTTCGTGGCCGATGGGCAACGCCATGCAGTTGGGGATTTCAATGGTGATGGAAAGACCGATCTCGCCTATCGTAAATCGGGCTGGGCGGAATGGCGCGTCACTTTCGGTGGCGGAGCCACTGGAACTTTCCTGGACAACAATGGTCAATTCGATGGGACTGGCGTTAACCAAATCCAATTTGTTGTCGACATCAATGGCGACGGCAGAAAAGACATCGTCTGGCGCAAGACTGGTTGGGGCGTTTGGACCATCAACTACGGAACCGGCGGTGCGGGCCAGTGGGGCGAAGGTGCCTCCGATTTCAATGTGTCGGGGCAGATCCATCTTGCCCAGGATTTCAACGGTGACGGCAAGACCGATTTGGCCTACCGGAAGACGGGTTGGACCGAATGGCGCGTGACATGGGGAGATGTCGCATACAGCACAATGGGTGATGGCGCGGCTGATTTCGACGTCGCCACATCACTTGTGATGACGGGAGATTTCAACGGGGATCTGAAGAGTGACATCGTCTATCGCAAAAACGCCTGGCCGGAGTGGCGCGCGACCTTCGGCGGCGGCGGAACGGGAACATTCTGGGATAGTCGCACGGATTTCGATCGCTCCTATATCGTGCAGGCAGGGTTGGGCGGGAATCTGGATTACATCCAATACGCGCACAAGCCATAAGGCATAAGGCATAAGTTCGAATTCAAGCCTCACACAAAGCTCCTCTCTTCGTTCCGTACGGGGAGGGGAGTTTTCATGATCTGCGACGCCATCGATGAAGAAAGCGCTCGACTCTTTTCAAAAACACATGGTGCTCCTATTGTCCTTGCTCGCTTGCGTGGCATTTATTCACGGTGGGAAGAAGTCTCAAACTGGTTCGCCAGAGCCGACCACCGCGGTTGCTCCGAGCCAGGCCGAACTGGATTTTCAAGCTGTCGATGACATTGATTATCTCCGGGAGATGACTCCAACCAATTTGTTGACCAACGATCTCATGCTTGGAACGAGAATGCATTGATTATAAACTGGCCGCATGAATCCCGGTAGACAACTCAGAAGGCGGATCCTGCATTCTGTGTTTCTGCTCTATCTGGGTCTTTGCACTTCCATAGCGGCTGGCCAGTCGCTCAAGCCAGCCTCGGTGGCTTCATTGCCAGCTCCGAACAATAATGCAGAGCTTGTTCAGTTCGATGCTCCTGACACTATCCAGACCGGACAGGTGTTTCGTGTCGTCGTGACGTTGCGCAA
Organism: Limisphaerales bacterium; assembly: GCA_046597605.1. Taxonomy (GTDB): domain Bacteria; phylum Verrucomicrobiota; class Verrucomicrobiia; order Limisphaerales; family JACDHS01; genus JACDHS01. The sequence continues at coordinate 56,008 of JBKJKE010000094.1, read as the reverse complement.
TACCGGCGCCGATACATGGACTGCCGGAGATGACTCGCCGCATTGGCTTGGTTCGTTAAGCCCCGATGACTCACAATTCTGGCGAGACCATACTCGAGTGGAGCTTCCGCGTGCGGCGATAGCGTCCGGTGAGACCGTCGCATTCAGTTTTGATTGTAATGCTCCAGACGTTGCAGGGATCTATCCGTTTGCCTGGCGCATGATCGAAGAATGGAGAGGACGTTTTGGGGATTCCGCGCGAAAGCTCATTCTCGTCACCGATAAACCCAAGCCTCTTCCACGCGCCTGTACCTATCATTCAAGAACCTGGCAACACGAAGATGGATTGCCTCAGAGTTCGGTCCAATCGATTCTTCAAACGCGGGATGGATACATCTGGATGGCTACCCAGCGAGGGCTCGCGCGATTTGATGGTGTAAGATTCAAAGTGTTCAATGAGAAAACCTCTCCCGAAATAAAGAACCCGTTCATCTACAGTCTCTGTGAAGGCTTGGACGGCAGCCTGTGGGCTGGAACATACAACGCGGGATTGGTCCGGATCCATCGAGGCAAATTTACTTTGTTTACCACTACGAACGGGCTCGCGGGGAATTCCATTCGCTCTCTCTTTGCGAGCCGGGATGGAAGCATCTGGATCGGCACAACGACCGGGCTGAGCCGGTTTATGAATAATGAATTTACGACTTTCAACACGGCAAAGGGATTGTCTCACGATGTTGTTCGCGCCATTTGCGAGGACACGGCAGGGAACCTTGGAATCGGCACTGCTGCCGGGATCAACCAGATCAGCAATCTTCAAGTCACTACCAATTTTGTGGCAACACAGGATATCCCCGCTACTCAATACGTTCGGAGTTTTGCCTGGAGAAAGAGAGGTGATTTATTGGTGGGAACGGATGTAGGTCTGGCTATTTCGTACGCTGGCAGAACCAGTCAGTTTACCCAGGAAGAAGGGCTCATCGATCATCGTGTGACGGCCTGCCTGGAGGATAGCCGCGGGACTATTTGGGTCGGTACCCAAAGTGGTCTTTGCCGGTTGTCTGGAACCCGATGGGTTCGGGAAACTGCTTCTGATGGGGCGTCCTTCGATGTTGTTTCCGCGTTGCTCGAAGATACCGAAGGAAATATCTGGGTTGGCACTAAGGACGGGTTGCACCGCCTCACGGTGCAACATTTTACCACCTACTCTCAGGCCAGCGGGTTGGCTCACAACAATGTCATGTCAGTGCGTGAGGACCGGTATGGCGCGATCTGGTTTGGAACATGGGGTGGGGGCGTCCACCGGATGCTTAAAGGCAAGATAACAGTATATGATCAAAAGACTTCTCATCCAATCAACCAGGTGCTGGCTTTGGGTGAAGATGCGAAAGGCAACTTCTGGGTGGGAACCGATTATCTCGCCGGTTTGTATCAATTCAAGGATGATATCATTAAGCCCTATGGAAAAAAGGAAGGCCTGAATAGCGCTGTCATTCGCGTCATCTATGAGGACAAGCAATCCAACCTGTGGATTGGCACGAGTGAGGGCCTTGTCCTCAAGAGAGATGACACGTTCACTTGCTTCACCGTCAATGATGGGCTGGCGGGAAACACCGTTCGAGCGGTGGTGGAAGATGTGGAGGGTAATCTTTGGGTGGGGAGCAGCGATGGCTTAAGTTGCCTCCGGGATGGCCAGTTCACCAGTTTAGGCAGCTCTCACGGTCTTCCCAAACTCACAGTGCATTCACTCTACTGCGACAGCGCTACGAACCTTTGGATTGGCACTGCGGGCGGCGGGTTGAATCGTTATCGAGATGGTAAATTTCACAATTACACGACGGCAAATGGATTGTTTAGCGACGATATTCACGAAATCCTCGAAGATGATTCCAAGTATCTGTGGATGAGTTGCCGGAATGGAGTTTTTAGAATTGAAAAGAAACAATTTGATGAGTTGGACACAGGATTGATTGAGAGGCTGAATTGCACTTCGTTCGGAAAACGTGACGGCATGCTAAGTGCAGAATGCACCAGTGTGGCAAAGCCCGCGGGATGGAAGGCTCGCGACGGACGACTTTGGTTTCCTACGACAAAAGGTTTGGTGGTGGTCGATCCCAACGCCGACTTGAAGTCGAACTCCAAACCACCCCCCGTTTTCATTGAGGAAGTGATAGCCGACAAAAAAGTTTTCATACCAATGACCAGTTCTGAAGCTTCAACGTTCGAGGAATCACCCGATCCAATGATCATCGAACCTGGCCGGGGTGATCTTGAGTTCCATTACACGGCGCTCAGTTTTCGTGATCCGAGGAAGGTGCTCTTCAAGTATCAGCTCGAGGGAATGGATGCGGACTGGGTCGATGCCGGAGAAAGGCGGGTAGCGTATTATACCCAAATGCGCCACGGCACCTTTCGCTTCCGCGTGCTGGCCTGCAACAACGATGGCGTCTGGAACGAAAGCGGAGCCGCCTTGAATGTAGTGGTGTTGCCCCACGTTTGGCAGACCTGGTGGTTTCTGACGTTGCAGGCCGTTGTGGGAATCGGTGCCGTCGCGGGGATCGTGCGATATGCTTCCACAAGGCGTCTGCATCGCAAGGTGGCTGCTCTCGAAAAACAACATGCGGTCGAGAAGGAACGCAGTCGCATCGCGCGAGACGTTCACGATGATTTGGGGGCGCAGCTCACCGAAGTGCTGCTTCTCAACGATCTGGCGCGCAAGAGTAAGCATTCACCCGAAGAGCTGGAGAAACATTTGATCAAACAAGGTTCTGCGGCCCGCGAAATGGGGAGCCGATTGGATGAAATCATCTGGGCGGTTAATCCCAGGAATGATTCGTTGGATGGACTGGCGAATTATCTCTATGAACGGGTGGAAATGTTTTTCTCAGCGACATCGATTCGACTTCGATTGGAGGTCCCGCAGTCTTTACCGAACCACGCCGTATCCTCCGAGGTGCGGCATCACATACTCCTGGTGGTCAAAGAAACTCTCAACAACATCGTGAAACACTCCGGAGCCACACTGGTCATTTTCCGGCTTTCTTTCACAAGTCAAGGTCTGACGATCGAGGTTCAGGATGACGGAAAGGGTTTTGATCAGGAGCAGGTTCGAAGTTTCGGCAATGGTGTGCAAAATATGCGCAAACGAACGGAGGAGATCAGCGGCACATTGCGATTGTCCACCGCACACGGAACCGGAACAACGATGCGACTGCAAGTTCGACTGCCACCCTGATCTTATTCTTCGTTTCACACAGTGACGCGGTCAACAGCGCGGCTGCTGAACGGAGTGGCGAGGCCACGGACGAAGAGGGGGTTCAACCCAAATAGCCGGTCGGCTACCAACCTTTTTTTCTTCTCACCCAATAGCCGATAGAGGTAATAGCGGAGTTCCTCAGAATTTCCTAACTTCGTGGCCATCAGCCCATAGAAAAGTTCAGGCCTGATGTATTTCCGAACAACGCTGATGGACCTGCGGTTACCAATACAACCCCTAAATCACAGTAAAAATGAAAATTAAAATCCAAACCCTCATGAAAGCAAAGCATCCCATCCCATTACTCATCGGCTCCCTTGCGCTGTTTGTTACCGCGAATCTGGAAGCTCAAACCACTCCCGGCGCACAGCCAACCATCTGCGATCGCGCTTGTTGGGCGGCACGCGCTCCCAACTGCGGCGTCACTACCATGACTGCCCTCACCCGCGCGATCGTTCATCATACCGCTGCGTCCAGCGACTGGAGCACGACGAGCATCGAAACCTCTAAACCGAAAATTCGAGGTGTCCAAAATTATCACATGGATGCAAATGGCTGGTGCGACATCGGGTATCATTTTCTTTTCGATAAACTGGGAAACATTTTCGAAGGACGAGTCAATTCAACGACTACCTTGAGACGAGGTATTCACGACGCCTGCAATGCCAATAGTTTCGGCTTTACCTTACTGGGCTATTTCCATCCGCCTTACAACCATTCACCCACCCCAGAAATGTTGAACTCGTATTACAATACTATTGCCTGGCGTATGCCTGCAGGTTGGTCGCCCTACGGTGCCGGCACTTATTGCAACAAAACGGTCGGTTTCCTGGATGGGCACAAGAAAGTGGTCTCAACGGCCTGTCCCGGTGACAACGTTCATCCGAACCTGATCACGGAAAACTACAATGGGGGCCCTATGCGAACCGGGGTTGCGCAACGGAGAACGCCTGGTTACGTAGCTTCCTCTTTCATGACGCCGAGTGCTACGGGCAATGGGACCAGTCCCAATCCCGGCACCGCGAATAATGCGGACGGACGGCTGGAAGTGTTTGGTGTCGGGTCAACTGGATCGCTCTGGCATGTGTGGGAAAACTCCAACAATGGTCCGTGGTCAAGTTGGGCCAATTTTGGCGGCTCGCAGTATTCCCAGGTGGTTTCTGGCAAGCACGCAGACGGACGTCTGGAAACTTTCGTGATTGGGGCCAACAATGCTGTTTTCAGCTATGCCATCATCAATGGTTTCTGGAACGGCCCGGCCAGTTTCCCTGGAGCGGCAGTAACGAGCCTGACGGTCGGCAACAGTTCCGACGGACGTATTGAAGTGTTTGCTGCTGGAACAGATGGAGCGTTGTGGCATTTGTGGGAAACATCCAATAACGGTCCGTGGTCAAGCTGGCAGCGTTTCAATGAAACCGGCATCACGAAGGTGGCGTTGGGACGGCATCAGGACGGACGCCTGGAAGTCTTCTACACTGGTGCAGGGGGTGCCGTGGGCGCTTACGGTCAAAACGCTGCACCCGGTGGTGCCTGGTCCAAGTCTACCACTATTCCCGCTGGAACAATGACCAGTCTGGCGGTGGCTAATAATTCAGATGGCCGACTGGAGATTTTCGGCACAGGAGTTAACGGAGCACTGTGGCATTTCTTCGAAACCGCCAACAACGGTCCGTGGTCCGGATGGCAGAGCTTCGGTGAAAGCGGATTGACCCAGGTTGTTCTCTGGCCCCATGCCGGTCAGCGTCTGGAAGCCTTTTACATCGGCAGCGGTGGGTTCGGAAGCTACGCGATCATCAACAATGCCTGGGTCAAATCTACGGGCATGCCTCAAGTCTCGTTATCCAGTCTCTTTGCGGGAAGTCATCAGGGTGGACGCATTGAACTCGTCGGCCGGGGAACGGATGGCTTGATGAAACGTCTCAGTGAAACGTCCCCAAACGGAGCCTGGACAACATCCTGGGAATCCTGGCCCGGAAGCCCTTCGTTTAAATAATCTACTTATTCCCACAACGGGCTTTGGCGTTCGATTTTCGCCAAAGCCCGTTCCGCTGGGAGAGCTCCACCTTACCCGGATGAGATCAGGAAACTACTGGGAGCGTTGGTGTCGGGGCTGGAGCTTCTGGTGGTATGAAATGCGAGTGATATTGGAACTTCGTTATAGTTGCAGCTTTAAGCGGTTTTGTGAAAAGCGTGACTGTCCGAATCTCGCCAGTCTGGAAGAGGAATACATTCAGGAAGTTAGAAAAGAACTGGCCGACCTGCGTCGACGCCGGGCGGCATTTAAGGAAGCTAAAAACGGGTGAGATTGGGTAGAGTTAAGGTTTAACCGGCGTAAATCCCTTCAGTGCAGCCGATGCAGATGGAGTTACAGCCTTTAATCTTGATTGGAAGCGATGGTGCATCCAGCTAGAATGATCCGACCCATGAACATTTTCCACCGCTCTGGTTGTCCTTTCTGGCGTGGTGGAATTTCCATTTTCATCGTCGTCTTTTTGTGCCTGCCGTGGAGCTCCCGTGCGGTCGCGCTGAAATCCGATTCCCCATTTCTTCAGCGTGCCTGGCAGGGCGACTATGGTCTGCCGCACGATTCGGTTCATGCTATTTTGCAAACGCGAGATGGCTATCTTTGGATTGGCACACGGCGTGGTCTGGCTCGCTTCGATGGAATGCGGTTCGCACCTCACGAAGTGCCGGAACTGGCTGGAGAAAACATTTCCACCCTTTGTGAAGACCAAAGTGGAAACGTGTGGGTCGGAACTGAAAAAGGAGTCTGGCGGCTAAGCGAGGGCAGCGCCAAGGTCTATCGGCGGGCGGACGGGTTGGCGCACGACAATGTTCGGGTCATTTATCACGGTCGGGACGGAACAATGTGGATCGGCACGACCGGAGGCCTGAGCCAATTCAGAGAGGGCAGGTTTTATACGTTCACGCAAAAGGAAGGTCTGCCCCACGATGTTGTCCGTTCGGTTCATGAGGACAACTTGGGCAATCTTTGGATCGCGACAGATGGCGGGTTATGTCGATTCGCGGCGGGAAAGATTTCCATCCCACACATTGCGCTGGGGGTAGGAAGTGCGGTCAGGGCGATTTATCAGGATGGAGCGAATCTCTGGGTAGGAACGTCCATCGGATTATTCCGGCTCAAGGAGGAAGACTTACGCCGGTTTCTTTCCAAGACGGATGCCTGGAAGCCCTCCGACACGTGGGAACATTTTGATAAGGATCGAGGCGGCCTTTCGGATAACTTTGTCCAAACAATCTATACGGCTGGGAAGGGAGAGCTATGGGTCGGAACCTACGGTGGCCTCAACCGGATGGTGCATGGAACCTTTGTCACCGAGTTGACCGGTGAAGGCGCCCCTTTTGATCTGGTCAATTCCATTTTTGAAGACGGTGAGGGAAGTTTCTGGATTGGAAGCAAGGATGGGTTGACCCGGTTGAAAAACAAAGCACTCACAGCCATCACCAAGAAGCAGGGCCTGACCCACAACAATGTCATGTCCGTCTTGCAGGATAAGACCGGGCTATTTTGGTGCGGCACCTGGGGCGGAGGATTATTTCATTGGAAAGATGAAGAAAGAATTCTGGCCATGTCCAATTCCATTCCGAATCAAAAGATTCTGTCTCTCTGCGTGACAAAGGATGGAAGCCTCTGGGCAGGCACCGACTTTGGCGATGGATTATTCCAGCTAAAGAATGGGGTTCTGACTCATTTCGGCGAAAAGGCTGGTTTGAAGCCGGTTGGGGTCCGGGTCCTTTATGAAGATCACGAAAGTACACTTTGGATCGGAACGAGTCTTTCTTTAGGCCAATTGAAGAATGGAAAAATTATCCACTTCACGAAGAAAGACGGATTGGCTGGAGATGCAATCAAAGTCATTTCGGAAGACAGGCGGGGCAACCTGTGGGTGGGGACCAGTGAAGGATTATCACGGCGAACGCAGGGGAGATTCGCCAACTTCACCACGCAGGATGGGCTTTCCCACAACCTGGTAATGGCCCTTTATGATGATGCCGAAAACAACTTATGGATTGGAACAGGCGGTGGTTTGAATCGGTTCCGGGACGGCAAGTTCACCGCTTACAGCACACGGGATGGTTTGTTCAATGACGAGGTCCTTGAAATTCTGGAAGACGATCATGGTTATCTTTGGATGAGTTCCCTGCACGGCATTTCGCGCGTCAGCAAAAAGGCCCTGGATCAGTTCGATCGGAAAGAAATATCGAGTATTCCCTGCACCTCTTATGGCAAGGAGGACGGAATGGTCAGTGTGATTTGCGCGAACGTGTCCAAGCCAGGGGGATGGAAGGGAAGCGATGGTCGGCTTTGGTTTCCCACCACCAAGGGTTTGATCATTGCGGATCCAAAAATCAAAACCAACGATACTCCGCCACCGGTCGTGATCGAGGAAGTCATGGCGGACAAAAAGAAAATCGAGAATGGAGGATGGAAAAGAAAGGATGAAAAAAGCGTGAAGTCACCTTTATCATCTTCACTGAAAATCCCTCCCGGCCGAGGTGAATTGGAGATTCATTACACTGCGCTGAGTTTTCGGGCGTCGGAAAAGAACCGTTTCAAATACAAACTGGAAGGCGTTGATCCGGACTGGGTGGATGCGGGAACACGACGGATTGCGTATTACAACAATCTTGGTCCAGGCCATTACAACTTTCGTGTCATCGCCTGCAACAACGACGGCGTGTGGAATTTGCTTGGTTCCAGTTTGAAGTTGTCTTTGCAACCACACTACTGGCAGACGTGGTGGTTCCAATCTCTTGCTATCGTTGGAAGCCTTTCCATCGCCGCCTCCGGTGCTCGTTTTGTCACACGCAGACGCATGGCACGGAAACTCGAACGCCTCGAACAACGACACGCCATCGAAAAGGAACGGACCCGCATCGCCCAGGACATGCATGATGATTTAGGGGTGCGCCTCTCAGAAATTTTGTTGCTCAGCGATATGACCCACAAAAAAGATGCGAACCTGGCAGAGGTCCAGACTTGCACCGGAAAAATTTCCCGGGCCACCCGCGAGCTGGTGGACAATCTGGATGCCATCGTTTGGGCCGTGAATCCCAAAAACGATTCATTGGATAAATTTGCGGACTACCTTGTGGTAAACGCGCCTCTTTATCTGGAGATGAGCGGGATTCGCTGCGGGTTTGATGTGCCATCAAAACTGCCCGCCTATCCGCTTTCATCCGAAATACGGCATAACTTATTCCTCGTCGTCCGGGAAGCATTGCACAACACCGTCAAACACGCCGGGGCATCGGAAGTGCGAATTCTGCTGAACATCGAAGACGACATTTTGCGGCTTGGCATTATGGACAACGGGAAGGGATTTGCGATGGAATCAGACCCGGTCGCGGGCAACGGTCTGGTCAACATGGCAGCGCGCATGGAAAATATCGGCGGTTCGTTCTCGTTGGCTAGCGAGCCGGGAAAAGGAACTCGTATTTCGTTGAGTATCCGGCTAAAGAACGCCTTGCCCAAATGACCAACAACGAAATTCCAACGATCGTGAAACTGACTCGACCTTCGGATTCAGATATTCGTTCGTCATTCGAGCTTCATCATTAGTTATTCGCACCATGTCCATCAAAGTTTCCATCATTGAGGATGATGCCAGGTTTCGCGAAACCCTGGTCGCCCTGATTGGGGTCGCTGAAGGTTTTCGTTGCGTGGGTGCTTATCCCAACGCAGAGGTGGCATTGAAGGAAATGCCAAAGGCATGGCCTGACGTCCTCCTCGCGGATATAAATCTGCCCAAAGTATCCGGCATCGTCTGCGTTTCAAAATTGAGGTCCATGCAGCCGACCATGCAGGTGATTATGCTTACGGCCTACGTGGATAGTGACCAGATTTTCGATTCCTTGAAAGCAGGCGCCAGTGGCTATTTGACGAAAAAGACCCCGGTGACAAAAATTCTGGAAGCCATCTCGGAGGTGCATGCCGGCGGAGCGCCTATGTCTCATTTCATCGCCCGCAAACTTGTGGAGCATTTTCAGGAGAAGCGTCCGTCAAAACAAACGGACGCACTTTCAGCGCGCGAGTATGAAATTCTCAGCCATCTGGTCAAAGGACTTCAATACAAAGAAATTGGTGAATTGCTTTCAATCAGCGCACACACCGTGCGGATGCATGTCCGGCATATTTATGAAAAACTTCATGTGAGCTCTCGCACTGAGGCGGTATTGAAGTTTGTCGGAAAAGACACATCCTCGTAGCTATGAACTTCCAGGTCGCAGAGAAGCCAAAAAGGCAGTGCTGGGACTGCCGCCGGTTTCAAGAACAACCCCCGGCGGATGGAATCCGTGGGCTAACCTGTTCGTTTCAGGATCTCGAATCCATCCGGCCTGAGGAGGTTTAAACTAGCTTTAACTATTGATAGAACCGGTTTGACGGACCCATTTCAGGATCTGAAATACACCCTGTCGGCTGTGACAGGGTCATTTTAGGATCTGAAATTGTCTATGTCACGCAGGACAGGGTCGTTTTAGAACCTGAAATGTACTATGTCACCCGCGACGGGACCATTTTAGAACCTGAAATGGTGTATGTCGGTCGCGACATGGCCGTTTTAGAACCTGAAATTGTCTCTGTCGGCCGTGACGGGGTCGTTTTAGGATCTGAAATTGTCTATGTCACGCGCGACAGGGTCGATTTAGAAACTTTTTTGACCATGTCGCACGGTCTGATTCGGGTCAAATCCCTCTTTTGCACCTGTTTCTGCTTACAGGGACCAGTTTTGTTCCTGTTTTAGGTGTTAATGGACGGTTTCCTCCCATTTTCTGAAAATAGGGAGGGGCCGACTTAGGAGATCCAGTCCTCCTGGGATTTCCAGAGTTTTGCCACGAGCTCGACCAGTGCGGTGGAAGGATGCCGTTCCAGCAACTTGGCGACGATGGCACGACCGTCAGAAACCCCGGAAGGTCCACTTTTCAATATTCGATCCAGGCGGGCAATGGCGCTCTTGACGGTTGGCTTGATTGGAAGACGAGGAGAATCAATAAGTGCCGCCGCTACCGCAGGGACATCTCGCGCCGAAAGATTTCCTAAAACCTCGCGGAAAACCGTAGCCCGTGCGGAGCTGTCGAAACCGGGCGCACCGAATACGAGAGCGAGCTGCTCCTGAGCGCGAGTCGCTTCCGTTCCCTGAAGGGGAATTCCTTTTTCAAACACCTGTTTAGCAGGGGCAGCAGTCACTGCTGTGGTGGATGTCGCCTCGCCGGCTACTTTGAACTCAACCGAAAGCGAGTGCTTCTCGGCAGGGGAGGCCTTTTGGATTTCGCCTGACTGCACTTCAAAGTGAATCGGGGAAGTTCCATTCTTTGCAGCGCTGTCCTTGATTGAAAACTGCAGGTTCACAATCACTCGATCCGCTTCGATCCGGGTGCCGCTCGATAATGGTTGGTTCCCCCTTATGCCTTCCTCAATTTCCCGGCGGAGCGCGGCAAGAACATCCTTAAGTGATTGCATGGCGCTACTCTAACATTGAATAAAAAGCTTCATCAACCCCGCTGACAAGATTGAAATCTACTACAACCGATTGAACAAGGTCCCTGATGACACGTCTGAGATTTCGGCTAGATTGCCTGAGCGCCGAAGCAGCGCAGACGGAAGTAAAATTACATTATTATGGCAGAAACACAGAAACGTTCATCTCTCGGGAAGAAACTTGGAATCGTATTTGGGATCATTCTCATCCTCGTTGTGGTCCTCTATTTCGTTGTCACCAGCACAGCGTTCTTCAAAGGAGTGATTCTCCCTCGGGTCAGCAAAGCGGTTGGAGCAGATGTAACGGTGGCAGACGCCTCGATCAGTCCATTCTCGCGGGTTGAATTGCGGCAGTTGAAAGTGCAACCGCCCACCGGAGAGCCAATTCTGCAAGCCGACCAAGTGACCGCACGGTATAGTTTGATGGATATTATCGGTGGCAACATCACCGTGCATGAAGTCACCTTGATCTCTCCAGTCATTCGCATAGTCGAAGATGATGATGGAAAGAGTAACGTCGATGCCGTCACGAAGAGTGATCAACCTGCGCCGGAACCCGGCAAGGATGAAGCGCCTCCCAAGTTAAACATCAGCAACATCACGATCAAAAACGGAAACGTCCAGGCCATCAAGAAGCACAAGGACGGAACACAGGAAGTGACTGAGCTCGGCAACTTGAATCTGCATATCGACCAGCTCCGCAACGGTGCCTCAAGTAAGATCGAGCTCGCCTCAGATGTTCGCATGGAAAGTGCCTCCACCAATGGAACTCCCAATCTGTTGAGCGGAAATCTTTCAGGAAATTTCAGTGCAACGTTAGGGCAGGATCTTTCCCCTGCTGGCGCAGCCGGGAAGGCTCAATTCACGGCCAAAGATGTAAGTGGAGACTATGCCGATCTTCGTGGGTTAAACGCAGCGTTCAATGTCGATCTCACGCCCACCGAAGTGAAGACTCTTGCTTTGCAGTTTGCCCGGAATGGAAAAGCTCTTGGTGAAATACGTGCGAGCGGTCCTCTGAACCTCGCGAAGCAGGAAGGGAAGCTCAACCTCGAGATCGCTTCCATTGATCAAAACGTTTTAAACCTGGTGGGTGCATCCAAGGGGATGGACTTCGGTTCCACGAAAATCAATTCAACCAATCAGATCGAGATATCCAAAGGGGGACAACTCGTTGCGATCCAGGGACAGCTCCGCGCCGATTCTTTCAGCGTTACGCAAACCAACCAAACAACGCCACCGGTTGATCTGGTTGCCAAATACAACGTTGTCGTCGATCACGCCGCCAAGAGCGCATTGATCAGCGCGTTTGATCTGGATGCAACGCAGAAGGGGCAAGCATTGATGGCCGGCAATCTCTCCAAACCGATGAAGTTAAATTGGGGCGCTGCTGATGGGGCGGTCGACGAGTCTGCTCTTAGTTTGACAGTGACGAATTTAAATCTCGCTGACTGGAAAGCGTTTGCACCCGAGCTGAACGCAGCGGGTCGGGCTAATCTAAATCTCAATGTCCTGTCGAAGGGGGCGGGCAAGCAGCTTCAGTTCGACCTCATCTCACGTCTCTCGAATTTCAGCGCGCAATCGGGTTCAAACAAAATTGACCGAGCGGATATTACGCTTAGCACCCGCGGACAAATTGCGGAGTTCGACAAAGTTACATTGCAGGAGTCCCGTATTGAACTGGCCCAGGGGGGTGAGCGTGCTGCGGTTCTCACGGTGGCTGGCAGTTACGCCGTTGCATCGGGGGATGCAAATTTGAAGGCAACCGTCGACGCGGCCTTACCAAAAGTGTTGCAGTTGGTGCGGATGCCCGATGTCGAAGTGCGTTCCGGAAAGTTAACATTCGACGGGCAAATTAAACAGACCGGCAAGGACCAGGCGATCCTCGGAAGCTTCGCGATCAACGATTTAACCGGTCGTTTCGGAGACTCGAAATTTCAAAACTACAACATAACTTCTGACGCAGACATTCAGAAGAGCGGTGATCTTCTCACAATCCGGAAATTGCTTGTGGCGCTTGCTCAAGGTGAAAAAAAGGGAGGAACCCTGGAGATCGGTGGAAATATGAACACCGCCACCTCGATCGGATCCTTTGATCTCAAGCTCAATGGTTTGAATGAAACTGGCTTGCGTCCATTCGAGGCCTCCAGTCTCGGTGAGAGGAAGCTTAATTCCGTTTTGGTCAATGGGACTGTGGCAGCGAAGATCAATTCTACAAACAGTTATGCAGTCACCTCCGTGCTGGATATTGCCAATCTGGTTATCGTTGAACCGGACCAGGTCAAAGCTCCCCTCCCATTATCTGCGAAGATCAGCTCGGATTTAGCTCTACAGGGTGATGTGACCGATATTCGTTTGGTGAAGGCCGCAGTGGTTTTCGGAAGCAAACCAGCGGGGAGTTTCGAGCTGAAGGGGAAATTCAATTCTGTGACCAGTGCGGGCCAGCTTGAAATGAGCCTAGTCGGTTTAAACGAAAACGCGGTCCGTCCTTTCATGCCGAAGATTGGTGGAAAAGATCTGGTGCGCATTGCAATCAATGGAACTGCATCCGCGAATCTCAATTCGACGACGAGTTCGGCGGTGAAAGCGGACTTCAAGATTTCTGATCTGGTTGTGAAAGATCCAAAGCAAGCTCAGCCCGATGCGCCACTAAGCGTGCAGGTGCAGTTGGATTCGACCGTTACCACCAACGTATACGACCTCCGCCAGTTGCAGTTTACATTATCGCCCACCGCCCGCGCGAAGAACGAGCTCTCGATCAAGGGCCGACTTGATCTCTCTAATACGAATTTCTACCAGGGGGATATTGTGATTACATCGGATTCTCTCGATATGACGCAGTTCTACAATCTCTACGCTGCAACTGAAGAGGCAGCACCGGCCCCTAAACTAGGCAAACCTGGTGCCCCGGCACCGAAAACTCCGACGACCGCAACTGGAACGGGTGTTCCGGCCGACGCGAACAAGGAATCAGAGCCGATGAAGCTTCCTAAAGGTCGCATAGCGCTCACGATGAACATCGGTCAGCTTTTTCTACGTGAAATCGCCATTACAAATCTGCAGGCGAATGGTCTGGTAGCGACGAATCGGATCACGCTCAGCCCGATGCAGATGACGATGAACGGCGGTCCGGCAAAAGCAGATGTCGATATCGATGTTGGTGTGCCGGGTTACGCTTATAACTTATCCTTTTCAGCGGACGGAATTCCTCTGAAGCCGGTGGTTAACTCGTTTATGTCCGAAGAGAATAAGGACCAGTATCAGGGAACCCTTCTCGCCAATGGTAAGATCAAAGGGGTGGGCACGACTGGCGTCAGCTTGAAGAAGAACCTTACCGGCAACATGGGTTTCACCTTCACGAACGCGAACATCAAGGTAGGGAGCAAACTGCAGCCGATTCTGAATACGATTGCTGCAGTCCTCTCGGTCCCGGAAATAAAAGAGTCGCCTATCAATTGGGTAGACGCCCAACTGCAATTTGGTGGAGGACAGATTAAGATCCCTCGATGCATCGTGGAAAGCGAGGCATTGCGCGCCTCAGTTCAAGGAAATATTCCTATCTCGGATATCCTGACGAATTCTCCGGTGAAGCTTCCCGTGCCGGTGGAACTTCGACGGTCGCTCGCTCGAAAATTGCCGAAGGAGATATTTGTCCAGGAGACCGCTCCAGATTCAAAATATCTTCAACTTCCGCAGTTCCTCATTGTGAAAGGAACACTGGGAGAGCCGAAGCCTGAAGCAGACACCAAGGGTTTTGTGAAGAGTGCCGGAGTTGGAATCGCCAAAGAGCTGATCAAAGACAATGTTGGTGGTGATGCGGGGAAACTGCTGCAAGGGTTACTCGGAAGTCCAAAGCCAGCTCCTGCTCCCACGACAGCACCACCACCGAACGTGGCCCCGAAACCTCAACAGCGCCCTCAGGGTGCCATTACCAATCAGCCTGCTGTTAAACCGCGGCCCGTCCAGCCGACTACTAAAACCAACACATCGGCTGACACGGTGAACCAGATTCTGGATATATTCTCCAAGCCGAAGAAATAGGAATTTGCCGACGCGTGGGTCCCTCTGGGGCCCACGCCTTGTTTGCTGCTTGCTTCACCCGTTCCCACTGTTAGAAGAAGGAAACTCTCTTATGCAACCCGTTCTCGATTACCTCGAAAAAAATAAAGCACGTTTTCTCCAGGACCTTTGCGATTACGTCCGATTTCCCAGCATCTCCGCTCAACCGCAGCACAAAGGCGATCTACAGAAGTGTGCTGAATGGGTCATGGCGCATTGCAAGAAGATCGGGTTGGAAGCAAAACTCGTCCCGACTCCAGGTAATCCAGTGGTTGTTGCGAAGACGCCGCGCAAGAAGGGAAGCAAAAAACCGCACTACATGGTTTATGGCCATTACGATGTGCAGCCGCCTGAACCATTGGAACTCTGGAAGACACCGGCTTTCGAGCCACGCATTGAAGGACGCTCTTTGTTTGCCCGTGGCTCCAGTGATAACAAGGGGCAGAACCTGGCGCATCTTTGTGCCGTGGAAGCCTATCTGAAAACAGGGACCGAGCTGCCCTGTGACCTGACTTTCGTCATCGAAGGAGAAGAGGAAGTCGGTAGCCGCAATCTCGGTGATTTTCTCAAGAAGTATCAAAAGGAATTGAAGTGCGATAATGTGGTGGTGTCAGACACAGGAATGCCGGGAAAGAAATTTCCTGCCCTGACTTATGCCCTTCGCGGGATTGTGGCAGTCGAAGTGGTTATTGACGGTCCGTCACGCGACCTGCATTCCGGCATTTTCGGCGGAACCGTCGACAACCCGGCGATGGCTCTTTGCCAGTTGTTGGCAAAGCTCCGGGACAAGAACGGCAAGATCACCATCCCCGGTTTCTACGATGATGTCGCTCCACTGAGTGCGTATGAGCGGAAACAGTTCAAACGCATCCCGATGAGTGAACAGCAGTATCAAAAGTTTCTCGGAGTTCCAAAGCTGTTCGGAGAAAAAGGATTTACCGCATTCGAACAACGGGCGGCTCGGCCTACCATTGAGATTAATGGCCTGACCAGCGGTTACCAGGGCGAGGGGAGCAAAACGATTGTGCCGGCTTGGGCGCGCGCCAAGTTGACCTTCCGAATCGTTCCTAATCAGAGCCCTGAAAAGATTCGCGCTTTGATCGTTAAACATTTGAAAACGCTTTGTCCTCCGACCGTTCGTTTGACCGCCAAAACCGGTCACGGCGGGGAGCCTTACCTCGTTTCACCGACGAGTGAAGCAGCTCAGGCAGGCTTGCGGGCATTGAAACTGGCGTTCGGTGCAGAACCCATTTTAATGCGGGAAGGTGGATCCATTCCCATCGTGACATCGTTCAAGCAAATCCTTGGCGCGGACACTTTACTCCTCGGTCTGGCCCTGCCGGATGACAATGCGCACTCACCGAATGAGAAATTCGATCTCGATTGCTTTGAAGGCGGGATGAAGATGGGCGCACATCTCTGGCAGGAACTGACGAAGTCTTAATCCTGGGTAGGGACGTTTTGCCAAAACGTCCCTAACCTCTGCCTTCGAAGAAGTTAAGATAACCCTACCTTATAGGCTCTTCATCACCTTGTGGGCCGCACGTACCGTTTTTTCGATAACATCCGCAGAATGGGCCACAGAGATAAATCCAGCCTCGAACTGCGAAGGTGCTAAATAGATCCCTTCGTTCAGCATGCCGTGGAAATATTTCTTAAAACGCTCGCGATCGCTATGCATGGCATCGCTCAGATTGTGAACCGACTGTTCTGTGAAATAACCGCAGAACATAGAACCAATATTATTAAATTGAACCGGGATGTTCGCTGACTTTGCCGCTTCTTTCATCCCGACTTCCATTTGTTCCGATGCCTCTTCCAGTTTGCAATAGGCTCCGCCCGACTGGAGTTCTTCCAGCGCGGCAATCCCTGCGGCCATGGCCAACGGATTTCCGCTTAACGTTCCGGCCTGGTAAACGGGGCCCAGAGGGGCGAGACAATCCATGATTTCAGCGCGTCCGCCGAATGCGCCTACCGGCAGGCCACCGCCGATGATTTTACCGAAGCAGGATAGATCGGGTGTAATCCCAAATAACTTCTGCGCTCCGCCGAACGACAGACGGAAGCCGGTCATCACTTCGTCGAAGATGAGAACAGAACCATGCTGTGCCGTGATCTTGCGCAGGAATTCGAGGTAACCCGGTTTTGGCAGATACAAGCCCGCATTGCCCGGCACAGGTTCCAGTATAATCCCGGCGA
The DNA here is from genome assembly GCA_046597605.1 of Limisphaerales bacterium. Lineage (GTDB taxonomy): Bacteria > Verrucomicrobiota > Verrucomicrobiia > Limisphaerales > JACDHS01 > JACDHS01. The sequence goes on along the minus strand of JBKJKE010000094.1, from coordinate 39,017 downwards.
TGTCATTGCCATTGGCGGCGAAGGCAGCCTTGACCGCTTCTTCATCGTTGAAAGGCAGCACAATGGTGTGTTGCGTAAAAGCAGCAGGAACCCCGGCGCTGTCAGGGTGACCGAAAGTGAGTGCTCCAGAACCTGCCTTCACGAGCAGGGAATCGGCATGACCATGGTAACAACCATCGAATTTGATGATCTTGTCGCGCTTGGTGAAGCCGCGCGCGAGGCGTATTGCCGACATGCACGCTTCCGTGCCGGAATTGGTCATCCGAACTTTCTTAACGCTCGGGACTGCTTCGCAGACCAGTTTCGCCATTGTCACTTCCAGCGGATTCGGAATCCCGAAACTGGTGCCATGCTCAGCCGTCTGCTGCACTGCTTTGATAATCTTCGGATGCGCGTGCCCCAGAATGGCGGGTCCCCATGTTCCGACGTAATCGATATACTGATTACCATCTACGTCCCAGACACAGGCGCCTTTGGCTTTGTTGACGAAGAAAGGGTGACCGCCCACCGCGCGGAAAGCGCGTACCGGTGAGTTAACCCCGCCCGGGATGCAGTTTAACGCTTCCTTGAAAAGTTCTTCTGATTTAGTCCGATTCATTCCGGTAAATGTTTTTGCTTGGGAGCAGCCTTCAACACCATGTAACAATCCACTGTTCAACCATTCAACCCACCTCAATCTTCACAATGACGCACGACACCGTCGTGCATGTGCTCGAGGGACGCACGGAAGAATTTATCTTTCCCCGCTGGATCTGGCTTTTGATCGGAGGCGCTCGTCACTTTCAAAACTTTCTTCGCTTTTTCAATCAGCGCTTTGCGTTCTACGTCGAGGGCGGCGGCACGTGCATCCGACAGTGAACGATCGAAATATTTATTTCCATCAATCCACGTTTCGAGGGCAACCGAAGAGGTATCGAGCGGATTGCCTGACCAAATGACAAAATCGGCGTCTTTCCCAACTTCAAGTGAGCCAACCCGATCGCTGATGCGCAATTGTTTGGCCGGGTTGATTGTTACGAATTTCAGTGCTTCCACTTCACTCACACCGCCGAACTTAACAGCCTTGGCTGCTTCCGTATTCAGGCGACGTGCGAGGTCGGAGGAGTCGGAGTTGAACGATACCAGGACGCCGCGCTGATGCATGATGGCACCGCTGTGGGGAATGCCGTCATACACTTCGAACTTGTAGGCCCACCAATCGGCGAAGCCCGAAGCGCCCACACCAGCCTGTGCCAGTTCGTCGGCTACTTTATACCCTTCCGAGACATGCTGGAAGGTGCCGACCGTCACTCCAAAATCCTGCATCAAACGAAGCAGGGACAGTATTTCGTCCTGGCGATACGAGTGGCAATGGATCCAGCGTTTGCCCTGGATGATCTGTGCGAGGGTTTCCAGTTCCAGATCGCGGCGTGGCGGGACGCCTCCTTTGCTCGCGTGAGTTTCCCAATCCCGGATGTATTGCTGTGCGGCGACGAAACGATTGTTAATGAAGGTTTTGACTCCCATGCGGGTTTGCGGAAAACGGGTGGTGTATTTCTCGCCCCAGTTCGCCTGCTTCACGTTCTCTCCCAGTGCGAATTTGATTCCGAGCGGCGCGCCCGCGAACTTGAGCTCGTCCGGTGAAGCACCGTCCCGGAGCTTGATCACCTGGTTTCTGCCGCCGATAGGATTCGCGGATCCATGCAATTGATTGGCCGCAGTCAAACCCCCGGCGAGTTGTTCGTAGATGTTGGAAGTCTCGGAGTTGATGACATCCCCCGTGCCCACCATGGCCGTCGAAGGAAGGGTCGGCTCATTCACATCGCCCAAAATCATGCTGTGACTATGGCAATCAATTAGACCTGGAGTGACATGCTTGCCTTTTCCATCGATTAAAATGCCTGTTCCCGAAGCAGGTAGTTTGGTGCCGACCTCAGCGATTTTTCCGTCCTTCACGATGACTACCGCATTGGTCAGGATACCCGCATCTGAACTGGTCCACACCGTCGCATTGCGAATTGTGATAACCGGACCATTCGTAAGGACACCACGACCTTCCTGTGGTGAACGCGCTACGCGTTTCCGAAGTTCCAGGTCGGCGGCCTTTTTCTTTTCCTTGTCTTCAGGTTTCTTGTCCTCTTCCTCCTTCTTCGCTTCTTTGGCAGGTTTTGTGTCGAAGCGGTAAACGCGTCCGTCCACCCAGACATCGCGCACTTTCCCTTCGTCGAAATAATTTCCTTCAACCACCGTGAAGCTCGCGAACTTACCGGGCTCAATCGTGCCGAGACGGGATTCAACGCCACACAACTTCGCCGGCACAACCGTCAACGCTGACAGAGCATCCTCCTCAGACAGCCCCCGTTCGATGGCACCTTTCAGGTTGCGTCGGAAATTCTTTTTATCGCCGAGTCCGAACGTGGTGAGTGCGATCTCAAGACCTTGCTGGCGGAGCAGGGCGGGGTTCTCTGGTGCCCAATCCCATGAGCGCAGTTGATCGAGAGACAACTGCCCCCAATCATCGTCGTCGGGCATCTTGGAGATTTCGGGGAAGTTGAGGGGAACTATGAACGGAACGGCCGCAGCCTTCGCGAGTTCCGGTCGACGCCATTCTTCACCGCTGGCCACCATCGCAAAATCCAATTTCATTTCCCGGGCAAGGCTGACGGCGCGATCTCCAATCAACGCGCTCTGCGATTCGAACACCACTTTCACTTTGCGGTTCTTCGCTGGGACGAGCGCTTCCAAAGCTGGATTATAAATAGCCGACTTGCGGAATGAGTTAGTTCGGCCATCCCCATGTTCCAAAACGTAGTGATCTACATCGAGCCAGGTCTGACGCACGGCGGAAATGATTCCCATCAAAGACGATGGATAACCGTTCTCCCGGCCGCCTTCGCTTGCCAGGGCGATGTGTTGGAACACTTCCGGGTTTAGAATGGTGCGGTTCGGATTCTCATCGGCCAGGGTGGTGAAGGCGCTCTTACCGCGGAATATTCCCTTTTCGGGCACGAGGTTCCCTGCGACAAATCCGAGCTCGCGCAGCTTCTCGAGCAACTTGGGATCCGGCGCATACGTATCCGCAACGCGGCGCTCAGGCGTAATCAGGTTAACGGAAGCTCCCGGGCCTGCATTGCCCGGATCGAGTTCGCTTCCCGGCACGCCGAAAAACCTGCCCGAAGTCAGATCCAGGTTCTTCTTGGCAGATGCTGATCCCGAACTGGCAGAACCAACCGTGAGGTAGCTGTCGATGAACCCCGGATAGATGGTGAGGCCGGTCACATCCCAGATGCGAGCGTCAGCGGGCGGTTGAAGATCTTTGGCTACCGCCTCGATCAATCCATCCCTCACAATGATCGTCCCGCCCTCAATGACCTCGCCGGGTTTAACGAAAATCTTTGCACCGGTCAGGGCATGGACGCCGAGCGGCAATGGCCGAAATCCCGGGGGCAACAAGTTCTCGGCCCGGCCACCAGGAACAGTGGCCACCAGTAATAGAGTGCAGACAAACTTCTTCAACATAGTGATCCGTTCGCGGAACAAGGAGATAAACTGCGATTTTGCAGAAATGATCAAGCAGTGAGTCGAATGGTTGAATGGTTGGGGCTTTCCCACCATGTAACCGTTCACTATTCACCATTCAACTTACGTAAAACTTTCGCGTGACGTTTTTTTACCGGCTTTGTCCAATTCTTGAAGCAAGAAAAGGGAGTGAACATTTCACTCAAGCGTAGGAAACTGTTATTCAAGTCACATGAGCCGGTTCAATAGCCTGGAATTCGATGAAGACTCCCACGGCGATCAATCGTCGCGGCAAGTCCCGAAGGGCGATGTTTATCACGTGAATGAGGCTGAATTGGCTTTTCAATCGGCAGACTTCGAGAAGGCACTTCGCTGTTTTGGTAAAGCCCTGGAGTTTAACCCGGCCAATGTCTCTGCCTGGGCGGGCCAGGTCAAAGCACTCATCGAGTTGGAGGAGTTTTCCGAGGCCAAACTCTGGGCCGATAAAGCGCTCGAAAAAATCCCCGATCACCCTGAGCTCCTGGCCGTGAAAGCGGTGGCTCTTGCGCGCGACGGTGATCTAAAAGCGGCTCTGGTCTTTTCCGACGCCAGCATCCAGGAGAGTGGTGGGACTCCGTTCATCTGGCTGGCTCGAGGCGATGTGTTGCTGGCACGCAAAGAAAAACGAGCCGATTACTGCTTCGAAAAAGCCTGCATGTTAGCCCCGGGCAATTGGGTGGTGCGCTGGTGTGCTTCGCGGATTTATTCTTTTTACGAAAAATTTTCCGTGGCTTTGAAGTACGCACAGGAAGCTTTGAACCTCAATGCCAGCAGTGCGGCGATCTGGCTGCAGACCGGCCAGTGTCAATTCTCGCTTGGGCTTCTCGTGCTGGCCGAGAATTCCTTCGTGCAAGCGAGGCAACTCGACCCGGGTTGCGCAGAGGCGAAGGTGGGTCTCTTCAAAATCTCGAACCAGGGTTTGTTTTCGAAGCTTGGCAGTCGCTTGCGACAACTGTTCCATAAGGCATGACCCCGAAACTCAATGGTCTTCTCATCTCGGCCTCGGAAATGGGGGCGTCTGATTTACATCTGATCGCGGGTGTCCCCGCAGGCTTCCGAGTGAATGGAGAGATCATCCTCGCCGATGATGATGTGCTCAATGGAGATGAATTGCGCTACATGGTCTCCACTCTTCTCAGCGAGGAACAAGCCGATAAGTATAAGAGGGAATGGGAACTGTGCGTTTCGATTTTCCACGATATAGCGGGGCGCATGCGTATCACGGTTTATCAGCGCAACGGGTCCCCGGAGATGAGCATCCGTTTTTGCGGCGATCGAATCAAGACCCGCGAAGAATTGGGCTTGCCGAGAAAACTGGACGATCTCACGCGCAAACCAAATGGGCTCGTTCTCATCACTGGTCCGACGGGTGCGGGCAAAACGACCACGCTGAACTACCTGGTAAATTGCATCAACGAAGAGCGCCGCTGCAAGATTGTTACCATTGAAGACCCGATCGAATACGTTCACCGCAACAAACGTGCGATTGTCGTGCAGCAGGAGGTGCTTACCGATACTCATTCGTTTGGTCGCGCGTTGATCCATGTGTTGCGACAGGATCCTGACGTCATTGTGGTTGGCGAAATGCGCGATCACGAAACCATTTCCACCGCCATCACCGCCGCTGAAACAGGACACCTGGTTCTTGCCACATTACATTCGCCGAATGTCTCCCATGCTTTGGAGCGAATCGTCGGTGTTTACGAAGGAAATGCGCAGCGACAGATCGTGCTGCAACTGGCCAACGCGTTGCAGGGAATCATCGCCCAGGACCTTCTGCCGAGTGCCGATCGCTCCCGGCGAGTGCTCGCCTACGAACTGCTGGTTGCGACCCCCGCCATTCGGAACATGATTCGTGAGAACAATCTGCATCAGATCGATAACTCGGTGCAGATGGGTGGCAAGGACGGGATGACGCTGATGGACACCTGCCTTTACGATCTTTATTGCCGCTGCCAGATCACTTACGACACCGCGCTGAGTCGGGCAAAAAGTCCGGAACGTTTTGAAAAACGGACAGAATAAAAATGTTCACAGCGCGAAATGCGGTGTTGCTGGCGATCACACAAACCGCTGTGATCGTAATCGGAACATTGGCTGCGGCGGTCAGTGGTAAGTTTTGGAAAACCTCTGGGATTGAAATTCCATTCATCACCTTCGTCCTCGTTAATTTTGGAATCCTGTTGTTCGCCTTTCCGATGGGATGGATTTCGGTTGCCATGGCCATCCGCCAAAAGGAATCGATCTCCGATGACTTGAAGTACCTTACCTTTCTCATAGGGTTGGGATTGCTCGTCGGGTTGATTTTTTTCGAATGCTACGCGGTCTTTAAGCCATGGGTGTCTGTTTTACAAATGCCGGTGGCTCGTCAGGAGAGTGAATGAGCAATGCATGGCAAATCTTCCGAGGCCTATTGATCCTCGTCGCGGCCTTAGGCTGCGTGCTTTGGATTATTTGGCGCTCGCTGAAGAAGAGTGAAGACCCGGGCGGATTGGTCTCCAGATTCATCGTCACCGGAATCCTGCTGGGCATCCTGATTTTCAAAATCGCGCCCATTGTGGCCGAGGGTGGTATTGCCGCTGCCTTCTCAATTCCCTTTGTTGCCGCCATAGGCATAATGCTTGCGATCACCTGGGCTCCGAGTTGGGCGACGATGTTGTTCAAGCCGCTCTTCAACGTCTTTGATGGAGGCGAACCCGACGGTGAGATGACTCCCCAGTATTCACTGGCTGAAGCCAAGCGGGTCAAGGGACGGTTCCGCGAGGCGATTACAGAAATTCGGAAGCAATTGGAAAGATTTCCAACCGATCTGCGGCTTCAGCTCATGATGGCGGAAATCAACGTGACCGATCTGAATGACCTGCAAGCGGGCGAGGTCATCATCCTGAAACTCGCACAGCAAAAGCATTCGCCCGTAAATATCGCAAGCGCTTTCCAGCAATTGGCGGATTGGCATCTCAAATACGGGCAGGATCCTGTTTCGGCTCGCGAAGCTCTGGAAAAAATCATTAATCAATTTCCCGGGACGCCGTTCGCGCAGACGGCCGCGCAACGCATCGCCCATCTTTCCTCAATGGACCGTTTGTTGGAACATCACGAGCTGCCGACGTTGAAGCTCAAAGAATACGAACGGGATCTGGGTTTAAAGAAAAAGGGGCAGGGGAACGTTGCAGATGAATCTCTGGAAGTAGAAAAACGAGCGGCCGATCTGGTATTGCACCTTGAGAAGCATCCATTGGATACCAGTGCTCGTGAAGAGTTGGCCAAGCTCTATGCCTTGCATTATGGGCGCCTCGACCTCGCGATCAATGAGCTGGAGTGCTTGATGGCGTCGCCGCAGCAGAACAAGAAAGATTTCGTGCGTTGGCTGGAATTATCCGCGGATCTCCACATCAAAATTGGAAATGACCTGGCTCAAGCGCAAGCAGCCCTGTTTCGCATCATCGAACTTTTTCCAGGCACCTCTTATGCCGAGATGGCAAATCGTCGACTCGGCACGTTGAATGGGGAGTTAAGCGTACACAAAAAGAGCCAAGTGATTAAACTTGGCTCTTACGAAAAAGATATCGGACTGAAAGCGCGGAAACCTATTGGCCCACCGCGAGTTGAATAGCGATCTGTTTGCTGATTTCGCTGGCGAGATCGACATCCCCAGCCACTTTGGCGCGCACTTGCACAACTACTTCAGTGATCTGCGGCGTTTCCGGAACCTGCGTGGCTGAAACCCAAACAAAGCGGTCGTTCACGCGAGCTTGCAAGGTATTGCTGGCAGTATCATCCACCTGGATCTGTCCATTATGAGCGAGCACAACGCGAGCGGCTGAAATGATCTGCGGCACGGTGCGTTCGTAGCGGCTGACAATCTTATCCTTCGACATCGGCACTCCAGCTTTCATGTGACCGTCAACGGTCCTGACGCAGCCGGTGAAAAACAGGGGCAAAGTAAGCGCAGAGAGTAGAACTAACACCTTCATCTTCATGGGTCGTATGCAAGCAGAAGCCTGCCCGTCGTCAAGCTAAGAAGGAATGAGTTAGCTACTTCTTCTTTGATTCTGCGGGTTCCTCTCGTTGGTCTGCTGCACACGCTGGCGACGAAGACGCGGAGCTTGGTGCAGAGGAAGCCGAGCGGATTTATAATGAATGATCCTTTTGGGTAGGATTCTGCTGAGCTGTGGGCTGACAATGAAGCTAGGGCGAGCCGCTAAGGATTGCGCGTTTGACAGCCTTCGACCAAGGGATCATTGCTAAGAGCATACAGGCCATAGGCACAAACATTGCAACCATGATGTACCAGGGAAGGCCTTTGGTTATTCCGCACGCGGGGAGGTACATGCCAATCTGCAGGATGAGCATCGTGAGAGTCACACCAAGGGCGGAAAAGCCTCCGAAGATGCGCATGAGTTCCAACACGGGTTCTTGTCGTGCTGGCGTAAGTTGCAGAAATCGCTCTTTCTCCGGGATGTTCCAGGAGTCCCGAGCTCCAGGAGATGTCAAAAGGTGAATCAAGCACTGCGCGAAGAGGGAAACTGCTACCAGTGTAAACCAACCGAATAGTGAACGTGGGCCCCAGGCGTCGGCAGTTCCAGAGGCGCCAAAGTGCGTGGGTATGCGCGACGGTAGAGTGAACCACGTGATTGCAGCAACCGCTGCATGGAGGACCAATGTTCCACGGGCCGCCGACCATAGATTCTTGAACCGTACCACAGAAGGGAAGCTAGCTACCTAGCTTGAAACTCGCAAGCTTAGCCGATCCGGGACCCAATCAATAATCTTGTGTTGCCAGTGTGAGCTGGCCCCAAGGTAAAGTGCTATGCGGCTTAGCTGCAACCCGCCGATGCGCGGAATACAGGGGCGATTCCCGACCAAAGGTTCCAAACGTTGGATTAGCAGAATTAGCGGAGACCTCCTTTACAGCAGAATCAGGAACACTAAGGTGCTTGGGAATGTTTGGTTGTGGTTTGGCGCTCCTTGGACGGAGCGATGGCCTAAATGAGAGAAGTGAAGAAAACATCAACGGAAGGAAGCGCTGCTCCCGTGAAACATCCCAGTTTCAAGGAAGCGTTCCTTTTTTGGCTAAAACTTGGCTTTATCAGTTTTGGCGGGCCCACGGGGCAAATCGCCATCATGCACACGGAGCTCGTGGAAAAGAAACGGTGGATCAGTGAAGCGCGATTCCTCCACGCCCTGAACTATTGCATGTTGTTGCCGGGACCCGAGGCACAGCAGCTCGCCATCTACGTGGGTTGGTTGTTGCATAAGACCTGGGGCGGGATTGTGGCGGGGGCGCTCTTTGTGTTGCCTTCCATGTTTATCTTGTGGGGGCTTAGCTTTGTTTATGTGACCTATGGCAATATCCCCTGGGTCGCTGCCGTATTTTATGGATTAAAGCCGGCGGTCTTGGCGATTGTGGCGTCCGCAGTGATTCGGATCGGGAGCAAGGCGTTGAAAAACGAGGTGATGTGGGCGATTGCGGGTCTCGCCTTTGTTTGCATCTATTTTCTCCATGTGCCTTTTCCGCTGATTGTGCTCGGTGCTGGATTGCTGGGACTGGCAGGAGGCAAATTTTGGCGGGAGAAGTTTTTGGTTTTTAAAGGACACGCGAGTAAAGGCGGAGCGGCCCAAACCGCGATTAGCGATGAAGCGGCTGTCCTTGAACATACCAGGCCGACTCTGGCGCGGGCGGTTCAGGTGTTGGTTGTTTGTTCGGTGCTTTGGTGGGTTCCTATCCTGTTGGTTGGGGGATGGCTGGGATGGGAGCATGCCATCTTTAAAGAAGGCATCTTTTTTAGCAAAGCATCCATGGTCACCTTCGGCGGGGCTTATGCCGTGTTGCCCTATGTTTCGCAGCAGGCGGTGGAAACGCATCAATGGCTAAGTGCGGGGCAGATGCTGGATGGACTGGGCCTTGCCGAAACGACTCCCGGACCGCTCATCATGGTTCTGCAATTCGTCGGTTTTTTAGGAGGTTGGAATCAGCCGGGCCAACTTTCACCGCTCATGGCTGCCTCGTTGGGTGCATTTATCACAACATGGGCAACTTTCGTTCCTTGTTTTCTCTGGATCTTCCTCGGGGCCCCGCACATCGAGCAGCTGCGAGGCAATGTGAAACTGACCACGGCATTGTCGGCCATCACGGCGGCGGTGGTGGGAGTGGTTTTGAATCTGGCCGTTTGGTTCGGTTTACACGTGCTCTTTCCCGCGAAGGGGGTGGTCGACTGGTTCGCCGTGCTTGTGGCAATCGTCGCCTTTGTTGGGATCGTCAAATGGAAATGGGACGTGATTCCGGTAGTGCTCGGCGGCGGCTTATTGGGAGTGATTTACAAGCTCGCGCTGAATGGGTTGTAGCAACAACTCCTTTGGGTGAGTCAATTTGGCGCATCCATGCCCTCTCAAAGGGAGTTATTGAACCGCGAAATACGCTAAATACGCGAAAGAGATCTCTTTCCTATAGTTTTTTCGCGTATTTAGCGTATTTCGCGGTTCAATAACTCCCTTTTTTGTCGATTTTCGGCGTGGAAGGTCCCCGATACGTCATGAAAACGAGCCCTCGCAGATTTTCTGGTGCCTCGTACGCCACGAAAATGGACCCGCGCAGATTTCTGGTGGCTCTGCAGCTCCTGCAACAAGCCCGCGCAGTTGCGCAGCCACTCTGCCGACCCTGCGACGAGGCCGGGCAACTGCGCGGACACTCCGTAGACTCTACGACGAAGCCGCGCAACTGCGCGGGCAGTCCGTAGACCCTGCGACGAGGCCGGGCAACTGCGCGGGCACTCTGCAGACCCTGCAGCGGGACCGTGTAGATTTTCCGGTGCCTCGTACGACACGAAAATGGGAGATTCCAAAGTATCCGGGACCTCACTGGAGAAGAACCCGGCGATCTGGAGCCGGAGCAATTTGTAGAGAAGCTATAGATGAAGGAACTTGATAACCCCCAAAGGAATTACCGCACCATCTCGGAAGGAAGCAGATGCAGCGTGCTGCCCAGGCTAATCCCGGAAGTTCTGGAATGCTACGGCTACGGGGAAATCATGGCCGCGAACCGCTGCAATTACTTCCTGAAGTGCATCCCGGTCTTTTCCCGTGACGCGAACCTGCTGTTCCTGGATTTGGGTCGTCACCTTGATCTTGCTGTCACGAATGAAGGTGGTGATCAGCTTGGCGTCCGCTGTCTCGATACCTTGCTTAATCTTGATAGTCTGGCGCGCATGACCAAGCGGGGAGATGTCCGGTTCGCCTTTATCGATGCTTTTCAGGCTGATATTGCGCTTGGCGAGCTTCCCGAGAACGATTTCCACGAGCGTCCTTACTTTAAATTCATCTTCAGCGGTTAGTTTGATCTCGTTTTTTTCCAGGACGATTTGCGCTTTGCTTCCTTTGAAGTCGAAACGGTTGGCCAACTCTTTATTCGCCTGGTTCACGGCGTTTTCGATCTCCATCGAGTTCACTTCCGAAACAATATCAAATGACGGCATAGGCGAACCGTATCGAAGAGGAAAAGAAGCGGGAAGCTGAAAAAGAGATCGTTTTTTCCGGCGAAAGCCTGTTACGATGAACTGTATCTCTTTGTCCAAGGTGTTTGTAATTGACGATCATGGGCAAAATCGGGTACTTAGTGCGTTAACGCCTGATGTTTCCCTTTGTACACCAGACTTATCACGTTCGTACCTCCCTGCTGGGCGTTTTTTGCCTGCTTACCACACTGGGGCTGGCGGCTAAGGAAAGTCGCCCCAATGTCCTGTTCATATCGGCAGATGACCTGAACAACGACCTCGGTTGCTACGGGCATGCTTTGGTGAAATCACCCAACATAGATCGGCTGGCGAGCAAGGGAGTTCGATTCGATCGGGCGTATTGCCAATTTCCGCTCTGCAATCCGAGTCGAGTCTCTCTTTTGACCGGTTTGCGACCCCGCACCACTCAGATCTGGGATCTTGAAACTGAGATGCGTTCCAGGTTGCCCAATGTGGTCACATTGCCGCAGCTTTTTCAGACAAACGGCTACTACGTGGCGCGCGTGGGGAAGATCTATCACTACGGTGTGCCGCGTGAGATTGGGACAAGCGGGCAGGATGATTCCGCTTCGTGGCAACAAGTGGTGAATCCTTCTGGCTACGACAAATCCCATGAGGCGGAGGTGGTCAATCTTACTCCCCAAATGAAGGGGCTCGGCTTCGCCTTGGCCTGGATGAAAACGGCCAATGATACCGAGCCGCACACGGATGAATTGATCGCCACGGAAACGATCAAGCTTTTAGAACAAAACAAGGATCGTCCTTTCTTTATTGCGGCAGGTTTTTTTCGTCCCCACGTTCCGGAAGTCGCACCGGCGAAATACTTTGATTTATATCCGCTGGAGAAGGTTCAACTGCCGACCGAACCTGCGGAACACCTGAAAAACATTCCCACGGCCGCGTTGCCTGTCCAGCCGCTGAACTACGGGATCGAAACGAATAAATTGCGGGAATTCAAAAGGGCTTACTATGCCAGTGTCAGCTACCTGGACGCGCAGGTCGGGCGTTTAGTTGACGCACTAAAGCGGTTGGGGCTGGAGAAGAATACGATCATCGTCTTCTGGAGTGATCATGGATTTCTCCTGGGGGAGCATGGTCAATGGCAGAAACAGAGCCTGTTCGAGGAGTCAGCGCGCGTGCCTTTGATCATTGTTGACCCTCGCGCCAAAGGGAATGGTGGTGCCTCCGAACGAACGGTGGAGTTGCTCGATATCTATCCTACCCTGGCGGACCTCTGCCAGATTGAGCCGCCTCAAAACCTGGAAGGGAAAAGTCTCCGTTCCTTACTGCAAAATCCAAAAGGGGAATGGGCACGTCCTGCCCTGACTCAAGTGACTCGAAAAGGTTTGAAGGGGTGCAGTATCCGCACGGAACGCTGGAGATATACCGAATGGAACAAAGGGCAGGATGGTGCGGAGCTCTACGATCACAGCAACGATCCCCAGGAACATCACAACCTTGTTGCCGATGCCGCCTATGCAAAGACGCTAGCGCATCTGAAGCAATTATTGCCGGAAGTATGGGAGGATGTGAGTTCTCCCGCGCCAAGAAGTAACACAAACGTAAAACTGAACTGAAGCGCAGTCAGATAACTTTCTTAACACGTAAACATATGAAAGCGAATAGAAGAGAAGCACACGGAAGCCGAAACCTATCTGGATTCACATTGATCGAACTCCTGGTGGTGATCGCAATCATCGCGATCCTGGCAGGGATGTTATTGCCGGCACTGGGCAAGGCGAAAGCCAGGGCTCAGAAGGTCGGATGCATCAACAATCTTAAGCAACACGGGCTGGGTAGTATGATGTATGCTGAAGATTTTCGAGGGAATTTAACGGGACACACATGGTATCCCAACGAATTAGGCAATCTTAAGCCTACCTCCGACCGAACTGGTTCTGACGACGATTTGACCTTTCTCTTCCCTAAGTACGTTTCTGCACTTCGCTCCTTCATCTGTCCCAGCACCCAAAATTCGATTGATATTCGGAACACAATGACGGGGCCATATCCGCCCGACCAAGTGTACCGACACCTCGCAAATAATGCGACCTCCCTTAAAGGGCAGGGCACAAGTTACGAGGTCCTTGGCTGCTATACCGATCGCACAGTTTCTCCGACGGTGCCGAGAAAAAAGACCCAGGCGAGCATGAACAGCTTTGCTATCACAGCAACTGGTTCCGCCGGCACCGGCTTAACAGTGGGTGCCAGGCCTGGACCTAGTCGTATATTTATTTTTACTGATGGTGACGACGAAAACAACGTTTTGGATCCGAAAGACGACAATAACTGGCCTGATTCTCGGGAGGATAATCATGGCTTTGAAGGAGCTGTTTTCACCTTCGCGGATGGTCACAGTGAATTCGTTAAACAAGACAAATTCATGTATGTATGGAATCTCTCCCACGACGGTAATGCCTCAGCCCCCGCAGCAGATTGAACGTTTTTAGATCAAACAAACGAACTAATATGAACAAGAAACCTAACCGCCTCGGAGAATATTCTCCGCCAGCAATCGGAAAACAATCGACCAAACTGGCCACCGCGTTTGCGGCAGCAATGTTGATCTTCGCAATCGGGTCGCCCACAAACGTGCAGGCCGAACTGGTGCAGCACGGAGTTGCAGCCGGTCTACTCTCTGTGACGAGTCCGGGTATTACCAACGACGATACTGCCAACGTCGTGCTGGATTTCTCCATCAACGATTTTCGGCTTACCGGCACACCTTCACGCGCTGATTACCCGGTGCAGATCGGAGCGAGTCGTGCAGATGATTTCACAGGCGGCATTCTCATGGATTCGATCGCCCAAAACGGCCGCAATGCCTACGGTACCAATCTCTTTGGTACCCCGGGTGTGGTTGGCGCAGCCGCCGGCTACACCATGATCTGCCAGGCGTCCAATGTGGAATACAACGTCAATATGGCCGGAGCCTGGTTTCCCTATACGGACTACATCGGCGGTTTTGTGCGTAATCCTTCGAACAACGCGGCGATGACCACGCTAGTGGGACATCCTGGCCTGGTGTTTGGAAGGGACTATATCACCAATGGTAATGGCAGAGGGATCATTGACTTGCACAGCTTTGGATATGACTCCCGGACAGACGGTATCCTGTTAACCACGGGTGGCAAAGATGAGAACAATTATGGGCTTGCGCAGGCAGTTGCTTCGAATGGGACCTGGAATGTTTTCTGCAAAGACCACGGTTCGGCGAGTGCTGGCGGAATGGAATCGGACCCGATCGCATTTGTGTTCATTCCAAAGACCAACACCCACCTCATTTCCGGACGTTTCTATGGTAATGGGACAATCGATATGTATAGCGGAACCAGTCCGCAGTTCATCATCACGCCCTTGAGCGGTGGAAGATGGGAGTTGAAAGTTCCGGGCCATTCTCCAACCAACGGCATCTTGATTATTGGTGCAGAGGGTGGAACCAGCCAGAACCAGGACAACATCGTGAGCTATCAAATTACAGCTGCCGGAGACGGATGGGAAATTCAGTCCCGCGATACTCCCGGCAACGGTTTGCAGACGCCCGGTGGTGGAGTTGAGGCGATCGCTTCGTTTGTCTATATCCCGGCTGCCTCACCCGGATTTTCGGTAACACCAACAAACAATCTGTTGACCACGGAAAGCGGCGGAACTGCCTCATTCACGGTTGCCCTGCACTCACAACCAAGGGGAGACGTGACCATCAACGTCGCTTCCGATAGTGCTGAAGGTGTCGCTTCCCCATCGCAATTGATCTTCACGGCTGCAAATTGGAACGTGCCGCAAACCGTAACGGTCACCGGTCAGGACGATGGCGGTGCCGCAGATGGCTCAATACCTTATAAGATAGTTCTTTCCCCGGCCACCAGCACCGATGGCGGATATAACAATTTGAACCCGCCCGATGTTTCCGTCATCAACGGAGATAACGAAGTGGGGGTGACCGTTAGCGCGACTAGTGTAACCACCTCGGAGGCTGGCGGAACTGCAACCTTCACCATTCGGCTAAATACCGCGCCTGCTTTTGACGTAGTGATCGGACTGTCGTCCAGTGATGTCTCCGAAGGAACCGTAGCGGGACCGGTCGCTGCTGACTTTGTATCTTTCACGTCCGGCAATTGGGACCAGCCACAAACGGTGACGGTGACGGGCATCAATGATTCAATTGCGGACGGCAACATCGGATATCTTATCCAGACTGCTCCTGCACTCAGCGAGGATTCGAACTACCAGGGAGTGAATGCGGCGGATGTGTCAGCAGTAAATCTGGACAATGACAAGGCTGCTATCGTGTTCAGTCCTGCCAGCGGCCTCGTTGTGAGCGAAGCCGGCACTACCACCAACTTCACAGTGGTTCTCAGCAGCGAACCAACTGCCAACGTAACAGTCAATCTGACCTCCAGCGATTTGTCTGAAGGCTCCGTTTCGCCTGCATCTTTGACATTCACCCCTGCGAATTGGTTTACGCCCAAACCGGCCACTTTGACCGGCGTGAACGACGCGACAAATGATGGCAATGTCAGTTACAGCATCAATGCTTCTGCGACCGGGGATGCAATCTATGCCGCCCTTCAGGCCTCTATTGGGGCACAAACGCTGGATAACGAAGGCGCCTTGACCCTGCCATCGGGCACGCTGACCTATGCAATTGGCACGCCTGGAACCGCTATTGATGCGGCTGCCACCCTGGCGGATGCAGATACAGCCAACTACAATGCCGGTTCACTGACTGTGTCGCTGACAGCAAATGGATCAGCAGATGACCGTCTGGAAATCCGCAATGTCGGAACTGCGACCGGACAAATCAGTGTTTCAGGAAATACTGTTTCTTATGAAGGTGTCGTGATCGGCACTTTCTCTGGCGGTGTCGGAACATCCCCTCTGGTTGTGACGTTGAACACGGCTGCTACACCAACGGCCGTCCAGGCGCTTATCCGTTCGGTCACATTCCGGAATGTGAATAGTAGTCCGTCACTGGCAGTCCGCTCTGTGAGCGTGGTTTTGGCCGATGGTCAGGGAGGCACCAGCACGGCGTCGAAATCGATTCAGCTGCGTTTGTTGCGCACTTTTAGCTTCCAGGAAGGGGTTGATCATGGTTTGGGAACCTATACCGGTGCCGGGGATATCGAGTTGTATGGTGATGCGCCAGACACGGCTTACCCCACTGGCAGCGCTGTCAACGGAAGTGGAATAGGAGTTGCATGGCCGGGTGGAATCCAGAAAAACATCGGACTCCTGCGCTTCGACAACATCATTGGCTCCGGGCCAACTCAAATCCCGAGCGGTGCGATTATTGTCTCTGCCGACCTTATTCTAAACGCCGCAGACGGTGGCCATGGCAGTCCGCTTCATCGGATGTTGGTTAACTGGGATCCTAATACGACAACATGGCAAAGTATTGGCAACGGCATTTTCCCGCAATTCAATGACGTCTGCCGTAGTGCATATGATTCGCAGATTGGTGTTGTCAGCAAAAACGGGGGCACCGAAACAGGACTGATCACAGTAGGGGTAACGCCAGACGTACAGGCATGGGTAAATGGCGAAACCAATTATGGGTGGGCGATGACTGGTTGGGATTCGATGGGTGACAATTTCATATTCAGCCCATGTGAAGCTACCAATAGAGTATTGCGTCCTCATCTACGCGTAAGATGGCTGCCGGCCGGTACAGTGAATACTAGCTTCCGCCAGGGTGTGAATGGTTACACGGGCAATCGCGATACGCGTATTGGCGAAGACACCCCTGACGTCAGTGGCACCACTTCTCCGACGGTATTTGTCGATGGAGAAATCACCGGGGGTGAAGCCGATCAGGCCCAGGTTCTCATGCGCTTTGACGATATTGTTGGGAGTGCGCCGGGGCAAATTCCAGCGGGATCAACGATTCATGCCGCTGTCTTGCATTTGTCCAGCCTGGGTGCTGCCGGACCTGGTGATGGTGGACGGTTTTACGCGTTGCTTAAACCATGGGACGATACCACGTCCACATGGACATTCTGGGGCGGCCGTGGAATCGTCGCGGATGGTGTCGATGCGCTTGCCACGCCAAGTGCGTCTGCCGGCAATGCAACCCGCGTTCCGAATGCACCAGGGGGTTTCTTCAATTTTGATATGACCTCGGACGTGCAAGCCTGGGTGGATAATGTCCGCCCAAATTACGGTTGGGGCATTATTCCATGGCCACTCGGTGGTGACGGCTGGGGCATTGGCACGTCTGAGACACCCGAAGAAATCGGTCGCCCGCAATTGCGCGTTTTCTACACACCGGGATCCGGCAGCGTTGCTGCTGTCCTATTGAAGCCAACCGTTACTCAGAGTTCAGTGACTGTTCGTTTCACCGGCACGATCGGCAGCACTTACACGGTGCTTCGTTCTGGTAGCCTCACGGGCAGTTTCACCTCGATTGGTACCGCTACTGTCCAAGGTGACGGAACTGCTACCTTGATCGACAACGCACCGCTCGCCGGGACAGCGTTTTATCGGGTTTCAAACCCATAAGGTTTGCTTGGATCACGCCGCAGGGTGGCGCAAACCACCCTGCGGTTTTTTGAACTTAAGTGTTCGCCAAAACCAAATCTGGCTTTTCCGAGGGAAATTAGTCTTTGTTTTTGGCGGCTACTGAGGTGGGCAGACGATGAAGAAGAACTGAGCGGCGCAGTGTCGAAAGGACGGCAAATGTTAAAACAACCATCCCCCATCTCGCGGATGCTCCTGGCCATCCTCTTATCAGTGGGCGGTCTGTCAGGCCTGCAGGGGCAACAGATCAGTCATGGTATCGCGGCAGGCAATATCAATGTCGTCCAGAACAACACGGCGAATGATCCGGAGTCGGTCACGGTAACTACGACTCTTTCCATCAACCAATTTGCGATCCGCCCCGGCTCGAACCGAGGCGACTTTAATGTGCAGGTGGGTGCTGGCTTCAGCGATGATGCAACCACCGGGGTGTTGATGACCTGCGTGGCGGAGAATGGCCGGGACAATTCGGAAATTGCGGAACCGGGAATTAATTTTTGTACGACGTCAATGGATTATACCCGTACCGGCGGGAATGCCGGGGCGTATTATATACCAACGTTCAACGCGCCTGCTGGTTCAGAGTTCAACATCAACGTCTCCGCGGCTCTTTTTCCTTATAACAAATGGCTGGGGGGATTTGCTCGTAACTCCATCGCAACAAACGGGGGACCTAATGACTTGTTCACCGGGTCGCCTAACCTGGTCCTCGGAACCCATTTCATCGACAATGGTGGAGGTGTGTCCACCGTAAATTTGAAAAGCCTAGGAATCGATTCCAGGACCAATGGCGTCTTGCTCGTGACGCACGGAAAGAATGAACAGAATTACGCTCTCTCCTTTGCGAATACTAATGGCACCTGGACAGTTTACGTAAAGGACGTCGGCAGTGACACGGATGTGCGGGAGCAGGATCCAGTTGCTTTCGTTTTCATCCCGAAGACGAACACGACTGTGGTATCCGGAAAGTTTGACTCAGGCGGAGCCCCATTGGTGTTCAGCGGGCAAACTCCCGCATTCACCGTGACGAACATTGCCGTCGGTACCTGGCGTCTCACCGTTGCAGGCCATTCTCCTTCTAGCGGTGTTTTGATTACTTCTCCAGAAGGTGGCAGCAGCCAAAACCAGGACAACATCATTAGTTACCGACCAGACGGTGATGGTTGGATCATTCAGTCGAGAGACCTGCCGGGTGATCCTCCAGGTCTGCAGAGTCCCAACGGCCCGGTTGCTTCGTTTGTTTTTATTCCTGCCGCAATCCTAATCTCCCGCGTGGCACCCGGGGAAACGACCACCAACCTGGGCGCTGCGCCGCTCTTGCAGGTCAGCGTGACCAATACGGCTGCCGGCAATCTCAACGTGCAATTTTACGGACGCAAAGCGCTGCCTTCTCCCGGGCCCGACTTCACCATTGCGCTGCTGCCAGACACACAGTTTTACAGCGGCAGCCTCAACGGGGGCGTGCCAGCGATGTTTTATGCGCAGACGGAATGGATCATCACCAACCGGGTGGAGCGGAATATTGCCTATGTTGCGCACTTGGGAGATATCTCTCAGAATGGGGATATCAAATCCGGAGGATCCAACGTTGCCGAATGGCGGGTGGCGACAAATGCGATGTATCGCCTGGAAAACCCAACGCGCACGTTATTGACAGAAGGGATCCCGTATGGCGCAGCAGTGGGAAATCACGATCAGGAGCCCATAGGCACAGCAGATGGGACGACAATATTTTATAACCAATACTTCGGTATATCCCATTTTCAGAATCGTCCTTATTACGCGGGCCATTACGGAACAAACAACGACAATCATTTCGATTTCTTCGAGGCAGGAGGATTGGAATTTGTGGTGCTCTATTTCGAGTATGACAATGATGCAAATCCAGACGTGTTGGCCTGGGGGGACAATGTGCTGCGGACAAATGCCCATCGGCGGGCGATTGTGGTCACCCATAATTTTGGAAATACTTCCACACCGATTAGCTTCAGCGCACAGGGAGCGGCGATCTACAATGCGCTCAAGACCAACGCAAATCTGTTCCTGATGTTGGCCGGTCACGTGACGGGCGAGGGGGCGCGGGTTGATACCTTCAACGGGAATGTCGTTCGCACTTTCGTTCAGGATTTTCAGGGTTGGACCAATGGCGGAAATGGTTTCATGCGCACGATGGAATTCTCCCCAAGTAACAACCAGGTCCTGGTCCAAACCTTTTCTCCATACACCGGTGAGTACGAGACGGATGGAAACAGTGAGTTCTTCTTTGATTACAACATGGATCTGCCATCCGCTCCCGAACAAACCTTTGCACTGATTGGCACCCGCAGCAATCTCCCTCCCGGAACAGTTGTCAGTTTGCCTTGGCCAAATCGCGAACCAAACACCACCTACGAATGGTATGCGGTCGTGACGGACAGCGCGGGCAACAGCACCACTGGTCCGATCTGGCGATTCACGACCGGAACAAATTCTGCGCCCACCGCCAGTCCTCGCGTCGTTGCCGTAACAGGCGATTCGATCACGAACCTTTTCCTGGTTGCCTCCGATGGCAACGGCGACCCGCTGCTCTATCAAACCAACAGTCGCCCGAACCACGGATTGGCCTACAATTTCAACCCATCGGATGGCAACATCACGTATCGGCCGATCCATGGGTTTCGTGGTCTGGACCAGATCAACTTTCAGGCGAGCGATAGTGTAGCGACCAGTGCTGTCACCGCTCTTTACCTAAACGTGGTGTCTCCGCCTGACACGAACGAAAATGGATTGCCGGATTATTGGGAGATAAATTACGGAGTTACTAATCCGGATGCCGACAATGATGGCGATGGCGAAACTAACCTCGAAGAATACTTTGCTCACACGAATCCGACGAATGCGGCCTCCTTGTTGCGCATCACCAATGCGAGTCGCAATCAGCAAGGGCATGTCACCCTGCAGTGGTCATCGGTTGGTAACACCCGGTATCGAGTTCAATATAGCAATGGAACGAATGGATCTTTCGAAGGAGTATTTACTGACATCATTCGATCACTGGATCTTGAGTTGACCCCTGGTTCAGATGATGTGACTTCTACCGGAAGCTTTGTGGACGATTTTTCTTTGACGAGTGGAACGACCAATCAAGCGAGATATTATCGTCTGAAAATTGTTCAATGATCGTTGGAAGGCAAAGCATGAGCGTTCATAGCAAAATCGGAGGTATCCGCGACGGTTGCCGCGATTGTTGTTTAACGTTTGGCGTAGTTTTCAGCCTTGCACTTTTCGCTCCCGCCCCTGCTGCTGCCCACGGCGAATTGTTGATCCGCATCGCTGCCGTCAGCCGACAGATCGCAACCGCCACTAATGATTTGGCAAGACTTCATCTCCAGCGAGGTGAGTTGTATCGGGAAGATCAGAACTGGGGAGCAGCTGAGGCTGACTATCGTCATGCCGCTGATCTCGAACCAGACCTCCAGCAGGTTGACTTTTGCCGGGCCAAATTGTTGGTCGATTCCGGGAGATTAGAAGAGGCCCGTCTCTTGATTGAAAAACTGGTGGCCAATCCCGGAGTTGAGCCGGAATTTTTTATAGAGCGAGCCCGTTTGCTCGTGCGGGTTGGTCAACCCGGGGCTGCGGTGAAAGATTTTCAGCGTGGGCTGATGAATAGTCGCCCACAACCAGAACACTTCATGGAATTGGCGCAGGCCCTCCAAGCGGAAGGCGAAATCGAGCAGGCATTGCGTAGCCTGGATGAGGGCATTCGGAAGTGTGGCCCAAATGGGATATTGCAAAGCTATGCGGTTGAGCTTGATCTCCAGCAAAAAAACTACGCGTCCGCGATTGTTCGATTGGACACAATTATCGAACTCATAGGACGAAAGGAAGAGTGGTGGGCAAAACGCGGAGATGTTTTATTGCTGGCAAATAGACCAGACGATGCACGCAAATCTTACAAAGCTTCGCTCAAAGCGATGGACCTTCTTCCAAAGCGTTTGCAACAAAGCCCGGCCATGCTCAAGCTCCAGGCACAGGTTCGATCCGCGCTTACCAACCTGACTGACAACCAGCAAAAAGCGGCATCATTGGACTAAATGACAGCGCTACGGAGTTCAATGCGGATCTTTTTATCTCTTAAACCAGAATATTCTTTCTTACTTAGTGCGTTAACTAATACCTTTACACCTTCATGAACGCGAAACTGCGAAAAATCCGTCATCTGGCTCTGGATATGGATGGGACGATCTATAAAGGGAGCACATTATTTGAGTTTACGAAGGATTTCCTCGCGGCCGCCCGTTCCATGGGGTTGGGATACACATTCCTGACGAACAATCCTTCCCGGAATATTGCGGATTATCTGGCCAAGCTGAAGGGGTTGGGGATCGAAGCGGATAAAACCGAGCTTTACACCTCAACGCAATGCACCATCGAGTATCTCCAACAACACTATCCTGCTGCGAAACGGATTTTTCCGCTCGGCACGCCGAGCATGTGCGAAGAATTTCGCAACGCAGGGTATGAAATTTGTGAGGACAGTCACTCGGATGAGCCGGACGTTGTGGTGGTGGCGTTCGACATGACTCTTACCTTTTCTCGACTGGGCCGGGCCGGATGGTGGATCAAGAATGGCAAGCCGTTCGTCGCTACTAATCCGGATTTTGTCTGTCCCACAGACCAGCCAACGATGTGGGTGGATTGCGGCTCACTTTGTGCCTGTTTGCAAGCCGCAACGGGACGTGCTCCGGATGCTGTTCTCGGCAAGCCGCATCCGAGCATGTTGCGAGGAATCCTGCAACGTCACGGGCTGCACCCGAGTGAATTAGCGATGGTGGGGGACCGAACCTATACCGATATGGCGATGGCGGAATGTGCCGGTGCCGTGGGAGTTTTAGTTCTCACAGGGGAAACCACGGCAGACGAAGCCGCTCTGTATTCTCCGAAACCCGACTTTATCCTGCCGAGCATCAGAGAACTCGGACAGAAACTGGCGGAAGCCAAACAACAGCTTGTTCCCGCGTGAAAATAGATCATTTCCAGGTTCGTAATCAAACCGTCCAGGCGCTTACCGCACAGACACTTGATATTCTAGTGATCGGTGGCGGAATCGTTGGCTCTGGCATTGCACGTGACGCCGCCATGCGTGGCTTGCGCGTTGGCCTGATAGAACAATATGACTTCGCCTTCGGGACCAGTAGCCGTTCCAGCCGCTTGTTGCATGGAGGGCTGCGGTATCTCGCGCAAGGGCGGGTCGGACTCGTGCATGAGGCAAGTGTCGAAAAGAAAATCGTGCACCAGATTGCCCCGCATGTTTCGGATCCGCTCGCATTTGTTTTTCCCACCTACAGCGGCAACAAGGAGTGGAAACTCTGGCAGTTGAAAATTGGCGTAAAGATTTACGACCTCCTTTGTGGTGGGCGCAATCTGGGAGCTTCCACCTGGCAGAGCAAAGCGGACGCGCTTAAGAAAATTCCTGAACTTCAGCCGGCAAATCTGAACGGCGCAGTTCGCTACTACGACGGGTTGACTAACGATGCCCGCCTTGTTCTGGATACTTTGCGCTCTGCAAAAAAAGCGGGGGCAAATGTTTTGAACTATTGTCGTTATGAAACGGCGCAATTCAACTCAGGCAAATGGAGCTGCATTCTTAACAACGAATTAACGGGTGAAAAATATCAGGTTCATGCGAAAGCCGTGGTAAATGCAACTGGTCCCTGGGCGGGAAAAACGCAGCACAGCCATGTGCAACTCCGACTGACCAAAGGTGTTCATATCGTGGTTGATCGGAAAAAGGTTCCGGTACCGGACGCGGTGGTGATGACAGAAGGTAAGCGCATTCTTTTTGCGATTCCCTGGGGTGAGCGCACGATTCTGGGGACCACGGATACGGATTATCATGGTCCTTTGGAAAAGGTTTTTGCTGACAGTTCCGATATCACCTACGTCCTCAGAATCACGAACCAACATTTTCCGTCTGCCAAACTTATTCCTGCTGATGTGATTAGCGCATGGGCAGGATTGCGTCCGCTCATTGCCGATCCGAATGGCAAGCCTTCCGACATCTCACGTTCCCATGAGATTAAAAATCCTGAACCACAATGGTGGGATGTGGCGGGGGGGAAATTAACGACCTATCGGCTAATGGCCGAACAGGCCGTCGACCAAATCGTGCGCAAGTTGAGCTTCAAGGCGGAGAAATGCCGGACCGCGAAAGAACCGTTGCTTCCTAAAAGCGAGACCGATGGTTTGAGCAGTATTACTCCTCCGCCAATCTGCAAATCTGCCGTTGAACATTTTTGCAGGAACGAGTGGGCAGTCCATCTGGATGACGTGATGGTGCGACGCTCAAGTTGGCATTACTACCATCGCGACGCCGCCCAATGCGCCGAGCGGGTGGCGAACTGGATGCAGGAAATGCTCGGTTGGAACGATGCGGAGAAAGAAGCCGAATTGCGGAGATATCGACAGAGCGTCAATGCCGATACTAAAGACCAATCCCCCTCTCACATTTGCCTTTCCCAAGCATGAGCCAGCCACCTCCGTCCACCAATGAAACCTACTCGAGCACTGGTTCAATTTCCCGTAGGCCTGGGCTGCTTGGCGGGGTAGCCCGTTTCTTTCTCACTGGTCCTGACGCTGCCCCTTTGACGGACGCGGAGGAGATCAAACGCCGCTACAAAAAGAATCGGATCTCGGTTTTTTTATCCATTACTTTGGGTTACGCGATGTATTACGTCGTGCGGCAGGGTTTTTCCGTCTTGAAGAAGCCGATGCTGGACTCGGGAGACTTCAGTATCTCCCAACTTGCAGACATTGGCACCATTTTCTTTCTGACTTACATGATCGGCAAGTGTTTGAATGGTTTCCTTGCCGATCGCTTGAACATCAAGCGATTCCTCGCCCTCGGATTGTTCAGTTCCTCTGTGCTTCTTGTGGGACTGGGGATGTGCTCGAGCTTTTACCTGTTCGCCGTGCTGTGGGGTTTCTGTGGCTGGTTCCAAACGTTTGGAGCCGCGCCGTGTATTGTCTCGTTGAACCAATGGTTCTCGACCAAACAACGCGGAACGTTGTATGGGGTCTGGTTTTCTGCACACAACATTGGCACCGCACTGGCTTATATCTTTACGGCTAAGATTGCGGAGTTTTATGGATGGCGGATGGGATTTGTTGCGCCGGGCCTTTTGGGAATCTCTGTGGCGGTGGTCCTGTATTTGTTCATGCGTGACCGTCCGCAGGTCTACGGCTTACCGCCCGCTGCAGTTTACGACGGTGAGGTGACTCACGTGGAGCATAAAGCGAAAGACAAACCGGTGTTCAAAGCGCAAATGCGAGTGCTTCTTCGTCCTGCAGTTTGGGTTTTAGGACTTGCGTCCGCGGCATGCTATATAGGGCGGTATGCCATCGAGTCATGGGGTGTTGTCTTTTTGACGGAAGCGAAGGGCTATAGCCTGACCAAAGCGAGCGCCATTATTTCTATTTCACAGTTCGCCGGCATAGCAGGTGCAATCACTTGCGGTTTGATTTCAGACAAGTTCTTTAATCATAAAAGGAGCGGCCCCTGCTTGTTGTTTGGAATCTTCTTCGTCTTATCGACGGCGATGTTTGTTTATACGCCGAAAGGCAACCCATGGAGCGATTACATCAGCATGACAGTGTTCGGATACACTGTTTATGCTCTGGTGACCTACCTGGGCGGGTTGATGGCGGTGGACATTTGCTCGAAGAAAGCGACTGGAGCGGCCATGGGTGTTATTGGCTTATTCAGCTACGCCGGCGCCGCCTTGCAGGAGAAGGTCGGAGGGCATTTGCTCAACGCCCACAAGACCATCGGTGTCGATGGAAAGACGGTTTATGATTTTACCACGGTCGGTCACTTCTGGGTGATCGCGACTGTGTTCGCACTGATTTTGCCGCTGTTTGTCTGGAACGCAAAACAGGAGGATTGAACGATAGATTTGTGCTCTCCGGGCGGAACGATGAGAATTAGAGCGATTGCCTCATGAAAACTTCCAGGAGAGATACCCCCTGATTTAGCCGTTTCTTCATTGCCATCCATAATTTAGGGCTGAAAGCCCGCCATGTTGTAGCCCGGGCTGCGGCGAGTTCGACGAGCAAGGCCCGGGTTAATCTGCGTATTTGTTTTCGAGCCCTGTATAGGGCGACACAACCCCATGGATTGGAGCCGTGACTCCCTTACAGGGCGCTGGAAATTTTGCAATTTTCCCCGGGGCTTGCTCGTCCGACTCGCTGCACCCCGGGCTTTCACATGGCAGGCTTACAGCCTTAAACGGAAGTCAGGAGGGGTGAGATGATCACGTAAAACCGTGCGGGCTCACATTGCCTTTAACACTACCTCAGGAAAGCGTCACCAAACTTCCACTGGCCCTTTCGGAACCGGGATGTGCTGACGTTGAGCCACGCCTGGTTCCTGCATGAATGACGCAACCATCGCCGCAGGACGATACTGCGGGCTCAGTTCTCCATTTTCGTCGAGAAACTGTTGTCGCCACTGGCGGTAGTTGTTCAGGATTTCATAGAACTCCGCTTTGCTTGTGACCTGAACGATCTTCTTGTTGAACTCGTTAGCCGGGCCAAAACGCTTCGAATACCATGGGGCCACTTTACGAAACATCCGGCATCCGTGTTCTTCGCCGAATACTTCCATCATCAGATCCAGGTGACGACACATGACCCGAATGCGTTCCTCAAATTTTGGTTCCGGCGGCAGCACGCCCGTTTCGATGTATTGACGGGCGTGGAGAAAGATCCATGGATTGTAGAAAGCCCCACGACCAATACTCACGCCAGCGCAACCTGTCTCATCAAACATCATCCTGGCAGCTTCGGGAGTTGTGACATCGCCGTTGCCGATTACCGGAACTTTCTTGACCGCCTGCACCACCGCTTTGATCCCTTTTAAATTCACCGTTCCGCTAAAACCCTGCTCGCGTGTGCGTCCATGCACAAAAATAGCGGCGATTCCGACATCCTCCAAAGTGCGGGCAAGATCCGGAGCGGTGAGGTTTTCGTCGTCCCAACCGAGTCGCATCTTGGCAGTAATCGGAATTTTGACGGCGTCGACCATTCCCTTCACCAGCTTGGCCGTCTTATCGAGCTCAGTCATCATGGCGGAACCGCCACCCACCTTGCAGACCTTCTTCACGGGGCAACCCATGTTGATATCTACCGAAGAAATTCCGATCGATTCCAGATACACCGTCGCATCGCGCATTTCTTCGGGCACAGAACCAAACAGTTGCACCGCGAGGGGGCGATCTGCCGGACAGGTCTCGATCAGTTTCAACGCTTTTGGATTCTTTTCCAGGAGCGAACGAGCATTTACGAGATCGGTGGTGGCCAGGTCCAATCCGCCCAACTCCCTCAATGTGAGGCGAAAGGGCAGGTTGGTATAACCCGCGAGTGGCGAGAGAAACAGATTGGACTTGAGCTGGAGCGATCCGAACTGCATTGAGCGCTTATTTAACCATAGTTTGGGACTGGGGAAAGTATTCAGTTTTCAGTGTTCAGTATTCAGACCAGGATGGCGCAGTCAGAACATAGGAACGCTCAGGCAGTCGAAAACGCCATGTTTCTACCCTAACTGCCCATTTGACGGATAATCTGAAGCGGACCTTTTTCGTCCCATCGTTAGCCTGCAAGCCCCGTAAACCGCCTTTTGGGGATGTACAGCTACCAGCTTGACCCAAGCCCCTTCAGAGAGCCTTTTAGCCGGAAACGATTCATTTCAGATTCTGCTTTTGCGACGAATTTCACCGCAGAATTCTCCCGCCTTTTCGAGATGCTTTCTAAGCACCGAAAAAACAATCGAAGCATCCCAAACCTCTTTCATTCCACCACCTGGACGCGCACGATCCTCAATGTTTACGGGCATATCGAAGGGGCGGAGTAGGCAAAACTATTTTTGAGCACTCCGCCCCGTGGGAAAGGACGTCAAAAACGTTTTTGACGTCTCCGCCCCGGGGAAAAGACGACAAAAATATTTTTGACGTGTCTGCCCCGTGGGAAAAGGCGTTAAAAATAGTTTTAACATGTTTTCCCCGCGGGAGGAGACGTCAAAAACGTTTTTAAGACCTTCGCCCCCGGGGAAATGAGCGCAAAACTAGTTTTGTCGTCTTCGCCCCGTTCTGAGATGAGCCGTAAAATTGGGGCTCCTTTTCCTCTGGGGATCAGGCCAGAATGAGGGTTGTTTATGGTTTCACCGAATGTCTCCCGGCGCTTTGACAAGCGCAGCCACGCTTTACCTGTTTTTTCTCACTTTCTCCCCATGGCATCCGCCCCTATACTCCCCGAGCATGACAGCCACTGAATACAAAGTGCGCCGGGCCACAACCGATGATCTTGAGCAATTGGCTGAATTGTGGCGTGCAACTCTCCTCCCTGTCGACCTCCTCGAAAAACGTTTTACGGAATTCCAGGTCGCAGAGAATGCTGAGGGGAAACTGGTGGGAGCGGTCGGCCTGCAAATCGTTCAGAAGCAGGGATGTATTCACGGGGAGACCTACACGGATTTTGCCCTTTCCGACACTTTACGCCCGCTTTTGTGGGAACGGTTGCAGGGGGTTGCGAAAAATTACGGTCTGACGCGGCTGTGGACTTTGGAATCTGCTCCTTTTTGGAGGCAACACGGGTTTGTTCCCGCCGATGAAGACACATTGAAGAAATTTCCTCCTGTGTTCGAAAAGGCTGATGCAAAATGGCTGACGGTGAAACTGAAAGAGGAATTGGAAACAATCCTTTCTGTAGATAAAGAATTTGAATTGTTCATGCAGGCGGAAAAAGAGCGGACCCAACAAGTGTTCGAGCAAGCCAAAGGGTTGAAGTTACTGACCTTGCTCCTGGGTATTGGGCTGTTGTTGATCGTCCTTTGTGGAGGCTTTCTGATTCTGAAAAAAGCGTATGCAAAGCCAGCCCAAATCAGCCAATAAGAAAGTTTGCGAGGTTCAGAAAAGGAGAGTCCGGTCCTGGCATCACCCATCTCTCAGGGTGATAAGCTGGTTCAGGTGAACTATCTTATTCCATGAGACTATCACGTATTATTCGAAGCGGTTTATTCTTTTGGGTTCTCCGGAAATTCATGATGAGAAAGCGGACTCATTAAGCGCAGCCTGCTGGCAGGCTCCGACTCAAAGGTGTTCGCCTGCAAGCACATCTGATTCCTTCAAGGGAAGACTAAAAGGTTCGAGTTCCATAGGGCGGTCGTGCGAAAGAAACTGTTCGCAGATCCCGAAGAATTCTCCCTTGGATGTGGCTCGACGAATCTGGTGAAGGAAGGTGCCTTCTGGCTCAACGCCCAGCCCTAAAAAGTTCATGTATTTCTTCATCTTTTGAACCTGGGCCAGTTCCTTTACGTCAGGTGAGCAGACTGCGTCATAGAGATTCCGCACATACTGGAGAACGTCGTGCCCTGTTGGAACGAACAGAGATTCTCCGCGTTGGAGTTGTCGAATCTGATCGAACAGCCAGGGATTGCGAATGGCCCCTCGTCCTATCATCAGCCCTTTGGCACCGGTGGTTTTTAATACGTCTGCGGCTTTCTTTGCGGAGTAAACATTTCCGTTGGCGAGGACAGGACAGGGTAACGCCTCGACCGCGCGAGCAATATAATCGTAATGCACTTCACTGCGGTACATTTCCGCCACGGTTCGACCATGGACCGTAAGCAGGTCCAAACTATGTTTCGCAAAAATCGGCAGTAGTTCGTCGAAGATTGCCGGAGAATCGAAGCCGATTCGGGTTTTGACGGTGAACTTTACCTTCACCGCGTCGCGAAGCGCGCCGAGGATTGAATCAATCCGTTTAGGCTCCCGCAAAAGACCACCGCCCGCGCATTTTTTGTAAACCACGGGGGCAGGGCAGCCGAGATTCAGGTCCACGGCAACGATCGGATATTGTTGCAGCTCTTTTGCGGTACGAACGAGGGAGGGAATGTCGTTCCCGATCATCTGCGCCACCGCCGGACGACCGGTTGGGTTCTTGGTGAGCGATTCGGCAATCCAGGTTTCCAGATGAGATGTGGCGTGAACGCGAAAGTATTCGGTAAAATAGAGGTCAGCGCCGCCGTATTGAGTCATTAGCCGCCAGAAGGGAAGATCCGTGACATCCTGCATGGGCGCGAGCGCCAGAACAGGTGCGGAACCTTGAAACAGGGAATCGAACGTTGGAACCATCGGAGATAAAGAGATTGCTTCGTTCAAGTCCACGGCGACTTGCAGTGATCAGGAAACAACTTTCAGGTCACTGGAGGTGCTATCTTTAGGCAGAAACGGTTTCCGGAAGACCACTGTGAAATCGTAGATCTCCTTGAAATCCTCGCGGGTGTCTTTGTCCGTTTTCGCCAGGAGATTGTGTTCGATCATGTTGAAAACCATTTCCCCGAAATCTGCTGTGGAGCGAATTCCCCACTCTTCCAGAACAGTGACAGCCATCGGACCGAATTCCGACAGGGCGTAATCCCGAATGCCACCCAAAAGTTCCTGACCTGTGATATGGCGCATCTCGCCTTTTTTGCAGATCAATCCCTGGGTGAATTCAAGGGCTTCCCGGAGAAAGGTGTATGCATCCCGGTGGTAACGTGGGTCCGCAGTGGCAATTTTCTCGATGATTTCGTCGAAATGAACAGACATTAAGGTGTTTTCTCCAGCACAGGCTGTGGTTTGGGATGGCTTAAACGGTAGTTTTTCACGAACAAACCCGTCAGCACAAGCCCAACGATCAGGCAAACTACCAGTTGCTCCTGTTTGGTCAACTTGCTCACTGGGGAAAGATAAAAAATAAGAGGGCAGGAAGCGACCGCTTTCTGCCCTCTGCGTGAATTAGATAGATGGATGGCGCGCTGATCTCGGCTCAGGCGTTCTTCATGTTCTGGCCGGTTTCCATGAATGTCTTAAATTGTTGCAGGTCCTTCTCCACCTGCTGCCCTGGTTCTTCGCCAAACATCCTGGCAAAGAAGGCACCTACCTTTCCGACCGGCGGATCATATTCGAACTGGACGGTTACTTCTGTGCCACTCGCAACCGGTTTGAAGCGGACGGACCCGGCATGCATTACATCTGATCCATCAAGGGTGCGCCAGGCAATCAATTCGTTGGGGTGTTCATTGATAACCACGGAGGTCCATTGGAACTTTTTCACGCCGGTGTTCGCAATCCACTGCGATTCCTTTTCGGTAATTTGTTGAACCGATTCCAGGTGCTCCATGATCTGGGGCAGGTTTTCAAAACGTCGCCAGAACTGGAATAAATCCTGGGGAGTACGGTTGATCACACATGATTTTACAATCTTCACGCCCCGGTTTTCCGGAACAGATATTCTAGATCGGTCTATGTTGGTATTTGCCTTTCGAGTCAGCATTCGAACCTCCAGTTAATTGTTTGTTGTTTGCCTTAACCTAAGCCGCGAAACCGGATTTTCTATGAGGCACAACCCTGATTGGTGAACACAGTAAAAACAAAAGAGCACCGGAGAACCGGTGCTCTTGTGGCGAACTAAAAAAGAAGGTGCGGGTTATTTTTGACGCCCGATCACTTCACTGCCCTTTGGAGCCGGGGCACCCGTGTTGCCTCCGCCGCCTTTGAACTGAGCTTTTGCTTCCGGCATCAACTGTTTCAGCTGGGCAATACGATCTGCATCCACAGGATGGGTGCGAAGGAACCACGGGGTGCTGCTTCCTTTGCCAGCTGCCGCGAAACGTTCCCAGAATCCAACAGCGGCCTCGGGGTTGTAACCCGCGCGGGCCATATAGAACAAACCAATCTTATCCGCTTCCGATTCCTGTTTTCGGCTGTGCGGCAGGGAACGTCCCAAGGTGGCGCCCGTTCCATAAAGCATTGTGGCCATTTGTTGATACTGTGGTGCGTAAGAACCTGCGGCGGCTCCGACCAATTGCCCACCGACTCCCAAGGCCATGGCTTCCGACATCCGCTCGGCACCGTGATGTGCCGAAGCATGGGCTACTTCATGACCAATGACGGTGGCCAGGCCGGCATCGTTTTTGGTGATAGCGAGGATGCCGGTGTAGATGCCCACTTTTCCACCGGGCAAACAGAAGGCATTGGGTTCCGGACTTTCGAAAGCGACAAATTCCCACTGAGCATTCGGTAGATCGGCCACGGCGGCGATTTTCTGACCGACGCGTTGGAGCATCGCATTAATCTTTGGATCTTGGCTGACTTTCAGCTCTTTCTTCATTTCCTGGAAGCTCGTCAGGCCCAGTTGCATTTCCTGTTCATTGGAAACCAGCATTAATTGTTTGCGTCCAGTTTCATCAACGGTTGCGCAGCCAACGAGAACCCCAGCGAGGCCAAGAGTTGTAAGTGTTCTAAATATAAATTGTTTCATACCCATGTCTTTCCTGTTGACGATACTTGGGGCGCGAGGGGTTTCAATGGGTAAAGCCCTGATTCATTGGACCGCGCAGTTAATCGACTTTTCACCGCCATTGTTAGCCGGTAAGGTCTGTCGACGCATGAAAGTTAAGCTCGCTTACGGACAAGGCCATCTCACGATTGATCTCCCAGAGGATCGGACGACCATCATCGAACCCTCCAACAAACCTGGGTTGGGCGACGAAAAGGCGGCGGTCATTCACGCGCTGGAGCATCCGATCGCCGATCGCCCTTTGCGTGAGCAGATCAAGCCCACCGACAAAATTTGCATCGTCTTTACCGACATTACCCGTGCGACACCGAACGAGCGCTTGATTCCGTGGTTGCTTGAGCACCTTAGCCATATCCCGCGCGAGCAGATCACCTTGTTGAACTCCACCGGGACGCATCGTCCCAATACAAAGGCCGAACTCGAGAAGATGCTGACTCCGGAGGTGGTCGCGAATTATCGCGTGATCAACCACGAATGCGAAAAGCATGAAGATCTGGTGCAGTTCGGAACGATGCGCGATGGCACGCCCGCCATGCTCAACCGCCATTTGGTCCACGCTGACGTGCGGATCATCACCGGATTTATCGAGCCGCATTTCTTTGCAGGGTTCAGCGGTGGGATCAAAGGGATTTGTCCGGGAGTCGCGGGGCTGGAGACCGTAATGAGCAACCATGGCGAAAAGAATATCGGCCATGCCAACTCCACTTTCGGCATCACCATCGGCAACCAGCTTTGGGAAGAGTTGCGCGATGTCGCACTGCGGATTGGAAAAAGCTTTCTCTTAAACGTTACCTTAAATGAGCAACGAAAGATCACCGGAGTCTTTGCCGGCGATATCATTGAAGCGCACAAAGAGGGATATGAATTTGTCCGCCGGTCCGCCATGCAGAAGGTGAAATCGCCTTTCGAAATAGTTATTACCACCAACAGCGGCTACCCCCTGGATATGAATCTCTACCAGGGAGTCAAAGGAATGAGCGCTGGTGCCCGTATTCTGGAGCAGGGTGGAACACTGATCCTTGCTGCGGAATGCCGTGAAGGTGTCCCTGCCAATAGTCCTCTTGATAAGTTGCTGAGGAGTGCAAAGAGCCCCGAAGAAATTCTGACAATGCTGGCCACCCCGGGATTTGTGCGTCCGGAACAATGGCAGGCTCAGATCCAGGCACTGATTCAACGTCGCGCCAAAGTTTTGTTGTACAGCGAATTGCCCGACGAGGTAACCGCTGCTGCATTCCTTACACCGTGCAAGGACATCAGTGCATTTGTTGCAGCTAAATTAAATGAACTCGGGCCGGAAGGCCGCGTGGCGGTGCTTCCTCAAGGACCTTTGACCATTCCTTATCTCGCGTAGTTTTAAGGAAAACGTATTACTTCGCTGGAGCGTTCGTAGGAACCGGTGCCGGAGCTGGCGTTGGAGCATTCGTGCTGAGCGCACTGGTGCTTCGGGCGTTTACGGGAAGCAGTTTGTCGAATTGGCCGAAGCGCCAAAGCACTGCGGTCAAACAGACGATCAACAGGATCAGGAGGAAATTGCGCCTTCCGTTGGCTTCTGCGTAAGGATCAAGCAATTTGCGCTCGCTGCCCACCGGCAACTTGGCTTCCTGGGTCAATACGCTGCCAAGTTTCAGGGTGAGGCGGATGCGACGGTTAATGGCCCAGCCACAAGCATTCAATATGGGAGCGATGTCGCGTTTCCGGAGCTTGAAATAGGCGATCACGACTGAAGGAAAAGAGACAGCGCCTATCACACAAAACACCCCAAGGATGATATTCAAGAGAGTCGCGTCCTTCACGAACTCCATCAGCTTCCCGACCGCTGTTCCCAAAATACCGACAGCAATACCGATTGCTGCAACCGAGGACGCCATCGCCGCTCCACTGTTTGCGGCAGCCGGCGCAGGAGCAGCAGGTTTACCGCCCTCAGCTACAGTTTTGCTAGCATCCTCCACCCCTTTGCCCGCTGCCGAAAGTGCGGCCGCTTCGCGTGCAGCGAGCATTTTGTTAATTTGATCGCTGATCATCCGGGAAATCTTTTTCCACGGGGACCAGAAGGCTTCCTTCAAACTGATCTGGTGCTCGATGACCTTAATGATGGTGGCATCCCAATCTCTTCCCGCTCGATCATAGAAAAGACCGTTGCGCCCAACATAGAGGGTTTCGGCGAAGCCACTGGTGATGGCCGCACAGATATTGCGTTTCTGGCCGGTGGCGATGCGGTTTAATTCGCAATAAGCCAGGTAAATTCCCCCGCTCGTTGCGAGAGTGGAATGTTTGGCCACATCGTCCACGGAGACGCATAGATCACAGCTGCGTCCATCCACGTAAAGCGTCCCGGTTTGAAAGATGGCCGGGGCATTGGGATTATAGTAATCGGAAAAATTGACGAAATTCTTGAGCAGCGTATGGAGATCCCGGTAATAGCGCACCAGTCTATCGACTGCGGCGATCTGGTTGTGCTCCACCTCAAGGCGGAGGTCTTCCACAATCAGCGCGGCAATGGTTGAGCGGGACTTGCCGGCGAGGATTTCACGCAATCTCAAGACACCCAGCTTCTCGGTAGCGGTTTTTGGCTTCGCCATGAGCCAGCTTTCCTGCTCGGTAAATTTGGCTTGGAGGGACGCCCAATCCGACCGGGTTAATTCTGTACGCTCTCCGAGAAGCGGCAGAACCGCCAACGTTCTGAAGTTGTGCATTGCACCCGTCCACGCCGGGTTTAAATGACGATCCAACGGCAATGATTTGTCTGCGGCCACGTGAGCTAGTGGCAGTCGCGCTATATCTTCGGAGTTAACCGTGAGTTCCTTGATTGCCATTGCGGCAAACTCAGTTTCAGAACGGTTCAGAGGGGCAGTCGCCCGTGGGTCAAACGCGGCGAGTTCACAACGGGCAAAGTAATCATCCACCTTGTTGCGCACGCTTGCGTAAGCGTTGAAGGCGTCGGTTGTTTTGTCGCCCAAAGGGGAGATGGCCCTATTGGTTTCTCCCGCAGTGTGCCAATCCGCCAGGGCTTGAGCTTCCGCGAAAAACAAATCGGTCTTTTTGGTGTCGATACCCGGTTTCCCACTTCGATCCGCGACCGCTCCCAAAGTGGCGATAATCTCTTCGATTACTTGCCGGATCGCTGGCTCCGATGCGGCATCCGCCGGGATGATTCCGTCTCCGTTAAATTGTGTTTGAGCAAAAATCTTTGATGTGTCGGCTACTTCTTCGACGTTGATACTCTCGGTGCCGGCTTTGCCCAGGTTCTTGAGAATCTGTTTCGCGCCTGCCAAAATCCTGGCGCCGCTCTCATGTTGATCGTTGATCAACGACAGGGGCAGAGCTTGTCCGGGATTCAGCAACTCGTCTGGTTTCTTGAGATGCCACACTGCCCAATTGGCCGCGGCGATAACTTCGGGCGCGCGGATTCGGCCATCCTTATCAGTATCGATCAGTTCGAGGGTTTTGGTATCAAACTCCAGCCCTTTGGCGGGCGAACTAAGCGCCACCCACAGTTTCTGGTCGAGGTCGGAGAGAGCCCCGAGATCGGAACCTTTTTCAAAGAGGACCTGTTCGAGACCGCTGGCACGGAAGAATTTCCAACGGTGTTTTGTCGTGTCCGAATCAATCATTATGTTTTGGCCAGGCCATTACCGCTTGAAGAGGCTTTTGATCCCCCGAGTGGCCTTCTCTGTCTGTTCTTTTGCGCCGGTGCCGATTTCTTTGATGCTGCCGCCGGCATTTCCAATGAGCTTTGGCAATTCCTTCAGGACACCTTCCAGAATTTTTTTGATCACCTGACGCGAAAGCTCAGCACTCGAAACTCCACCGTCTTCATTGACACCAATGTTTGTCAGATATATATCGGGAATCGCTACCGTGGTCGTTTTTCCACCTAACCCTTTGAGGGTGACATGCACTTTTGTGTTTTTGATCAGGAGCGATTCCACTTTTAGCTTCTTGCCACCTTCAGGAGGTTTTTCACCCGGAACTTCCGGATCTGCACTTGCCACGGAACTGATGTTGTCGAGGAGTTCCTTGATGTTGCTACCAGTGAGTCCGCCCTCGAAAGAGACCTCCGGTGCGTCGATGATGATGGACTGAACAAGAATAACATCGGTCAAAACTGACTTCAGTTTTATGTTCACTTCGATGTCACCCACTTTGATCGCTGAGGGTGTCTTGTAGCCTTCGGGGTTTCCGACGAAAAGACCGTGTAATTCTCCCTTGCCGGAAAATGGGGAAAGAATCGCGCTATCTAATTTTACTTCCGTCTTGGTGACGATCGGTCCGACTCGCTCGACCCCTTTCTTCACGATTGTATTCAATGACATGAAGACGGCAATGGCACCAATAACCACCAGGGTGCCAAGAATCAAGGCGATGCGAATGAACCACTTTTTCATATATGGAGCCGCCCTCGCCGGTTGTTCCCGGCGAGAGGTTGAAGATGACTTACTTGGAAATCGATTTCTGCATGTCGCCGATGGCTTTGTTGGCTCCATCCGCAGCTTTGTTCAGGTTGTCCACGGCCAATTTCTGCAATTGGTCTGTGACAGACTTGATGGACTGCTGTTGTTCGGGAGTCAATTTGCCGCTGGCGAGCGTGGTTTGGAGTTGAGCCAGGGCAGAGGCGTAGTCGGCTTTCTTGATTGAATCAATTGCCTGGTCGACGTTGCTCTTGGTGGCAGGTTCAGCTGTGGCGAAACTGGCTTCCAGTTTTGCGGTGTCAACGTGGGCTTCGACTTTTGCGGTTTCAACTTCGGTTTTCTTGGTGCAGGCAGTAAATCCGGCGGTAACGACAAAGGCGAGGGTGAGGAGTGTGATGTTTTTTTTCATAGGACTGGGTTGGCTTTTAGGAATACCAACAAGTCGGGACGGTCTCAAGGCAGCCCAATGAAGTCAATTTGCTTCGGTTGCACCAATCCTTCCGACCCCTTTTCGCCTATTTTGCGGTTTATTCATCCTCTTGTGCCAATTTGGCGATGTTTTCCATGTCCTGCCCCCAAAACGCTTCATTTTGATCGTTTTTGGCGTGGAAGGTCCCCCGTACGCCACGAAAACGGGACCTGCAGCGTTTGCTGGTGCCTCGTACGCCACGAAAACGGGACCGGCAGCGTTTGCAGGAGCCTCCGCAGGCCCTGCAACGAAACCATGCAGGTTTTTTGGAGGCTCTGCAGAGGTTACCTTCTTTAAGGAAGGTTTTTTGAACCGCGAAGCGCGAAAGGGGATCTTTCGTTGGGACAGTTGAAAGGAATGTGATGAAGTCACCGGTCCGTCAGGACCGAACAAACGGGCGCGAGTGAGTGAATTTCGCGGTTCAAGAACTTCCCTGGAGCCCCTTCAATCGATTGGACTTCTCACCCCTAGCTCCGGCTTGCTCAAGACGTGTGTATAGATCCGGGTGCTGGAAACGTTTTTATGCCCCAGCAGTCCTGGACTGTTCGGATGAGTGGCAAAGAAGTGTCGCAAATATATGCAATTGCGGAGATCAGGTCGGGAGATTGCAGTAACACTCGCTGAGTTGACGGAGACATGGTGCAAGCTCCGATGGGGAGGTTTTAAATTACTGGCGAAGGAATTAAGGATGGCGTTCGGGGAACTTTTTTTATATGCATGGCAATGTAATCTGAATGCTATAAGTCGATCGCAGGTTTAACAAACCGGCTGCAGGCAAGGCCGGGACCGCGCTTCTGTTGACAATTGAATATTATCAGGCCCGCCTGCCGGAGCCGGAACCTTAGCCGAAGAAAAGTCACACCCATCTCCCGCAATGTCACAAGTGTTTGAAGGCTTCGATTTTTCATCGTTCTGGGAGGGCTCCCAATACGCGAAGGAAAACTACGTCGATGCGCCACCGACTCCAGAAGTCATCGAAGCCGTAGAGCGAGAGCTTGGATACAAGTTGCCAGCTGCTTACATCCACCTAGCGATGACGCAGAACGGCGGTTTTCCCCGGAATACCAATCACCGCACAGACGAGCCCACATCATGGTCTGATGATCACATCGCGATCACTGGTATCTACTCAATCGGAGGTAAAAAACTCTACTCTTTGTGTGGTGAGACGTTCAACTCTCACTTCTGGGAGGAGGAGTGGGGCTATCCCGCCATCGGAGTTTACTTCGCCGACTGTCCTTCCGCCGGACATGACATGGTTGCTCTCGACTACCGGAAGTGTGGTCGTGATGGCGAGCCAGAGGTTGTCCATGTCGACCAGGAGGACCACTATCGGATCACCAAGGTTGCAGGGAGCTTTGAAGATTTCATCCGCGGACTTGAGTCTGACGACGCGTTCAGATCAGAGGATGAGCCTGAGATCGAACGGATTCTTCGCGAGAACGATCTCGAAGCGATTCGGAGCCTGATTGCATCAGGTGTGGATCTCGAAGCGACCGATGAGTATGACCGAACGATCATCGAGAATGCGGCCATCCAGAACCGTCCCGACATCATTCAACTTCTTGCCGAAGCTGGTGCATCTTTGCGTAGCGCACTGGCTATCGCGGAGAAGAATCTGCAGTTCTTCCCAGAGCACGAAACATCGGTAAAGGTCTTACAGCGTCTCAACAAAAACAACAACGGCTATGGGAATTAAGGTGGAGTCTGTGTCGGTTATGGCATTGGCTTTTGGTTTCGCTTGGGATTGTGGTCGGTGTTGGTAGCAAGTGTTACGGGCGTCCTCTTTGTCGGCGGTTCCATTTGGATAAGCTTTCTGCTTCAAAAGAGAGGTTGATATGAGTCACATAGACATTACACATACGCCGCCTAAGGGCGTGGAGCCAAGCGCCGATAGCGCTCTCTCTTTGCCAGTAAACTTTTGGTTCGCGGGAGTTGCAGGCCGCCGCTGGCTTACGCAAATCGTTCGCACTTGCTATGACTCTCATTGATCTCGGTCGCATTTCCGCTGAGTTGGGCGTTTCTCCACCAAGGGACTATCTGGATTTTCAGAAAGGACGCGTTAAGTCACATATCGACACGGTTATAGCGATTCTCAAAATTCATTTCCGGATAGAGCAGATGGAAGAGGTTTTGGAGGGTTGATCCATGAAGCTTTTAAGAGCTATGGAGAGACGGTCGGTTAATGCTTCAGGAGTG
>JBKJKE010000098.1:0-4088 GCA_046597605.1 Limisphaerales bacterium | reverse complement strand
TTGTTTATTGGTTTTCTTGTTCTGTTTTCTGAACGCTTTGCTCGCCATCGCGGCTTGCCTCGACGTTCGAAATTCTTGGTTCCTCTCCGCCTTTGGGGGAGAGGTCAGGAGAGGTGGCCGTTGCTTCATTGGCCGATATGGATTCAGGCTGAGGAAAATCCCCCCGGAGCAGCCGAAAGAAGGTTTCGGCCGTCATCGTGATCAGCCAGGGAGCATGATTCTTGCGATGCGCCACAATCCATGGTTTGCCCCCGCAATCGCCTTCGGCTTGCACACAGGCATCCGCCAGGTTGAGCGCCTGAACGCGCTTCACTTCCACGTGCAACCACGCGAGTGCCTCGCTTACTACATCCGGAGATTCGGCTGAGCCGCTGAACTGCTGTCCGCGTCTTGCATCGAACCCGTTATCTCGAAGCAGTGCTGCAAATTCTCTTTCCCCAACTTTTCCTTTGGTCCTGGAGTTCATCGCTGGTTCCTCCCAGCGCTGGCCTTGGTCGTATGATTCCTATTTGTCCCATTCGTCCCATTTTCGGCCTCGGCTGTCTCCCCGCCGGGACGCACCCCAAAATTCGCTTTGAGGTGACACACCACATCCGGCCAGTAAAACAGCACGAGGTGGGAGATCTTGAGGTAGGGCAGATGACCGGCTTGAATCCAGTTTTCGACCGTCCGAAGGCAAATCTTCAGCTTCGCAGCCAGTTCCGGCTTTGTAAGCATTTCATCCTTTGGCTCGGTGGGAGCTCCGACCGGTGCCGGTGTTTCAGAATCGCTGTTCGTTCTCACACCACTCTGGTGGGTAGTGAGGCTACCCATTTGGGTAGCCTGGCTACCCAGAACGGGAATTGTGGCTACCCATGAGAGGAAAACGGGTCGAAAACCATAGAACGCAGCCCGATTTGATCAGAAATGCCGAAAAGAAGACGAAATGAGGAAAAACTAACGGTTTCAAGGAGGTCCGTCGTACTCTGAAGAGCTGTAAGCCCGCAAAATGATAGCTGGGTTGAAGCGAGCCCCACGAGCGGAAGCTAGGTTGGAAGTCTAAAATTCAAAGCCCTGAACGGGCCAAACACATTGACCGACGACTAAATCATTTCAGTAGGAAGCTCTTTTTGGTTCCGCTCTCATCTAGGCGCTTACGGACATTCTGCGACTTATAAACTGGCGCTCCGCCTGAAGCCTCAAACAAAGGGGACGGGCCGCACTGGTTTATTGCAATGCCTCATCCCGCATTATGGGTTTTTGATTCCTCCGACTGGTTTCAATTGAACGTTGAAATGCTGATCGCTCTCCGGCATCGGAAATTCTTTTGAAGTCCAATCGGCATAACCATCGGCCGAAACTCTGAGCGAGTAACCCTTGGCAGAGGCTCGGTCGACTTCCAGCAGGAATTCGCCGTTCTTGAATTCACGCCGAATGGGCGATATGCCGCCGCTTGGCACCACTTCATTGATGGTCAGAGTGAAGGAGGGAACCGGTTGGCCACTCGCCGCGTTCAGCACTGTTCCGCGAGCGAAAACGCGCTGGGGGCGGTGGTACTTTTCCAGGGTAACAAGTTTTGGTTCCCCGTCTGCGATCCATGACTCCACCTGCTTCCAGTGGTATCCCTCCGCTGAGATAACATAAGGGTGCGCATCATCAGGTGCTGAGTTCCAGGTGAACTCCCCCTTGGCATCGGTCTTCCCACTCCACTTGTAAACTTCGGGGCGAAACTTGATGCGATCGAGTTCAACCGTCGCGTTTACGATGGGCACCCCCACTGCATCCACCACTCGTCCTCGCAACGTTTTTCCGGGAAACAATGTGATGGAAAGGTCGGGAGTTGCGATTGGATCGATCTCCAGCGTGCGTGGAGCAAACCCAGCCGCTTGAACGGTGAGTAATGAGATTCCCGTCAGGTTGGGGATAAGGAATCTGCCGTCGACAGCATTAGTGACGGTGGCGGTCGGTTCTCGCCATTGCCGATTGACGGTGATCCGCGTGTTGGACACCGGGTTGCCTGCGGCATCGACGACCGTGCCATTGAGTTTGGCACCGCGTTTCATAGCATATACTGCCCTTTGCCCGAGCAAGTCATCCAGTGGCAGCTTTATGGCTTCACTCGGCCAACCTGAAGCACCTTCGACCGCGTAGGTGATGTTGACGTATTCAGGATGACGTAGCTCGAAGCTCAAATCCGTGATGGGATCTGGTGAGTGACTGCAGAACCATTTGCCCTCTTCATCCGTGATTTCAGTGTGAAAATCCCCCATCACGGTCGTTCGGTCTCGGTCGGAAACTCCCGCGGGGCTTGGTCCGTTTAAAACGATTCGCACGCCAGCAATGCCGCCGCCTTCTTCATTTTCGACCGTGCCTCCTATCTGCGTTGCCGGTTCCATGCGCGTGGTGTAACGCTCCGGTATTTCAGCCGGAGTATCCCGTTGAAAGGCAGACCAACTGACGTACCGCGCGACGTATCCGTCCTTGCTGATCTCAAGTCTGAAATAGAAATCGCCAGCGCCATATACCGGAATCGGGATGATGCATTCCCCCGCTTGATCCGTGAGGAATGACAGCTTGCCGGTTTCAACTTTTACGCCTGGGATGGGGGATTCCGAAAACGCATCGATGACAATAAAGTGAAGCGATCTTTGCGGAACAGGACTCTCTGGGGAAGTGGTGGGCTCGGTCAAGGCGGCGCGAACGGGACGACGTGCTCTCACGACTTGCCCGGTTGGTGCGTCCTTGTTCTCAAAACCGATTGTTCCAGAGTCGGAATCCATTTTAGCCACGCCCAGCAGCAGAACCATTACGGCAGCGGCACCTACAGCCAGGATTATTTTGGAAGCATTGATTGCGCTTACAGGGGCGGTGGGAGCAGGAACAGGCCGTGCAAGGAGATTGGAAAGGACATTCCCCGGTGCCGCCGCCATGCAACTATCAGTCATTAGGCCAGCCAGACCGACCAGGCTGGCGGTGACGCCGCATCTCACGAGTCGCGATCGAAGCCGCTCCAACGCCCGGGAAACCCGCATCTTCGCGGCCTCCTCTGTAATACCCATCACCCCTCCCAACTCCCGCATCGTTTTTTCCTCGTAAAAGCGCAGGAGCAATGGCTTGCGATCGGCGTCGGACAACTCGTTTAACGCTTCATCCAACACAAGGGAAATTTCCTGCCAATCGGTGTTATGTTCGGAAATGGTGTGCATGGTCGAAGCGATTTGTTCACGGTTTTTCCGACGGACCTCGGATCGCACCATGTCGATCGCGACGTGGACGGTTGTTCGGTGAAGCCAGGCTGCTATTTCGGCATCAGTGGAGAAGCGGCCGCCACACCTGGCAAAGCGCGAGAAGACGACCTGGCAAACTTCTTCCGCTAGAGCTGGGTTCAGCAGGCGGCGTTGCGCCACCGAGAAAACCAGTCCTGCATAGTGTTTAACCAATTCCCGGAACGAGTCCTCGGAACCACGTTTCTGGAAACTCAGCCAATGTTCTGATGCGTTCATTCCTACCTCAAATCGGCACCGACGGGCGAAAGGTAACAGAAATTTTGCAAAATTTGCGAAGGGAACTCAATGACACTGAGCTTAGTTAATATGAAACTGGCACTTGTTGAGGACCAAAGGCGCGCGGCATAATCTTTTTTCCAATGAGAGAGTTGGAGCAAATCGTCACCCAAGTATTTCAGAGATCGAACGACGAGAAGCAGAATTCACAGTTCGCTCCTAAGTTATTTTTATGTGAGAGGACGCTGGAAATACTGGACCAGCACACCGCTGCGTTGCGATTTTACTTCGAAGGCCCGGCAGACTTCCGATCGGTCGCCTCGCCCCCAAACCCGCCCCTCCGGCTGATTATAGATGCATTCGTAACCAATGCTGATGAACTGCTCAATATGCTCGCGAAACGCCTTTTGATGCTTATCCCCGTTTCCAAGCTTCTTCCGCACCGCTGCCAATGCCTTGTTGACGTTACTTCGCGCGCGCTCGCCCGTGTCGGTGGGGGCGCAACCCTTGTTTAGCTCCGCCGCAATGCTCTCGATCTCGCCATCCAGCCGATCCGCCTCCGAATAGTCGTGCGAATCCTCCGCCGCCTCGCGCTGAGCCCGCAAT
>JBKJKE010000055.1:0-52435 GCA_046597605.1 Limisphaerales bacterium | reverse complement strand
TTTTTTCGGTCCTTGTTCCAGAACAGAGGCGGATTTAAGACTTTTTTCGGTCCCTGTTCCAGAACAGAGACGGATTTAAGACTTTTTTCGGTCTCTGTTCCAGAACAGGCCCCGTTTCAAGCCTAATATTCACCTCTGTTCTGGGGTTTCAGTCGTAGTAAATGCCTCTATTTACAGGGGTTTTGGATGACTATCCGTCCTCGCAACGGAGGTGACCGGATCGCAACGAGTCCCGTCGAGCAAGGCCGGGGTTGGATCCCAAAAAACTAAAGTACTGTAGGAGCGACACCACCCACGACGACACGTGTGGGAATAGGATTGAATCTGCTATATGTCACCCCTGCGGGGCTCTTTGATTTCTCGCCGTTTACCCCGGGGCTTGCTGCGCTGCTCCCCAGGCTATCAAATGACGGACTTTCAGTCTTGGAAAAATTGGTGCAGCCTTCCGTCCAGTAAAGTTTATCCTTCCGGGCTCTATCTGTGTGAATCTGCGTCCATCTGTGGTTTCTCTATTGCATCGTTCCGGCTTAGAAATGTTCCGCAGCGTCCGATTCAGGAATTAGAAAGCTAAGAACTGTTCCGTAACCTTCGGTTTCAGGAGTCAGCCAAGACTCAGGCGGCCTATGAGGGTGTGAATCAGCCATGCGCTTGCATTTCCCATTCCAAACAGGTTCCTTTGCCCCTCATGAAACGTATTTTTGTTTCTGCGGTGTTGTTTTTGTTTGCTTTGACACCCGCTTGGGCTGAATTGCCGGGGGACCGGATGTTGGGAGACTACTTTCGCGCTGAAACCAGGGCGCTCGCAGACGCTTGCCTGACCGACGTCAAATCGTTGCAGGATTGGAAAGAGAAAAAACCGAAATACCGTCAGCAGTTGTTCGAAATGCTTGGTTTGAGCCCCCTTCCAGTTAAATCCGATCTTAAGGCAACGATCACGGGGAAGATCGAAAGGGAAGATTTCACGGTTGAGAAACTGCACTTCCAGTCGCTGCCGGGGTTGTATGTCACTGCGAACCTTTACCTTCCCAAAGAAACGAAGACGCCGGTGCCGACCATTCTTTACCTTTGCGGTCATGCCAAAGTGTTTACCAATGGAGTGAGCCTCGGGAATAAGAGTGCTTATCAACACCACGCCATTTGGTTTGCGCGCAATGGCTATGCTTGCCTGGTGGTGGACACCCTGCAACTCGGAGAAATTGAAGGTATTCACCACGGCACTCATAATCGCGGAATGTGGTGGTGGAATTCTCGCGGTTACACGCCTGCAGGAGTCGAAGGGTGGAATA
The DNA here is from genome assembly GCA_046597605.1 of Limisphaerales bacterium. GTDB lineage: Bacteria > Verrucomicrobiota > Verrucomicrobiia > Limisphaerales > JACDHS01 > JACDHS01. Next base: position 51,149 of record JBKJKE010000055.1, on the reverse strand, counting down.
ACATTCGCGCGCTGGATTACCTGGAAACTCGACCAGAAATCGACAAAGCCCGCATCGGCGTGACAGGACGGTCGGGCGGGGGAGCTTATAGCTGGGTCATTGCGGCGCTGGATGATCGAATTGCCGTTTCCGCTCCCGTCGCGGGAATTACAGACCTCCAGAACTATGTGGTAGATGGGAAAGTGGAAGGGCATTGCGATTGTATGTTCCATATCAATACCTATCGCTGGGACTTCCCGCTGCTGGCGGCTTTGACCGCGCCGCGTCCTCTTCTCTTTTGCAACTCAGATAAGGATCGCATTTTCCCGCTGGACGGGATTGTTCGCACACAGAACAAGGTCAGGGATGTTTATCGTCTCTACGGAGCGACGAATCATTTTGGATTGCTCATCACGGAGGGGGATCACGAAGACACCCAGGATTTGCAGTTGCCGGTTTTTCGTTGGTTTAATCGATTCCTGAAGCAGGAAGATCCCAGGATCAATATGGCTCAGGCAGAGACTCTGTTCGATCCATCGGAGTTAAAGGTCTTCAAAACGCTTCCTTCTGATTCTATTAATGCGCGGATTCAAGAGAGTTTTGTGTCCGTTGCGGACCAGTCTTCGAAGCAGACCGTTGATGTTATTAAAGCGGGGTTGAGGAAGCGTGTGTTTGCCGGATGGCCTTCGGAATCTCCCGAAGGCGGCGCTAAACTGCTGGGAACGATGAACAAGGATGGTCTGCGCCTTTCCTGCTATGAATTCGAAAGCCAACCGCATGTGGTATTGCGCTTTTACGTGGCACGCTCCCATGAACACGAACCGAAAGAGATCCTCCTGCAAACCCTGGACGCAGAAGGTTGGAAGCGATGGCTGCCGATCGCCGCAGCAGGTTTCCAGGAACTATTGAAAGAGGAGGCAGAAATTCTGAAAACGGATGGGGTCGCGGATGTTGCGGCTTTTACCCAGTGGCGGGAGGGAGTTTTGGAGGGGACAACCGCCCACGTTTTCTTTGCGCCGCGCGGTGTTGGCTTGACGGCCTGGACTCCCGGAGAAAAGAAGGAGACTCACATTCGACGTCGCTTCATGTTGCTTGGCCAGACCTTGGAGGGAATGCGCGTTTGGGACATTGTTTGTGCTACGAGTGCGGTTCGGAACCTTATGGGCCAAGCGGTCCCTGTCACTCTGGAGGCTACCGGTGTTTCTGCTGCAAATGTTATGTACGCGGGCTTTTTCGTTCCAGTGCAGAAGGTTCGCTTGCCCAAGGCGCTGCTTTCAGGTCGGTCTTCGGTTGAACAGGGGGGGCCAGATTACTTGAATATTAGCCGGGTGGCTGCTTTCGACACCATTGCGGAGGCGGCAAGAACTGCCGGTTGGCTGGAATAGGCAAAAAGCGCCATCGACGCGGGAATATACAATTGGGCTACATCGTGGTGCCTGTTGGTTGACCGGATCGTCAAAAGGATATCAGTCGCGTGGCCCCCTTACGCCAGCAATTTGTTTCAAGCGCCCTTGCGGCCAAGCTATTTGCAATTTTGAGAACTGCAAAATTTTCGCAAGGTTGCGAAATATTGCTTTATCCCGAAAGTATGCCTCCGGTCTCGCCATTGGTTTAAGCGGAAATTAGTGGATTTCCTCGAAAATCCTTAGCAAGAACGATCTTTAGTTCCTGCATGGGAAAGCCTAGGTAAGACTCCCGACCGGGGTCTTGTAGGAATCCCTAACCCCTTTAGTCAGTTTTTTTCCTAGACGCATGGTTCTCATTACTGATAATGTCCGCTTCGAATCTGGAAAAGACAGGGCTGATTGTTGTTTACAAGGGCTTTCGGATTTGAAGTTAAAAAATGAAAACCATAGTTCTCAAAGTATTCCGCACACTCTGTGCGCTGGTGTTCCTGGTCGTGCTGGCTGGTGCTAAACCGGCCATGGCTGCAACCCTGGTTCACGAATTTTTCCTGCCCATGCCGGAAGCGCAGATTCGCCAGACATTTTTTGCGCTGGAAACCAATGTGAACACCACCGTCAACTCGACTTTCTCGGTAGTGGTAACTGGCGACGGAACGGTGGTTTATTATGATCATTGGGAAGACGGTTACGAAGTTGATCTGCGCAACAAGGTGCAGACCACCACTCTGATTTGGGGTGACGGTAACAACGCCAATGGTATTGCGCCTGGTTTTGTGAACGACCCGGCTGGACTGACCTCCGGCACGGTGCTGACGCTCAACAACAACGTTCCTTTGCCCCGCAATCCCGCAACGATCCTATATGACGGGCGTGATCGCGTGGCCGCCACTAAGGCGCTAGTGATCTCGCGCATGGCTTATCCGACATCGCCCGGTTCGGTGTTGGCAGATGCCGTGGAAATTCCCGCTACGATTGATTACGGCACCAATTTTATCTGCCCGGTCGGCCAGGATATCGGTTCGACCTTATTTCAGTATACCGCTTTGATGGTGATGGCCGGCCAGGACAACACGACGATCACGATCAGCACCAACGGCACAACGGTTTTCGCGAACATTGTTTTGAACCGCGGTGAGTCTTACCTCGTAAATGGTGGTATTCGCAAAGGTGCTTACGTCACGGCAACAAAACCGGTGCAGGCTCAGTTGGTTCGTGGACGCGTTGGAGTGCATTATGAAACCGACTGGTTCACCCTTGTGCCGAGAAGCGAATGGAGCAGTAGCTATTATACTCCGGTGGGAACCGCCCCGAACGGCAACCCTACTTATGTTTTTGTTTACAATCCGAATGCAACCAACATCACAATCAACGTCACCAACCGCACAGGTTCTGCCAGCTTCGTTGTTTCAAACGCGGTTCATCGCTATTTGATGCCTGCTAATTCCGGAGCGAGTTTCACTTCGGTGGGTGCGGCTCCCTTCTCTGCGCTTTCTGTCGTGGCAGCTCAAGCCTCCAGCCAGGTGTATGACTGGGGTTTCACTCTTTTGCCTTCCGATGCGTTAACCTCTGTGGCTGTGGTTGGCATGGGTTTAGGCAGCAGTGATGGTTCCCAAAATGGTAATCCAGTCTGGGTGACCGCCCCGAGTGCAACGCGTATTTATGTAGACATGAATGGTCGTGGTAATGGTGCCCTGACCGATCCTTTCGGGAGAAAATATGATGTCCACTATGATGTCATCCCATTTGAATCTATAAAGATTTACGACACCTCCGACAAAAATCAGACGGCCATGCGGCTATTCACGGCAGATGGTACCCCGATCACCGCCGCCTGGGGACAAGACCCTGCAGTTGCTGGCACCGGCAATCCTTACCTCGATGCTGGAACGACTGTTTTGCCGTTCCCGGTCCCGGTTATTCGTAAGACCTCTATCCTCGCAATCGACAACGCCCCCCCCGGTCTCTCGGTTGGGGACGTTTTGGAATATACGGTGGAATTGGATAACAAAGGATTGTTGCCCCTTGGAAACCTGGTCGTCATCGATGCACCTCCAGCCAACATCACCTACCTTTCTAATAGCACCACGATTGTCCTCGAAGGAGTTACGAATGCAGTCGCTGATAATGTGGGTGGCCTAACGGCATTCCCGCTGGACGAAACCGGATACACAATTCCCGTTATCCTTCGCGGCGGCACGAGCCGGTTTACCTACCGGTCCACCATCATTGGAGCAGGCCCGATCAACAACACGGTTACAGCCTCCGGCTATAATGTGTCTGCGCAGAGTTCTGTGAATGCGCCTTCCGGCGGCATTACTCCTCCGACTGTTAATTTCACAGACAGCGTTGGATCCACCGTTTCATCGTATTCCCCGGGTTCCGGTGTTTATGTAACAGTGGCTGACATCTATTCCAATACATCGGCAGCGACAGTGCAGACTTTCACCGTCAACGTTCGCAATACGACGACGGACGACGTTGAAACGATTACTTTGACCGAAACCGGTGTGAACACCGGGGTCTTCCGGAACACGACTCCGCTTCCTTCTTCATTAACAGCAGGGTTGCTGCAGCAGGATGGGACATTAAATGCAGTGAGTGGCAACAGCTTGAGTGTTCTCCACGTTAATTTGTATGGAACCTCGGCCAATGCATCAGCGGTCATTTCTGTGCTGAGCCAGAACAAGGTTCTTTATCTCGCTACCAACAACGCAGCCAACGGTCAGGTCCTGCAGCGTATTGATCCGGCCAACGCACTAACGCTGCGAAATAACAACGGCAGGACTGTGGTGCTCGACGCCAGTGTTTCGACTGCTACCGTCGCCCATGACATCAGTTCATCTGGAGTCACCACTGCTAATACTATTACAATCAAACATACCAACAGTCTCGGAAACAACCGGCTTATGTTGGTGTCAGTTGCGACGGAACAGACGCGAACAATAACGTCCATCACGTATGCAGGACAAACTTTGACCTCCATTGGTAGCGCCTCGGATACCGGTGGGCAAAAACCACGAATCGAACTTTTCCGATTGATCGCACCACCCACGGGCTCAAATAACTTGATTGTGAATTTAAGTGCCGCTGGAAACACTATCGTCGGAGCTACCACGTTCATAAACGTCGACCAGACCACCCCGCTGGGCGCTGTCATTACGGGCGCGAACAGCCTGTCGGTTGCTTCAGGTTCCGCAAACGAATTGGTTTTTGCTGCCATCACTACTGACACACCCGCTACGTTGACGCCAGGCGCCGGACAGACGACCCGTTGGGACTCCACCCAAGGGAGTCGCAGCGCGGGTAGCACCAAAACGGGTGTATCCCCTTCCGTAACCATGTCATGGACCATTTCTGGTGGTGGAACGAAGACTGCCGCGGTTGGCGTGGCTGTTAAGCCTGCGACCTCTGCGGTTGGCGTCACCACGGCTACCTTCGGCCAATCTCCCACATTCGCCCTGGATTTCACCATGCTCTCCGGAAGCACTGTTCGAATCACCAACTATGTCAGCATAGTCAGCGGGGCAATGCCGGCCAGTCCGAATCTCACCGCTCGCTTGAGTCACAGCGGAACGACGTTTCTAACTTTGACTAATGCCGCCTTCACATCGATCAACGCGGTCACTGGTATGGTTGTCTGGAGTAGTAATTTGACTGCGAATGTTACCATCCCTGCCGGGCAGGTCATCAGCTACCTGTTTTCTAACGCGCAGGCGGGTGTTACTTTCCGAGTTGATTACGACACTGCCCTCGAACCTTCGAAGATCATTCTTCCGACCACAAATGTCATCAAGATCACCAGTCTCGGGATCTATGACGCTCCGTATCCGGGTGGTGCTTTGGTTTCATCCCCGGTCAGCGGTACAACTCTGTATGCTCGTGCTGTGGTCACCGATCCTTTCGGCGCTTCTGATATCAGGAACCTTAACCTGAATATCGATGGCCCTGGAACGGCAGGAGATATCGCTACCACTTTAACCACCGCCGTCGCCAGCGATACATCGTCCAAGACATACGAATACACCTGGGTGACCGGTGCAACGATCGGCTCCTATACGGTGTCCGGAGTTGCTAATGAAGGAACTGAAGGTATCACCGATTCAGCATCTACTTTTGTCACGCTGAACTTCCTTGATAACGGTACGCCGAGCACGGCGGAGCTGACCAGTGGTAACAACGGCACAGCCACCACAGCCTATGCGGCCAATGCCTCCGTTTGTATCCGTGTTAAAGATCTCGATAAGAATATCAATGCCACCACGATCCAGACTATCACCGCAGTGGTAAAAGCAGGAAGTGATTCAGAAAGCGTCACCTTGACTGAAACCGGTGTGAATACCGGAATTTTCACTGCATGTGTAACCTCCAGCACGACGTTAGGTGCTGGCTCGAACAGTGGAACGCTGCTGGCGCCCGCAGGTTCTGTGATCACGTTGACCTATACCGATCCAGATGATACGAGCGATGTGAGCACAGCCACGGCCGCCATTCCGGCAGCAAGTCCTTCCGTTTCTGTGACGAACACCCGCCTCACGGCCAGCACCGCTACGGTTGGACAAACCGTTCAATTCCAAATCGTGGTCGCGAATAACGGCAATTCCGCTCTCCCGACTGTTTCCTTAACCGAAACCTTCCCTGCTGCTCTTACTTACGTGTCCGCCACCTCTACGCCAAATACTGTGGGCGGGACCACGCTGACCTGGAACAATGTGGGTCCTCTCGCCGTTGGCCAGTCCACCAACATTACAGTCACTTTCACCGCAGCTGCCGCAGCCGCGCCTGCTCAAACAACAGCGGCAGCAAACGCTGGCGGAGGAGTCACCGGCAGTGCAAACGCAAGTGTGACGATTGTTAGCCCTGCTGCTCTTGTGATCACGAAGACTATTACGAGTGGACCTGGGTCGGTAAACATCGGTGACAACATCACCTTCCAAATCACGGTGCAGAACACGGGCGGAATCGCAATTGCGACTCTCCCATTGGAAGATACCTTCAGTGCGGCGTGCTTTGAATACGTTTCCTCCACCCCGACCCCGGACGGGACCGGTGCTGGAACGATCTTCTGGAGCGATATCACCGGCGCTGGCTCTCTCGCGGGCGGAAGTTCGATCGTCATCAATGTCACAATGAAGGTTGTCGGCGGTTGCAGTCCGGCAGATAACACGGCGAAAGCTGACTTTGCCGAAGACGCTAACGGCGGTTCCGTTCCCAGCAGTTCGGGAAGTGTAAGTCGAACCACGGTGGCAGCCACCATCGCCGGTGGAGTCTACACCACGAATGCGGTTGGCCTCGCCAATTCCACGGTTGAACTTTATTCCGACCCAAATAACGACGGCGATCCAGCGGACGGAACAGTCGTCCGGGTCCTTGCAACCGATGCAAACGGTGCTTATGAGATTCCGAACCTCGCTGTCGGAAACTACGTCCTCGTCCAGACCGATTTGCCGGGCTACGCCAGTTTGACTCCGGCGAACAACCGTATAGCGGTGAATGTCACGAACCTCGTTTCAGCATATGCGAACCGCGACTTCATCGATTACGTCTTCAATCCAGTTAGTTACGCGACCATCAGTGGTAACGTCTGGAATGATGCGAACGTGAATGGAGTGAAAGATGTGGCCGAGACCGGTGTCACTAATGTCATTGTAGAGTTGGTGCAGGATGTAAACGGCAATGATGTCGCCGATAACGGCGAACCGGTCGTTTCCAGTACCACTTCCGGAGCATTCGGTGCCTTTAGTTTCGGCAACCTGATTCCTGGTGACTACGTCATCGTTAAAACGGATTTCTTTGGATATGTCCCTACCGCGGATTCATTCCCGCCGAACGACAATGAGATTGGCGTGACTGTAACAGGTGGTCAAACCAGCAGCGGTCACTACTTCTTGGCCTATTATGCTGGCAGCGGAGGCGGTAACAACGCTCCGGTTGCATTGGCAGATAGTTACACAGTTCTCGAAGACCAGGCGCTGATCGTCGCAGCCGGTGGCGTTCTCACGAACGACGTGGACATTGATGCAAACGCACTGACCGCAGCGCTGGTTTCCAGCACTGCCAATGGAGGGTTGGTCTTCAATCCAAACGGTTCATTCACCTACACCCCGAACGCTGCTTTCAATGGGACCGACTCCTTCACCTACAAGGCCAATGATGGATCTCTCGACAGTGGCGTCGCCACCGTCACGATTACTGTCACCTCCGTAAATGACGCCCCGACATTGAATGCAATCAGTAATCTTTCTATCAACGAAGATGCTGCATTGCAGACGGTGAATTTGAGCGGGATCAGCAGCGGTGCTGCGGATGAAGCACAAACTCTGATCGTGACAGCTTCTTCCAGCGACACATCCATCGTTCCGAATCCGAGTGTCACTTACACATCTGCCAATGCGACCGGCAGCATCGCCTTCACGCCAGTGGCGAATGCCTTTGGCACAGTCACTATTACGGTGACTGTTCAAGATAATGGAAGCACTGCAAACGGCGGGGTGACAACCACAACGCGCACGTTCGACGTGACCGTCAATCCGGTGAATGACATTCCAAGTTTCGTCAAAGGTGCCAACCAAACGGTCCTCGAAGACGCTGCTGTTCAGAGTATTTCAGCTTGGGCCACCGCCATCAGTGCAGGTCCGGCAAACGAGAGCACTCAGACGCTTACATTCAACGTTAGCAATGACAATAATTCACTCTTCAGTGTTCAGCCTGCTATCGCCAGCAACGGCACCTTGACCTACACCCCTTCCGCGAATGCGTTCGGTGTAGCCACGGTCACGGTCACTCTGAATGACAATGGTGGAACTGCATTGGGTGGAGTGGATACGACGGCTGCACAAGTCTTTACCATCACGCTTACCCAGGTGAACGACGTTCCTAGCTTCACCAAAGGTGCAGATCAAACCGTCTCAGAAGATACGGGCTTACACACCGTTTCAGGATGGGCTACTGCCATCAGCGCAGGTGCGAATGAAACGCAAACGCTTACGTTCAATGTGAGTAACGACAATAACGCGTTGTTCTCGGTGCAGCCTGCCATCGCCAGCAACGGCACGTTGACCTACACGTTGGCAGTCGACGCATTTGGTAGTGCAGCGCTGACCGTGACGTTGAGCGACAATGGTGGAGTTGCGAACTCGGGCGCTGATACCAGCGGCGTGCAAACCTTCAACATCACGGTAGATCCGATTAATGATGTTCCTGGTTTCACGAAAGGTGCTGATCAGTCGGTCAACAACGATGCAGGTGCCCAGTCGCTCCTGAATTGGGCGACCGCAATTTCCAAAGGGCCTGCCAACGAGTCGTCGCAGACCCTCACCTTCCTGGTGGGCAACGACAATAACGCGCTGTTCTTGACGCAGCCTTCTATCGCTGCCAATGGAACCTTGACCTTTACTCCTTCTGGAACGTTAGGGACGGCAACGGTCACCGTTCAACTTCAGGATAATGGTGGAATTGCAAACGGAGGACAGGATACGAGCAGTTCTCAGACATTCGTCATCACCGTTGGTGCTGCGAACCTGGTTGCGGCAACCGGTGGGCAAGCAATCTCTGCCGATACCGTTGGTGGTGCCTGGACCGCTCTGACTGGCCCAACCTATACAGAAGGTGCGGATGGCAATGTAGGGGTTGGAACAATCATTCTGAACGTCCCCGCAGGCTTTGAGTTCGACACAACCGGGACAAGTCCTACTGTTTTGGTAACCCGTCTTAGTGGCACGGGCGCAAACATCAACGGGGTTTCGAGCGGGAGTTCATTGGCGCTCACTGCCGTCTCTTCAACTCAGCTCACCCTGACGATCACCAGTTCAAGCCTGGGTGACGCGGTCAACTCGTTGACCTGGCAGAATGTTCGGGTGCGTCCGACAGCTGGAAATCCTCTGGCTAGCGGTAACATTACCAAGACCGGGACCTCTTCGATGACATCAATCACCGACGGGTTAACGAATTTCGGAACGTTGGGTGAAGTTCCAGGGGCGGCAGTAGGCCTCGCGGTGAGCACGCAGCCTTCCGTGACAGCAACCGCTGGGGTTGCTTTCGCACAGCAACCGGTGGTTCGAGTGGTTGATCAATTTGGCAACACCGTGGTCAACGACAGCACAACTGAAATCACCGTTGTTCGAAATGCGGGAACCGGCACCTTGCAGGGAACCACAACCGTTACTGTGGTGAATGGTATTGCGACCTTTACAAATCTGAACCACACCGTCGCAGGAACAATCGACCTAACCTTTACGAGCCCTACGTTGGCTCCGGTTACCTCAACTGACATCGTGATCAGCCCGGCCGCAGCCGTTGGTTTGGCAATCACGACTGAGCCCTCCGTAACTGCCACGGCTGGAGTGGCATTCGGCCAACAACCTGCCGTGCGAGTGGTAGACGCCTTTGGTAACACAGTGACCTCCGACAACACGACGCAGATCACTGCGGTGCGTGCGGCAGGAGCTGGAACGTTGCAAGGAACGACAACGGTGACAGTGGTTAACGGTATTGCGACCTTCACAGGATTGAACCACACGGTAGCCGGAACTATCGATCTGGACTTCAGCAGCACACCTGCGTTGGGCACAGTCAATTCGACTGACATCGTGATCAGCCCGGCAGCAGCCGCGAGCCTGGCGATTGCGACGCAGCCTTCTGGGACTGCAACAGCTGGAGTATCCTTTGCGCAACAACCGGTTGTGCGAGTGGTGGACGCGTTTGGCAATCTAGTTACCTCTGACAGCACAACGCAGATCACTGTAACCCGCGCGGCAGGAGCTGGAACATTGCAGGGCACAACGACTGTGACAGTGGTAAACGGTATTGCGACCTTCGCAGGACTGAACCACACGGTTGCAGGAACAATTGACCTGGACTTCAGCAGCGCACCTGCGTTGGGCACAGTGAATTCGACTGATATCGTGATCAGCCCGGCCGCCGCCGATCACCTGGTCATTGCAACGCAGCCTTCTGCGACCGCAACGGCTGGAGTGGCATTTGTTCAACAACCGGTGGTGCAGGTAGTGGACGCGTTCGGTAACGTAGTTACATCTGACAGCACAACGCAGATCACGGCAGTGCGCGCAGCGGGAGCTGGCACGCTGCAAGGAACGACAACAGTGACCGTGGTGAATGGTATCGCGACCTTCGCAGACTTGAACCACACGGTAGCCGGAACAATCGATCTGGACTTCAGCAGCACACCTGTGTTGGGCACAGTTAATTCGACCGACATCTTAATCAGCCCGGCCGCAGCTGTTGGATTGGCGATCGTGACTGAGCCGTCCGCAAGTGCCACGGCTGGAGTGGCATTCGGCCAACAACCGGCCGTGCGAGTGGTAGACGCCTTTGGTAACACAGTAACCTCCGACAATACGACGCAGATCACGGCAGTGCGTGCGGCAGGAGCTGGAACATTGCAAGGAACAACTACCGTTACAGTTGTGAATGGTATTGCGACTTTCGCAGGACTGAACCACACGGTCGCTGGAACCATTGACCTGGACTTCACCAGCACACCTGCGTTGGGAACAGTGAATTCAACTGACATCGTGGTCAGCCCGGCCGCCGCCGCGAGCCTGGTGATTGCAACCGAACCTTCTGCGACCGCAACGGCTGGAGTGGCATTCGTTCAACAACCGGTTGTGCGAGTAGTGGACGCGTTCGGCAATACAGTTACATCTGACAGCACCACGCAGATCACGGCAGTGCGTGCGGCAGGAGCTGGAACGTTGCAAGGAACGACAACGGTTACAGTTGTGAATGGTATTGCGACCTTCGCAGGACTGAACCACACGGTAGCTGGAACCATTGATCTGGACTTCAGCAGCACACCTGCGTTGGGAACAGTGAATTCAACTGACATCGTGATCAGCCCAGCCGCAGCTGTTGGATTGGCCATCGCGACTGAGCCGTCCGCAAGTGCCACGGCTGGAGTGGCATTCGGCCAACAACCGGCGGTGCGAGTGGTAGACGCCTTTGGTAACACAGTGACCTCCGACAACACGACGCAGATCACTGCGGTGCGCGCCGCCGGAGTTGGAACATTGCAAGGCACAACGACTGTGACGGTGGTCAACGGTATTGCGACCTTCGCAGACTTGAACCACACGGTTGCTGGAACAATCGATCTGGGCTTCAGCAGCACACCTGCGTTGGGCACAGTGAATTCGACCGACATCGTGATCAGCCCGGCAGCAGCCGCGAGCCTGGTGATTGCAACCGAACCTTCTGCAACCGCAACCGCTGCTGTGGCCTTCGCCCAACAACCCGTTGTTCGAGTAGTGGATGCTTTCGGCAACACAGTTACCTCTGACAGTACAACGCAGATCACTGCAGTGCGTGCGGCAGGAGCTGGAACGTTGCAAGGAACGACAACGGTGACAGTGGTTAACGGTATCGCGACCTTCGCAGGCTTGAACCACACGGTTGCTGGAACAATCGATCTGGACTTCAGCAGCACACCTGCGCTTGGCACAGTGAATTCGACCGACATCGTAATCAGCCCGGCCGCAGCAGCGAGCCTGGTGATTGCGACGCAGCCTTCTGCCACAGCAACCGCTGGTGTCGCCTTCGCGCAACAACCAGTCGTGCGAGTAGTGGATGCTTTCGGCAACACAGTTACCTCTGACAGCACTACGCAGATCACTGCCGTGCGCGACGAAGGAACGGGCACATTGCAAGGGACAACGACTGTCACCGTGGTCAACGGTATCGCCACCTTCGCAGACTTGAACCACACGGTAGCCGGAACAATCGATCTGACCTTCAGCAGTACACCTGCTCTTGGAACAGTAACTTCGACCGACATCGTAATCAGCCCGGCAGTCGCCGCGCAGGTGGTATTCGTGCAACAGCCAAGTGATACCGAAGTGTTTGATCCAATCACTCCGGCTGTTAGTGTTCAGTTGCAGGATGCTTTCGGGAATAACGTCAGCAGCGCCGGTGTCACCATTACACTCGCATTGAGCAGTGGAACGGGGACTTTGAGTGGAACGACTGCGGTCGATACCGATGCTGCTGGCCTGGCTACATTCGCGGGTCTTAGTCTTGACCTGACGGGCGATAAAGAATTGACCGCTTCCAGTGGCGCTTTCCTGCCGGCAACCAGCGACACATTCACAATCAGCGCCTCCAACACAGCGCCGAGCTTCACCAAGGGGCCGGATCAAACTGAGTTGGAAAATTCTGGTTTACATACCGTAGCGAATTGGGCCACTGATATTAACTCTGGCGATGTTGGCCAAACGGTCTGGTTTGAAGTGTTGAACAACGATAATTCCTTGTTCTCAGTGCAGCCGGCCATTTCCCCGACGGGTGAGCTGACCTACACGCTCGCTCCGAATATGAACGGTGTTGCCATTGTAACAGTGGTAATGCGAGACGATGGCGGGACGATCGGCGGCGGTATCGATGCAAGCGCCCCGCAGACGTTTAACATTACGGTTCTTCCAGTAAACAGCGCGCCAATCTTCACATTAGTGACTAACAACGTGGTCGTTCTTGAGGATGCTGGTTCGCTCAACTTCACCCTCGCCAGCGTGGTTAATCCAGGTGCACCGGATGAGGCTGCGCAGATTCTTTCCACGATGGTGATCAGCGACAATCCGTCTCTTTTCACAGTCCAACCTTCAGTGGATTCCAACGGTAATCTTACCTACACCCTGGCTCCGAATGCCAACGGTGTTGCTAATGTTACTCTGACAATCGTTGATGATGGCGGGGTGGCGAACGGTGGCCAGAATACCACGATTCGAAACTTCGCAATCACGGTCATCGATGTGAATGATGAACCTACGTTCGCATTGTTGACAGAGATCGTCCCGGTCAGGCCGTTGACCTTGCAGCAGGTCATTCCGAATTACGCTCAATCCCTCCTTCCGGGCCCGACCGACGAGTTGGGACAGAACATGACCTTCACCGTTACCAACAATAATCCAGCAGCGTTTATTGTTCAGCCGAGCATCGATGCGAACGGAACGTTAAGCTTCCAGTTCGCTCCCGGCACAAACAACGTTGCGACAGTCGGTGTTGTGGCCCTGGACAACGGTGGTACGGACAATGGGGGTGATGACACCAGTGTCGTGCATCTGTTCCGCATCGGTTTGTATGCTCGCTTCGCTGAACCTACCAACACGGTTGCCGGAAGTGACTCTTCCGCCATTGCAGTGGGAGACTTCGTCAAAGATGGCGTGCTCGATATTGCTTCCGCGAGCTACAACGACGGGACCGTCACGGTCCTCAGGGGTGAGTTGCGCAAGTTCGTGGCAGTCACAACCAATGCTGCTGGTCCGACTCCTATCTGGGTTCGCGAGAGCGAGTTCAACAACGATGGCAGGGAAGATCTCGTGGTTGCTAACTACACCGCAAACACCGTAAGTGTTCTGCTCGGCGGCGGTGCAGGAACTTTCGCTGCGCCTGTCCCATATGCGGTTGGAGCCAGCCCGGTTCACATTGGTTTGGCCGACTTCAACGGTGATGGACGAATCGACATGTCTGTTGCAAACAGTGGTGGAAACACGGTCAGCATCCTGCTTGGAGCAGTGGGCGGCGTCTTTACTCCTGGCACGCCATTGACGGTTGGAAACACTCCAACTCACGTGTTCCAACGTGATATCAATAAAGACGGGATCATGGATATGGCTGTCGCAAACTCTGGAGACAATACCATTGGTATCTACTTTGGGGCCGGCAATGGAACATTCACCTTTGTCCGCAATGTTGCTGTGGGATCGAATCCTCGTGCAGCTGTTCTGGCCGATGTGAATAAAGACAACTTCCTTGATCTGATGGTTGCTAATACTGGCGATGATAACGTGACCTCTTACCTGGGCGATGGGACTGGTGCCTTTGCTTCGGTCGGTTCCCCATTTGCAGTAGGTGATCAGCCTCGCTTCATCGCAGAAGTTCGCGACGTCGACACCGACGGGCAGAACGATCTGATCGTAGCGAACTATGGAAGCAGCACAGTCAGCATTCTGCTGGGGAACGGAGACGGAACATTCGACCCCGCTGAAGACTATGCCGTCGGAAACAATCCGACTGTCGTGCTCTCGCGGTTGATGTTCGCGGAAGACAATCGAACCGACATAGTGGTGGGGAATTCAGGCAGTCCTTATGTAACGATCCTTCGTGATTCAGCACCGCTCGCCTATGACAAGGACCTCGGGATCATCGAAGACTCCAACTATGTGATCGATCTCTCTCGCTTCGCCGGTTCAGGGAGCGGACCGTTGACCTACCGCATTGTCACAGATCCTCTGCATGGAACTCTGGTTGGCACGTTGCCTATGGTGAGTTATGTCCCGGATGCAAACTGGTATGGCCGTGATTCCTTTATCTTCGAGGTTACGGACGGCATTCTCTCCGCGAGGGCCGAAATTGTTATCCGCACCACTCAGGTCAATGATCCAACAACCTATGTGGTTTCAACGAACGTCGTTTACACCATTGAAGATGCGCCGACTCAGCGGTTTACGAACTTCCTGACCAGCGTGTCCGGTGGACCGCCCAACGAAGCTGGGACCGTGTCGTTCAAACTTACGAGTTCGAATAGCTCGTTCTTTAGTTTGGCTCCGACGATCAGTGCAACGGGATTGTTGACCTACCGCGTCGCAACCGGCGTGGTTGGAACGAACACCGTCACGATCGTTGCTTCTTACACGGGTAATCCTTATCCGAATCCGCAGACCGAGACATTCCAGATCGTGTCAGCGCCGAGCAAAACCAAGGCACTGCAGGGTATTTACAACGGTTTATTCTACGAAGCGGAAGGAATTACGCACGAAAGCAGCGGTTTCTTCACCTTCACTCTGGCCTCCCAGGGAGCGTTTAGTGGTAAGACTATGATTCAGGGTCTCTCCCACAGCTTCACCGGTGTGTTCAATAACGATGGTCAGGCGGCGGTCACAGTTCCCCGCACCAATGGGCCGAACCTGGCATTCAACTTCCAATTGGATGTTTCCACCCGCAGCACTGATGGGATCGTTAACGGTGTCGTCAACGCTGGAGTCTGGACCGCAAGCTTGCTGGGCGATCGAGCCCGCTATAACGCTGTGACCAATCCAGCGCCGCAGATTGGCAGCTATACGATGGTCATTCCTGGTAAGGCGGGTAGTCGCGTTATCCCTGCGGGCGACGGATTCGCCGATCTCAAAGTGGACGGTGCCGGTATGGCACGTTTGAACGGTGTGATGGCTGACGGGCTGACCATGGCTCAGTCTGTGCAAATATCCACGGCTGGTAACTGGCCATTCTATGCATCCCTCTACGGGGGTAAAGGGACAGCAATTGGTTGGTTGAAGTTTGGTACTTCAGCAAATGGAAACCTCACCGGTAACATGGGCTGGGTAAAAACCAGTGGCTACCCGGGAGTGTATTATCCAGCTGGATTCATTCATGAGACGGCTATTATCGGATCGACCTATACGCCTCCTGCAACCGGGGTGCCGGTTCTGAACCTTTCGAGCGGCGGCCTGGTAATGGCAGATGGCTTGTTGAACGGACCTGTGTTTGGAGCATTTGGTCTGGCATCAGACAACTCATTTGTGGTTACCGGGCCGGTTCCGTTCAAACTGACCCTCACGGCAACTACTGGCCGTCTCACCGGAAGTTTCGTGCATCCTGTGACCAAGAAGTCCAGCACTGCAAAGGGCATTGTCCTGCAGCAGCAGAACATGGTTCGAGGTTACTTCTTATCGACCAATGACAGTGGCAGCATACTGTTGCAGTAACAGTAGAATGCTTTGCACTCGCCTGGATTTCAGTTTATCTGAAATCAGGCGATGCAAACTGGTGTGGAAAATAATTACAGCCGATCAATTGAAGAATTGATCAGACCTTTGCGAGAAATCGCCTCTCTGAAATTCGAAAGTCCCGGTTCATTCTCCCTGAATGACCGGGACTATTTTTTGCCCAGGTTTGTTTATCACGACAAAAGCAATAGCGAACCGATCTGCATTGGAATCTTTGCAGCCATCCATGGAGATGAACCGGCAGGAGCACTCGCTGTCATTGAGTTTTTGGAAGAGCTTTCCAGGGATGCGGAACTTGGCTCCGACTATTGCATCCATGCTTTTCCAGTGTGCAATCCCAGTGGCTTTGAAGACGGAACACGCTTCTCGCGTAACGGCAAGGATCTCAATCGTGAATTTTGGAAGAACTCCAACGAGCCCGAGGTCCAGCTTCTCGAAGCAGAGCTGCGGGCGCGCTGTTTCAATGGGATCATCCAATTGCATGCAGATGATACAAGTGATGGGATTTATGGCTTTGTCCGCGGGCATACTTTGACAGAAAACATCCTCCGACCGGCGTTGCTGGAAGCGGGGAAGGTTCTGCCCAGGAACATCAATGCGCAAATCGATGGCTTTGCAGCGCGGGATGGAATTATTTATGAGCTCTACGAAGGGGTGCTGGGTGCCCCTGCGTTGATTCGACCTGAACCCTTCGAGATTGTTTTCGAGACCCCCGGCTCCGCTCCCCTGGAGTTGCAGGTGAAGGCGTTTCGGGTCGCCTTGCGATCGATTCTTGTGGAATATCGCCGGCTGATCTCATTCGCGCAGAATATCTGAGAAATTGGCTGCTTTGGTCTCCCGCGTGGTTGCTCAACATTTGTTGTAACTCGGTGGTCATCAGCGACTGTCTTAAGGGATATGCCGTTTTATCGTTGCCTGTTGTCTCTCTTGATTGGGCTCTTTCTCTGCAGCGCTTCTGGCGCACATGCTAAAAGTGACCGAAAGCCAAACATACTCTTCATCGTTGGAGATGACATGGGATATGCCGATGTCGGTTTCCATGGATGCAAAGATATCCCCACCCCAAACCTCGATGCTCTGGCAGCGTCTGGCGTACGGTTCACTAGTGGCTATGTCTCAGGACCGTATTGTTCGCCTACTCGGGCCGGTCTTCTTACCGGGCGATATCAACAACGTTTCGGCCATGAATTTAATCCTGATCGTGCCGGACAAGGGTTGCCTCTCACGGAGAAGACAATCGCCGACCACCTGAAAGCTGCCGGTTACGCCACCGGCCTCGTTGGAAAATGGCATCTTGGCAGCCAGCCGGAAATGCATCCGCAGAAACGTGGTTTCGAGGAATTCTATGGCTTCCTGGCAGGGTCGCATAGCTAC
This sequence comes from Limisphaerales bacterium, assembly GCA_046597605.1. Taxonomy (GTDB): domain Bacteria; phylum Verrucomicrobiota; class Verrucomicrobiia; order Limisphaerales; family JACDHS01; genus JACDHS01. The sequence continues at coordinate 33,658 of JBKJKE010000055.1, read as the reverse complement.
TTCAAATCAGAGGGAATGCTGCGGGGGACAGAGCCAGCGGAGGAGAAAGAATATTTTACCGATGCATTTGCGCGGGAAGGCAGCGCCTTTATCGAACGGCATAAAAAGGATCCCTGGTTTCTTTATCTTGCGTTCAATGCGGTGCATACACCGATGCAGGCAGACGATGCCCGTCTTGCTAAATTTTCCCACATCGCCGACAAGAAGCGCCAGACCTACGCTGCTATGATGTTTGCCCTGGATGAAGGAATTGGGCGCATCCTGAAGACGTTGGCCGCAACAGGACAGGAACAAGAAACTCTTGTGATCTTCTTGAGCGATAATGGGGGGCCAACCATGCCGGGAGTAACCGTCAACGGCTCAAGCAACGGCGAGTTGCGGGGATCGAAACGGACCACCCTGGAAGGCGGCGTTCGCGTGCCGATGATTGTTGCCTGGAAGAATCATCTTAAGCCGCTCGTCTATGATCAATCAGTCATTCAACTTGACCTTACCGCGACCGCCTTCGAGTTGGCCGGGCTTAAAGTCAAGAACCTCGATGGAGTAAACTTGATTCCTTTCATCTCAGGTAAAAAGGATAGCCAGAGCGGCAAGACTCCGCACGACGCACTCTACTGGCGATTCGGAGAACAGATGGCAATTCGGACAGGTGACTACAAGCTCGTTCGCTACGACAGTAATGTGGACACCCGAACCGGTGCCAAACGGCAACCTGTCTCTGCTCTAAAACTTTATGACCTGGGGAAGGATATTGGCGAGACTCACGATTTGGCTGACAAGATGCCCGAGAAAGCTCGGGAACTGCAGGCAAAATGGGATAGGTGGAATGCCACGTTGATCAAGCCACTTTGGGGCGAGGGGAAAGCGGCAGGGGACACCGAGGAAGAGAATACCAAGAAAAAGAAGCGCTCGAAGTAACCTGGGATGAAAAATGGATATTCGAGTCAGATCCTGCCCTGTTTGTAATTCTCGTGAGACCGCAGAATTCCTTCTGAAGGGAACTCTGCGGCTGGTTCAATGCCGGCGATGTTCGATGATCTATGCAGATCCTGTTCCTGCGGAGATGCGATCCGGGGAGTTTTATCGAGAGGCGGCTTCCTATTACTTATCGCCAGAAAAACTCGAAAGTGATTATTCGAAGGTTCGATTTGCCCGGGAGTTGAGGATTTTCCGGAAGCATTGTAAAAGCGGGGCAGTGCTGGACGTCGGCTGTTCCAGCGGCGGTTTTCTATTTCAACTAAACCAGGGGAGTCCAGGTTGCTACCAGGTCCTCGGTACGGACGTCTCCACGCCCAGCCTCCACCACGCTGCATCGCGCGGAATTTCCATTATCGAGGGCGACTTTCCGAAGCATGACTTTGGCTCGCAGCGTTTCGATGCGATTACCTTTTGGGCGGTGATGGAGCATTTGGCGGCACCGAAAGCGTTTATTGGTAAAGCGTCGAAGCTGCTCAAACCGGGAGGGCTCTGTTTCATTCTGGTGCCCAATATGCGCTCATTGGCCGTTCGGCTTATTGGTGGACGCTATCGTTATATCTTCCCCGAGCATATCAACTACTTCACCCGCACCTCATTGACAGCTCTCGTGCAGGATAATTTCGAGCCTGTGCAGGTTTATCATACCCATTTCAATCCCGTAGTCATTTGGCAGGACCGCCGCAATCGCGGCGACTTTGTCAGTCAGGACAAACGTGGTGAGCTTTTGAAAAAGACAACAGCGCTAAAAACCAACCGGCTTTTCGTTCCGTTGCAGGTCCTCTACAAATGCGCGGAATCGATTCTCGGGGCTACCGGGATGACCGATAATCTGGTTCTGGTCCTGCGGAAAAGGGAAGCGCGCGGAGGAGAAGGGGCACTGCCATTCAGTTAAGGAAAACGGCGGCGAAGCCGCCGATGGTAGCGGCTGGGCGCGCTGCGCCGGCCCCGACCGCGTACCAGCGGTCGGAATCGGAGCATCGAGTGCGTGGTGCGAACTGAAAGAGGCGTTTTAAGCCGATAGAACGCGCGTTGTTCACGCACACTCGTAGGCTTCGATGGCGGTTCCGCCCGCTGCACGCGGCCGGGGCCGGCGCAGCGCGCCCAGCCGCTACCTTCCTGACGCTTTCGCGCTCCCCTTAACTAAACGGCCGCGCGGAGAAGGCCGTGGAGCAAACCCAAAGCTATTCGACATCTCCCGTGTTGCCGGTAATGATTTTGTCATGAATCCGACCTTTATGCGGGAAGCCATTCAGATTTCCATCGAGAAGATGAGAGCAAATCAGGGTGGTCCATTTGGAGCGGTGATTGTCCGCAATGGAGAGGTCGCCGGACGTGGATGGAACCAGGTCACATCAGCCAATGATCCTACCGCCCATGCTGAAGTCACCGCCATTCGTGATGCCTGTCGGAACCTGAAGACATTTCAACTCTCTGATTGTGAACTCTATACCAGTTGCGAACCGTGTCCCATGTGTTTGGCTGCGACTTACTGGGCACGCTTAAAGAAGGTCTACTTCGGAAACTCCCGGACCGACGCCGCTCAAATCGGGTTCGATGACGACTTCATTTACAGTCAAATCGGTTTACCCCTTGCGGAACGGAGTTTGGTGCTGGAGCAATGTTGTGCGGGCGAGGCCATCGCTGCATTCGAGGAATGGAAGGAGAAGGCAGACAAAGTGAGATATTGAGTTCTCGCCAGGGCGCCTGCTGCTAAGTGATAGAAACGAAAAAGCCGGAGCAGTGAAGCTCCGGCTCGAAATTTGCAAAGGGTTGTTAACGCCCTTCGTTCAGCATGGTAGGCATTCCGGGATCGAATCCAGAACGATAACCCCATGGGCGGCTTGAGGCATTGTCCGGCTCATCCGTCGTTTTGCAGCCCGTTGCAGCGGCTAGAGCGCCGACAAACAAAAAGAGAAAAAAGAAACGGGAAAGTGCCTTCATATTAGTAGAGAACTTGATCGCCTTCTTGAACTTCGTCCTGCTTCCAGGTCGGGAGCACGTTTGCAATGCTCTGGTTGGCTTGAACTGCAGCGATGCGGATCTTGCCAACGAGTTTGCCGTTACGATTGATCAACATTTCGCCACGTTCCAAAACCCCTTTGTCTTCTCCGATGTCGAGAACGACGAAATCATACTTGGGATCGACTGCGATGATGCGACCTTTCAAGCCAGCGGGCAGGGCGACTGCGTCATTTGTTCCAAGCAATTCATTCAGCTTATTCTGTAAGCGATCGTTATTGCGGACCAAAAGACGTTTTTCCTCTGTGATGACTTCAATTTCGTCTTTGGAATTCTTCAGGTCGCCCATGATCCCTTTGACCTGCTCCGGCGAAACACCCAGAATTTCCCACTGCGACAATGTTTGCTGTGCCGTGTTCCGTTCAGCGGTCGTGGCTTCCAGGCGGGTAGCCAATTCTGCACCGCGGGACTCCGAGGCGACCAACGATTCGCTCGTCTTCTTGAGAGTGGCCTCGGTGCCTTCCAATTTCTTGGAGGTGGCGGCGAGGTTCTCTTCGGTTTCGTTGAGCTTTTTCTTAGTGCCCGAATGAGCGGTCTGTTCCTGCACTTTAGCGTCACGCTCGGCGTTACGTTCGGTGATGGTGGTATTCAGAACCTCACGGACTTTGTAGAAATTCAAGCCAGCGGCTGCGAGGCCGGCTACGATTGCGATGATTAAACTAATTCGAAGCATGGTTGTTTCGCGTCCTAAAGTAGCCGGGAGCCTAAGAAATGCAAACTACACTGTCAATCGTTTGGCATCGAAATTAGCGATAAAGTTTGATGCGTGTTGGATCATCGGGCTTTCTTCCGTTTTTTGTCAGGAGTTCCGGACGCGCCCATCTCCTTCTGGATGCCATTGGCGAATTGTTGCAGTCTTCCCACAACCTCTGGATTTTGCCCCGAAACATCGTGTTGTTCGGTGGGGTCATTCTCCAAATTGAATAGTGATCCCGCCTTTCCCTCGTCTCCGGTGGTGATTCCCGGGTATTCGCTGGGATGCGATTGTTCAAACTGAGCGATGATGGTGACCCCGTCGGGAGCGCGCTTGTCTTCCCATTTCTCATCTGGCTTCGCGACTTTGGTTTTTCCGGGTGAGGCGACATGCAATTTCCACGGACCACTGCGCACCGTCCGAAGCTCCTCTCCTCCGAAACTGAAGATTGCTTCATGCGGGCTCTTTGCTGCGGAGGTAAGTAATGGCCAGATATCTTTGCCGTCCAGAACCAGCCCTTTGGGTATTTCTACTCCAGTGACTCCGGTCAGAGTTGGAAAGAGGTCGATCATGGCGGATGGTTCCTTGCTAACGTGACCGGGAGCAATTTTTCCGGGCCAGCGGGCCAGCATCGGAACCCTAATACCGCCTTCCCAGGTGCCACCCTTCATCCCACGTAATCCTCCGCTGCTGCCGCCGAACCAGGGCCCGTTGTCACTCGTGAAGATGACAAGGGTGTTCTCCCTAAGTCCGAGTTCATCGAGTTTTGCCAAAACCGCTCCCACACTGCGGTCCACTTCAAGCATCGCATCCCCATAAAGACCACCACCGCTGGTTTTATAAAGTTCCTCCGATGCCGCTAGCGGCTTATGGGGAAGGGAATGTGGCATATAGAGAAAGAACGGTTCCTTCTGGTTCTTTTCCATAAATTGCAGGGCGCGCGCGGTGTATTTCTTCGTCATGTTGGGAAGCACCACGGGATATTCCACAACATTGGTTCCATCGATCAGTTCCACGGGACGCATGTCGTGGCTGTAAAGAACCCCCAGGTATTCATCGAACCCATGGAGCAGGGGACTGAATTCCGGTTTGTGTCCCAGATGCCACTTCCCGATGCACATGGTGCGATACCCTGCCTTTTGAAACACTTCGCCGAGGGTGACCTCGCTGGCGGGCAAACCAACGTCATTGACGCCGCCATCGGGTGCCGGGTTGCGGGTCATGCCGGAACGAAATTGATAGCGGCCGGTCAGCAGGGAAGCCCGGGAAGGAGCGCAGTAGGGAGCGGTAGAATAGAACTGGGTGAACCGGGCGCCTTCCGCCGCAATGCGATCAATGTTCGGTGTCTTGTATTTGGTTTGCCCGTAGCAACCGAGATCGCCCCAGCCGAGATCGTCCGCGAGAATCAGGACAATATTGGGACGGTCCGTCTTGGCAGCCGCGGTTTGGTGCAGCGCTCCCAAAGCCAGGATGCACAGGAGAACTTTCGTGAAAATCTTCTTCATACAATGTCGGCAATTCCGAATCGGCACACCCGAGCAATGCTGGTTTGCAAAATCGATTCGCCCCGTTAGCCTGCGTGGGTGTTAAACACCTCAGACGCGAGCAGGGCTAACCGAAGTTACGAGGATTGAACACCACCACGATCTAAATGGCTGATTCATTTCTCAGTCCAGAACTACTTCGACGGCTGGAACAGTTCCAGTTGCTCGCCTCACGCCGCGCGAAAAGCACCTCCAAAGGCGAGCGCCGGAGTCGTTCCCGCGGGCAATCGGTTGAGTTCGCGGATCATCGCAATTACGTCCCCGGTGACGACTTCCGTTATCTCGATTGGAATCTCTACGGTCGCCTCGATCGATTGTTCCTGAAGCTTTACGAGGAAGAGCGTGAACTGCCGGTTCGGATCTTTCTCGATTGTAGTGAGTCGATGAACTTTGGAACTCCGAAGAAGTTCGATTTCGCACGCCAGGTAGCTGCCTCCGTCGGATACGTGGCCCTGAGCGGTTTCGACCGGGTCACCATTCAACCGTTTCCACAGGATAAAGCTCAAAGCGCCGTGCAAGGTGCGTTGCGGGCAGTGCGCGGGAAAAAGTCGGCCTTACTCTTCCTGCAGAATCTGGTGAAACTGCAGGCAAATGGTACCGCGAACTTCAATGAATCACTGCGGCGGGGTGCCATCGAAGCACGGCAGGCTGGAGTGGCCATCGTGTTGAGCGATATGTTGGATCCTGACGGCTATGAGGCCGGGCTCACCGCGTTGATCTCCCGAGGCTTCCAGGTGAATGTCATCCAGATCCTCGCTCCCGAAGAAGTGGATCCCAGCACCTTTGGCGATCTGCGACTCGTAGATGCCGAGTCCGGCAACATTCAGGAAGTCACCTTCGGTAAATACCGGCTCAAAGCCTATCAACAGACCGTGCAAAACTTCTGTCAACGACTGCGCGAATACTGCCAGGGTCGAGGAGTACACTTCTTCAGCGTTCGTTCCGATGCGCCTCTGGAAGACTTCTTATTGAAGCAACTTCGCTCGGCTGAGATCTGGGGGTAGAGAGGTGGCCAAAGTAATTAAATGGAGCGGAAGCTCCCAGTCAAAAAATGGTGGGGCAAACCTGCCGGTTTGCCCTGACTTCTGCCTTTGCTGACGCCAGCCTTACTGGAAGATAAGGACTCTCTTGGCAGGACGGAGTGTGCGACCGGTTTCGCTCATTGTATCTCCTTCAAAATTCCCCTCATCGAGCCGACCGTTGAGAAGGCAAATATCAGGGCAAACCAGCAGGTTGTGCCCCACCATTTTTTGACTGGGAGCTTCCGCTCCATCTCTATTGCCACACGTTGGGTTCGCCTTTGTAGCAATTGGCAAAAATCAAATCTTCTTCGTCAAAACCGTGACCGTCTGTTTCCCTTTCAAAGCGGAGATATCCATCGTCCCGTCCGCTGCGATCTTCAGATCCTTTCCATTAACCGTGGCCGATACCGCCTGGGACCCATCCGGTGTCCGGATCCTCAGGAACGTTTTGTCCGGAGCCTGCCGCGTGGGCAATTCCAGTTTGGCGATGATCTCGCCGCCTTTGAGATTCGATTCAATGCTGTAGGAAACCGGACCGAACACAGTCGGCGCGTTCGATACTTTCACTTTCTTGCCGTCTTCCGACCACCGCTTCGGAGTGGCGAATGCGAGTCGCAGGGTTTCAGGTTTACCATTCCCATCCTGGTCGAAGTCCTGCACGAGAAGATGCCGCAAAGTCCACAGCCATTGGCCATTGCTCGCGCTATTCGGCGGGCAATAGAATAGTCGTCCCCCTTCATCAGTTGGAAGGAGCGCACAACCTTCGGCACCGTTGAATGTGTTCCGCGTGAATCCATGCGCCAGCATCCCATAGAAATTCACGAGCGCGCGATCCACGTTGTCACGGCGCAACGCATCAATGACATAGCGCTGTCCGTAAAGGGGATTTGTGCGATGCGGCCCCGGCCAGAAGGTTTTCCATTGGGCCCCACCGGCACGGGTCATTCCCATGCAGAGGCCACCCTTTTGTTCCAAATATTCCGGCAACCATTTTTCCTCTTCGCTACCGGTTGGGTATAGTCGAGTTCCGATGACATAGTTCGCCATCAGGTTCCAGTAGCTGCCCATGCGCGAATGGGTAATGGGATCGTGCGCGGCCTCTTCTCCCGACATGGCAATAGGAATGAACGGAGGCTTGGTTGTTCGATCGATGCTTTTGTCGAGGCCAGCGAGAATCGATTTGTGAAACTCGTCCGCTACTTTGCGCAAGCGATCCGCTTCTTCCGTCTTTCCCATATCCGCCAGAACCGCCGAGAAGTCCTGCAGCGCTCGCCAGCATTTGGCGTTGGAGTTCAGGGAGAAGACCGGCGTCGCGATGTCGCCGCAATATTGTTCTCGAGGAAAGAGCCCGTTCTCGCTGGAGCGCCCATTGATGATGCGATCGACCTCTTTCCCCCAGCGCGGGCGAAGGCTTTCAGCAAAGGCGGCATCGCGCGTCTGCCAGTAGAGGCGGGTGACATCGTCGATCTTGTGACCGGCCTGATGATATTCGACTCCTTTGCGGGTGAAATCGAGCAGGGGAATGATCAACTCGCGCATCTCACTTTCATAACCCCACAGCATCATGCTGAGTGAGGCGTCGCTCCCTTCGCCTTCATAGAGAGTGTCGTATTGGTTCGCGGAGCTGTAATGCATCCGGTCACCTTTTATCAGCATGAAGTTCTGCAGCAGCAAATGACGCCATGCGTTCTGCGCATATTCTTCAGGCACTTCCACCTGCATGCTGCGACCTAGGATCTCGTTCCAGGTGCCAGCGCATTTCTTGCGCTCGGCCGCATATCCGTTACTCGCGAGCGGCGAGGCGACCGTGCTTTCGACCGGCTTCGTCGCGATCGCAATCGTCGCAAACTTCTTTTCACTGATCTTGGAGACCAGGCGTTGTCGTTCCCAGCGCCAGCTCTTGTCGAACCACGCGAGGATCTCGCCTTTGTCATTTCGCACCGTTCCGTTCGTGACGGTCGTGGGCGAGTTCGCATCCACCTGGATCGCGATGACACCGTTGGTTCCTTCCGCCATATTGAACTTCACGAGGACGACCGCGTTGTCATCAAAGGCTGGATCTGTGCTGGCGAACGACTCCAATTGGTAAAGCTGCCCGTCGTGTTCGTAACGGATGTTGAAGATCGGGAGATAGCCCTCGGCTAAAGTCGGATGATGCGTGCGCTTGAGGAAATCACCGAAGCGCGATTCGTCCGGGCCTACGCGAAAAATGACAGGAGTTCCGGGAGAATGAAAACTACGCGCGCCGCCTTCGAGATTCACGCCGCTGCCGTTGGATATCAGGCGCGCTTTGACCTTGCTGCGGGGCGCGCAGAGCACCAGTGGGTAATGTCGGAAATCCGCCTGCACATAACGGGGCGGGGGAAGCAGGTCTTTGAAAAACTCGTAGCTCGGGCCATTCGGTTGCCGCATGGCGGCTTCGCCCCACGCATCCGCTTTCGATGCGACCATCTCATCGAAAGTGGCGAGTGGCTGGGCGTCCGCAGTAACCGACAAGGCGCAAAGTAATGAACCGGCGAACAGCAGTTGTTTCATGGCGTCCCCGCAGTTTGCGGAGGCGCCAGATGTTGATCAACGCTTTTTGAAGATGATGATGTGTTGGCGTGGCAAAGTAGAAATCGTCTCATGCCAAACCAGCGAATGGCCTTCTGCTTCCTTGCGAACCTGCGCTTCGGTCATCTTGTGCAAAGGTTTGATCGGCACGTTTGGATCTTCCGCGCGATATTCCACAAATACCATTCGGCCACCCTTGCGGAGCGACTTCGTCATGGCCTGCATCATTTCATGCGGATGATCGAACTCGTGGTAAACATCGACCATGATGATCGTATCGATGGCCGCTTCCGGGAGTTTGGGATCAGTGATCGTTCCCAGCGCGGGTTTCACATTGTGTACGCCGAGGTTGCTCAACTTATTAGTAAGGATATCGAGCATCTCCTGCTGGATTTCCACGGCATAGACCGTGCCGTTCGTTCCAATCGGCTTGGCGATCTTACGGGTGAGGTAACCGGTGCCGGCACCGATATCCGCCACCACCTCGCCCTTCTGAAATTTCAACAATTCAATCAACTGCTCCGTTTTTTCTTCTGCCTCGCGTTCAGGACGTTCCAGCCAATCGGCACCTTGATGGCCCATCACGTGCGAGATTTCACGGCCCATATACCACTTGCCGGTGCCATCGCGGCTCGGAGCGCGCATGGTATAGGGTGAATTGGTTGTGGCGACGGTGTTGGTTGTCTGCGCATGAGTGACGGAAGCCAAGGCAGCCAACAGAAAAATCAAAGCAAGGGAGACGCGGCGCATGGAGACACCTTAAACAGAACGGCGAATGCGTCAATCCGAGGAACTACGAAGTTTGGGGTCTGAAGTAGGCAACAAACCGGTCCTGCCGGGGTCAGAACAAGTCCCGCAGAGGGGTGAGACGGCGCAGACGGGGTCAAAACAAGTCCCGCAGAGGGGTGAGACGACGCAGACGGGGTCAAAACAAGTCCCGCGGAGGGGTGAGACGGCGCGGACGAGGTCCAAACAAGTCTCGCAGAGGGGTGAGACGGCGCAGACGAGGTCAAAACAAGTCCCGCAGAGGGGTGAGACGACGCGGACGAGGTCAAAACAAGTCCCGCGGAGAGGTGAGACGGCGCGGACGGGTGCCGTGTCCGTGCGGAATTCAATTTGTGTTCCCGGACAATCTGATTTCTAATTCGCCCGGATGAAAAAACGCCAGGCGCAAATCAAACGCGATACCAAAGAGACGCAGATTCGGCTCAAGCTGAATATTGATGGCGCCGGTAAGGCGTCAATAAAAACGGGGGTGCCGTTTTTTGACCACATGCTCACCCTGTTCGCGAAGCATGCTACCGTTGACCTGGATCTCCTTTGCAAGGGTGACCTCGAAGTGGATGCCCATCATACCGTGGAAGATTGCGGCATAGCTTTGGGGCAGGCGTTTTTGCAGGCGCTCGGGGATAAGAAGGGGATTCGTCGCTATGGGAATGGATTTGACCCTAAAAATCCCTTCACCGGGGAAGCATACGTCCCCATGGATGAGACATTAGGCCGTTGCGTAATCGATTTTAGTGGGCGTTCTTTCATGGTGTGGCGCGGACTGGACCAATTCTCCTATAAGGTGACGAAGCTCGAACAACAGCAGGATATGTCCTCGGCATTCCGGTTTGGTTTGGCCCGGGAATTCTTCCAGGGATTTGCCAACGAAGCCCGCTGCAATCTGCACCTCGAACTTCTCTATGGTGAAGAACCGCATCACGTAGTGGAGTGCCTTTTTAAAGCTTTTGCCCGGGCGGTGGATGCCGCTTGTGCCCACGATCCGCGTATTGCCGGACAACTTCCCAGCACCAAAGGGAAGCTCTGATTGTTTTGGTGAATATCCCCGAAAATCGCCCCGTCGAACCCATGTTGCCGAACCAAGATAACGCCAGCAAACCTGACGACGTTTTGGTCAAAGCCGCCCAAAAGGGCGACATGCCTGCGTTCGAAGAACTTGTCGCTCGGCATCGGGACAAGATTTACGCCCGTGCGTATAGCATGATGCGGAATGAGGAGGAAGCAGTCGATCTTTCACAGGAGGCCTGGGTCAAATCGTGGCAGAGATTAGTACAGTTTCAGGGGGACTCCAGTTTCGCCACCTGGATGACCCGAATTGTAATCAATCTTTGTCTGGACCAGATCCGGAAGAACAAAAGGCAGAGGGCGGAATCGATCGAGCAATTGGATGAAGAACTGGGCGGTGTGGAACGTCAAATGCCTGTAGTCGAGACGAACCCGACAGAAGGACTGGAGCGGGGCGAGTTGCGGACGAGGATTGATGAAGCGCTCGGTAAGTTATCCCACGAGCACCGGACGGTCCTGGTTCTGCACGAGTTTGAAGATTTAGAATACAAAGAGATTGCGAAGCGGATGAAGTGCTCGATTGGAACGGTGATGTCGCGGCTCTTTTATGCGCGGCGGAAGATGGCAGCACTTTTGGCAGGTCTTAAACGAGAACGAGAAAAATGAACCACGAACAACAACTACAACTGCAAGCGTATCTCGACGGTGAATTGACCGATCGCGAAGCTCGCAAGGTGAGCGACCTTCTAGCCTCCAACCAGGAAGCGCAGAGTCTTTTCGCCGAATTGCAGTTCACCAAAACTGCGATCGTGAAAAATGAGCTGGAATTAAAGCTCCCCGAAACACGCGAGTTTTTCTGGTCGAAGATCCAACGGGATATCCGCCAGGCGGAAGCGACGACCGCTCGCGCTCATCAGCCGATCCCTATTCTCAGTTGGTTGCAACGGATATTGGTTCCGGCGGCAAGTGTCGCCTTGATTGCCATTGTCGGAGTTCTGATGATGAATCGTTCTACGGACAGCTTTAATCCATCATCCATGGTCATGCATGTCGGTGAAGTGGAAGCACCTGCGAGTGAAATGGGGACCATGACTTTCCGTTCGGAAGCGGAACGCATGACGGTGGTTTGGGTTTATGATCGCACTGATTCCAGTGTTGCCAGCGCCGAATCCACCTCTAATTTTTACGAATAAATGAATCGTCTCTTATCCCTTAAGTCATCAGCCGTTTTGCTCGGGTTGGTCGCTTTAATTTTCGTTGGCCTGGCCAATGCCAATGACAAAGACGGGAGCGTGACGATTGAAGCTCAGCTGATCTGGGGAACGAACGATGAGACATCGCCCAACCCCAAGCATAAAGCAGTGGGGCCTGTCATGGCGGAGAAGCTCAACAAAAGTCCTTTCAAATGGAAGCGCTACTTCGAGGAAGAACGGAAATGCATCAGCGTGTCCAAGGACACACCGCAAAAGGTGGAATTGAGCAAAAGCGCAACCCTGGTGATTCAAAATCTTGGCGATGATCTGATCAAAGTGAAGTTAGTGGGAGATGGCAAAGATGTTGCTAAAAATACGGGATCGATCGCCATGGGTGAAACCATGCTGATCGGTGGTGATGCCAAGAATGACACCGCCTGGTTCATCATGTTGCGTCAGGTGGAGAAGAAGAAGTAGTCCTCCCCTAAATAATTTAGATGCGAAACGCCCCGGTTTTCCGGGGCGTTTTGCTTTAATTAGCAGCCGCAGGAATTTGCTCGGCTACGTTAGTGCGAGTCATTGGGATAATCTCCTGAAAAACATTGGTCGCCATTTGGCGCACGGCGGGATCCTGATCATTCAGGGCTTCCTGAAGAATGGGTAGACAAGTGGGGCAATCCTCTTTGCCTGAGGCGACTGCCATCCCAATGCCAAAAACCAGACCAGGACGATCCAAGTGGCTGACATCTTGCAATGCCGCGCAGAGCACCAATGCTCCGTCGCCGCCGTAAGGTTGATGGAGCGGAAGCTCCCAGTCAAAAGATGGTGGGGCACAACCTGCCGGTTTGCCCTGATATTTGCCCTCTCCGGTCGATTTTATGCGCAGCGAGACCCCGCTAGAACCCATCCATAAGCCTAGAACCAAACATAAACCCCGCCAAAACTGCCGAATATAAATCTGAAGGATGTTAGAAAACCTGCGATAGCGGCAGCCGTGGCGCTAAAGGGGGATCGGCAGCGACCGAAAGCAACCGCTGCGATCATCAGACCACCCGCCCAACTTGCATCGCCGAGGTATATCCATCTCGAATATGGCGGGTGATCCAGGTGTCCGCCCATGCAGAGATGTTCAGCTGCGCATCCGAAGTAGGAAATGGTGAGCGACTCTCCCATAAGCAGAAAAGCGAGAATCGTTCCGACAATTTTGTTTCGGCTCCAGTTGGATTCATAGGTTTTAGACTGCCACCAAAGGAGTGCCATCACCGCGAGTGTGAAGATCAAGGGGACCCATGCGACCGAATGAAAATCATAATCCCAGGACGCGAAACGCTTGTAGTCCAGAAGCCTGAGGCTTAGCGGGCTTAGGCATCCGAACAGGAACGCCAGCAGCATTGCTGCCCAGGTAGAGAATGGCCGCGCGAAGAATCGGCTGATATTCCTGTCAACCGCGCGATTAGCTGCTTTCAGAAACGAAGGCATTTGTAGTCGGGTCTGCAAGAGCTTCTTCATTTCACACGATTAGACAACAGAGAAGGTCATCACTCACGCCGTATTTCGAATTCTCAGTAAGGGTAATGCCCGACGCGAAGAGAATCCGAGCAACAAACAAAAAACCTCACCCAGTTACCCAGGTGAGGTTTGATTAAAACTCAGAGAACGTTATCCGCCGACACTGGCGAGATCTTCGTTGTTCAAGACATTCACGATCTTGAACTGCTCGGCGTGAAACGCGGGCTCCGATCGGAACGAGAGTTTTCCGAAATAGCGTTTTTCCATTTCGATCAACAACTTCTCGTCTTCGGTGCGGAGTCGTTCGAGGACGGTCGGGTGAACGACGATGCGCAATTGGAAATCGGATTCATCGCGTTGACGCTTCTTCAGGATCTCGTTGAGCTTACGTTGAATCTCCACACTCATGGTGATGGCGCTCTTCACTTTGCCGCGGCCTTTGCAATACGGACAATCGTGATAAACCGCAGACCGCACGCTTTCGCTGTGACGTTGGCGCGTCATTTCCATCAAGCCCAGTTGTGAGATGGGGAGAATGTGTGTTTTTGCCTTATCGCGGCGCAGACCTTCTTTGACGCGTGTATAAACAGCCTGTTGATCGCGGCGTTGTTTCATGTCGATGAAATCGAGCACGATCAGACCGCCGATATTGCGGAGTCGGAGCTGGCGGCAGATTTCGTCCGCGGCTTCGAGGTTGACCTTGGTGATGGTGGAGTCCTGATCCTTCGTGCTGCTCTTGTGACGTCCGGTGTTCACGTCGATGGCGACAAGCGCTTCCGTTTCGTCGATGACAATGTAGCCACCGCTCTTCAAATGCACCTGACGGGAAAAGGTATTCTCCAGCTGCTTCGTGATGCTGAAGCGATCGAAGATCGCCTGGGATTCGGTATACAGTTTTACTTTGTCGGCGGAACGCTTCGAGATCTTCGAGATCATCTCGCGCATGCGATCGAACGCTTTCGGATTGTCGGTAACAATTCGTTCGACGTCTTCGGTGAGGAAGTCGCGGACGGTGCGGGCGATCAGGTCGGGTTCTTCGAATACGCAGGTAGCAGAAGGTTGTCCCTTGATCTTGTCCTGGATGCCTTTCCATTCTTCGAGGAGCAACGCGAGATCGCGCACGAAGTAACGGAGTTGCTGGCCTTCGCCAACCGTTCGAATAATGACCCCCATACCTTCAGGGATGGTGAGCACACGCAGGATCTTTTTGAGACGCTGACGTTCTTCCGGGTTTTCAATCTTGCGGGAGATACCGCATTGATCGGAGTTCGGGAGCAGGACGAGGTAGCGGCCCGGGAGAACAATGTTGGTGGTAACACGAGGGCCTTTGGTGCCGATCGGTCCTTTGGTGACCTGAATGATAATGTCGCTGCCGGGAGGGTAAACGCGCGGGATGTCTTTCTGGGTAATTTTTGGTTTCTCGCGACGGCGACCTTCCCGCTCCACGATTTCCACGGAACTATCAAAGTTGCTGGGGACGATATCCCAATAATGGAGGAAGGCGTTCTTCTCGAAGCCGATATCGACGAAGGCGGCTTTCAAGCCATCTTCCAGATTGCGCACTTTACCTTTAAAGATACTGCCGACCAAGCGCTCTTCGGTGGTGCGTTCAATCGTGAATTCCTCCAGCTTCCCTTCTTCAACGACGGCGACGCGGATTTCGAGTGATTCAGAATTGATGACGATCTCTTTGTGGCTCTGCTTCTTCGGTTTGAAGAGCTTCTGCACCTTCTGAATGACCTTGTTGGCGAGAGATTTGATGTTCTCGACAATCCCTTGCGGCTCCTGGTCCTTGATCTTAACCGGCTCGAAGTTCTCTTTGATCACAGGTGAACCCTGTGGCCGTTGCGGTTCGGGCTTGTGTTCGTGCGCCTGGGGCACGGGCTTGGGACCCTCTGGAGGCAACCCGGCGGCGACGTTCTGGGCGCGTTCGATTTCGCCTTCGTGGCGTCCTTCGTAGACGGCTTCATTGCCGCCCGCTTTCTCACCAAGCACCTGCGCGCGCGCTTCCTGCGCTCCCTTGTCGTTTTTTGGTGTGCTGATTCCGCCGGGTGGGCGAAACCTCATTCCACCGCCGCGACCGCTGCGACGACGTGAAAAATTTTTATCACTCATACTCAGTATGACCTTCGATACATATAGACGTTTTGCAAAATGCCGATTGCGATTAACGAGCAGAGCACTGAAGACCCGCCATAACTAAGTAGCGGCAGTGGGATCCCCGTCACGGGCATTAAGCGAATATTCATGCCGATATTTATAAACACATGACTGAAGAGCATCGCAACAACGCCCACAGCCAACAATTTGCCGAGGCGATCTCTCGCATCTCCGGCTATTCGGATTCCGCTAAACAGAATCACGGTGTAAAGCGCGATCACAAACGCGCATCCGACAAACCCCTTCTCCTCGGCAATGACGGAGAAGATGAAGTCGTTATGTGCCACCGCACGAGGCAGGAATCCCAGCGAATACTGCGTCCCCTGCCTCCAACCTTTTCCGGTAAGTCCTCCCGAACCCACCGAAATGAGCGCCTGTTCAACGTTGTATGATTTCGCACGTTGCAGCGCTTCTGCTTTCTTCTTTTGTTCCGGGGTGGCGTCCTTCGGCGCAAAAGAAAGTCCAAAATAGGTAAGTAACCGATGCCGCTGGTATTCTTCCAGTTTGACCTGCCAACCGGGCGGAGCATACAGGATGTCCACGAGCAACAACACCACCAGAAGAGCCCCGCCGCTCATGAGTTTTATGAGAAAACTTTTGGGCACTCCTGCGACCAACATCATGACAAACGTGATCGGGAACAACACCAGCGCCGATCCCAGATCCGGCTCGAGCAAAATGATGATAAACGGGACCGCCGTCATTCCCAACGACTTCAGAAAGATACGCAATTGCCGCAGTTCCTCCGCAGGTCGACTCAGGTAATTCGCCTGCGCAAAGATGATCGCAATCTTGGCGAATTCGGATGGTTGCAGTTGGAAGATACCAAGATCGATCCAACGTCGCGCCCCGAACCGTGACGCGCCCACCCCTGGAATGAGCACCATCAAAAGCAGAATGATAACGAGCCAGTACCCAACCACCGACCAGCGGGCCAGACTGCGGTAATCGAAGAAGCAGAGAACACCGGCCGCTCCGAGTCCGATCCCATACCAAAGCACTTGTCTGAAATAGAGTTGCTTAAATAGAGGCAGGTTCCTGGCTGCTTCATTGGCATAGGCTGCACTAAAAATGAACGCAGCGCCGATACACATCAGCGAAAGGATGGCGAACACCAGTGGAATATCCACTGATCTGCCGCGTTCATTTAGGTTTGTCTCAAACATTTTCAACGATCCGTTGAAGCGAGCGCCGGGACGGTCGACTCCAGTCTCTGTAATTCAGTAAAAACCTTGCGGGCAACCGGTGCGCAGGTTTTGCCGCCGGAAGCCCCGCTCTCCACCATAACGACGACCGCGTAACGAGGAGCTTCAAAAGGGGCGTAAGCAACAAACCATGTCACCTTATCTTTCTTTGTCTTGCTGATGATCTCCGCGGTTCCCGTTTTACCTGCGGCACGAAAGTTCGGAATATAAGCGGCACGACCCGTGCCTTCATCACTGGGATCCACCACGTCTGCCAGCATAGCCTCTTGAATCAATTTCAGGTGGGAAGGTTGGAAAGGGATCTTTTCGCGGATTTGGCCCCCGGGATATCCAGTGACAGGTGCGCCATTCAGGTCTTTCACCAGGCGCGGATAGAACAGGTTTCCTCCGTTGGCGATTGCCGCGGTCATACAGGCCATCTGCAAGGGGGTGACGGTGATTTCCTGGCCGATACAAAGGTTCGCCACATTTCCCGGCGACCATCCCTGCGGTGAGTTGGGAAAAAATGCTTTCACTTCCTGCCCGGGAAAGGCACCTGTGCGTTCGCCAAGATGAAAACGTTTGCTGACCTCGATGATCTTAGCCATGCCAGCCTTCAAACCGTAGTGAATGAAGTAGGTGTTGCTGGAAAGTCGGAACGCGCGTTCAAAGTTGTAGTCTCCGGCGGGGGCGGTGTCATCGATGGAGCGCCGGCCAATCGTCTTCGGGTCAGCGTAGTAGCCGGGATTATGCAATTTGGCATTGGGATCCATCACGCCTGCTTCCAGGCAGGCGAGCCCGGTGATGATCTTGTAAATGGAGCCAGGGGGATATGCCCCGTAAGTCGCCCGGTTGAAAATGTAGCTGTATTTCTCGTTGTTCAGGCGTGCCCATTCGGCATGCGTAATACCATTGGGAAAAGCATTGGGATCATAAGCCGGAAGGGACACGAGCGCGAGGACATCCCCGTTCCTGACATCCATCACCACCACTGCGCCGCGAACATTCGCCTGGGATTCAGCCAATGCTTTCTCGGCCGCTCTTTGCAATTCCAGGTTGATGGTTAGACTCAGGTTATCTCCCGGCTTCGTTGCGCTGACGATCTCTTCACGCTGCCGGTATCCCACATTATTCACCAGGAGAGACTTCACCCCGGCCTTGCCGCGGAGTTCCGAATCGAACAACCCTTCCATCCCGATTTTCCCGGCATAATCGGGGAGGTAATATTTAAAAGCGATTTCCTCATCTGCATCCGGCTGATCTTCCCGCCGGACATAACCAATCAAATGCGCAGCCGTGTTCGTATTCGGATAAGTGCGCAGCGGTTGGACTTCCAACTCCATTCCCCGCCACCCATTGAACTTCTCCGAGTAGATGGCCACCTGCGGATCACTTAGATTCTGTGTGATGGGGAAGGGCATGTACGGGTAATTCAACATGTGTGTGAAAAACCGGTTGGTATTGAGGATCTGCGGTTGCCCCATCGCTGCGCTGATGCTGTAAGTAATGTTGCTGACCGTGCGATAACGCGCTTCGAGCACGAGTTTGTCACGGACTGAACCTGGAATTTTCGTTATCCCGCTGCTGTTGGTAAACTGGGGGAGAACCTGGTTGGTATAAGTGAAACGAAACTGATCGAAAATTTCTTCGAAGTAGAGATTCACATCGTAGCGCGGCCGATTTTCCGCCAGGACTTTTCCATTAGTGTCAAAGATTTTGCCCCGCAACGCCGGGACGCGCACCGATCGGAACGACTGATTCCTCAAACTCTCCTCATGCCGTTTCGAGGAGACGATCTGAACCCACCAGAGTCCCCCCATTAAGACCAACATTCCGAGCAACACACCTGCCGCAATCAATTGCAGCGTGCGGTCGTTTCGTTTTAGTTGGTCGAAGAGCAACATGCTTTAGTATTTGCCTTTCCCACGTTTGATCTCGCGATCAGGACGGAAACTCGATTCGGGCAAGGTCGCGTAGTTGAAATTGCGCCCGACACTGTCCAGCACCCGGAAAATCAATGGGGTGATCAATCCACCAAGCAACCCAAGCAGCAGCAGTTGAAAGATGGTTCCCGCTCCGAAGAAGGGATGTTCACTCGCGGTGAACAGCGCCAGCAACGTCAGTAATGGCACCATCACACCAGCGGTGATTCCCAGCACGAATTGTGCATACGTTCTTTCCCGCAGCAACAGGTTGCGAAACAGGTAAATGAACATTCCCACCAGGAAAAGAGGCAGAATCGAAATCCCGAGCGGGTTGGCCGAAAGCGCGTCACAAAAGAGCCCGCTACAAAAAGCCATTCCGGCAACGAAAAGAATCCCATGAGTCAGCGCCGCGTAAACAATCAGCGCCGGAAGCAGATCAAACTGTGTTCCAAAGAAATTGCGAAACAGGTCGAACGTGGACTGCAGGTAAACCGCCAGAAACGCGGAAAGAATGAGCAGGATGTAATTGATCGGGCTCATTGGTCGCTTTGCTCCCAGTGCTTAGTTGAATCGTTGCATAGTTGAATAGTGGGGATGCCGCGCAGAGCGCCTCCCCTCCATGTAACCATGTAACGATTGAACAATGTAACGCTCATAATGAGTCGCTTTGCTCCTGGTGATTAGTTGAATCGTTGCATTGTTGCACATCCGAACGAAGCTCATCGCCCCTTCCCACCATGTAACAATGAAACGATTCAACCATGTAACTCTTGTAGCTTCGCTCCAGTTGATTAGTTGAATAGTTGCATTGTTGAATGGTAGGAAAGCGACGAGCGCCTCCCCTCCATGTAACCATGCAACAATGGAACAATGTAACTCTCATTAGAACATCACCCATACTTCCTCCAGGGCGCTCATCTTCGCAAATAGCTTTACGCGGGCTTCGAGGGACAAACCGTATTCAGCCGGACGAAAATCGACCACTTGGCCAATCGGAATTCCTTTGGGAAAAATGCCCCCTTCACCGCTCGTCTCCACCAGTTGCCCCGGACGCAACGTGCTATTACGTGAAAGAAAACCCAGATCCACCATGTTGTTTTCCAAAGGATTGGAGGAAGAGGCAAAGATGATCCCGGTATCGCGCGATTCCTTGATCACGGCTGCCACGCGCAGATTGGGATCGCCGATCAATAACACCTGAGAACGTGTCCGTGCCACAGCGGAAACCCGGCCGATCAACCCGTCCATCGTTCGGACCGGCATATTGTTGGTCACTCCATCCCGGGAGCCGAGATCGATCTGAATGGTCCGCCACCAATTGGCCGGATCACGAGCGATGACGCGAGCGAGTTTGTAGTTGTTCCGGGTTTGCTGCTTCCAGGTGAGTTGAGTCCTGAGCGCCTGGTTCTCACGCCAGACTTCATCCGTCTGCGTGGCGCGCAGTTTCAGTTGTTGGTTTTCAACGCGTAAAATCTCGTTCTGGCGGAGGATTTCTGAGCGGGGAAGAACGGCGTCGCCCACCCGGCCTGCTGCCTTTTCGGCAGAACCGCCCAGTCCGAAGAGCGGGACGAAGAGTCCGCCGATCGCGAGCTTGAATTTGGCGGTGGTTTGCTTCGGCAGATTGAATAAAATCAGCACCAGCAAAACGACCAGGACCAAAGCCAAATAATGTGGCTTTCTTAACATGTCACCCTGTTACATCTCTAGTTAGCCCACGCTGTTACCAGCGTAGCTACGAACTGATGCGGGCGAACCTTGAAGAACTAAGTTCTGGAAGAGGCGACTCGTTTAAGGAACTGCAACTCCTGCAGGACGCGTCCCGTGCCTTCGGCGACTGCCGTCAGCGGATCGTCTGCAATGTGAACCGGAAGACCTGTTTCCTCTGCGACCATGCGATCAATGCCACGCAAAAGCGCGCCGCCGCCGGCCATCATGATACCACGTTCAATAAGATCACCGGATAATTCCGGCGGACACCGTTCCAGTGTCAAACGAATGGATTCAAGGATACTGGAAAGAGGTTCTTTGAGAGATTCACGAATTTCTTCCGAACGAATAGTGATTGTTTTCGGCAATCCGGCGCTCAGGTCGCGCCCTTTTACTTCCATGGTTAATTCTTGCTCCAGCGGGGAAGCGGAACCGATCTTCCACTTAATCTCTTCCGCGGTGCGTTCGCCAATCATCAGGTTGTAGGCCCGCTTCATATGCGCCACGATGGTATCGTCGAATTCATCACCACCGACTCGCAAACTGCGACTGAATACAATTCCGGCCAGCGAAATAATCGCTATCTCACAGGTTCCCCCTCCGATATCGACGATCATGTTACCCGCAGGTTCATGAACGGGGAGGCCTACGCCAATGGCTGAAGCCATCGGTTGCTCGATCAGGTAAACTTCTCGGGCGCCGGCATGTGTCGCAGAATCTTTAACAGCTCGTTTTTCAACTTCCGTAATCCCAGAGGGAACAGCGACTACGACTCGCGGGGCGATCAACTTTCGATGATGCACTTTTTGGATGAAATGGCGGAGCATCGCCTCGGTAATTTCAAAGTCGGCGATAACGCCGTCTTTCATTGGGCGGATGGCTACGATATTCCCCGGAGTTCGGCCTAGCATCAGTTTGGCTTCATTTCCTACTGCCAGGACATTCGTTGTCCCGGCCTGGATGGCCACTACCGACGGTTCACGAAGAACTATCCCCTGGTCACGGACGTACACCAGGGAGTTTGCTGTCCCTAAGTCGATTCCAATGTCATTGGAAAACAGGCTTTTAATCTGAGCGAACATGAATTGTGCCTTACAACACACCCCAATAAAGGGGTGCAATAACCAAACGGTCAAGAACTAACAGGTAAACTAGCACGGTAGGGAATATTTGCGGCCTGATTTCTGCTTCGAATTCACACGTTGTCAACGGGTTTAATGCAGTAAAATGGCTTCAACCCATTGTAAAAGAACCACTTGCAACGAACTCCTTGTCATCACAAGGGTGGGTCTGCAAGACCGTCCGACCCGCCCTTGTGATCACAATGGGGGTCCTGCAAGGTCCTGTATTTCGTTTGTAGGATCGGGATTGTCGGTTTTCTCTCGCGATTGCCTATTCCACGAAGACAATCGGCGGCCTTCGGTGGTTTTATTCAGGTGTATTCGTCTTACAACCGGAAGCATGGATTCATTAGCCTCGTTTTTATACAATCCATGTCCTAATTCAGTTTTGCCCCTATAGCCATCGCTCCTATTAATCGCTACAACATTCCGAATTCCCACAGAAAGTCCTATGAGCGGTAAAAATTCCCGTACCCCTGCCGAGAGCGGTTCTAAATCGCACGGTTTGATTTTATCTATCGTGATCGTGGCGCTGATTGCGGCCTTTTTTCTATTTAAAAAAGGTGATCAGCATGAAGATGCGAATCACGACTCACATTCCACCCATGGCGAACACGCCAGAAAGGGAGTTTCACCGCATCTGCTTCCGAAAGTACACCGGCCCGGTGATCCGGTAGGGGACTATCAGTATCTCTATGACAAAGCAAATGGTGCCAATCGCTTTCTGCTCTCCAAAGCTCTGAGTAAAAATTTCAAGCCTGACTCCGACGCTCCTGCTGGTCAGGACCTCTGGATTCAGGATGAGTCTGGGAAGGAAAGACTCCTCTCCGATGATGTGTATCGCGCAAAATTTTCGCCTGACGGAACCAAGATCGCCTACACCACTTCAGATTGCGTCATGCACATCGAAGATTTGAACGGCAACAAAGTCGGGGAAATCCAGAGGGCTTACGAGCCGAACTGGAGTCCTGATGGGGGGGCAGTCGTCTACGCGGCGGTTCCAGATGGACGTCCGGTGCATATTCCTGAGGTGCTGGGTCTTTCTGTTTACGACGTCGCTACCGGGCAAACGAGATCTCTGACTGATGGCCAATGGGATGACGTGCGTCCTAACTTCGATCCCTCGGGCGAATGGGTTTATTTCGTCAGTGGAGCACGTTCGGGCCTGGCTTCTTTCTGGCGGGTTTCGGCTAATGGCGGGCCTCCTGAGCAGGTAACCAATTTGGGGATGGAACAAGTGAACGAGCTTTTCGTCCCTACTCCGTATGACCGCACTATTTGGTCCAAAGACAAGCGCTGGTTTGTTTATGACTACAAGAACGGTGACCAACAAGAAATTTGGGCCATGGAATTTGACGCAAAAGGAAAAGCAAAGCCTCACAAAATCGGAGAAGGACTGGATCCCCGCTGGGCAGTGGATGGTCGCACGATCGTCTCCGTGCGCGATAACGGCGGCAGAATGGAGACAGTCGAATACAAATTACCCTGAACAACAACGAACACACAAAACGTAGAAAACACATATGATAAAAGCAAAACTTAATCTCGGTCTGACGGGGTTTTTGAAAGTTGGCGGGCTCTTATGCGCCACGGTGTTGATGGCCATTCCGGCCGATGCAGCTCCGAAGTTCCGCCTCCCATTGTCTTCGGATACGACTACTCACTACTACTATGATCAAAATACATCTTCGGGGGTTGATGATTGGAAATGCGGCGGCGAAACTTATGACGGCCATCGCGGAACCGATTTTTCTGGTGGACCCCGCGGTCGCGCCATTTTCGCGGGTGCGACTGCAACGTTGAGCTACAGGATTGACGGCTTTGGCGACGGTTACAGGGGTAGTCCGGACGGGGGTGGCTTTGGCAACTATGTGCGCCTGCAACATTCCGATGGATTCATGACCTATTACGGCCATATGACTGTTGGGAGCGTGACCGGCAAAGCCGTAGGCTCCAGCATCGCCTGTGGTGAACAAGTCGGCGGCGTTGGAACATCCGGTAGTTCCACCGGATTGCATCTTCACTTTGAAGTTCGTGTCAACGGAACAGCCGATGATCCGTTTAGTGGCGCTTGCGGCGGTCCGCTCAGCTATTGGGTAAATCAAAACGGTGGTCATCCGACTACCGCTTGCACCGGTGGCGGTGGCACGACCGTCACAGTCGACAACAATAGCGGCGGCTTCAGCGTAGTTGGCACCTGGGCTACTGCCACTGGAGCAACAGACAAATACGGCGCTGATTATCGTTATAAGAGCACTGCTCCGTTGAGCGAACCAGCCACCTGGTCCGGCAGTCTCTCTGCCTCAGGAACCTACTCGGTGCAAGCCTGGTGGCCCGCTGGTGCGAACCGTTCTTCAACCGCGCCTTACATCGTCACTCATACGGGTGGAACGAGTACTGTAAACAAGAATCAACAGATCAACGGTGGTTCCTGGCAGGTGCTGGGTAGCTACAGCTGTGCTGCTGGTGCAAATACAGTGAAACTCTCCTGCTGGACCACCACCGGTTTCGTCGTGGTGGCAGATGCAGTTCGTTGGGTGCCGTAGACCTCGCTGAGGCGTTAAGCCTGTAGCTTTTGATCATAACCCGGAGAATTCGTTCTCCGGGTTTTTCTTTTGGGTTCCTCGCTATTTTCGGTGGAATACGATTTAGACACTCCCGGAGGGAGTTTTGATAATAGCCCATTGGCTTCAGCCATGGGTACTCGACAAAGCTGCGTCAGAGTCCCGAAGGGACATTTTATTCCATTCGCTTTGTGTTGTAACACAAGCACTTAGGAGGGTTGAAGGTTGGCGCGGACACCAGAACGGATGCTGGAAAGTGAACTCTTTGCAATCCATTTGCAATCTGGCTGGAACTCCGCCGCAACCTTCTAACGATGCTTCTCGCGCTTCATTACGCTTAAGATTATGAAACGCTACCGACTGATCTACCGTGGTATCCGCAACACTTACTACAGCTTCGATACCAACACCAACAAACGCGAAAGTCTGGGAACTGGCGACAAAGACGAAGCCCAACGCCTGCTCGATATCAAGAACGAAGCCGTGCGGCATGTCGGGATGAATCTGCAAATCGCGCAGGTCTACCTCCAGCACAGCGATCCAGCATTGGCGACCCGCACTTGGAAAGACGTATTCGACAGAATCATCTCCACAAAGACAGGATCCACCCAGGAGCGTTGGCAGTGCGCCTCCAAAGACAAAGCGTTTAATCTGATTCGCGACAGGAAAATTGTTGAAACCACCTCCGACCATTTCCTTGCAGTTCTAAACGCCGGTGCTGTGGCTACAAACCTCTACCTTCGCCGGACCCATCACTTTGCGATCGGAATGCATTGGTTGCCTTGGCCTGTGTTGCCGAAGCTGCATTGGCCTCCGCTGGTTTATAAGAAGAAGCGCGCCATCACACTCGAGGAACATCAAAAGCTCGTGCAAAACGAATGCAACGCAGAATTACGGGCATATTACCAATTGCTGTGGCACACGGGCGGAGCGCAAAGCGATGTTGCCGCGTTCAAAGGTGAAGACATCGACTGGAACGACCATACGATAACCTTTCGACGGAAGAAGACCGGCACCTTAGTGCATCTAACTTTGGGCATCGACGCTCTGGCAGCATTGAAGGCATTGCCGAAAGCCGGACCGCTATTTCCTCGCCTTGCGCAATTGACCGCCAGTCAACGCGCAGCTTGGTTTGTGCAAAAGTTGAAAGCTGCGAAAGTCACCGGTGTCTCTCTGCATTGCTACCGATACGCCTGGGCCGAACGAGCTCGCCAGTCTGGCTATCCGGAGCAATACGCTATGCAGGCGTTGGGGCATCACAGCGAAGCTGTCCACCGTGCCTACGCCAAGAATGCAAAGGTGAAGCTGCCGAGCCTGCAGGAGTTCGAGAGCAAAATTGTTCAACTGCCAATGGCAGTGAATCAGTAACCGCAGAAAAGCAAAAGCCGCGTTCAGTTCGAACGCGGCTTTTCTTTTTAGCGTAAATTTTACGCGGCGGCCGAACTTACAGTTTCAGGCATTTGCACCATCGGAGGAGGAACGGCCGGCGAACTATTCCGCGAACGACTCTTCTTAAGACCGTTCTTTTTCTGCCAATGCTGACTGATGGTGTTGGTCACCTTTGCCAGCCATGAACGATCCTTCATCAGCTCCTGAAGCTCCAGCGTAGAGAAGAACTTGATTCCATTCTGTGGCGGGTTGCCGAGCGGCTTCAAGAGCCTCGCCGCAACTAGGATCGGCACATCATGCACTTGGCAATTCAGAACCCACGCGGCCTGTTCCACCGTCAGCCGGGCGGGAAGCTGTCCGAGGACCATGAGAAAGCGATGTTGCTCATCCTTCATTGTTTTACCTCCGCTTTGAGGTTTTCGAGCCGGTCATCCACACCGTTCTTATTTGCATCCACAAAGCCGGCCAACTTTCCGTATCGATGCGCAATGAACCATCCACCCACTAACAGCGCAACGCCGCCCAGGATCAAAAGCTCATTGCCTACAATCAACGTTGGCAAGACGATCAATGCGAGGCCTCCAACAAGAATCGCGGCACTCGTAGTTACACTGCCAATAATTGCGCGAAGCGGCGGATAAAACAGTGATGCTAGGCCGAAGAGGAACATAACGACACCGACCCAGACGATGCCTTTCAAACTGGAGAGCTTCGCACCAAGTTCCCTCGCTGTGTCCTTCTGCGCTGCGCCCAGTTCAGTCTTGGCCCGGGTTTCCTCACGTTCCACGACCGGCATCGGTGCACTCACAACCACTGCTTGAACATTGGTGACCGGTGCCGCCATCGGCTCCAACTGAACAACGCGTGTCTCTTCAATTCTCGATCCGGCCGGCACAGTGTAAGTTTTCGTTTTCACGGTCTCCTGATCCTGACGAGATACCTGGGCCGGGTTGTCGGATTGCACAACGGTCTGCTCAATGCCGCCACCTGGCTTCGCCACAGTGCTGGCCTTGCCACCTCTCAGCGGCTTGGTGCTGCCGCAGCCAACCAATAGACCAACCGCCAACACCATCACTACATTCGCAATATACTTGTTCACTTCGTTGCTCCTTTCTGTTGATCCATCAAAATGCTGACCCGATCCACTGTCCGCGTGAGCACAGCCTGACTCTCCGCCATGGTGGCAATGCTCGTTTTCAAATCACGCCGCTCCTCGACTGCAAAGTTCTCGCGCAGTTCCACGGCTGCGATCCGCTTGTCCACGCTGGTCCAAAGGGCCACGAGAGCTGCAGCCATCGAGACCAGTTGAAGTAGATTTCCGAGAGTAATCTCGGGACTGAAACGCAGTTGCCGTGCTCCGTTTGTTTTTACGATGGGATCATCCATAAAGTTGTTTTCGTTTAAGTGCGAACGAGTGGAACAGCACCACTCTTGCTTTTGATTAGTGCGCCGTATTTCGCGAGCATCGCCTGGGCTACGTGGCTGATGATTGGGCGGGAGTCAGCTTTGTTGTAACCGGTCTGGTCTGCTCCAATATTGCGGTAACTCAAACCTTCTCCAGCCGGCGCGGCTGTTCGGTCGGCAATAACCAGTTCTCGGGCCATTTCACATGTTGCCTGGACAACCGCTTTCGGGATTGCATCAGCCGCCACAACACGGCCGCTCCAGCGACCTGCATCTAAGTCCCGACAATTTTCCCTTGGCCACTGCAATGCCTGGGCAGCACTGGTCTTCGTACCTCCAAATTGATACTGGGAATCGATCAAACGCGTCGCCATCACCAGCGCCGCCTCTTTGTTTGCTGCACTAGCCGCCGTCCATGCCGTGGCATACAGATGTCCTTCGAAATAGGAAGCTGCATCCGCGGAAGTCGCGTAGGAGTTCGCATCTACTTTCCCCGTCCCACCTTCTTTAATCAGCACAAGCGCCATATCACAGTCCCTTCACCAGGTTGAGCAGCGCAGAAGCAAAGCGCTCCCGCACAAATGAAAAGGTTTCTGACCACCAACACGTCACGTTGCCGGTGTTTAATTCGATGGCCACCAGTTGACCATCTGGACGCCGCATCAAATCCACGCTGACATATCCAAAACCTTGAGTGGTCAGGTTGGCGCTTATTTCTTCAAGGGCTACTGTCTCAGCCTCCGAGAAATTCCAAACCTCACGATGGCGCTCGTCCGGGCGGGCTTTTGGGTCACGGTACGGAGCCAACTGGCGAGCTCCGTCTTTGTTTTTCTTCATGGGGAGCAACCGGGATTGCAGTGGTTCCTTCTTCAACACAAATCCGAGCATCACTTTGCCTCCAAACAGCTCCGCCTTGAATACGTTGCCGGAACTCGGATTTACCTCTTTGCAGATCACATCGCGCGAGTAATCCCACTCGCGATACTGAGGCTGTCCGGGAGTAAGAACATGAAAGCCATGCCCACCGCCGGTGAAAGAACGCTTCAAAATTAATCGATCCACACCCCAGGAAGAACAAAGCTTCATTGCTTCTTCGCAGCTCGGGACTGTTGTCCATTCCATCGTCGGGAAGCCAAGAGAAGCCAGAAGTGTCAGGTGTTCTGGGCGTGTTAGACCTTTGCCACCAAAGCACCGACCTGGAGCCTCGACTCTCGTCTGCTCTGAGATCCAATTATGACTGATCAAAACATCATCAGCCCCTGAAAGACTCGTCACGTTTCGGCCAGTGTAGATCTCAGCCTTAAAGCCAGCTTCTCGCAACGCCTGTTCAGCAAAGCGATAACGGCCTATCAGCGACGGCGCTGCGACCAATGAATGCAGAATAACTTTCATTCTCCTCCGATTAGTATTTCGTTGCTCATCTGGTTGGATGGCGCTGATTGGCCGTTAGTGTTGTAGGCAACGACGTAGTAGGTATAAACGACACCCATCTCCACGTTGCCGTCATAGAATTCGGTCTGATCTGGGATCACCTCGGCGATAACCTCGAAAGGTCCATCGAACATCTGGCGGTAGATCCGAAATCCTTCTTCAGTGTCCCCAGTATGTTCCCATGTGAGGTGCATATACGTGGCGGTTGAGGACACATACAGGTTAGTCGGGGCGGAAGGAGGCACGTTTTGCGCTTCACCCTTCCGCCGCCTGATGATCAAAACCAGTCTCTTACGCGGCTTCTGTTTTCGCTTTGCGGGCATTGTTCGTTCGTTTTGGTTTAGCTGTCGGAGTTGCTTCCAATGACAGGGGTTCTGTAATGAGTGGCGCTTGTTCAATCACAGGTTCTACAGAGACTTGCGCAGTGGCTGGTTGTTCGGGCAGCGGAGACGCTTCTAACACGATAGGGGGGAGCGGCTCGGGCACTTCCGGAGATGCTGCCAATGGAACCGTTTCCATCGTTCGTGCAGGCAGTTCGGCAACCTCTTGAGCTGGCAACTCCTCTTTTGGTGACATTTCCAACGATGCCGGCACTGGCGCCACAGGAACAGGTTCTGGCACTGGATCAAGCGGCAACAACGGCCGACGCACTCTTCGAATGATTGGGTAAAGCATAAGATTTATCGTAAACGCACCCATTGAATCCGTGTGCGCAGCCCAATCACACCGCCTCGGTTGGCGGTATTGTTGGTGGCATACAGATAAATTGTCCTGGGAGCAGAGCTGATTGTGTGCACGCGCGTGAATTCCTGTTCCCACTCCCAATCAGCAAAAGGAACCTTGATACCAGCCGTATCACCCAGTTCCAGTTCCTGCTCGGCATCCATCAACCCGAAATAAACCATGTCTCCCGCCTCGAAGTTTCCACCAAAATGAATGCGGCCGTGGATGAGATAGGTTCCTGCCTCTCCCAATTGCACGGCGCATGGCGCACCACCAACCCCAAGGTTGATGGCTTGCCATGGCTGGTTGTTTAGAACCTGGGGACCATAGTTCAGGCCTGAACTCAAGCCATCGGAAGCAGTAAAACTGCAGGCACTACGTGGAAGGATTTTACCCATACGATTAGTTGTTGTGGGTAATCGCAACCAGGCGGACGTTCTTGTTCTCGAACACGCGGCTCCAGTTGGCTCCATTCTCCAATTCAACATTCGTCGGTGAATCACCAGCAACAGCCGCTGAGGTGAACTTCACCCCACGAGGATGCAGGATGTAGCGGCGGCGATTGATCAACACCGTGTCGCTCTCCAAAGCCACACGTGCCATTTCAACACCTTCAGTGCCAAAGCCGCCCTGCAAGGCTGTGCCATCCAGCGGGGCAACCCCTTTTCCAAATGCACCGGAACCAAACAGATAGGTCGTATAAACCTGACCATCAGTCGTTCCGGCACGAACAGGAAGAGAATCATCCACGATCACACGTCGGCCCTGGAACACGCGGAGCATCGCTTGGCCTTCGGAATCCGGAATGAAGTCGATCAGATCCAACTTACGCAGTGCCGCTTCAGTCGCGGAGTGCATGGCCACCGAAGTAAGTCGGTCTGCTGCGTCACCTAACTTTGTGCAGGCGTCCACGAAGGTTGCACCGTTCAAGCGGGTAGCCGCGCTCTGCCCGGCAATCAGCTCCGAGTGAATCGCCAACAGATTTCCGGCCATGGAACCCGACGCAAACACCCCCTTCAAAGAGGAAATGATGATACCTTCATCGGTCCGGGCCCAATAATCCGCAACGAGATCGACGATCGCCTGCATCGGATCATCGCCAGAGATGACCTTGGCAAGATGATTGGAACCCCACACCTGGGCGTCGTTTTGGATACGCGCGATGTCTGCACCAGAGGTGATCTTGTTGACCGTCAATGCACCCGCGTCGCTCAGGATCTGACGCGGGGCAACCAGGTCTTTCCAGAAGGGCATTTGCACTTCACGGCCCCCTCCTGCGGCCAATTCATCGAACTCCGGCGCATTCTCGATGATGCCGGACTGTGCGAAACGTGAGCGTTCAGCTGTCCGCTCGATGGCGTACCGCTCGAATTCTGTTGGGATGATGATGTCTGCTACTGCTGTCTTTGCCATAAATTATGATTTCTCCTGTTTGGGTGTTATTGTTGTTCTCTGTGGTCTGCAGTCAGTTCGCTGCCGCTTTCAACCGAGCGGCCAATCCCGGATCACTCTTCTGCAGCTTCATTTGCTCAGTGAGATTCCAAGTCTCACGCTTGAAAGGATTCTTCATGGAACCATTTGGCCGGGATCCTCCTCCCTGCGGAAGAGCACCAGCACCACTACCGGAGTTAGATTCAAACAAATGCGGCGCTTCAGAGACTTGGGTATCGATCCATTCATCAAGCGTCATCGGCGTGATACCATCCTTCCCATACCTCACAGTCTTCCCATCGGTCTCAAAAGCAGTGGGGAGACCATTGACGAGGCGAAACACACCACGAGCACGAGAGGTAATGTCGGGAATAGCTGTTGGGCGTAGACCTCGCTTTGTGGCGACCGTGGTAACGCCTTGGTCAATCTGAATGGCAGTGAGGCGAGCATTCAACGCATCACGTTCTGCCGTTACAGCAGAGAACTGTTTGTCCCACTCCGACTTCGCGTTCTTAAGACGACCTTCAACAACCTTCTCAATCTCTTCGGGCTTATGGCCTTTAGCCTGGAGCTCAAGTTTCTCCTTCTCTTCGGCTAAGCGGCGGACTTCATCGGGATCAATCCCTTCAAAGCGTTTTTTTAAGTCATCTCGCTCCTTGGTCAGCGTGGCGTTGGAGCTCCGGAACTCATCCAGTTTGGATTTATCCACGACCCCTTCAGCGTCGAGAATCCACGAGCCTTCACGTTCCACATAGAGGCCCACATGTTCAGCGGGGATCTCTTCCTTAGTTTTGAATTTGAATTTTAGTGCCATAAATTTTCTATTTTGTAGCAGCCGAGGTCACGAGGCTCTCACTTGTCTTCGCCACCTCAGCCGCCAAAATTGGTTCCTTTCCCTACAAGCCGCGCCTCCTCTTCATTCGTCCGTCCAGCCGGCAACACCTCACCACGTCGGAAAAGTTCAAACATGCTTTCACGGCTGATTGCTCCGGCCTGCCAGGCAGAAACGATCGCGGTAAGTTCGTTGCTCCCGATCCCTCTGGTGGTGAAATCCAGGTTCAGTTGAGCCATCACACGCTCATCCCCGAGCGCATCAATGATTTCATCAGTAGAATTCCACCAATAAACCCAACGAAGAATCTGTGTGATCGAGTCACTCACGCTGAGGGATACAGCTGAGAGAACACTGTTCTCACCGCTCTGGCGGAGCTCAATTGCATCGGCTGTTTCCACCGCACGCTTCTGCGGTTCCAACATGCGAGAACCGAGAACAGCCATGAGGCGCTCATCACGATCCATGGCCCGCTCGAATGTCGTTAGTCCCTGGCCAGTAAACTCAAGAAAACCAGCAGTCGCCCCGGGTGTTTCAGCAACCCACGCCGTGCTGGATCCAATCCGAAGTTCAGAAGCCTTATCGAACCCACTCACCCAGGCAGTGGGTAAAGCAGTGAAGTGCAAACCATGTTTGTAGTCGGCGTTGAGACGGTAGTGATCAAGATTGACCGCAATGATGTCGGCTAACGGCAACTTATCGATGCACTCCTGGCAATTACGTGGGCCGTGAAAGACAAAAGGAATCAACGACAACGGTTTGCCCAGTCGCAGCGGGATTCGCGTTTCCGCTTTAACCCACTGCTTTTTGGAACGTTTGCTTTGACCATCCTGAAGCACCCATATTTCGACCTGAAAAACCCAGTCGGAACCATTGGCATCCTTCACCAACCGCATGACACGGAACTGTTCAGTCTGATTAACCGAGAAATCATCAGAGTTTTCCGACGTCATTTCATGCAAGACCACCAGCGCCAGGACATTGCGCCCGTTCACCCGTTGCGTCCGCCAATTGATGATCTGTTCAACCCGGTAGAGAACCGCGTATGCACGCTGTTCCACTTCATCTTCCCAATCCACCAATGAACCAGCCCGCCCGACCGTCATCACCTCGCGAACAACATCCTTGGCATAGGCCTGGAGTGAATTCCCCAGCATGTTCGCGTCATCGAGGAACGCCGCCAGAGCTTGCCCTACGCCCGTTGTCGTTTCTGGAATCTTGAAGGTAGGTTCCCGACGAAAGATTAGACCAACGAAGCCATCAGCAGTGCGCGCTGTTGCATTGAGGAAAGAAGCACGCTCTTTGTAAGCGGCATACTCATCATCCGTCTGCGAATCCAGCCGTGGCAGATACCGAACACGACCTGCTTTAACCGCATCCTCACCGGCGAGGACATCACGCGCCCGCAACCATGCAGGAAGGTTCTCATCGTAACTGGGATGTGTTGTTTCAACTCGCACGTGCGGACGCTAGCACGTGTTTTTTTCAGAATGACCGAGGCAGGAAGACCAATCCGACAGCCGACACATTGAGGACACCAACCACCCGACACCCAACACCAAAAATCAGACGACAAAAATGTTGACGACTATTTGTCAGTCGAGCACAGCAAGCTTCTCGCAAATTACATACTGCTTTTGACTCAATAGCAGTACGGAGAAGGTTCGACCTGGGTAGAATTCTTTTATGGTGTGCACCTGTAGTTCATCCTTCACAACGTCAGCGTATTGATCCAGCACGCGCTTAGGGCCGGAAGCAAACTTTCCTTTACCTTGAACTAAGTTGCTTGGATTTACTGATAAATAGGCTGAGACAGGGCGCCAATCGCCCAACAGCCTCACGTGCATTTCAATGAGCTTTCCATATGTCTTGAATGGATCTGCTGACGAACCGTGATAATACATCAATGAATCTGCATCGTTCCATTGCCAGAGTAGGGGGTGGTCCGATTCGATCTCTAAATATTCCACTCCCCATTGCGGAGTGACCATGTATTCGGCAACGCCCTCGCACTTTATGGTGACTGTTCGACTTACTGAGTGAAATTCTAGAAAGACGCTGTTTTCCTCGTCGTGCCAGACCTTCCTGATGTTGTCGCAACTCTCATAGGACACAGAGTCAATAAATTCCTCGATGGTCATAGTTCGCATCATAGGAAGCACATAAACCAACACAAGCTATTGAGATGCACGCCCATAGGAACAAATCAGCGCTTACGCGGAGAGTCGCTTCGTCTGCAACCGCAGACCAATTCAGGCGCGCAGACCCAATTACCAGGATGCCAGTCCGAATGTCCCAGGCGCACGCGCGGATGCTGTCGCCCATACATCGCTGACGCTCGCAACGCAGCGGGCCATTGCAGTTAGTATGTCGCGGTCGCCCGCTGCTTGGGCTACACTCGCGCGCGCGGTGGACGTCGCACCAGTTCGTATGTTCCCATTCCAATCCACCCGGGCTGGTTTGCCCACGTGCATGGCGCGCGCG
>JBKJKE010000043.1:0-13230 GCA_046597605.1 Limisphaerales bacterium | reverse complement strand
TTACAGTCTGTCGTCGAAGCGGAGGATGCGGTGCCAGTCATAACTTGTTCTAGTCCAACAGTTTGACTACAAAAACCTCCGCTTCTTCATTCTTATTTGGTGAGAAATCCGGGTTAGCAGCGCCCTCGGACGTTCCTAGATTCCGGCAAGTATCACTCCTTACAGTCGCTATGAAAAGATCAACCAGAGCTCTGTCATTGTTTGTAGCTGGCTCGCTTGTCTGGCTAGAAGGAAGCCCGCCCATTTTGGATGCAGCTCCTCCTTCCAATTTTCTGGTGCAGGACATCCTTACCCAAATAGATCAACCCATGTCCATTCGCTTCCTGCCTGATGGTCGGATGCTTTTGCTAGAGAAGAAAGGAAAGGTGCGAATCCTTCAAGTGAGCGGTTCACCGATTCAGCAAGATGTCTATCTCGACCTCGCCGCTGCCACGCATGCTTCGGGTATCATGGCTGACCAGGAGCGTGGCCTGATCGATGTGGCGGTTGATCCCAACTTTCCGACGGAACCGTATATTTATCTATTCTACACACCAGCAACGGGCCCTGATGGGGCCAAAGCTCGCATTGCGCGTTTTACTCACAATCAGAAGTCGGGTGGCGTTCTCAGCAGGGGTGATCCTTCAAGCGAAGTAATTCTATGGCAGGACACCCAGGGCTACGATTCGTGCTGCCATTTTGGCGGCGGGTTAGACTTTGGGCCGGACGGCAATCTTTGGCTTGCGACCGGGGACCATTTTCAGGGATCATACGCAGCAAGCTTACAACACGCGGGCGGCAAGGTGATCCGCATTGCGAAAAACGGCAGCATTCCGGCAGGCAATCCTTTTAACGACGGTGCGGGCCCAAATGTAGACTCCCTCTTTGCCTACGGATTGCGTAACCCGTTTCGCGCCAGGTGGGATCTTCCGTCCGGCAGATTTTTCATCGCAGAAGTTGGTGGTAATACTCAATCCATTGCGTGTGAAGACCTCCATGTGATTCGCTACAGCCAGGCAACGAGCAGGTTTATTGATTCTGATTTTGGCACTCCAGCGGACAACGGAATCTTCAATGGGATTAATTTTGGCTGGCCGAACTGTGAAGGCCAATCGCCTTATATTAACTTTACCGCCTGCAATATTGATGCGACCGGAGAGCCGATATTCTCGTATGCTCATGCTGGAAATACGGCTGCGATAAATGGCGGAATAGTCTACCGCGGAACGCAATTTCCGTCTGCGTATCAAGGAGTTTATTTTTACGCGGATTCTACTCGCGATTTTATCAGATACTTGAAATTTAATCCAAACGGATCGGTCGCAACGAATCCGGCTCCAGGTTCCATCAGTTCGACGAACCCCGATAGAGTCAGCTACCCCTTTGATCCCGACCCGATTGGTCGCATTGTTTCCTTGGATCTCGGACCTGATGGCGCGCTCTACTATGTGAGCTTTACAGATTCCGGCGGGGCATTTGGAGAGCCGAATCCTTCTGTATTGGGCTCGGTTCGTCGATATGTCTACAGTGCTGGAAACGTGGGGCCGGTAGTGACGCAATTTGCAGCCCAACCCAAAGAGGGTGACGCACCGCTCACGGTTGGATTCACGGTAGACGCGTCGGACCCGGACTCCTCTACCATGAACTACGTTTTATTCTTTGGAGACGGAGACTCTACGGGAACCCCTCTTCCGCTCGTAAACGGCAGCCCAGTGGCAGTCACTCACACCTACCAGGCACAGGGAGCCTACGAGGCGGTTCTTGAAGTGTCAGACGGTTCCCTTACGACTACATCCACTCTGATCGTGAAGGTGGGAAATCCGCCGACAATAACATCGATCGTGGCAGGCACCAGCAGGGCAGGCTGGATCCCAAATCAATTCCGCTACGGAGATACGCTGTTGTTTACAGCGACAGCAAGTGACACAGAGGACGGATCGATGGGAGCAGCCAACTTTACCTGGGCGGTGGATTTCATCCGACCGGGAAACGTCCATCCGGTGCTCGGCCCGGTCACCGGGACAACCGCCCTTGAGTTCCCCATCCCGGCGCAGGGGCAAGGCTTCAGCGGTCCCGTTTTTTATCGCTGCTTCTTAACTGTTATTGACTCAAGCGGGTTAACGACATCGACCAATCTTGACGTATATCCCGAAAAATCGAATGTGACGTTCACATCAGTGCCAACAGGCATACAGGTGCAGGTGGACGGTAACACCGCGCAACCCACTCCCTTTGTCCTCGACAGCCTGATCAACTTCCAGCACACCGTCAGCGTCCCTTCACAACAATGCAATGGCGGACAGCAGTATCAATTTACCAATTGGTCTAACGGAGGGATCGCGCCATCTCAAATTTTTGTCGTGCCGGAATTGGATTCTGCGCTCGGTGCGACCTACACCGGAACAGGTCCTTGTAATTACAGTAACCTGCTGGTGACGGCAGGGTTGGTGGTGCAATTGGAATCGGATCTCAACGTGGCACTCCAAACTGGTAGTACGGTAGCCGGTTGGCTGGATCAATCCGGACTTGGAAATGACCTGGTTGCAGGAGGCGCGCCCGTTCTAATTTCCGTGGCCACCCCAGCGGGGAGGCCGGCTATTCGGTTCAATGGACTGGATGACAAATTGCAACGGATCCATTCAACCTCCCCTTTAGGCGGTTTACCGATGGCGAATGCCAACCGGAGCATGTTCCTCGTCGCAAAATACACAGGCTCGCAGGCCTGGGGGGGCTTGGCCTATGGGACGGGAGCTGCCAACCAAAGTTTTGGTCTGGTAGTAAAGGTTTCCACGGGAGAGTTAGTGCTGCAGGGATGGGGCGGAGGGAATGACCTGGTTTCCACAACACCGGGTATCGGAGCGGGCTGGCTGCTTCAGTCTGCTATTCTAAACGGAGGATTAGCAACGCTCCACAAGAATGGTGCTCCTATTGCTCAGTGGAGCAAAACCTATGCGACAACTCCGACGAAACTAGTGATCGGCCAAGAAATCGCCAGCCTGGGTTATACAGCCATGGAGGCGGCGGCGGTCCTGATTTATAACCGAGCATTGTCTACTGAAGAACGCAATAACGTGGAAACCTACCTGGAGCAGAAATACCTGACTGCAAACACTAATAGTAACAGTTCACCTTCAATCACAATTAACGTTCCGACCAATGGTGCCAGCTTTGTGGCTGGAACGACAATCACCTTTACAGGAACTGCAATAGACGCAGAGGATGATGACACCGTTTTGAGCACCAATATTGGATGGAGCTCCGATCGTGATGGCGTCCTGGGAACCAACAAAACTATCTCCGTAAGCACCCTTTCCGTGGGGGCTCACCAAGTCACTGCAATGGTGAAGGATAGTGGAGGGATCACAGCCTCAGCAGTTCTTAATCTATCGGTAACTACAAGCACTGCATCGGGACCACCCAGCAGTGCCAGCCTGGTTTTGTGGTTGGAATCCACGGAAGGCGTGGGGTTTAACGCAAATACGGTAACATCCTGGGCCGACTTGTCGGGTAAAACAAACACGCTCACAGCAGGCGGGAATCCCGTACTGGTGACAGCCGCCACACCCAAAGGGCAACCGGCCATACGATTCGACGGAATTAACGACAAACTCGAGCGTTTTCAGAGTGCGGGCTTGAACGGTTTTCCTGCACTGAATCAAGATCGAAGCGTCTTCATGGTAGCGAAATATAATGCCTCACAGGCATGGGGAGGTTTCTCTTATGGCACCGGTTCCGCCAA
This sequence comes from Limisphaerales bacterium, assembly GCA_046597605.1. GTDB lineage: Bacteria > Verrucomicrobiota > Verrucomicrobiia > Limisphaerales > JACDHS01 > JACDHS01. The sequence goes on along the minus strand of JBKJKE010000043.1, from coordinate 9,512 downwards.
CCAGGCATTTGGGCTCGTGGTCCAACATCCGAGTGGACAATTCGTGTTGCAAGGTTGGGGAAGCGGCAACGATTTGATCTCCACTGCGGCAGGGATTGGGGCTGGCTGGCTTTCGCAATCGGCGGTGCTAAATGCCGGAAATGCCACGCTCTACAAAAACGGGCAACCGGTAGCCCAGTGGACGAAAAATTATAATACTATTCTCAACAAAGTGGTCATTGGACAGGAGATCGCGGGTCTCGGTTACATGAACATGGATGTGGCGGCGGTCCTGATCTATGACCGTGCCTTGTCTACGGAAGAACGCGCGAACGTGGAAACCTACCTGGAGCAGAAATACTTGTCGGGTATCGCTCCGAGTAACAGTCCCCCATCGATCACAATCAACTCACCAACCCACGGTGCGACGTTCCCGAAAGGAACGACCATTACTTTCTCAGCGATGGCGACGGATGTTGAAGATGGGAATGTCGCGCTTGGATCCCGTGTCCGCTGGAATTCGGATCGCGACGGTTCCCTTGGAACAAACAGCACCATTTCAGTGACAACACTGTCTACTGGCACTCACCTAATCACGGCAGCGGTAACTGATTCGGGTGGGATGACTGCTTCCGCGGTCATCAACATTCGCAGTCGAAAGTAGTGGACGGCAATTTGGGCGACCATCGCTCGTGCCCACTCCTCATCTACAACGGATACTCACTTCACTGGGACGCATTGCGCTTCAACCGGGACAAATCTGTGCAAAGGGACTCAAATCCTGGCTTAGCGGAGGTAATCGGACCGAAAAGCGCCGCTACGGAGGCGCCGACTGGCGTTGCACCTCAAACTTTACCCCACAGGGTCTTTTGGTTGGCCCTAATGAGCTGCATCCTGTTGATCAGCTTTATCGGACCACTCGGTGGGTGGTTAACGCTGTGCCTGCACGAAAGCCTTCATTCTCATTTACTACTTATTCCGTTTATTAGCGGATACTTGGTCTGGGAAAAAAGAGTCGGCCTCCCGCGGGATTCCAGGCCATCACCCCGGGCGGCCACAATTCCTTTGGCCGCCGCAGTTTGTTTAATTAGCGTGCTCCAGTTCGGAGACAGAGCCAACGCTTTGCACCTTGAAGCCACTCTATTGATCCTTTTGCTTCTTTTCATGAGTTGCGTCCTGGCGCTGCTGGGAAAAGGTTTGCTCAAGAAGATAGCTTTTCCAGCTGCGTTTCTTCTTCTCCTGATACCAATGCCCAAGGGATTCGAAGCTGGCATAGAAAACTTTTTTCAACAGGCTTCAGCTGAAGTTTCGTTTCTTCTGATCAAAGCTTCAAACATCACGGTCATGCAAGATGGATTGACCTTCCACCTTGCGGGGATCTCGCTCCATGTAGCACCCGAGTGCAGCGGTATTCGTTCAACGATGATTTTGTTCATCGCAAGCCTCGTGGCGGGTCATTTTTTTCTAAGGAACACCTGGAGCAAAACTCTTTTATCGATCGCGGTAATACCCATTGGGGTTATAAGAAATGCGTTGCGGATCACGACTTTGGCCAACATGTGTGTTTACGGAAACCCTGAACTCATCCATTCACCGTTGCACTCCAGGGGAGGCCCGCTGTTCTTCGCGTTGTCCATTGTTCCACTTTTTTTCCTCCTTGTCTTACTCCGGAAACGCGAGTTCCAAAAACCGTAAATAGAATTTATGTTTTGCAGAAATCATACTGCCTGGCCACTGCTGGCTGCGGCTTTGGTTGCCCTCTCCATGCTGGGCTGTTCATCGGAAGCGAAACTAAAAGGCCACTTGAAAAGGGCCGACACTTTTTTCCAGGCCGGTCGCTATGAAGAGGCCGAAATCGAGTATCAGAATGCCCGCCTGCTAACGCCGAGAAATGCGCATGTGCTGGGGCAATTGGGTTTCATCTATAGCGATCAGGGACGGATCAGCCTGGCACACGTTTTTCTAACCGAAGCACTGAATCAGGAGTCGAATAATCTGCCGGTACGGCTCAGGCTCGCATTCCTTCGACTGGCTAGCGGGGAACGAGAAACGGCGCGGATGGAAGCGCTCGCCATCCTAAAAATGCAGCCTACATCAGCAGAGGCTCAGCTACTGCTGGCGCAGAGCTTACAAACACCCGAGGAGGCCGATGCAGTGCTTGATCTGCTCAACCGCCTGGTTCAGCAAAATGGCAAAAGTGCCTCCCTGCACCTTGCGCTGGCAACAGTCCATTTCCAGTCGGGAAAATTGGACAAAGCTGAAGTCGAAATAAACCAGGCGCTCGTGCTCGACCCTGAATATAGCGATGCCCATCACGCCCTTGGAAATGTGCATCGGAAGCGAGGTAACCTTAGGAACGCCGGGCTGTCTCTTAAGAGAGCCGCCGAACTGTCTCCTCCACGATCGGCCAGACGTCTTAAATACGTCGATTTCATAATCCAACAGGGAGACCTCCCCGCAGCTAAAATCATGCTGAAAGCAATGAATCGTGAAACTCGCGATTACCTGTCGGCGTATCTTCGCCGCGCCGAGTTGGCCCTCGCCGAAAAAGATTATTCGGAGTGTGATTCCCTGGTTGCGACACTGCTTTTAAAAGATCCCTCGAATTTCGATGCTCTTTTGCTAGGTGGCAGAGTGCGACTGTTCAAAAATGAATCAGTTAAGGCGATTGAGCAATTTGAGCGCTTAACCGCTTTGTACCCCCAGTCTCCTCAAGCGCACCATTATGCGGGCCTGGCATACCTCCAGAATTATGAGCCCCTTAAAGCCACAGCCAGCTTCCAAAAGGCAGTTGCCCTGGAACCCGGATTTTCCGAAGCCCGCTACCAACTTGCCGCTGTCCAACTGCAAAAGGGAGAGGCCGCCGCTGCCATAGATACACTAAGACAGTTTACCAATCGCGATCCCAAAAACCCGCAGGGAGATCTCCTCCTTGCAGCAGCTTACCGTGTCCAGGGACGCTGGAAGGACAGTCTGAAAATCTACCAGCAAGCCGAAGCAACGCTTCCGCAGAATCCGGAAATTCCAGTGCTCAGGGGATTACTGCTGCTCGAGCACCGCGAAGTGAACAAAGCCAGAGAGGCTTTTAATAAAGCACTTACGATTTCCAAAACATTCTTCCCAGCATTGGAGCAAATCGTCAGGCTCGATATAGCAGAACATCGTTTTGATGAAGCAACCAAACGGGTCGAGAAGGAGTTGAAGGTCAACGAGGCCTCGCCTCAGTTACATTATATCTTTGCGAAGATTCTCCTGGCTCAGCGTTCAATGACACAAGCAGAAACATCCCTGAAGAAAGCGCTCGCGCTCGATCCAAACTTCGGCCCCGCCCGGATAAGCCTTGCCCGACTGTATGCTGAGCTGCGGAAGGATGATCAAGCCCTCTCCGAGTTGAACATGCTTTTAGCGAAGAATCTGCGGGATGCCGATGCCATGACCTTGAAGGCCATGATCGAGATGCGCCAAAACAAAATCACCGCTGCGCGCGAGACTCTGAAAAGCCTTTTGGTCGTTAACCCGCAATCCGTTCCAGTTTTGAACAACCTGGCCTACATCTATTCGGCGCAGCCCAAGCTTCTCGACAAAGCATATGCGCTGGCTCGTAAAGCACAGCAACTGGCACCGCGGAACCCACAGATCGCCGACACCCTGGGATGGATTCAGTGCAAGCGGGGAGATTATGAGGCAGCGCTCCCCAACCTTAGGAACAGCGCAACCGCATTCCCGGAAAAGCCTGAAATGCAGCTTCATCTCGGTTACGCGCATTACATGCTTTGCGAACACGCGCCCGCGCGCGCGGCACTTGAACGAGCCAGCACAGGAGCGGATCCTACGATCAAAAGCGAGGCATCAAAGCTCCTCGAAATTTTGCACCTGCCGACCGATCTTTCGAGCGCCAGGGGCCTGTCTCGCATTGAACAGAGACTCAGGGATGAACCGAAAGATCCCGTAGCTTTAGCAAAGCTGGCTGCGTTCCATGAACTGAAAGGCAATGTGGCGCTTGCGGAAGACACGTGGAAACAAGCTATGAACCATATCCCCCGCAGTGCCTTTATCATAACGAATCTCAGTCGACTTTACCTGCGTATTGATCAAACGAACAAAGCGTTAGAGCTATCAAAGCAGGTTCACAAACTGCTGCCTGAGAATGCAGAACTTTCCCATCACTTCGGCAGAATTGCCTATGACTCGGGCGACCATCAATGGGCGGTGACGCTCCTGGAGGCAGCCGCGAATAGAACAAGAAACAACCCTGAGATGGCCTGCGATCTAGCTTTTTCTTATTTCAGTGTTGGCCGAGTCAAAGAGGCCGAAAAAGCAGTACGAGTAGCTTTGAATGCAGAAGGTCCATTTCAGCGAGGGAAAGAAGCTCAGCTCTTTTTGGAAATGTGTGAGGTAGCACGAAGTCCTTCCATTGATGCTGAATCCATCGCCAAGGTTGAATCTCTCCTGAAGGCCGAACCTAACCATGCACCTGCGCGGATCGCTGCTGCAACGATTGCGGTGCAATCCGGACGCATGCGCGTAGCCAGCGAACATTTTCTCCATGTGCTCCATCTCTATCCACGTTTCACTCCAGCCAAGAAACGACTTTGTATTCTCTACGCCCAGGCGCCCCAGGACTGGTCAAAGTCCTTTCGATGGGCGCAGGAAGCACGTGTGGCTTACCCCGACGATCCTGAGATAGCGAAGGTGCTCGGAATTAACTTCTATCAGCAGGGCGACTTCAAACGCTCGGTTCAGGTTCTCAAAGAGAGCATCCGTAGCCGGGTGGATGACCCTGAGTTGTTCTATTTTCTAGGTCTGGCCCAGTTTCACTTGAAAGAAGCAGAAGAAAGTCGACGCGCATTACAGAAGGCATTGTCACTGGATGCCGGCGCCACCTTTGCGGCCGATGCCCGTAAGGTTTTGCAGAAAATGCAGTAACACTCGACCCCGGAAGGCCTATTTGACGGAGTCTGAGAGGTCCAGGACGAGAGGAAATGCCGCTAACTTCCTCTCAGACGATTCGGGACATGGGCATTCCCGCGAGTGCCTATCAAACGGAAGACACTTCTCCCCGCTGAAACAAACTTAAGAATCCATTCCTGTCAGGGGGGAAGTCATTCTCCAACAAACTTCAGAATCTAGAAGTCCTAGCCATCGCCGAATGCCATGGAAAACGACTTCCTAGTGCAGAGAACAAACCAACAAAAAGAGAGAAATAAAAAGCATGAAAATAACAAGACAACTAGGGGCGATTGCAGCAGCCCTGATATGTATGGGAGGAGTGGCGAAAGCAGATCTAATTGATCTAGGAATACGAACCGTTTCATCCGTTATCGGGAACCCAACTGCAGAAGGTAATTACATTGAGTCCGACCAGGGGTTGTCCTTCGACCTTACCTATCTGAATAAGTTTGATTACGGCTCAGGATTTGACAACGGAGGAGCCCTAGTCTCGAGCTTCTTCACCGTCAGTCCGAATTCTGGAGAAACAGCCAATGCCACCATCTCGTGGGACCTCACCGGGACCGGTTTCCTGCTCAACTATGTGTTCCTGAAAGATGGAAGGGATGGTGACAACTTCCTTTATCATCTCTACGGAGTGACGGCTGATCAAACCACAATTGGTGGAGGCGATGTAACGATCAACGGCCGGAAAGGAATCTCGCATATTGCTTTCTATGGTAGCCAGGGAACCACGACCACAGTGCCAGAAGGCGGAGCAACAGCGGCCCTTTTAGGCATGGCCCTTTGCGGGGTTGGATTGGGTCGACGTTACTTCACAGCCTAAGAGGGATGATCAACGTTTCACGATGGGCGGAGTTTATTGCAGCAGGTGCCGTGACCCGGCGCTTGCTGCATTTTTGCGAATAACAAGGGCGAGGCCTTCACCAATTCTCTACATCAAAGAGTAAAAAAATTAGCTTATGAACATTGGCATTGTTGGACTTGGTTACGTCGGGCTTCCTCTCTCACTCCAATTCGCCCGATCCGGGGTAACCGTCATAGGATTGGACGTCGATCGAACGAAGGTGGACTCCATCAATCAGGGGAGGAGCTACATCAAGCATATCGATTCATCGAGTATTGCTGAACTGGTGCAGTGCGGATCATTCTGTGCATCATACGATTTCTCGCGGGTTGCAACCCTGGACGCTGTCATCATCTGTGTTCCAACACCTCTGAATAAAAACCGCGAACCGGACATTTCCTACATCCTGGCTACGGGCAAGGCAATTGCGCCTCATCTCCAGAGAGGAGCGCTGGTTGTGCTGGAGTCGACAACTTATCCCGGTACTACAGATGAAGATCTCAAAAGCGTTCTCGAGGAAGGATCAGGTCTCCAGGCAGGACGAGATTTTCATCTGGCGTTTTCGCCAGAGCGAGAAGATCCCGGCAATCCAATGAGTCGCGTGGCTGACATTCCCAAAGTAGTCGGAGGATACACCCCCGCCTGCCTGGAAAAAGCAAAGACGCTCTATTCTCATGCCATAAAAACTCTGGTTCTGGTCTCCTCTTGCCGCGCCGCTGAAGCCACCAAGCTTCTGGAAAATATTTTTCGTAGCGTGAACATCGCTTTAGTCAACGAGCTCAAGGTTGTTTACGGTGCGATGGACATTGATGTCTGGGAAGTCATTGCGGCGGCGAAAACCAAGCCTTTTGGCTACATGGCTTTCTATCCCGGGCCAGGCCTGGGGGGCCATTGTATTCCGATAGATCCATTTTATCTAACCTGGAAAGCACGCGAGTATGGCATGCACACCCGTTTCATTGAACTCGCCGGGGAAATAAACACCTCCATGCCACACCATGTTGTGCATCGAGTGGAAGAAGCCCTGAACACCAGGAAACAATCAGTCAATGGTTCGAGAATTCTGGTGGTGGGAGTGGCCTACAAGCCAAACGTGGATGACGATCGGGAATCGGCGACTTACGATTTGATGAACCTCCTCAAGAGGCGCGGCGCAGCGGTTTCTTATTACGATCCATTCATTCCAGTGATCAAACCCACTCGGGAACACTCCCAATGGGCCGGCACACAATCGGTTCCCTGGAACGAATCGACGATTGGCGGTTTTGATGCTGTGCTCATTGCAACTGCCCATGACGCGATCAGTTACAAACAACTCGCCACATGGTCCTCCTGCATCATCGATACACGCAACGCCACCGGCCAGATTCCGACCCGTCCAGGTACGGTCTGGAAAGCCTGATCGGACCTGAACCCAAAATGAGCGACGGGCTGATCCCTGTAAAAAAAATTCCCTGACTAGAGTCTACCTGTTTGGACAGCTAGCCGGGTAACTTTAATAGCACTATTCTAGTTCTGTCTGATGAGTATTGTGCTCACCCGACGACACACTTGGGCATTGTTCAAAGGAGGGGTCAAAATGCGGGATATTTATTCAGGGAGGGGAGTGAGGGCAGTTGCATCCATGAGCGAGGAAGAAGGCTCCACCTCACAAAAATTCAGGCGGGAGATCGTGTGTCGAATGCCAAACGGACAAAGTCTGGCGGCGGAAGAGATGGAACCTTTAGCAAAAGAAGCTAATTACTCCTGCGCCACTTTAGCGAACCTTTGCGGCATTTCTCTCCGGCAACTCCAGCGCCGTTTTTACGCTTACCACGGTGAGACCCTGGGGCAGTGGCTGAATCGAATTCGATTGAAACATGCCTACGCTCAACTTGCACATGGGAACACGGTGAAGGAGACAACCTTCAGCCTTGGCTACAAACAGGTTTCCCACTTTTCCCGACTTTTCAAGCAATACTACGGCATCACTCCGTCCACTGTTTCCATGGGCATCAGGGTGGAATGTGAACCCGGTCGCAATGGCGCGACACAATTATGTTTCTTCTAACGGAAGGTGTTTTCCTCATCCCCAACCGAGCCCGCTCGGTTGGGGAACTCACCAAAATCCTCTTCTAACTCTTCTTCTGGTTGCAAACTTCCAGGCGGACAACCCCCTCAACCTTCCTATCGCACCATGCCCGATCAGACGTCGCCCCAGTGGTCTACTCAAGGACTTACTCAACTGGAGAAAGCCTGTAGAACCGAATGTTCGCATTACTCCCCGAGAGATCCACCCACCTGACCTGGTTCGACGTTAGCGCGGCTGTGCCAGCTTGAGTCCAGAGGTTGCTACGCAGATTTTCACTGTAGGCAATCGCAAAGTTCGCTCCCGGAATTCCATCAATAACTATCTCACGGGGTTTCTGCATTTGCATGGTGGAAACAGACACTGCGGGTGTGGCAATGGAAGAATTGTTATCAACCACTGTCACACTGTAGGCACCCGTGCCCGCAGGACGCAGGTTCGTAATAGTGTAGGAGGATCGAGTGGCACCGGAAATCGCGACACCGGCTTTATTCCATTGATAGGACAACGGTTCAACACCACTGGCACCGACGCTCAACGTTACCGTAGATCCCCGCGTTACCACCTGGCTGTGAGGCAACAACGTCAGCTGTAATGGCGAAACTACTCCGGCACTGTGAGAAATTTCTGCCGATGGTAAACTTTCAATTCCGGAATCGTTGTAAGCAGTCACAACGAAGCAATAAGTGGTCCCGGCAGCCAGACCATTCAAAGAGGTTGTGACATTCTCACCTGCATCAACGGTCCTATCATAAGTCCCTTTGGTTGTGCCGTAATGCACACGATATCCGGCAACGTCGGTTTCAGCACTAGGGTTCCATTGCAGGGTGACACTTGTCGGAGTTGCCGCCTTTAAACTGAATGCGAGAAGACCGAACATTCCAAGGACTATTAGTTGCTTTAGCTTAAAATCTATCATTCCCCTGGTGCCTAGCAGAGGCCATGCCACAACCAGGATCCGGCATCAATCAACGATGGAAAAAGCGGTTGAAACCTGTTTACTCAGCGTCCTTTTTGCGCTCCGCCCGATGCCGCCAAATTCAGTGAGGGTGAGCCGGAGCGTAGGAACTTTTGATGCCTCAGAGGTGGGCACCATCCAATTCCCTCAGGAAAACCATCAAAACATCCACGCAACTCACTGCAACACAGCCTCTTTAAGGATCTTCCCGGGGAAAGACTTGTCTGCAAGTCGGACAACATCACTCCGAACCGGAAAATAAATGAGCCACGAAGTTTGGATCTTTCCGCGTTCCGGGCGTGATTAAAAGGGGTGAGATGGTGCAGTAAATGGAACGTTGGTAACCCTCTCCGGTTGTACTCGGGCTACGCCTCCATCTCAGCCGCCGCTTGGAATTACACCCCCCGCGTTCCGGGTGTGATTTTTTCCGGGTGAGATGGCTGGAGTTAAGCCACGCCGGATGGGCAGAATTATAGCCGCTGCGTAAAATGATTTCGGGATAAAGTGATGCTTGGACGCGACGCATCAACATTCTTGTCACCGAAGCCGACGGCCAGGGTCCGCACCCCTCCTGCGCAACAAGAATCCAGCAAGTTATAGCGATTCTCAAAATTCATTTCCGGATAGAGCAGATGGAAGAGGTTTTGGAGGGTTGATCCATGAAGCTTTTAAGAGCTATGGAGAGACGGTCGGTTAATGCTTCAGGAGTG
>JBKJKE010000096.1:0-3456 GCA_046597605.1 Limisphaerales bacterium | reverse complement strand
TTGTTTATTGGTTTTCTTGTTCTGTTTTCTGAACGCTTTGCTCGCCATCGCGGCTTGCCTCGACGTTCGAAATTCTTGGTTCCTCTCCGCCTTTGGGGGAGAGGTCAGGAGAGGTGGTAGTTAGGTCGGTATTCTCGGCAGATCCGGGTTTATCCGTGTCCATCTGTGGTTGAGGAAAATCCCCCCTGAGCAACCGAAAGAACGTTTCGGCCGTCATCGTGATCAGCCAGGGAGCATGATTCTTCCGATGCGCCACAATCCACGGCTTACCACCGCAATCGCCTTCAGCTTGGGCGCAGGCATCAGCCAGGTTCAGCGCTTGAACCCGCTTCACTTCCACATGCAGCCAGGCAAGCGCTTCGCTCACTACATCGGGCGATTCGGGGGAGCCGCTGAACTGCTGCCCGCGCCGCGCATCGAAGCCATTATCCCGGAGGAGCGCCGCAAATTCCCGTTCCCCAACTTTTCCTTTGGTCCTGGAGTTCATTGGCGGCTCCTCCCAGCGCTGGCCTTGGCCGCATGATTCCTATTTGTCCCATTCGTCCCATTTCCCAGCTCCGTGGACTCGGTCCCGTGGTGCACCCCAAAATTCGCTTTGAGGTGACGCACCACATCAGGCCAATAGAAGAGAACGAGGTGGGAAACTTTGAGGTACGGCAGATAGCCCGCTTGGATCCAGTTCTCGACCGTCCGGAGGCAAATCTTCAGCTTCGCCGCCAGTTCCGGCTTCGTAAGCATTTCGTCCCGTGCCTCGCATGGAACTGCGGCTCGGGCGGTTGTTGCAGAATCTTTATTCAGGCTCACAGCCCCTTGGTGGGTAGTGAGGCTACCCATTTGGGTAGTCTGACTACCGACAAGAGAGATTTTGCCTTGTTAGGAGGGATTAAAGGCTATCCACCCGGGGGAGCACTCCATCAGAAGACTGACACTCATGAAGTTCCTTTCCATTTGATCTGCCTTTGAGTGACAACTATTCGGTCTAATCTGGGAAGTGAGGAATGGTGGGCGTGCCCAAAATCAGAAGCTCGGAAAAAAAACGATTTCGTCAACGATAAATCTAGACATGAACCCCATACGCAATTTAAACGTAGATGAGTTAACTACACGCCTTTGAGAAGATCACCCATACAGAATTGCTTTATTAGGTCGTTCTTGAGGCTTGTATTAGTCTTTTCATTCTCTGCGCTACTAACCGGTTGCTTCGGGCTTTACATCCAACCAACAGATCCAATTGGCACGGCTCACTCAATAAGCCGGACTACTCTCACCGGTGCATCAAGCTTGAAAGAGTCTAGTTTTTCGCGCCACACGCAATCACTTAAGCCGTTTGCGGCCGCCGCTGAGGAGGAACAAGCACAGATTTTGTTGAAAATGGAACGGGACTTTGCGCGTTTGGTGAAAGAAGCAGAGAAAGCACTAAACTCTCTGCAGGTTAAAAAAGAGCTTCCGTACGCGTTACCTCGGGGAGTCCCTTCAAAGCCTGCCGTTTTACGTTTGATCCCCACAAAGGACGTGGTCGCAAACGCGGTTGTTGAAAGCTCTTCCATTGAAATTTCTTATGGCTTTGTCAGTCGGGTTTTTGAGTTTGTGCAGGCCGAAAAAGATTCAAACGATGGAGAAGGATTCGCTGATATTTCCGGGGGCGAAGCTTTTGCTGACGTTCCCGGTGGGTCCTTTGCCAAATATGGTTTTGAGCATCTTGACAGAATGCTAACCCGAACCGCGAACATGACCTTGGATGTGGAATATAATGACGTCATGCGTTTTGTCATTGCTCATGAACTGGCTCATATCTGGTTTGATGCTGACGGTGAACAGAGAATTGATCAAGAGATTCGAGCGGATGCTATTGGTGCTGTCGTTTCGACCGAACTCTCAAAAGCGGCGCAATTCAAATATCGGATGCAAAAAAACATGGCAGATCAGGCGAAAAGGTCCGGTCGTGTGAAACTGAAACTAACTGAAGGTCAATTAGTCTTTCTGAACGCCAGAACCGGTATCGAGCTATTGGAGGATATATACAGCGATCTGAAGATTCCTCACCAGTCGTTATCGCATATGCCATGGAGCGATCGAAAACAAAAGGTGACGGCAGCGATCGAAAAGTTAATTGAAACTAAGGCCGAACGCTCTAGCAGCCTGCGAGCAACAGCATTTCTTTTTTTGGGAATATGAAAAATACTAAACTCATACTTTTAGGCTTGGTCACATCATTGACACTGTTCGGATGCGTGAGGAAGCCCTACAGGGCTGTAAACACAACTTTGGCCGGGTTTGTAAAGGCAAATGGTTTTCAGCCTTACTCTGTCCCTAATGACGCAATGGGACCTATGTCCTTGGTCACATTTACACGCAACTCGGAAACTATCGTTGGAATGCAAGATGAGTGTTTCGCAGAGATGCCTGCCATTAAAACTGCTAAATTAGCTCTTCCTACCTGGGAGCGTACAGCAACGTCGACGCATGAACTGTCCGCCGCTCTCGCAGAAAGTGTGGTGGAAGGACTTGACCTGAGTTTCCTCTTTCGCGATGAGCGGGTTCGCAAGGTCAAAATGGAGATGAAGAATCCGACTATGCTTTTCGTTTCCGAAATTACAGCCAGATCACAGGTCAACAGCGCGAAGGATCAATGTAAAGATGCTGCAGTATCGAAACAGAATGTTTTGATTCATGCCGTTCTCGCTAGCGATGGGATTTCGATTCAATTGGAAGGCGAAGGAAATCAGCGGGTGAAACTACAGGCACAGTATGCGGAACTTGGCAACTTGAGTGCTGAAAGAAAAAGAGACTTGATTGATAAAGGCACGCTCGTCGTCAATAACCAGCGTCTTTTTTACGGGTATCGTCCGTTTGATGCTAAAAAAACTGCTGGACTTGAAAAGGATTTACTCAGTCTAGTGCCGCTTCAGGGCTCTCTGGCGTTTGAACGAGTAGCTTTAGCCAAGAAATCATCTCCGCAATAATCTATGCGTGCCACGCCTCCAATTGGAGCAGCCATCTCCAGTTTGTTCACTGACGTATAACAATTCCAAACGCCCACCTATCTTCCGCAAACGCTGATTGGGAGAAGTTTGAATCGATGCCAAAATGCCAGTAGCGCTTTGCTTCCGTCTCCAACAGGTTTTTAGCTTACGGCTTCCTTCGTCAACTCATCGCCCAAGCATCTTTTGGCCTCCCCAAACCCGTCCGCTTGGCTGATTGTATATGCATTCGTAACCAAGGCTGATGAACCGCTGGATATGATCCGCGAACGCCTTTTGACCTTTTTCCCCGTTCATTAACTTCTTCCGAACGGCCGCTAATGCCTTATTAACATTGCTGCGCGCCCGTTCTCCCGTATCGGTGGGGGCGCAACCCTTGTTTAGCTCCGCCGCAATGCTCTCGATCTCGCCATCCAGCCGATCCGCCTCCGAATAGTCGTGCGAATCCTCCGCCGCCTCGCGCTGAGCCCGCAAT
>JBKJKE010000206.1:0-32757 GCA_046597605.1 Limisphaerales bacterium | reverse complement strand
CGGTCTGGTTCGGGTGAAATCCCTCTTTTGCATCTGTTTCTGCTTACCGGGTGTCCCATCATCGCAGCCAGACGGATGTAATCAGGCCTGGGTCGGCGAGGCTTCCATCGCCACGCGCAGTTCTTCTGTCGTGCAATTCTCACCCTTGGGATGACTCTCACTCCTTCGCAACCTTCAGGTTCAACCATATCTCACCAAAAAGTACCAATACTAAATCTCCTTTTCCGGAAATACTTTTAGGCGATCGCTATAACCTCCGTTCGGGTTGCCTCAGTTCAGTTTCAGCAAAATCCCCGCGCCGGGAGCGACCCAGACTTGTTCTCCGGTGAAATCGACTGGCTTGCCGGTGTAGGGAGAAATGAGTTTGAGATGCGTCGGGGGCGTGCGGAACTGTGGTGCGGCCACAGTTGATTTCACGACATCTTTGTTCACGAGCATGACGTAGCGTGAACCGTCGGTGTGGGTGAAATCGCCGACGCCGAATGCACCGGGCATAGTCACGACCAAACTCTTGTCGCCAGGGCCGTCACATCCGGTGGGCATTCCACCGAAGTGATACACTTCATCAGAAGTGAGCTCGAGCAAGGTGGGCGCGAGCTTTTGAATCTGCAGATTGATAATCTGCATATAGTTCCAGGTCGGGGTCGGGTTTCCAAATTGGTCGAGTGGCGCAGCACGGTAGTTACCGATTTCCGGCGCGAAATAAGTAAAGTAAGCAATGCCGCGTCCGCCATAGGCCAGGGTGCTATAAACCTGAAATTTAAAGTCCGCTGCGGTGGGTTCCCGGTAATTGAAATGAGCATTCGCGAGGACGATGTTCCAGAACGGCAGCTTGTGCTTTTTCGCGGACGCGCGCATTTGCTCGAGGTTTTGCCAATAACCACCGCGTAACGATCCGTCATCCATCAACGCGTAATGATCGTAGCTGAGTTGAGTGGGCTTACAGGTGGCCACGAACTTCTCCAGATACTCTTCGTAATTGGATGCGCCCAACTGCCAAGGCTCCGCATAATTGGGAAACAAGTTGATATAGGCCCATTTGTCAGGAGCCATCTCGTGGATGAGCGATGCAAGAGTCCCCAGCCCGGGAAACATCGTGCTCGGCGGCTCGTCACGCAGATAGTAGCCATAGACCGCCGGGTGACTGCCAACTTCCTTGACGAGGCTGGTGACATTCTCGCGGGCTTTGGCTGAATCAGTGTTGGCCCAGTCGTAACCCATGGTGCGATTGTCCCAGACGATCCCTTTCAGACCTGCGGCATGGCAGTTATCGAGGGCCGCCGGCGGGACAAAGCCCGCGACCGTTAACCCGCATTCCTTCATCTTCTTGAACACGGCAGGATCGTTTGGGATGTAATTCCACGCCATCACTGGAAAGAATTTATTGGTATCCGCGGCATGCAAGGCAGCAGAGGCGGAAGACACTAAAACCCAGGTGCAAAGCAGGAGGCGCTTGAAGGAGTTCATGCCTGGAATAAGAACAGGTCTCGCAATCCCAAACAATAGGAATGGGGAGGATTAACCGCGAAATTGACTCACTCGCCCCCGGTCGCTCGGTCCCGACGGACCTGCGGCTTTGCCGCAATCCTTTCGACCGTTCCGAACGGTCTCAAGTCGCGAAAGAAAACAAATGTACAGTCCCTTTCGCGTATTTAGCGGTTCAAAAGTGCCTTCGATACGGAGGCAGCCTTGAGTTTTCCAATTTCAGGAGTTCGCGGGACACTCGGAGTCCAGTGATCGGACAGTGTCGCGAGTCGAAGCGAATAGTGTCTCCCATCTCAAACGCCACGGAGAGATGATTTCAGTTGGGAACGCGCTTCGAGCGGTATCAAACGGACGCGAAACGGAAACGCTTAAACGATGCTTTCCGCCGAATGTAATGCGAGGCATGACGTCGGCAATTTCTGTTTACTTGGTCGGCGGCGTTGGCATCGGGCGTGCTAGCTTTTTTTTGCACCCCTTGTTCGGTATATAAAAAACTAATCCCATCCGTATGAACGACAACCAATCCCCACATCAACCATCAACAAACAACCTGAAGCAAAAAAGGACGCAGCTATCTGGAAAAATTATGGCGGTTGCCGCCTTGGCCCTGGCCCTGGGGGCAGGACAGGCAGAGGCCCGCCTCGACGGAATCGACGTCTCGCGCTGGCAAGGCACCATCAATTGGACCAGCGTCAAGGGAGCAGGCTATACCTTTGCCTGGGCTCAATCCACCCGGGGAACCTACCTGACCAACAACAACTTCATCGCCAACATGAACAACGGCAAAGCTGCCGGGGTAATCATGGGCGCTTATCATTTCGCCCATCCGGCGACGAACAGCCCGGCGACCGAGGCGAATGCTTTCTGGAATGTCGCTGGCCCATACATCAAAGCCGATGGTAAAACTCTCATGCCCATGCTGGACATAGAGGAATTCAATGGCCATGTGGGTGCGACCAGTTACTCCGACTGGGCCAACCAATGGTACAATAATATTGTGGGTAAAGCGACGGCGGCTGGAGTCTCCGTCAAACCCATGCTCTATTCGAGCGCATGTTTCATGGCCAATTTCAACAGCAGTTGTTCTCAGTTTGGCAGTTTTATAGCCAATTACAGCGGTGACCCGAACACCGGAACGCCCTGGAGCGCCTGCTCAAGTGCCAACTTCTGGGGTGGAGGTGCCTGGAACTTCTGGCAATATTCCCAAACCGGATCGGTTCCTGGGATTTCGGGAGCTGTCGACCTCGATGTTTTCAATGGCACTTCCCTCACACCCTGGATTGCTACGGCGGTTCCGGTCGGAGGTCCCTGGATTGTCGATAATGCCAACGCAGGCTTCTCTGTTTTGGGCACTTCCTGGATGACGGGTACTTCCGCAGCGGATAAATACGGAGCCGACTATCGCTACCGCTCCACTGCTGCAGTGAGCGAACAGGCGCAATTTCAGGCCAATGTTTCCAGTGGCACGCGCACCGTCTCTTCCTGGTGGCCTGCAGGGGCAAATCGTTCTATCACTGCGCCGCATGTTGTGGCTCACTCGGGTGGAAGCACGACTGTGAATTGCAACCAGCAGATCAATGGCGGAAAGTGGAATTCGCTCGGTAGCTACACCTTCGCGGGTGGCCTCACCACCGTCAAAGTCTCCTGCTGGACAACGACTGGTTTCATCGTCATGGCCGACGCCATCAAGTGGCAATAGTAGCAGATCAATCTTAGGAAAGCAGAGCTTTCCAAGTGCAGCGAACGCGGGCAGCTCCCTAACTGCCCGCGTTTTGTTTTCCATACTGGTTGGAATTAACCACGGATTTTTACGGTTAGAAGACAGGCCTTCCGGGTTCCCGAATGCTGCATCCTTCGAGTCTCTTTACGCCTTTAACCATCGCAGGTCGTGCTCATAGAAACCGGAACGATCCGTTGAGGATTGGTCCCCTGCCCCTCTCCTTTTCCGTGAGCCATAGGCATGGGGTTATCACCCCATAGCTGAAAAGTGGTGAGCCCCTAATATGGCGTGCCCTGTTCTCACCAGGGCCAAATCCAATGTTCAATCATCATCTAAAAATAACAGCGTCGATTCTGGCCTCATTTTTACTGGCTCTCTCCATCTCGCACCCGGCGAACGCGGCGGGCCCTGCTCCAGTAAATCTCCGGTCGACAGATCATTTCGTCATTTTAGCCGGTGCCGCAATCACCTCCACCGGTGGCGGCATCATCAATGGGGATGTGGGAGCGAGTCCCATCGCCGGCTCGGCGATCGGTGTGACCTGCGCCCAGGTGAACGGGAACATCTATGCCGTCGACGCGAGCGGCCCACCCTGCGCTATCATCGACGCAACTCTATTAACAACGGCCAAAGGTGATTTGACGGCGGCCTACAACGACGCGGCTGGACGAACCCCTACTCCCACTGGACCGGAACTGAACCCCGGATTGATCCCGGGCTCCGGCAATATCGGCGGCATGACCCTGGCGCCGGGACTCTATAAATTCACTGTGACCGCAATGATCGATGGCGCGGACGTAACGCTCTCCGGGGGACCGGATGACGTCTGGATTTTTCAATGTTCCCAGAATCTTGTATTGGCCAACAACAGAGCAATCGTCCTTGCCGGGGGTGCCCGGGCCGAAAACATTTTTTGGCAGGTAGGAACTTCGGCAACGATCGGAACCTTTGCCACATTCAAAGGAACCATCTTGGCGGATCAGGCGATCGTAATAAATACCTCCAGCACCCTCGAAGGCCGGGCATTGGCATTCAGTGCCGGAGTCACTTTCAATGGCGATGGTGCAAATTTACCGGCGGCAGAAGGCCCTGAAATCGCGGTGGAACAACCGAGCGGTAGTAACATGGTAAATAATGAAGGAAACAGGGACTTCGGTTTGGTGCTCGTGAACAACAATACCAGCCTCGCTTTTACTATCACAAACAGCGGTGGTTCAGATCTCACCGGGCTGAATATCACGGTAGACGGCAACGACTCTTCCATGTTTACCGTGACGGTCAATCCCATCGCACCGGTCGGTGCAAATGGCAGCACCACCTTTACGGTGCGTTTCCAGCCCACGAGCATTGGTCCCAAAAGCGCGGTCCTTCACATCGCAAGCAACGACGCTGATGAGAATCCCTTCAATATTCTCGTCACCGGAACCGGGACAGTAACAGCGACTCCAGAAATTGGCGTGGCGCAACCGGTTGGTAATAATATTGCAGATGGCGGCAGCAAGAACTTCGGTTCGGTGCTCGTGAATAGCAGCACCAGCCTGATCTTTACGATCACAAATAGCGGCACAGCGAACCTGACTATCGTCAACCCGACCATCAATGGGGCAGATGCTTCGATGTTCACGATCACAGCCAGTCCGTCAGAGGGGATTGGTCCCAATGTGAGCACCTCCTTCACCATACGATTTCTTCCTACGAGCACGGGTGCCAAGAGCGCCGCCGTCCACATTGCCAACAACGACAGTGACGAGAACCCGTATGATATAAATCTCTCTGGCACAGGAACACTTGTTGGCGCGCCGGAAATAGCGGTGTCACAACCGAACGGCACTGATATTGCCGATGGTGGGAGCAAAGGGTTCGGTTCGGTGGCCGTGGGCAACACCACCAGCCTTACTTTTACGATTACGAATAGCGGCTTCGCCGATCTCACCGGATTGGCCCTCACTATTGACGGCGCAGATGAGACCATGTTCAGCGTGACTGGCAGTGCTATCGCTCCGGTAGTTCCGAATGGCAGCACCACTTTTGTGGTTCAATTCGCCCCAGGCAGCAGCGGCCCCAAAACCGCCATGCTGCACATCGGAAACAATGACGGTGATGAAAATCCTTTTGATATCACGCTCACCGGGACCGGCACCATTTTGGCGGGCGCACCGGAAATTGCCGTTGCGCAACCTGTCGGGACCGACATCGCGGATGGTGGCACCAAAAACTTTGGATCGGTCGTCGCTACCAGGAACGTCAGCCGCACGTTCACTATTACCAACAGCGGCACCGCTAACTTGACCGGCCTGACCATGAGCATTAATGGCGCGAATGCCACGATGTTCACGGTGACCGCTTCTCCGACTGCTCCGGTTGTTCCAAACGGCAGCACCACTTTCGTGGTGCGATTCACGCCGATAGGCACGGGCCTGAAAACGGCCGCCTTGCACATTGCCAATAATGACGGGAACGAAAACCCGTTTGATATCAACCTCACCGGCACCGGCACGGGGAACCTTTTGGTCAAGACCGCATCTCCGATCGTGCTCAATCCGCAGACTGGATTATTCGAACAGACCATTCGCCTGACCAACAGCGGGCTTACCACGATTACTGCTGCCCGATTGTTGATCCAACAATTGCCGGGCGACGTGCGAGTCTACAACGCGAGCGGCATTGTGGGGGCAGTTCCTTATGTGCAACACAATTATCCCATTCCCCAAAACGGCAGCGTGCGCCTGGTGATCGAATATTATCGGGCAAGCCGTGTGGCGATTCCCCGTCCGACCTTGGTGGCACAGGATGTCAGCCGCGCGACCATTATCGCGTCTGGCACAGTTATCCAGATCAGCCGAAGTGTGAAATTGCCCAATGGCCGATGCCTCGTCGAATTCAACTCTGTGCCGGGAGGCAGGTACACGATGCAATACAGCAGCGACAAAAGAACCTGGAAAACGGTCGACCAAACAATCGTTGCTCCGGGGAACCGGGTGCAGTGGTATGACGACGGCGCACCGAAGACGGAAAGCCAACCGGTGTTCGGCAGCCGCTTTTACCGCGTCATCAAATTGCGTTAATCCAGTTCCATCACATTCATCACCACACCATTTATGAATCGCATTCTACTTTGCACTACTCTCACCTTCGCCACGGTCGCGCCGTTTGCGCTCCATGCCGAAAATTACAGCGGAAACGCCAATCGTTTCAGCTTTGGCCCGCGCTTTGGAATGAATTTCAAAGCGGCGTTCGGGAACAATCCAAATAACCCGGTGTCCAATCCGGGGCCTGCCACCGGCGGCGTGGATCACAATTATGATGACGGCTATGTCCGTCGGGATGTCAGTGGAAACGCTGGTGGTGTCACCTCGAACTGGGGCTACGAAAACGCTTCTCAGGTGGTAGGCAACACCCTGCAGTTTCACTCGGTCCAGTCGGGTAGTGCCTTTGCGTCCGACCAGAAGGCAACGGATGATCCCCAATACGGGCTGGAGATCATCTATCAGCGAGTCTTGGGCGACTTTTGCGAATCCGCTCACTGGGGTTTGGAGCTTGGTTTCGGCTACACGGATATCGAGCTGGGCGGCCGTCGCAGCGGCGGGGGAGCCACCGTTCTCACGGATAGCTACTCGCTCAATGGAGTGATGCCTCCGGGTCCCGGATATAACGGAACTTTCAACGGCCCGGGTGCGCTCATTGGTGACACACCCACACGAACCATGGGATCGGCGTTTACGTCGAGTCGTCAGAAGTTGAGTGGTTCGGTGTTTGCGTTCCGCGGAGGACCGTTCGCGGAATGGTACATCACTCCAGAGTTCAGTTTTGCCGCCAGCGTCGGCCTGACACTCGCTCCCTCCCAGATCGATTATGATTTCACCGACACGAGCACGTTTGCCGCAGGTGGCTCCTCGGTGGTGACCGGTCATTCGTCCTCTACGGAACTGCTCTACGGTCCGTATGTCAGTGCGATGCTCCGCTACGACTTCAATGACAATTGGGGTATTTATGCCGGGGTGCAGTTTCAGAGTCTCAACGATCTGAAGCAATCAATCGGCAGCCGCACCGCCGAGCTTGAGCAGAGCGCCACGCTTTATGGAACGCTGGGCGTAAGCTATCGATTCTAGTCATGAGGTGACACAACTCCCGCTCTTCGCAATGGCGAGGAGGGGAGTTCCAGGTCTAATTTGGATTTCAAACCTGCGGTCTGAGCTCTCCCACCAGGACCACACTTTCCCCGTCAGCGCTTCGCAGTTTCACCTCAGTTCCAGGTTTGTTCGCTTCCCTGCGAATGTAACCGAGACCAATATTCGCTCCAAGCGCAGGGGAGTGGGTAGCACTGGTGACGTAGCCAATTTCTTTTTCTCCGAGGAATAGTTTCTCTCCTTTTTGGGGCAACACTTTCAAATCATCGGCAAACTTCAACCCGCGCAAGGCCTTTGCCACCTGGCCGTAAGTGCGAATGCGAGCGATCACCTCTTGTCCGATGTAACAACCTTTGCTGTAGCTGATCCCGTTTTTTTCCATGCCGGTTTCGGGCGGAAGATTGGCTTCGTCCATGTCCTGACCATAACGGGGAATCCCGGCTTCTATCCGGGCCATCTCCAACGCATCCCAACCGCAGGCTCCGCCACCGAGTTCGCGGGCGGCAAAAATCATTTTATCGGCCACCGCTCCAAGGGCATTCAGCGGAACAAAAAAATCGAACCCTGTTGATCCCGTGCGATTCTGGCGAACGAGGTAGAGGTCTCCCAGCATCTCGTTTTTCACAGTGCTGAAGGTGAGAGGCTTGTCTGGAATGGCAAGGCCAAGCTCCAGCTTCTGGATTGCATCGGCTGATTTGGGTCCTTGAACTGAAAGCAATCCGTAGTGAGGAGCGACATCGATGATCTGAACATCATCGGCGATGATAAATTTATCGAGGCGTTGCGAAACGGCTTCCGTCAGACCGGGTTCGAAATCGAGGAGAAGTTCGTTTTCAAGGGAGAGAATGTTCAGATCACTTTGCATCTTCCCTTTGGCGGTGATCAAGGCGGCGTAGCATCCTTCCCCGGTTTTGAGGTTGTTGACGTCGTTGGTGACCTGCCCATGCAGGAACTTCTTCCGATCCGCGCCGAGAAGACAGATTCGGCTGCGCGCACTCAGGTCAATCACAGCCACGCTGTTTTTCAAGGCGTTGTATTCACCCGGCGTGTCTCCGTAGGTCTTGACGACCTCTACCCCGTTCACTTGCATAAACTGCCCATGGAGCCCGGCATGCAACTCGTGCAGCGAAAGTTCACTCATGGAGTTAATTGCTTATCGAACAGAGGGAAATGCAAGAACGGAGTGATGGAGTATTGGGGTGCAAGCAGGACGTCCGGCATCAGGCACGATGACGAAAGGCCAAAAAAGAAGCAGGGTCCCCGGACGGCGCCAGAATCACTCCATCACTCCATTTCGTCTTCCAGAAAGCTGGCAACGAAGCCGTTTGCGGGGGCGCGGCGGATTTCTTCGGCAGTGCCAATCTGCTGCAACTCTCCCGCATTGATTACGGCGATCCGTCCTCCCATGGCCAACGCTTCGCGATGGTCATGGGTCACGTAGATCATAGGGATCTTTAATGTTTGATGCAGTCGGAGAATTTCACGGCGCAATTGCTTGCGGGTGCCGGGATCCAGATTCGAAAGCGGTTCGTCGAGCAGAAAAAGCTTCGGCTGCCGCACCATCGCCCGTCCTAAAGCGACTCTCTGCCCTTCCCCGCCGGAAAGTTCCTGCGGGTGCTGATTCAATTTTGATTCCAGACCAAGAGTTGCCGCTGCCTGCAAGACGCGCTCCCGCGCCACGGTGGGATCGCATCGACGCAGCTTCAATCCGAGTCCGATATTCTCGGCCACGGTGAGATGAGGAAACAGCGCCGGTGTTTGGAAAACCATGGCGACATCGCGCTGTTGAGGTGGAACCTGGTTCACGACCGTGCCTGCGACAGATATTTCTCCAGAATCAGGAGTTTCCAATCCGGCAATCATTCGGAGAATGGTGGTCTTGCCACAACCGGAGGGGCCGATCAGCACCAGTAATTCGTCAGAGGTGATTTCCCAGGAAAGATTTCGAACGGCAATGATCCGTTCACCTTTTTTCCCGGCAAAGGTCTTGGAGACGTTGTCGAACCGCAGGTGAGACATTCTCAGGTGATGCCGCGGAAGTTTTCGGCGAATTTTCGGGCGCAATCCGGACAATACCCATGGGTGAACTTGGCCCGCGAATACTTCTGGATGTATTCCTCCACCCGGCTCCAATATCCGCGGTCATCGCGGATCTTTTTACAGGAAAGGCACATTGGCAGCAAACCGCTGAGTCGGCGGACTTCCGTTAAAGCCTCCTGCAATTCGCGAATGAGCCCTTCGCGTTCCTGTTGCATCGAAAACTTAAAGAGCACCATTTCGATGGTGATTTCCAATTCGCGATCTTCAAAAGGCTTGAACAAATAGCCGAAAGGGTCGGTCGCTTTGGCGCGCTGCATCGAATATTCGTCGGAAACGTCTGTTAGATAGATGATGGGGATTTGAAACCCGGCGCGAATTTGGTCGGCCGCCTCAATGCCATCGAATACCCCGGTGAGTTGCATGTCGACCAGGACCAGATCTGGACGCAACTCGTCGGTCTTTTGGACGGCGGCGGAGCCGGTTTCCGCGACTGCCACGACGGTGTATCCCAAACGCTGAAGACGGGAACTCAAGTCTACGGCGAGCGCAGAGTTGTTTTCGGCCAGGATGATTCTACCGCGGTTCGTCATTTGGTTGGAAAGGTCAGCCTCACAAACGCACTACTGGAATGCAATCAGGAAATCCGGAACAGGAGGTTAGCACATGTCCGGGATGTGGCGATCCTGGGTTTTGTACGTGGCTCGACCGTTTTCTCCTTCTCTTTTGGAGCCATGTCACCTAGCCGAACCATTTTCCCCTTCTCTTTTGGGGCCATGTCACCTAGCTGAACCTTTTCCCCTTCTCTTTGGAGCCGAGTCGCGTGGTCCCTGGCCTAAAACCTTTATCAGACAAAAAGAGGAATTCTATATCTCTGATGGATCATCCCGCTAAACACAGACGGGCAAGTAATGATTTAACATGGATTGATCCTGCCCTCAGCCGGGGCGAATTTGTCCTCTTCCCCTGATTTTGAACCGCATGTCCAGTTCAAGGCGTATCGATTCCACCTTTCCGCCCTTTATTTTTCGTAACTCACCTATTGCTTTGGAAAAATGGTTTTTCTAATTTTGTTTCCGAGGAATGAAAATTTTCATAGACGGACAGTATTACGACGAGAACAACGCCAAGATCTCCGTGTTTGATCATGGGCTGTTGTACGGTGACGGCATTTTCGAAGGTATTCGAGCTTACAACGGCCGTGTCTTCAAATTGAAGGAACACATTGACCGTCTCTTTTATTCCGCCAAAGCCATTCTTTTGACGATCCCGATGTCGCACGCCGACCTCATGAAGGCGGTCGTCGACACTTGCCGTGAAAACGATTTGCGCGATGGCTACATCCGCCTGGTAGTCACCCGCGGAGTTGGAACTCTCGGGCTGAACCCGAATCGTTGCAAAAATCCGTCCATCATCGTGATAGCAGGCAAGATTCAGCTTTATCCGAAGGAGATGTACGACAACGGAATGGAGATTGTAACCGTTCCCACCACTCGCAATCTGCACAACGCGGTGAACCCGGCGATCAAATCCCTGAATTACCTGAACAACATTTTGGCAAAAATCGAAGCCAACATTGCGGGAGTTGAAGAAGCCATTATGTTGAACTCTGATGGATACGTCGCGGAGTGCACCGGGGACAATATTTTCATTATACGAGGAAACGACCTATTGACACCTCCGCTCTCAGCTGGCGCATTGTATGGAATCACGCGGGGGGTCGTAATGCAGATGGCAAAAGAGGGTGGATTCCAGGTGAGCGAGCCTAATTTGACCCGTTACGATCTGTTCAATGCCGATGAATGTTTCCTGACGGGGACAGGCGCTGAACTGATCCCCGTTACAAAGATCGACGGACGCGTGATTGGGAGTGGTAAACCGGGAGATAAGACGCGAGGGTTGGTTGAGAAATACCACGCTTTAACCCAGAAGTCAGGCGAACCGATTTTTTGATCAGTCCATCAACCCGCAAGCTGTGAGGAAATCCTCGCGGGTGCTGTGAGTTTGGAATTTAGTTTATGCTTTGCATGCTCTGTAAACAAAACGAGGCCAAGGTACACTTGACCCAGATCGTTCAGGACAAAGTCCAAAAGGTCGATCTGTGCGAAGATTGTGCCAAGACCAAGGGCGTCAATGATCCGGCTGGTTTTTCCCTGGCTGATCTACTCCTGGGTCTCGGGGCATCCAAGGAGATCGAGGAAACGAGTCAGGGCGAAGAGCTCAAATGTTCCAATTGCGGCTTTACCCAGGCCGACTTCAAAAAAGCAGGGAGACTAGGGTGTTCCGAATGTTACCAGACTTTTTCAGACCCGTTGGAGAGTTTGCTTAAGTCGATGCATAAAGGCACCCGTCATGTCGGTAAGGC
Organism: Limisphaerales bacterium; assembly: GCA_046597605.1. Classification (GTDB taxonomy): domain Bacteria; phylum Verrucomicrobiota; class Verrucomicrobiia; order Limisphaerales; family JACDHS01; genus JACDHS01. The sequence continues at coordinate 21,023 of JBKJKE010000206.1, read as the reverse complement.
GCCACAAGCGTTGGCACAAAGCCGGGATCTGACAGACAAACTACGCATTCTCCAAAAGAGACTCGAAAAAGCGATTACCCAGGAAGATTTTGAAACTGCAGCGCATCTTCGTGATGAAATCAAGGCTACTAAAGAGCGTTTGAACCAACTAACGCCTAGTTAATATATGGACGTAACCCAATTTTTGATCTCGCCATCCGAGGCAACCCGCCGCACGGGGCCTCATGATCGGATCGTTATGTCCAGCCGGGTCCGCCTCGCCCGCAACATCAAAGGTCTTTCGTTTCCGGGTTGGGCCAAGAAAGCAGAACGGGTCCGAACCTGGGAGACGGTCCGTCCCGCAGTCGAGACTTTGCCGCATATGGGGACCACCCCCCTGGTGGAATCAATGGATAATTTGACGACCATTGATAAACAAATTCTAGTAGAGCGGCATCTGATTAGTCGCGAGCACGCAGCCAAGACCGCTGGAAGCGGCGTGGTGCTCAACAAAGAGGAATCGCTCTGTGTGATGATCAACGAGGAAGATCATCTTCGGATGCAGGCTTTACGTCCTGGTTTACAGATAAAACAGGCCTGGGTCGCGATCGACCAGGTGGACAGTGAGTTGGAACGCCGGTTGGAATACGCCTTCAGCCCGGAGTTGGGTTATCTGACCGCGTGTCCTACGAATCTTGGAACCGGGATTCGGGTGTCGGCTATGTTGCATCTACCTGGCTTGGTCCTGGCAGAGCATATCAACCAGATCATTCAGTCGGTGAACAAACTGGGATTAGCGGTCCGAGGTCTTTACGGCGAAGGAACAGAGGCGCTCGGTAATGTCTTTCAAGTTTCGAACCAGATGACATTGGGTGAAGCGGAAACAGATATCGTGGAACGATTGAACAAGGTCTTGCTCCAGATTATTGAACACGAAGAAAACTCCCGCACCATGTTGCTGGAAAAGAAGCCCAAGATGGTGTTCAACCATATCGGAAGGGCCTACGGAATCCTGGCGAATGCCCATAGCATCTCGTCGAAGGAAACAATGAACCTGTTGTCATTGATGAGACTAGGCGTCGACCTGGGGCAGTTCCCCGGGGTTGATCGATCGTTGGTGGACGAGTTATTCATCATCACGCAACCGGCACATTTGCAGAAAACACATTCAGAAAAACTGGCGGCGGAAGAGAGGGATATCATGCGGGCCGACATGTTGCGCGAAAGATTGCGCACGGTGCACCGCCCCAATCCCAAGCTGCCTCCTGCTGGACAAAACTAACTGCCAATAGCAATTTAAACTATGAGCGACGAAGCCATGAATAATTTTACTCCCCGAGCGCAACAAGTGCTGGCGTTGGCTCGGAAGGAGGCAGACCGCTTTAACCACAATTTCGTCGGGACCGAGCATCTGCTGCTTGGACTGATTAAACTGGGCCAAGGCGTCGCGGTGAATGTTCTGCAAAAGATGGGTCTGGATCTCGAAACTGTCCGCATGGAAGTCGAGAAACAGGTCGGCACCGGCCCGGATCAAAAGATGATCGGCAACATCCCTTACACCCCTCGTGTAAAGAAGGTCCTCGCCCTGGCTGCTAAAGAAGCCAAGGCGCTGAATCATACCTATGTTGGCACTGAACATATTTTGCTCGGCCTATTACGCGAAGGAGATGGAGTGGCCGCACGCGTCCTTAAGAACCTTGATGTCGATATCGAGCAGACTCGCCAGGAAATATTGAAGGAATTGGATCCTAACTTTGCCGCACAAGGCGAGGAAGGGGGCGCTCCCGGCGCGGGGGAAAGCGGGCCAGCTCCTGAAAAAGCAGAAAAGAAGGGCGAAGTTAAGACCCCTGCCCTGAAGGCGTTCGGCCGAGATCTGATTGAACTCGCCCGCAAAGGCGAACTGGATCCGGTCATTGGACGACAGAATGAAATCGAACGCGTCATTCAGATTCTTTGCCGGCGCACGAAGAACAACCCGGTACTCCTCGGTGAAGCTGGAGTTGGAAAAACCGCAATCGTCGAAGGTCTTGCCCAGGAAATTTCCAAAGGCAATGTGCCGGAAATTTTGCGTGAGAAGAAGGTTATCACTCTCGATCTCGCCTTGATGGTTGCAGGAACCAAATACCGCGGTCAATTTGAGGAACGTATCAAAGCAGTGATGGACGAGATCCGTCGCGCCAAGAACATCATTCTATTCATCGACGAGTTGCATACCATCGTCGGCGCTGGTTCCGCAGAAGGAACGATGGATGCATCAAACATCATTAAGCCAGCCTTGAGCCGCGGTGAAATGCAGTGCATCGGTGCAACCACCCTGAACGAATATCGCAAATACATCGAAAAAGACGCTGCACTGGAACGTCGCTTCCAAGCTGTGAAAGTGGAAGCGCCATCCGTGGATGAGGCAGTCCAGATTCTCAAAGGGCTGCGTCCCAAATACGAAGAACATCACAAGGCGGATATCACCGATGCCGCAATTGAAGCGGCGGTGAGTTACTCGGACCGTTATATCACAGACCGTTATCTCCCGGACAAGGCCATTGACTTGATGGATGAAGCCGGATCCCGCGCCCGCATTGGGGCCATGACTCGTCCTCCAGAAGTCAAAGACCTGGAAGCCGACATCGAAACAATCAAGCTCCAAAAAGAAAAGGCGATCAAGGAGCAGGATTTCGAAGGTGCTGCTTCCATGCGCGACAAGGAAAAGCATGCGAAGGAAAAATTAGAATCCGTTCTGAACACCTGGCGCAGTTCTCGCGAGGAAAAGCGCGTCACTGTGGACGAGGAAGACATTCTGCACGTCGTGTCCAAGTGGACTGGCATTCCTCTGCGCCGAATGGAGCAGGACGAAGCCAATCGTTTGCTGGAACTTGAAAAAACGATGTCGCACCTGGTGGTCGGCCAAAAAGAAGCCGTTTCTGCACTGTGCCGTGCATTACGACGCTCACGAGCTGATCTCAAAGATCCGAAGCGTCCTATTGGAACATTCGCGCTGCTCGGGCCGACGGGTGTTGGTAAAACGTTGCTTGCGAAGTCATTGGCAGAAATCTATTTCGGCGATCCAAAGGCGCTCATCCAGCTGGACATGAGCGAATACATGGAACGTCACAATGTATCGCGCATGGTGGGATCGCCTCCAGGATATGTCGGCTACGAAGAAGGCGGTCAGTTGACCGAGCAGGTCCGTCGTCGCCCCTACTCTGTTGTCCTCTTTGACGAAATCGAGAAAGCACATCCCGATGTGATGAACATGCTGCTCCAGATTTTGGAAGAAGGTAAGTTGACGGATAACATCGGTCGCGTGGTGAATTTCCGGAATACAATCATCTTGCTCACCTCGAATGTCGGTGCCGACACGATTAAGAAGCAGAGTTCCATGGGTTTTTCACCGATCAGCGATGAATCAAGCTATGAAAAGATGCGCGAGAAGATTTTGGACGAAGCGAAACGAGTTTTCCGTCCGGAATTCCTAAACCGTCTCGATGACATCATCGTCTTCCGTTCACTTACGAAACCAGACCTCATCGAGATTCTCGATTTGGAAGTGGAAAAGGTTGTGACACGTCTCAAGCACAAAAACATCCAGTTGGTCCTCGAGCCTGTCGCTAAAGACTTCCTCGTGGAAAAAGGCTACGATCCAACCTATGGTGCCCGTCCTATGCGACGTGCGGTGGAACGTTATCTGGAGGATCGTCTTGCCGAAGAAATTCTTAAAGGAGCGGTTCATGACAATGAGCCGATCACGGTGACCGTTGAGAATAACAATATAGTATTCAAGCAAAACGCTCCGCCGGAAGGGGCTTTGCCCAGCCCAAGCTGATTTAATCACAACCCGCAAAACGCCCTTTTTCACAAAAGGGCGTTTTTTCATATCAACATTTGGCAGCGCTAAAGTCGTTTGCTACATTCGGGCCCAAATATGGTCGATACAGCACGCTCTTGGGCGAAACAATGGATTGTTGGACTTGGGCAAGTCTCAATATTGGCTGCTGAAGTTTTCCATTCTATCTTCCGCCACAAGATCGAGTGGCGGAACTTCGTCTATCAGATTTATTTCATCGGCGTTAAATCCCAATCTGTCGTACTCATTACCGGTGCCTTCACCGGAATGGTCCTTTGCGCGCAGACTTACTTTCAGTTCCACAAAGTAAAAATGGATACTGCGACCCTTGCGGTTGTCAGCGTATCGATGGGGAGTGAGTTGGGGCCCGTCTTGACGGCCTTGATGGTAGCGGGACGGGTGGGTGCGGCTATGGCGGCCGAACTTGGCACAATGAAGGTGACGGAACAGGTAGACGCTCTGCGGACGCTTGCAGCCCATCCGGTTGATTACCTGGTTGTGCCCAGAATGCTGGCGACATTTGTCGCGATGCCTCTACTTACGGCGGAGTCCATTGCCGTAGGCATTGGTGCCGCCTATGCCGTAGGTGTCTTTTTGCTTGGGATTGATCCGGCCTATTCCTGGCACAACATGCTTCACTATACCGACGCTCCTGACATGGTGACGGGTTTAATCAAGGGGACGGTGTTCGGAATGATCCTCGCTCTTGTGAGCTGCTATAAAGGAATCAATTGCGGCCAGGGCGCAGAAGGCGTCGGCAAGGCAACCACGGAGGCAGTCGTGTTTTCTTCAATCGCAATTCTGATCAGCAACTTCTTCTTAACCATGTTCCTGAGCGCAATGCTTCAACCCGGATGATCGAAGTCAAAAATCTTCAGAAAAGCTTCGGATCCCAACGCGTTCTCGATGGCGTGGATTTCCGCGTCAAGAGCGGGGAATCAGTTGTCATTATCGGAGCCAGCGGCGGCGGAAAAAGTGTTCTCCTGAAGCACATTATCGGGCTCACCTCTCCAGATGCCGGACAAGTGCTGATTGATGGCAAAGATATCGCACATTTAAATGAACGCGCATTAATCCAGGTGCGTCGTAAGTTCGGCATGCTGTTCCAAAGCGCAGCTCTGTTCGATTCGATGACGGTGGATGAGAACGTGGGATTCGTCCTGCGCCGCGAAGGGAAGTTGAGCCCGGCTGAAGTGGACCAGAAGGTAGCAGAAGCGCTCGAGATGGTGGAACTGACCGGGACACAACACAAAAAGCCCGCTGAACTTTCTGGAGGCATGCGCAAACGTGTCGGCCTGGCCCGCGCCATCGTTTATCAACCGGAAATTCTGGTATACGACGAACCGACGACTGGCCTCGATCCCATTGTATCGGACAGCATCGATTTATTGATCATTCGCGTTGTAGAAAAGCTCAAGGTGACATCGATCGTCGTCACACACGATATGAGGAGCGCCCGACGCGTTGGCCAAAGAATTTTGATGCTCCATAAAGGCAAGATTCATGTGTCTGGAACACCAGAAGAAATTTTCAACTCCAGCGATCCCATTGTGCATAAATTTGTAAACGGTATTTCCGATCCAAAACTTTGATATGAGACAGAAGCGATTAGAATTTACGGTAGGTATATTTGTCCTGATCGGGTTAGCGATAATCGGGGCTTTGCTGCTTTATTTCTCGAAAGGAACGTCGCTGTTCACCCCCACCTACAACATAACGATGAAAGCGGGGAAGGTCGGAGGTCTCAAAAGCCAGGCGCAGGTTTTGATCTCTGGGGTGCCCGTGGGAAGGGTCGGAGAGATAACACTGGCTCCTGACGGGAAATCCGCCACGGTCGACCTCGTTATACTAAGCAAATACACCATTTATCCCGATGCCGAGTTCGCCATAGATTCCCTGGGGTTCCTGGGTGATCAGTACGTAGCTGTGCGGCCGGCGGAAAACAAAGGCGAGCCCCTGCAGAGTGGAGCGGAGGTAAGTGCGAAGGACCCATTCGATATGCAGGAACTCGCGCGGGCCTCGATGGGATTTATCAACCGCCTGGATGTCACTGCTCAGAACCTGAACTCTGCAATCAAGAGGGTTGATGAAATGGTCCTGAACGCACAGACCCTCACCAACATGGCAATGGCGATCAGCAATCTCATGGTCTTTTCAGAAGTCGCAATCAAGGCAGCGGAAGGTGTCGAAAAGATTTTTCAAACAAATGATTCTCCCATCAATGTGGCAATGAGCAACCTCGTCGTGTTCTCCGAACAGTTGAACACTTTGGCCGAGGAGTTGAACGATACCGTGATTACAAACCGGGAGTCATTTTCGCGTTCAGTGAATAATCTCGAGAAATCTTCATTTACCTTGAGCGAAATGATGCGTGACATAAACGCTGGGTCTGGGCTCGCTGGAAGTTTAATTCGAGATGAAAATCTAAAACTTGAGGTATCCTCGTTTGTAACCAATGTAAACATGGTGGCAAGCAACTTCAACATTCTGAGCAGTAACGCGAACACTCGAGGCCTCTGGTCGGTACTTTGGAAGCCGAAAACGGAGAAGAAGCGCTGATATGCAATTGTGGGTCATTCGAATTTTCTTTCTGCTGCTTTGCACAATGGGCGGCTACGCCATCAGCCAGGCGAAACCGGATCTGGTTGCAGGAGGTTCACTTGGTCTATTGATAGGATTTGGTCTCGGTGGGTTACTCATTGCTGTGGATGAGATGCTGAAAGGCTTTTCGTTGCGGGCCTTTTCTTCAGCTACGTTTGGATTGTTTCTCGGAACAATGATTTCTTTGATGGTGGATCGTTCAGGGCTATTTGAATTTGTAGATGATCAAAAAATCCGGTGGGTAGTCCGTCTCGCCCTGTTCGTCAGCTTTGGTTATATCGGCATGATCCTGGCGATGCGCAGCAACAAGGAAGATTTCTCCCTCATTATTCCTTATGTTCGTTTTTCCCCGCAGAACAAACCCGACAACCTGTTGCTTTTTGACACCAGCGCGATCGTAGATGGGCGTGTGGCAGATCTGATCGAAAACAATTTCCTGGAAGGAACCATTGTCGTCCCGAAATTTGTCTTACGGGAACTCCAGCAGATCGCGGACTCCAGCGATCCCATCAAACGAGCACGAGGAAGGCGCGGTCTGGAAATGCTGAACAGAATCCAGCAAAACACTAAAAATGAAATCAAGATTCACGAAGGCGATTTCACAGAGGAGAAGGAAGTCGACACCAAGTTGATCCATCTCGCAAAAGCGCTAAAGGCGAAGCTTTTTACAACCGATTTTAATTTGGGGAAGATTGCAGAGTTACAGTCAGTCCAATACGTGAATTTGAACGAGCTTTCCAACGCTCTCAAACCAGTGATTCTGCCAGGAGAGGTTCTGAGTCTTCGAATCGTTCGGGAAGGGAAAGACAAGGGACAAGGTATTGGCTACTTGAATGATGGGACCATGGTGGTTGTAAACCATGCACAGACCCTGGTTGGGCAGCAGGCGCAGGTGCAGGTGCAAAGCCTGCTTCAGACTGGTGCGGGCGTAATCGTTTTTGCAGAAATCCGAAGTGCGGCGTAAATTAAAATATGGATTTTACAACTGTATACACTTCTCTGAACGCTGCCGAAGCAGATCTGGCACGCACTCAACTCGAAGCCGCGGGATTCGACGCGGACATTGCCACGGAATTTGCATCGTTGGAAATGGCAGCGCCGACCACTGCCGGCGGAATTCGCGTTATGGTTCCAACAGAACAAGCCGCGGATGCGAAGGCGTTGCTCGATGCGACGATCAATGCGCCGGCCTCTGCTGTTCCCGAAAGTTGATACGATGTTATCCCCCCTGCCCGTCCGTGGCATTGAGACTGGAACAAAACGTTGCAAGATTTCTGCGGCTACGCAGAGGAAACTTTGCAAGCTGCTCCCTGAAGATCGGTGGATTGTTAAACCAGAACGGCTCCAGGCCTATGCCGGAGACAAATGGTTTGCCGTCAGCCAACCAGACGCAGCTGTTTTTCCTGCCTCCGCCGAAGAGGTTTCTAAAGTCCTCGCTTTTGCCAGCACTCACCAAATCCCGGTAACTCCTCGAGGAGCTGGCTTCGGGTATGTGGGCGGATGCGTTCCGGTGCGGGGAGGAATAGTTCTTTCCCTGGAGAGGATGAATCAAATCAAGGAGGTCAATGCCTCTGACTTTGTTGCTGTGGTGCAACCAGGGGTCCTTACCGCCCAATTGCAAGAACGTGCCGAACAGCAGGGACTATTCTATCCCCCGGATCCAGCCAGCCGTGCCGATTGCAGCCTTGGCGGCAATATCGCGACCAACGCAGGGGGACCGCGCTGCTTGAAGTATGGGGTTACTCGAGACTACGTTCTTGGCCTGGAAGTGGTTCTCGCCGACGGATCGATAGCTCGCCTCGGAAGTCGTACGCACAAAAACAAGACAGGCTTCGATCTTGCGCGCTTTTTTGTTGGAAGCGAAGGGATGTTAGGAGTCGTCACCGAAGCTACCTTGAAGCTGCTTCCGTTGCCGCCGTATCGCGCTTGCTTAAGCATTGGATTTACAAAAATGTCTGAAGCCGCCGCCGCGATTCGCCAGATCTTCGCCGCCGGTTTTCTTCCCTGCGCCTTAGAGATTGCAGACGCTTTTACGTTGCGTGCGGCTGAAAAACGCACTGGCAACAAGATGCTCAGGGGATGCAATGCTCATTTGATTGTGGAGGTCGACGGCCAAAAGGCTTCGGTGAGCGGCGAGATCGCCTCTCTTGAGAAGCTGACGCGTAAACTGAAACCATTGTTCGTCCAACAGGCTTTGGGTGCAAAGAATTGCGAGAAGATCTGGCAACTGCGCAGAGAGTTTTCTTATGGCCTCAGAGATACCGGCCTCACCAAACTCAACCAGGACATTACTGTGCCTCGTGGGCGGGTTGAAGATCTTTTTAGTTTCGCTCAAAAACTACAGGAGAAGCATGGATTTCAACTAGCCTGTTTCGGGCATGCCGGAGATGGAAACATCCACGTAAATGTAATGGTGGACAGTTCCAGGCCAGATTCTCTCGATCACAGCAATGATGTGCTCGACGAACTCTTTAGCCAGGTGCTCGCATGGAACGGAGTTATTACCGGAGAACACGGCATCGGCCTTGCCAAAAAACCGTGGTGGAATAGTGCGACCAGCCCTGAAAGCAGAGCCTTACACCAGGCGGTCAAAAAAGCATTGGATCCCGCCGGGATATTAAATCCCGGCAAATTCCTCGACTGATTAACCCCTACGAACGCTGCTGTTCCTTCACTTTGGCCGCATCAACTGTTAGTGCGCGACCTTGGAAGTCCTGCTGATGGAATAACGAGATTGCCTGTTGAGCCTCATCCTGAGAACTCATCTCGACGAATCCGAATCCCCGAGAACGTCCAGTGGCACGATCCTGAAGAATGTTTACTGACACGACCTTTCCGACCTGACCGAAATGATCCTGTAAATCAGTTTCGGTTGTAGAAAACGAAAGGTTACCGACGAATAGTTTAGCCATAGGAGTGGGTTTTGGGTACGAGAGGACTCTAGTCAGAATCCAGCCCGCTGCAATCCAAAATCACTCAGGTGCCTGTTCGGCAGCTATCGGGGTCGGTGGCTCATCAGGTGAACATTCCGCACCTTCTTCGCTGATTACCGGCGCAATCGCTTGAAGTTTGTCACTTTCATCAAGGTTGATCAGCTTGACTCCCTGAGTATTGCGACCCGCTTCGCGAATGTCTTTCACGCAGGTCCGGACCATTTGCCCGCCAAACGTGATAAGCATGATCTCTTCATCATTATGAACAGTCAGAGCCCCCACAACTTTGCCCGTCTTATCCCCGGTCTTCATTGTGATGATGCCTTTGCCGCCGCGTGACTGTAATCGGTAAACAGGCTCCAACTCACCTTGCTCATTCTTCACGTCAAAGGGAGTACGTTTTCCAATCCCATTCTCGCTGGCAACCAACAACGTTGCATCCGGAACCACGATCGCGGTCGCGACTACCGCATCTTTTGGATCGAGGCTAATTCCACGAACACCTGTGGCGTTTCGTCCCATCGAACGAACATCACATTCCGAGAAACGAATACTCATCCCTTCCCGCGTGATCATGATGACGTCATCTCCTTTATCCACCAATGCGCCAGTGTCGTCCGTTTTACAACCGCGGGTTAATCGAACGGCGATAAGTGAGTCACCCGCATCAATCGTGATCGCGATGATTCCGCCCTTACGCACGTTACCGAAATCGGATAACGAGGTTTTCTTCACAGTCCCCTTCTCTGTGGCAAAGAATAGTTCTCCTGTTTGCGTCCAGGTTTCGTCCTCATTATCGGGACCAAGCTTCGAAATCACCCGGATCATCGCGGCGACTTTTTCATCGGCACGAAGTTCCAACAGATTGGCAATACTGCGCCCCTTGGAAGCTCGACCCATGTCGGGAATCTCGTGAACACGCTCCACGTAGACCCGGCCAGTATTCGTGAAGAACATCAGGTAATCATGGGTGCTCGCAGTGAACAAATGTTCAATAAAATCACCCGCTTCACCTTCCGAATCGCCCTCTCGAGTAGCCATGCCGATCACGCCCTTCCCGCCTCGCTTTTGCGCGCGGTAGGCGCTGACGTTCGTGCGTTTGATCAAGCCGGCATGAGTCAACGTGATGATCACACCTTCGTTTGCAATCAGGTCTTCCAGCGCGATCTCACCTTCGTCAGGCACAAGCTCTGTCAAGCGCGGCGTCGCATGCTTCTCTTTAATCACCAACAACTCTTCCTTGATGATCGTCAGCACGCGCGATTCCTTGGCGAGAATGTCGAGTAAATCGATAATGGTTTGGAGCAACACCTTGTATTCTCCTTCGACCTTGTCGATTTCCAATCCGGTCAGCTGATACAAACGCAATTCGAGAATTGCATCCACCTGTCTCTCGGTGAGGTAATACTGGCCATTGTTGAGACGGCTTTCGTTACGGATCAGGATACCCCAGCGTGTCACCTGCTCCTTCGTCCATTCGAAGGCCAGCAGTTTGACGCGAGCTTCATCACGGTTCGTTGAACCACGAATGATACGGATGAATTCATCCATATTCGCCAGGGCAACAAGATACCCTTCCAGCAACTCCGCTCGTTCTTCCGCTTTGCGCAACAGGTACTTTGTGCGGCGAATAATCACTTCACGGCGATGCTCGATGTAGCAGTTGATCAACTCCTTGAGATTCAACGTCTTGGGGCGACCATGATCAATCGAGAGCATGTTCACCGCGAAGGAGGATTCCAACGACGTGAATTTGTAGAGGTTGTTGATAACAACCTTCGGATTCGCATCACGCTTCAGTTCGATGACCAGGCGAGTGTTCTCATCCGACTCGTTGCGCATCCCCGAGATGCCTTCGAGAATCTTTTCGTTAACCAATTCAGCAATGCGTTCTTCGAGCGTCGCCCGGTTAACATTGTAGGGAATTTCTGTGATGACGAGTTGTTCCCGTCCCCCTTTCATTTCCTCCACGAGCACTCTGCCACGAATTTTCACACCACCGCGACCCGTATGAAAATAGTTACGGATGCCTTCCAATCCGCAGGCCATACCGCCCGTCGGAAAATCCGGTCCCTTCACGAACTTCATCAATTCGGGAATCGTTATGTCCGGATTATCGATCTGGGCACAAATACCGTCGATCATCTCGCCCAGGTTGTGCGGCGGAAGATTCGTCGCCATACCAACGGCGATACCCGTCCCACCGTTCACCAATAGATTCGGGAATGCTGCCGGGAAAACCGTCGGCTCCGTCAAACGTTCGTCGTAGTTGGGAACGAAATCGACGGTGTCCTTATCCATGTCTTCCAACAGGGCCGCACCGAGATGGGTCATACGGGCTTCCGTATAACGCATAGCAGCTGGTGGATCGCCCTCAATGGAACCGAAGTTCCCCTGCCCTTCAATCAACGTGTCTCGCATCGCCCAGGGTTGGGCCATATGGACGAGCGTCGGGTAAATCACCGCTTCCCCGTGTGGATGGAAGTCACCGCTGGTATCGCCGCAAATCTTCGCGCATTTGTAAGGTTTGCGTCCGGGGTAAAGATTCAGGCGATGCATCGCATACAGAATGCGGCGCTGTGACGGTTTTAATCCGTCCCGAGCATCCGGAAGAGCGCGAGCCACGATCACCGACATCGAATAATCGAGGAACGAGTTCTTGATTTCATCCGCGACGTTGATCTTTGCGATTTTCTCGTTCTGCGCGTAAAACGGGATCTTGGGTCCAGCCGGAATTTCGGGCGTTTCGGATGGAGTTTGCGGTTCGTTAGGATCAGCCATGGAATCTAGTTATAAAATTGATTTGCCGCGACCCGACCCTCGGGCACAGATGGTCGCATTTGGCTCGCAGGCGTTCTGCAGGAGCCGTTGTCAAAAGTTGTTTGGAAGGTAGACCAGAACACTCGCTTATCAGATATCGAGGTTGCGGACGTTCAGGGCGTTGTCTTCGATGAACTGGCGGCGCGGTTCAACTTCGTCGCCCATCAGTTTGGTAAACATATCTTCCGCTTCCACAGCGTCAGTTAAATCGATTTGCAACAATTTGCGGCGAATCGGATCCATCGTGGTCTCGAACAATTCCTTTGGGTTCATTTCACCCAGACCTTTGAATCGCTTCACCTGGATTCCGCGACGTCCCACTTCAATGACCCCGGCGAGGATTTCCGGAATGGCAAACAACGGTTTCACCTGCTGCTTCTCGCCTTCTCCTTCGATCAGTTCGAAGAGCGGTTTATCCTGTGCGGAATAATGTTCAATGTTGAGCCCTTTAACAGAAAGTTTATCGAGCAACTCTGAAACGGCTTTGCTTTCATGCAGTTCGACGTGGCGAGCGCGCCGTGACTGCCCGTTGTGCTTCGGCTTTTCCGCCACTTCAAGATCGGTTTCGGGTTCACCAAACAAACGCAAATCGGGGTTCGCATCACTGAAAACGCGGAGCTCTTCTTCGGTGCAAAAGTATTCAACACTCTCCTGGTTACCGGCGCGAACTTTCACCAAGTGCCTTGGCAGTTCATGCGTGGTCGGGCTTCTCCGTTCCACATACTCTCCGAAATCACCGCCGTGCCGGCGCACCGCGTTGGCATACCGATCCAGTGAAACGAGCAACTCGAGAATTTCCGCCAATTGCCCGGCAGTCCGCTCCTGCCCATCGGCAATATTGCGGAGACGAACTTCCTCCGTGCCGAGCTGAATCAAAATCTTGTTCAACTGCGCATCATCTTCCACGTACTCCACACGCTTCTTACGTGAAATCTGATACAGCGGCGGTTGCGCGATGTAGACAAACCCGCCTTTTATCAGCTGGGGCATTTGGCGATAGAAGAAAGTCAGGAGCAGCGTTCGGATGTGCGAACCGTCGACATCAGCGTCCGTCATGATGATGATCTTGTGATAACGAAGCTTATCGAGCTTGAAAGCCCCTTCTCCTTCGCCGTCACCAATCCCGGTTCCCACCGCGGTGATCATCGTGCGAATTTCGTTATTCTGCAGCACCTTATCCAATCGCGCTTTCTCGACGTTAATCAATTTACCGCGGATCGGCAGAATCGCCTGAAACTTACGGTCTCGACCCTGTTTAGCGGAGCCACCTGCAGAGTCACCTTCGACAATGTAGAGTTCCGTGTTCACTGGATCACGATCTGAACAATCCGCCAACTTGCCGGGAAGACCGCCGCCAGCCATCGCTGTCTTACGGACCGCTTCACGAGCTTTCTTCGCCGCTTCCCGAGCGCGAGCGGCATTCAATGCCTTCTCGAACACCCTTTTGCCAACCTGCGGATTACCATCGAAATGGTTCATCAACCCTTCGTAGCAAATAGACCCGATGATACCTTCCACTTCCGGGGAAATCAGTTTCACCTTGGTCTGTGACTCAAATTTAGGATCGCTGTGTTTCACAGAGATCACTGCAGTGAGACCTTCACGGACGTCGTCGCCGGTGATTTGCGGATCTTTCTCCTTCAAAAACTCCTGCTGCTTGGCGTACTGATTGATGGCACGGGTAAGAGCACTGCGAAAGCCGGACAAATGAGCACCGCCATCTGGATTGTGGATGGTGTTCGTGTAGCACATCACCTGGTCGGTGTAGCTATCGTTGTATTGAAGAACGATCTCAGCATGCACTTCCACCTGCTTATCGGGAGTCTCCACCTTCAATTGCTTGAAGAACGAAATCGCTTTTGGATGAATGATCGTCTTGCTCTTGTTCAACTGCCTGACGAATTCTTCGACCCCATCTTTGTAAAAGAAAAGTTCTGACTTGGCCTCAGGATCCCGCTCGTCCAGAAAGGTAATCTCCAGACCCGAATTCAAGAACGCCAATTCCCGAAGCCGCTGAGTGATCCGTTCGCATTTGAATTCGACTGTCTCACGGAAGATTTCCGTATCCGGTTTAAACGTGATCAAGGTTCCAGAGCCCTTCGCTTTGCCGATGACTTCCAGTTTCTTAACAACCTTACCGCGTTCGAACTCCATGTGATGCACCTGACCATCCCGGATGACTTCGACTTCGAACCATTCTGACACTGCGTTCACGCACTTGGCACCCACCCCGTGAGTACCGCCGGAAAACTTGTAACCGCCCTGCCCGTATTTGCCGCCGGAATGCAGGGTTGTCAGCACCATCTCGACTCCCGGAATGTTGTATTTAGGATGGATATCCACCGGGATACCACGACCGTTGTCGCGGATGGAAATGGAGCCATCCATGTGAATAATGACCTCGATCTTGCTGCAATGACCGGCGAGATATTCGTCAACGGAATTATCCATCACCTCAGACACGCAATGATGAAGCGCTCGTTCGTCGGTGCCGCCGATATACATACCGGGCTTTTTTCGAACAGCTTCGAGGCCTTCTAACTTCCCTAAATCTTCCGAGTTATAGGATTTTTCGTTCGGATTCGCGGATGGGTCGCGGCTATCTACAAATTCAGTTTCGTCGGACATAAAAAAGTGGGGCAAGCGGTGCTATTTTCCCGGCCCGAAATGGACAGGAACATAGTAGAAAAACCGACCTGCCGTTACAATCCCTAATTTTAACGCGAAACCGCTGTAAACACAATGGGTTGTGGAGATCTTTTCACCCAAACCAAACTAATTGCGTGACGCGATTTTTTGAAGATCAGGCGCAGCAGGTCCGTGCGCCCCTGCGAAAGGGTTACCGTACTGCTGAAAGCATCCCGCCCGCCCGACCCGGAAAATTGAATTCATGGGACGGAATACCGACTGGATTGTCCAGCGCCCGGATTACTGCCCCAGTCAATTCCGAACGGACCCGTCCAATTTTACCATTATCCCGGGTCGGATGAACTCGGTTGCTGAGCAGAACCACGAAGAACTTACGCTCCGGATCGATCCAGATGGAGGTGCCGGTAAAGCCAGTATGACCAAATGCCCTTTTCGAAAGACCTGTTCGCTCCGTGTCATTTTCCGACGCAATACCCCAGCCCAGGCTACGGTTCAAAGTCCCACGCTCCCGGATGAAGTTTTCCGCCACCTCTTTCGGTATCAACTTGCTCTTACCATCGAGGCCGCGCAGCCATTCTGCTCCGAGCCTGCCCAAGTCACTTGCCGTGGAGAATAGTCCGGCGTGGCCCGTGATTCCGCCGCCCGCACGTGAATTCTCGTCGTGAACAATTCCATGGACGTAATTGGACTGCCCCGGCCAGCGTTCCGTAGGAGGAATACGAGGAAGCAACTTGCTGGAAGGATTGCGCAAGGTGTCCCGCATTTTAAGCGGATTGAAGAATAGTTCGCGTTCCAGTTCAGGCAACTTTTGACCAGTGGCCCTCGACGCCACCTCGCCCAACAACATCATGCCGGGATCGCTATAAGAGAATTTCTGGCCGGGATCCGATTCCAACGGAGTCTTGCAAATTGCCTGGATTAGCTCCGGGTAGGAATTGAGGGTTTTGTAAAACGGTTTCCAACTTGCAATTCCACCGGTGTGCGTCAGCAGATGCTCTATCGTAATCTTTTCGCGCTTCGCTTTCTCTTCCGCGTTGGCAGCACCAGCAATGAATTCGGGCAGATGTTTTCCGATCGGGTCGGAGAGATTGATTTTACCAAGTGCGCTCAGGCGTGTATAGACGCTAGTCGTGCCGACCACTTTCGTAAGGGAGGCTAAATCGTAGATGGTATTCTTTTTAACGGGCGTACCAGTCTCGTAGTCGAATTGGCCGAAGGCGGCACTCCACTGGACACCCGACTGATCTCCCACAGCCACCGTGCATCCGGGGAAAGCGCCATCTTCCACTGCTTTCTGCAAGATCGAGGTCGCTTCGGCAAAATTCAGTCTCTTTTCTCCCGCGATCGCCACCATGCTGATTCCCAAAAAGAGTGGCAGGAAGAGAGTTCTTGTATCCAACAATCTAAATCGCATGCGGGTGAGAGTAGCAAATCGATCGGAAGCAACACGACTTTTTCACTCCGGTTCTGGATTTTTCCGTTAACCAAAGGGAGCGAAGCCGCCACCCCACGCGGCACCGAGGACGAATCCAAAAACCATCATGGCCATCATTTTGAGCGTAAACCACGTATTTCAGCGACTTAGGACGGCCCAAACCCCGTGCTGGACCCCAAAACGGAAACCGCGGCGGTGTCCGGCGCGCGCCGAGGGCGGCCGCGGGATCTGCGACGGGGTCCGGCACGTGCGCCAGGGGTCGCCGCGGACTCCGCAGCAGGGTCCAGCGCGCGCCGAGGGCCGCCGCGGTTCCGAAAATGACGTCCCGCACGCGCCGAGGGTCGTCGCGGACTCTGTGACGGGTTCCGGCGCGTGCGCCAGGGGTCGAAACGGAAACTGCGACGGGGTCCGGCGCGCGCGGGGCGACGTTTTGGTTCCGAAAATGAGGTCCCGCGCGCGCGAGGAGCCGCCGCGGACTCCGCGATGGGGTCCCGCGCAGGCGGGGGGACGTGGCAAGGAATGCAGTGATGTCCCGCGCAGGGAAATCCAGCCGGCAAGAACCACCGCAAGCGTCCCCACACGCGAGCCCTCGCCGCGGAAACCGAAATGACAAATCCCCGAGAAAAGTCCCAAGGGAGAAGCCCACTGCCGTTTAGTTAAGGAAGGCGCGAAAGCGTCAGAAAGGTAGCGGCTGGGCGCGGTCAACCGAGAATCGGTTCGTTCGTCCTATAGTTCATACTCGCCGGCCCCGACCGCGTGCAGCGGGCGGAACTGCCAACGAAGCCTGCGAGTGTTTGTGGATCAGCGCGCGTTCTATCGCCTCAAAACGCCCTCTTTCACTTCGCACGACGCTCTCGAAACTCCGATTCCGACACGCTGGTACGCGGTCGGGGCCGGCGCAGCGCGCCCAGCCGCTACCATCGGCGGCTTCGCCGCCTTAATTAAACGGCAGTGGGGAGAAGCCGTTGACAAGGAAACTTGCGATGGCGGCGCGCTCTCGTCCTACGCGCTTTAGCCCATTACGCCGGTTCCTGTTGACTGATGCAATGAAACGATCCCAAACCCCAGATCAACTCGGTCGAATCGATTCCGATGACCCGATGTTTCGGGAATTCCTTCTGCAGGATGTCGACGGCAAGTTTGTCGTGCTTAGGATGCCGATAGGTGGGAACCAGAACTATCTGGTTCGCGATGTAGAAATTCGCATAACTGGCCGGCAACGGTTGGCCCTCATGCTCAATCAAACCGCAGGTCGGAAGTTCTACAATGCGCAAAGCGTTGCCATCCTGATCTTTTAACGTGCGCAGTCGTTTGAGGTTCTCCTGCAGGATCTCGTAGTTCTGATCGGCGTGATCTTCTTCCACGATGGTGACCACGGTGGTGGGATTCACAAAACGGGTTAAATCATCAATGTGACCATCCGTGTCATCGCCGATGATACCGTCACCCAGCCAGAGCACATTCGTGCAACCCAGATAATCGCACAGATACTTCTCGATCTCTGCCTTGGAGAGATGCGGGTTGCGATTCGGATTCAGCAGGCACGCTTCCGTCGTAAGAACAGTTCCACGACCGTTGACCTCAATAGAGCCGCCTTCCATCACAATGCCCGGAGAAAACAACGGCAGCCCACGCAATTTGGCGACGTGTTGAGGCACCGCGTCATCCAGGTCGAACGGCGGATACTTGCCGCCCCAGGCATTGTAGTCCCAGTCAACAATCGCCCGCTCCCGTTTTCCACTCTGTTCGCGTGTAAGAAAAATGGGGCCATGATCGCGGCACCACGGTTCATAGGCCGGAAAGTGATGGAAGCGGACGCGTTCCAGCGGAACTTTCTCAGTCTGCAACAGACCACGCACCCATTCCTCCATTTCTGCATGCCAGACGTTGATGTTCACCTCTTCCACCTTTACGAGTTCACGAATCAGCGCGCCGTAGACCGGGGGTACGGTTTCGTATTTACCCGGAAAACTGATTCCCTCAGGACGCGGCCAGGTGAACCAGGTGCTGTGATGTGTTTCCCATTCCGCGGGCATGCGGAAGCCGAGTTGTTTTGGGGTCGCGTTTGGTGAAGCGGAGTTTGCGTTCAAGTTAACCATCCGATTATCACAGCGGGACGAAGTCGCAACTGAAAATCAGAAGAACGTTCTGCGGGCGGGATCTGAACCACGTAAGCTTTACGCAAAAGTGTAGTTGGAAAAGGAACTTAACCACGGATAGACACGGATGAACACGGATACCAGATTTCGTGATCGATAATCTAAACGTTATTTGACGCCGTGATTATCTTATGAGAAAGGCCGATCAGAAGATGTCTGATCCGTGTTCATCCGTGGTTAAAAAATTTCCTGTGCTTTTTACGCCGTGGCTTGAGGCTTCTCCGAGGCGTTCACTGCAAGCTGGATTCCACAGGCCGAACAGAAATTCGCAGAGGGTGGCGAGGCAACCCCGCACTCACAGGTCACCTGCGCATTGTGATGCCGGTAGTGAATCATCAGGTTCCGAATGTATGGGATCCAGGTGAACAGATAAGCGAAAATGAAAACGGAATCGCGTTTGGACAATCCGTAAATCAATAAAAGGAGCGAACCGATCAGACTGAGCCACCAGAAGCCCGCAGGAACCATGACTTTCTTGTGCTTCTCTGTTGCGTACCATTGCACAAAAAAACGGGAGAAGAACACCGCATTTCCCACCCATCCAATAACCTTCCAGACAGACCAGGCAATCCCAAGGAACTTTCCGTCGGGCGCTATGATTTCATTGGGATCCATAGTTGGAGAAACAAAAATTCAACGGCTGAAAATACCGCCCCGCTCCTCTCTGTGCCAGAAAAAGCTTGGCTACAAAAAGAAACGGCCAGGAGAACCCTGGCCGTTTGAATTTGTGCCACTGAACTTAAATTATTTCTCGGAAAGCAACTTCTCCACTTTTTGCTCCAGGCCTTCCCGGGCACTGGAATCGCGGAGGATGCCATTCTTATCGATTAACCACATGGCAGGAATACTGTTGATGCCATACTCCTGGCCGAACTTGTTTCCCCACCCTTGCCCGTCAAAATACTGGGGCCAATCCATTTTGCGTTCTTTTACGAACTTCTCCAGGGCTTCTTTTTTTTGGTCAAAGCTGATGCCAACGATTTCGAATCCTTTGGCATGCAGTTTCTCGTAAGTAGCTTGCACGGTGGGAAGCTCACGGACGCACGGACCACACCAGGTCGCCCAAAAATCAACCAGCACTACTTTACCCTTCAACTTGCTGATATCGACTTCACGCCCGTCAATTGCCTTGAACTTGATATCGACCGGTTTACCGACGGCTTCCATTTTCTTGAGCAGCCCACGAGCGGCTGTCTTGACATCTTCCGAGGCAGGACTTTCCAGCACTTCTTTGCTAAGCGCCTTGGCCTTTTCGGGCTCGGACTCACCGGCAATTGCGAACAATAGTTCGTAGACCTCAGGCTTCTTCGGAAAATCTTTCTGCAACTCGCGAGCGCCCTTCTCCAGTTCCGCGCGCAAAACTTTCATGGCAGCCTGTTGAGCACGCTCCTGAACTTCCTGGGAACGTTTCTCAAAAACCGGATCAGCTTCTGAAGGCTTGGATTCAGTAGCCGCTTCCTTCTTCTCAGATTGAGCAATGAGGTTTGGCGTTGCACAACAAAGAGCAACCGAAACGGTTAACACATTAAGACCCCACACAGAGCCGGACAGTAGTTTCATATAAGTAATTCTGGTTTATTCTCCTTCAGAGATATTGGCAAGTGTAATGCCCGACGAGTTGAGCTTCTCCAAAGCCAATTGCATTCTTCTCAAGTTGCCAGCAGCGGCAAAATCTGCTTCCCGGATGTTGTTCTCCGGAACTGCTAAAGCACCCTGGAGCGCAAAGCTCAGACTGGCAATATCGCTAGGGGAAAATGAGAGGTGAACTTTTTCCTCCTGCTCGATACGCATTCCCTTTCGGGCAAATTCCAGCAAAATGGCGCAAGGTTCAAGGCATGGAACAATACTTTTTTCAGATGGGGCATCACTGGATAGCCCGCCCACACTCCAGAGCCGTTGCTTAAGGCAAAAGTTCTTGTGACAGCAAGCCCGAATCACGTGAGCAGCCTGACCATCGCTCAACATGCTGGTAATCCGATACATCCCGCTCTGACGTGCGGTGAATTCGCGATAGTGGGTGATCGGCGGATTTGCTCCCCGCACCGAAAACCAATCTGCGAGTGCATTCGGATAAAATTGATTGAGAGCCAATTCGAGCTGCTCTTCATTGGCGAGGAATAGTATCCAACCAGCGGAAAGATTCGGGGCTGACTTGAGCGGACGAAATTGCCTCGTCGCGGTTGCATCCACGAGGGATCTAACTTCCGACAAAGCAATCTTCTTCAACCCCTCCTGCGGAACATCGCGGTTAGTGACATGTCGCAACTGGTACCCCGCATCGCGGCGGGATATGAAGATCTGAGCAAAGACAAGCTCCTCCTTGAATTCGGCAAGGAAAGCCGCGAACGCAGGATTTACGGGACCGGACATCGGTGCGCAAACTAGTGCATTGCGGTGAACTTTCCAGCTTTCAATGGAATCGGGCATATCCAAAAAACGGGTTCTTCGCTATTTCCGGTGGAATACGATTTAGCCACTCCCGGAGGGAATTTTGATAAATAGGGGTAGGGAAAACGGATTAACGTTTCCCCTCCCTCCAAACCGGACGGGCGGATTTCCCGCATCCGGCTTTCCAGTCAGCGGGTTCTTAGTTTTAAGATTGTCAC
>JBKJKE010000201.1:0-44594 GCA_046597605.1 Limisphaerales bacterium | reverse complement strand
GGTTTTCCTCTTGTGGTCAGCCCACCACAATTTAACTCCCTCAATCAGAAGCACTTTTTCCGTAAAAATTTACTTCTTTTGCCCAAAACCAACTCACCTGTGAAATATCCGGGCTAGGGCGAACAAGTTGGGATTGCCCAGCCCTGCTCAATCCTCGGCTGCACCCGGCACTCCGCAACCGATGAAACTCGAAAAGAGAGTTCTCGTACGTAGTGAATGGAATAGTAGTTCCAACGCCTTCGGCCTCGACAAGCCGTTGCCCGGACAGGAAGGAGCCACGGTTGGGCCTTCATCCGTCGCCTACTCAAATGGACATTTTTACGTGCTGGATAATGTGAACAAACGCGTCCTGCGCTATGACGATGCCGGCAACCTGCTCGCCAAAATCGCGCTCCCAACCAAAGGGGCCACCGATATGACGACGGACAGTCTCGGGGTCGTGGTAGTAATCGATCATTACAATGATCGCATTTACAAAATCGAGGGAGACGCAGCCATTCTGATTGGCTCTGCCTCAGCGAAGAAACAATTTCCCATAGGCACAAAGTTTGATTACGACACAGTCTCAAACACTCTATCGGCGAGAGATGTTGATAGCGATGGGCTGGCGAAAGTCGACGGCAACAAACTTGTGGTCGCGCTGGGCGATGGCAAAGAATTTCCAATCACCTTTGGGTCGGCCATCTCCAGCGTTGAAGAGGTAATGACCGACAGCAACGGGATCGTTTGGGTCTTGTACAACCTGGAAGGCGATTATCGGATGCGGCGCGTAGCTCGTGTCGATCCGGCGAGTGGCACTGTTCAAGTTGCCGAACTGGATGTCTGGTTCGCGTTCGATACCACCCGCCACATGGCTCCAGCGCGGAACGGTATCGTCGTATTTGCCGGCGACGGAAAGGAAGGCCGATTGATTTCCTTCGAATACGCAGGCCAATAGCCGTTAAACACAATTTCCCCAGTGCAACGCCCACACTCAGATACCAAACGCACAACAATCGAATGACGGAAACTATGAAAACAAATCCAATAAACCGCAAAACTGCAGCCCGGTTTGCAGCAGCACTCCTCGTCATGACGGCGAGTCTCGCTCAGGCATACGACGCGAACTACACAAAAGCTCAAGCCGATGCCTACTCGTATCACGGCCTCAACGAACGCTACGTATTCGGCGGGGACGAAGGCTGGATCGATAACAATGTCTGGGACGCATCCAGCACTGAAGGCGTTGATTGCTCCTCTTATGTGCCGCGTTGCCTTGCTATCCCGAACCTGATCGGGGAGCACACCGCCTCAAGTCATCCCTACAATACTGACATGTTTTATGACCGGACGGTTGCCAACGTTAGCTCTACTACACAGTCCGCCCTTGCTCAGTGGGATTTCTGGGTATATCGCTCCAGCGCTGGCGGCCCGGGCAATCACATGGGACTCGTACATAGCACCACAACCAGCTCTGTTATCACCCGCGAAGCTCGTGGATCCGACTACGGTGTGGTCGTTGTGACCCGCCCGAAACAATCGCTGACTGACTGGAACACCCGTTACGGTCGCCGTAATAACTGGGGCACAACATCCACCGGTAAAACCGCGCGCGTTGTGGACAATAGCAGTGCTGGCTTTAGCGTAATCGGCACCTGGGCCACCGCCAGTTCCGCCGCTGACAAGTACGGCGCTGATTACCGCTATCACAGCACCGCAGCCGTTAGTGAACCGGCCGAGTGGAGCACCGCTCTCAACACCAGTGCCACCTGGAATGTGCGCGCCTGGTGGCCTGCAGGAACGAATCGTTCCGCGACAGCTCCTTACATCGTGACGCACGCCGCTGGAACCACCACGGTAAACAAAAATCAACAAGGAGCCGGCGGGGTATGGAATCTACTTGGAAGCTGGAGCATGAGCGGCACCGTCAACGTCAAGCTCTCCTGCTGGACAACGACCGGCTACGTCGTTATGGCAGATGCCATTCAGTGGGATTAATACCTGGCTGATTTAATGCAAAAGCCGGGAACGCAGGTTCCCGGCTTAATGTAAAAGGCAATCAACGAGGCGCTACGGGCGTCGCTGGTATGATAGTATCGTTGCGGCGCACATCCGCTTGTTTCAGTAATTCCGGCTTTCCCGACCGCACCCGCGTCACGTCCTGAAACAGAATAGGAAAGGTGTAAAGATCGCCGGAGTTAAAATCAGCATGGCTCTGCACTTGAAGATGCAAATGGGGAGCACTCGTATTTCCGGGATTGCCACACTGCGCGAGCGGTTGCCCCTGCTTAACATTGTCTCCGGCGCTCACAAGAACACTGCCCTGCTTCAAATGCGCCATAAGGACGAATCGGCCCCTCCCGATATCCAGCACAACATGGTTTCCAATGATTCGCTTCGCGTCGGTTTCCCCAATTGGCAGATCCGGACGATCATTGATCACCTTCACAACTTTACCATCTGCCGGAGCGTGAAGAATCTGTCCCCAGGCGGGGTAGGATTCTAATTTAGACTTATCTCCAACAGCGTCGAGGCCCTCTTTCGTCACGGTAATGTCCACAGCGTGCCGTTGCGCTACGAGGGGATAATGATGGTTGAGCAAAGTGCTCCGGCCTCCGTTGAAAATGTAAGCTTCGCGCGCAAAGGGTGAGGCGAGTAACACCGTCTGCGAACTGGAAGGGGGTGGTGACAAAATCCGAATCAATTCCAGTCCAAGAAAAAGCCATCCCACCAAAAAGAAGCTGTTCGTGGAAATGCGCACTTTTTTCTGTGGAATCAGCCCAAAGATAAAAAGAAATGCAGCAGATGCCCAGGCAATCAAAAGCATCGAGCGGTATTGCCCTGGATCGAATTGAACGGGAACGATTGCGAGCTGCAACACAAACACTGTAAGGATCAGGAAGACCCCAAGATTTAAACTTTGCAGCAGAAAAGGCAGGAAAGCGCGGTCAAATGGACGACACACATAGCGCAATTCGAGAGACCCTACCGAAACACCGATGATCCGGGAAACGGTGACTCCCGCAACCAGGATGAGAAGCAATACGTAAAGTGCGTTAAAAAGAATACCCAGCCAATAAGCCGCAAAGAACAGAAAAAAACCAAAGAGGACGACAAGAATATGGAACGCCGTCAGGAGTCTACCTTGTATTTTCGAGCGCGGCTTCTGTGATATATTATATTCTGCCACGGGCGATTCCATGAATGCTTTTACACTTTCGAGAGTCCTCTGCAACCGGTTTCGGAAAGACACAGAGGGATCTCTCCCATGGATATCATCAACAAGGACGGAATCTGCCGACAAAGCTTTGCCAAAACGGGCCGGGCTCTTAATTTAGCCGTAGCAATGGATCAATCTTCTGATAGTAGGTTCGCGCGTGGGAACGTACCACCTCTGCCTCCAGCACAGGGACAGGCTGGTAAGCCGGGGATGCGACAGGGCATTTCCATTCTACTCAGCTTGTTCATCGCCCTATTCCTCGCGGATGGATTGGTGTCGTTGCTGGACGATTCGCTCATTCTTTTATTCGGAGTGAGGACGTTGACCGGGCTCCGTGCCATTCTGTTTATGTTCGCCATCATTCTGGCAATTGTGGTTTATCTATTGATCGGACTCACTCCGATGATTCCCAAACGTTGGTTTCTTCCTCTCACACTCTTCAGTCCGATCGCCTTCCTGATTTCAATTCCGCTTTTCATCTACTTTTACAGCCACATTCAGAGGATCACCTGGGCAATCTCATTGACTCAGGTGCTCGTCGGCATTGGGATCCTCTGCCTCATCAGACATGGATCGAAATTCCAATGGCCGTTGATCACGGCAGCTCAGCTTAAAGCCCCTCGATTCAGCTGGATTAACCTGTTCGGATTCCTGTTGGTAAACGTCCTTGTTTTTCTGCCGGGGACGGTTGCCTATCTGGGCGCTTGTTCCTCATTCGCCGTAAACCATTTCAGCGACGGTTTCGTTGGACTTCGTTCAAGCGGATTGACGGTTCAAATGCGCAAATATGTGAATAACGAGGGCAAGACCATTCAGTTGTTCCCGGTAGCGCACATTGGCGATGCGGCTTTTTACCAGAAGCTTTCGCAATCGTTTCCTACCAATTCTATCATTTTGGCCGAGGGAGTGACAGACACTCAAGGACTGCTTACGAACAAGATCAGCTATAAGCGAGCGGCCGCCTCGCTTGGCCTTGCTGAACAACAACAGGAATTCAAACCGACGCAGGGTGAAGTAATCAGAGCCGATATCGACATAGAAGAGTTCGCGCCTGAGACGATTGCCCTGCTGAACCTTGCAATGCTTTTCCATACGCAGGAGATGAGCCCGGAACTCTTGTTGAAACTGATGCAGTATTCCCCTCCGCCTGGTTTTGAGAGGAAACTCTTTGATGATCTGCTCCGGAAACGAAATAGACACCTCCTCAACGAGATCGAATCCCATTTGGCGCACACTGGCACCATCATCGTTCCCTGGGGCGCCGCTCACATGCCAGAGATTGCCCGGGAACTGCAAAAGTCTGGTTTCCGTTTGAAGGAAACGGAAGACTTCGTCGTCATCCGATTCGGTTCAAATGGGAAATGAACGAGGGGACGCAAACTCAGGACTGGGCGGGTTTCGCCACCCGTGGGAGAGAGAAAGAAAAGACAGATCCTTTCCCCATCTCGCTTTCTATCCAAACCGTGCCCCCGTGGCTTTGGACAACGTGCTTAACGATCGCGAGGCCAAGCCCGGTGCCCCCCTGCCCTCGAGAACGTCCCTTGTCGACCCGGAAAAATCTTTCGAACACTCGTTCCCGAGCTTCAGGTGGAATGCCTGGCCCAGTGTCCTTCACCCATACAACCACCTCATTTTCAGTTACCCGGGCGCCGATTGTAACACTTCCGTCGGAATGGGAATACTTGATGGCGTTATCAATGAGATTCCCGAAAACCTGTTCCAGGCGTGCAAGGTCCACGACCACGCGCATTTCCGGGGGAACGGCGTTTTCCAATTTCATGCCCTTTTCAGCAGCACGTCCCGCGAAGTTCTGCAGTACTTTCTCAACCGCTGGCCGTAGCGCCTCGTCCTCACAGCTCAAAGTGATCTGCCCGGATTCCAGCTTAGAAATAGTTAGCAAATCATCGATTAAAAAAGTTAATCGGTCCGCGTGCTTTTCAATGATTCGTAAAAAATTAACGGCCACCTCTGGATCGTCTTTCGCCCCATCCAGCAGCGTTTCAACATAGCCCTTGATCATGGAAAGTGGCGTCCGCAGCTCGTGGCTGACATTCGCAACAAATTCCTGGCGCGTATTCTCCAACTGGCGCAGGCGGGTCAAATCGTGAAAAACCAGAATAGACCCGGAGGATTCATTTACTGCATTCGTAATGCGCGCCGCATTGACTTGAAGCCAGCGCGGCTGGATCTCGGAGAGCTGCAGCTCAAAGTCGACGATTTCCCGGTCCGTTTTTAGCCGCGAGACGAGCTCCGCCAGTTCATGATTGCGGAACGCTTCAATGATTGTCTTACCGTAGATATTGGCCGTGACTCCGAAGAACTTCTCCAACGCTCGGTTCGCCAGACGAATTCGCCCTTCGTTGTCTAAAAGCAGCACCCCCTCAATCATGCTGTTCAACACTGCGGTTTGCTGCGCCTCTGCGGCGGAGATAAGGCCAGATTGCACTTCCTGTATTCTGGCCAATTGAGCTTCGTTGAATTTCAACGCAGCCAAATATTTTCTTCGCCAGAGAAGATGAACTGCGAGGGCCAGCGCGAAGAAGGTAGCTGCAAGGGTTGGCCACATGATCAATCCACCTTAAACCGATAACCCACGCCCCGAACCGTATCGAGATAACGCGAGGCAGCTCCCAACTTTTCCCGAAGCCGCCGCATGTGCGTGTCTACCGTGCGGGTATCCATGGATTTGTCGTATTCCCAAA
The DNA here is from genome assembly GCA_046597605.1 of Limisphaerales bacterium. GTDB lineage: Bacteria > Verrucomicrobiota > Verrucomicrobiia > Limisphaerales > JACDHS01 > JACDHS01. The sequence goes on along the minus strand of JBKJKE010000201.1, from coordinate 38,693 downwards.
CATCTCGCAGTAGGCTGTCCCGCGACTGCACCACCGCGGTTCGCTCGGCCAGAATTGAGAGCAGCTTAAACTCCGTGGCAGTCAGTTCAATTTTCTTGTTCTTCAAAGTGACCTCATGGCGTGGCACATCAATGAACAAATCCCCAAAACGATATACCTGTTGCGGGCCTGAAACATTCTGCCGTCGTTCCAAAAGCTTTTTGATTCGCAACACCAACTCCCGAGGACTGAATGGCTTTGTGAGATAATCATCAGCGCCCAATTCCAATCCCAGCACTCGATCGATCTCGGATGCCTTGGCCGTGAGCATGATGATGGAAATGGAGGCTGTCTTCGGATCCCGTCGTAACAGCTTACAAACCTCAAAGCCGTCCATTTCCGGTAACGTCAAGTCGAGCACCACGGCGTCGGGCAAAAGAGAACGAGCCTTCGCCAGGGCATCCGCACCATCGCTCGCGGTCTTCACCGTAAACCCAGCATTCTTTAGATTGAATTCGATCAACTCCACTGCGTCCGGTTCATCATCGACAACGAGAATAATCGGCTTCATGTGACCTTTTTGGATTTGCGACCCGTATGCCGAATGTCCTGCGCTTCACAGAGGTAAACCACCTCTTCCGCCACGTTGGTCGCGTGATCCGCGATGCGTTCCAGACTCTTGGAAATCACCATGAGCGCAAGACAACGAGAAATAGTGTTCGGTTTTTCAACCATGTAGCTCGCCAGTTCCCGATGAAGTTGTTTGTTCAGAAGATCAACTTCCTTGTCTTGCGGAATGATCTTACGAGCGTTCTCCGCGTCCCGATTCACAAAGCAATCCAACGCGGTTTTCAGCATGGATAAGGCGATTTTTGCCATGTTCGGAATATCTACATACGGCTTAAGCTGCGGTTCCTGATTCAGCTCCAGCGCACGCCTTGCGATCTTCGTGGCTTCATCACCCACCCGCTCCAGGTTGTGCGAAATCTTCATCGCCACGGCAATCAAACGAAGGTCGCTGGCTAAAGGAGCTTTCGCCAGAAGGTTGATCGCCATTTCGTCGATCTCCACTTCGAATTGATCGAGAATCTCATCGTCTTCGTCGACCTTGCGCGCGAGCGCATCTTCCCGCTCCACCAGAGCACGAATGGAATTACTCAAAGCCGTTTCAGCGTGGCTCCCCATCGTGAGCAGCTTTTCTTTTAACTCCCGGAGTTCCTGGTCAAAGTGCGTTTGCATAATTTATCCGAACCGTCCCGTCACGTAGTCCTCTGTTTGTTTTTTAGCAGGATTGGTAAAAATTTTATTTGTTGGGCCATACTCGATTAGTTCACCCAGATAGAAAAAAGCGGTCCGATCCGAGATACGCGCCGCTTGCTGCATGTTGTGCGTGACGATCACGATGGTGAACTCCTGCTTCAACTCAAGAATGAGCTCTTCGATTTTTGCAGTGGCGATCGGGTCGAGCGCGGAGGCTGGTTCATCCATAAGAATGATTTCAGGCCGAATCGCAATGGCGCGAGCAATGCAGAGACGTTGCTGCTGTCCTCCGGATAAACCCAGCGCACTCCCATTCAACCGGTCTTTTACTTCATCCCAGAGTGCCGCCTGGCGGAGACTTTTCTCAACGATCGAATCCAGCTCGCTCTTGTCTTTGGTTCCGTGCAACCGAAGGCCATAGGAGATATTATCGTAAATCGATTTCGGAAAAGGATTGGACCGCTGAAAGACCATTCCCACCCGTTTGCGCAATTCTATAACATCGATGTCTTTGCCGTAGATATTTTCGCCACCAATCTTCGCTTCACCCTCAATCCGCACGTTATCGATCAAATCGTTCATGCGATTGAAACAACGCAACAAGGTCGATTTACCGCAACCCGATGGGCCAATGAACGCAGTCACCACCCGCTCTGAGATATCGAAGCTGATATTCTTCAGTGCCTGCGCTTTGCCATAGTACAGCGAAAGATTCCGGGTTTCGATAAGCGGGACCTGCCCAGACGCAACCGCAGCGGTTGAATCTTTGGCTGTTAACTTCTGTAACGGAACTTGAGTCATACAAAGGTCAATTGAGCAACCGCATGGCGGCACGCATGCGCGCCCGCACCAACACCGCGACAATGTTTAAAGCAAACGTTAGAATCAGAAGCGCCAGCACTGTCGCATAAAGAATCGGACGCGTTTGTTCGATGTTAGGCGACTGTGTGGAAAGGATGAAAACGTGATAGCCGAGGTCCATAAACTGATCGGTAAGCGATCTCGGCATCTGCGCCATATAGTAAGCCGCACCTGTAAATAAAATAGGTGCCACTTCGCCCGCTGCGCGCCCTACCGCGAGGATCGTCCCCGTCAGAATTCCAGGCATTGCCTGTGGTAAGACAATTTTCACGATTGTTTCCAACTTGGTTGCACCCAGAGCGAGGCTCGCTTCGCGCAGACCTGATGGAATCGCCTTCAGAGATTCCTCAGTCGCAACGATCACGACGGGAAGCGTCATCACCGCCAGGGTCAGCGAAGCCCAGATCAAGGCCGGCTTTCCCCAGACTGGTTCTGAGTTGTTTAAAGCCGCATCCATGTTTTGACCCATAAAGCTGATGAAAAATCCAAGGCCGAACAGACCGAAGACGATCGATGGGACCCCTGCCAGGTTATTCACGGCGCCGCGAATGATGCGGGTGAAAAAGGAGGTGGAATGCGCGTACTCGGTCAGATAGATCGCCGTAATCACTCCGACCGGCACAACGAAGATGGTCATCAGGATCACACGAATAGCAGTGCCTACGATCATCGGTAAAATGCCCGCGTTCTCAACACTAAACATGTCGCGCTCCGTGCCACCGCTCACGAACCGCCAGGAGAAACTCTCCCACCCGTGATAGACTACATTTCCGATGATGACCGCCAGGATGCCGAGAATCAAAAATGTCGCCGCTCCGGTCAGCCCGGTACAGAAGAACGAGACATAATCAAACTGTTGACGTTGAAAACGACTCTTCACTTGCCTCCCTCCAAGCGCCGTTTCAGATGTTGCATCACCCATCCACCCATTAGATTCGAAACAAAGGTCACAATAAATAGCAGCGTTCCGATCATGAAGAGCATCCTGTAATGATGTCCACCAAAGACCGCTTCCGCCAACTCGGCCGCAATGGTCGCAGTAACCGTGCGAGTCGAGTCAAAGAGGTTCCAGGACATGATACTCGCGTTGCCGCTGGCCATTAGAACGATCATTGTCTCCCCAATAGCACGACCGAACCCGAGGACTACTGCCGCAAAAACTCCCGGCACCGCAGCAGGCAGCACAATCTTCCACGCAGTCTGCCAACGCGTGGAACCCAGGGCGAGGGCCCCTTGCACGTAGCTGCGAGGGACGCTGGTTAACGCATCTTCCGCGATGGAAAAAATCACTGGAATGAGAGCAAGACCGAGCGCAATACCAGCCACAAATGCATTCAGCCGCGATTCATAACCGAAGCCCGATTGAAGAAAACTGGCCATAACGATCAAGGCAAAAAAGCCGAGGACGACTGACGGGATGCCGGAGAGTAATTCAATCGCTGGTTTGATTACTTCTTTCCATTTCGGCCTCGCCAATTGAGAGACATAAATTGCCGCGCCCAGTGCCAGGGGGACTGCAAAAAGCAGAGCGACTACCGTCACCTTAAGGCTGCCGACGAGCAGAGGGATGATATTGTATTTGGGAATTTGAGAAATGGGCTGCCAGATGTTCTCAGGTTTGTCGTACCCGCTCCATTCATATGGCCTCAGAATATAACGCCAATCCGTCGTGTTCACGCCAGCGTCTTTATCATCCGGAGCTTCTTTGGCGGCTTCCACTTTAAGTTCCATCAGCAACTGCAACGTTTCACGGTCCTTTTCCTTCAGCTCACTTTTGGTTAACCCAAGGTAAGTCGCCAATTCTGCTTGTGACAATTTGTCCATCTGCCCGGGTGGAATGACCGGACGGACTGCCGAGCTGTTCGCTTTCCCCAGAAAAATGGGGAACGCCTCGCGCAGCACAAAAGCGAAGATCAGAAAGACCATCACGATGGCTGAGAGCGAAACGAGAAAGATCAGCTTCTCCACAATCCATTCAAGCGGACGGGCCTTGTGCCCGCGATGCAGCCCCATCCAGCCGATGCTCCGTTTCGATTTGTGCGTTTGCGGCATTTGCTTAATTCATTAGATCCTGTCAAAACTTTTAACCACGGATGGACACGGATGAACACGGATTAGGGAAAACAGGCGTCCCACACCACCGCGCTGATCGAACAAATCCGAGACTCCACCGATGTCTTGTTTCAGCCCGGTCTTCAATCCCCGACGGGACGGACCGCGGCTGTGTCCGAAGGATCCAGCCGCAGCGCGTTGCATCGGTAGCCAGCCTCAATCACTCCTATCTCCCACCCCGTGTCCATCCGTGGTTTAAATTCTTCTCCGAATGCTATTTCCGGAAATTCGCTGGCAACGGATAATAACCCACATCCTTCACCACTTTCTGTCCCTCATCGCTACGAATCCATGTCAGATAGGATGAGACCTCACCTTTGTCCAGAGCGGGGTTCACGTAGATGAAGAGATGACGCCAAATTGGATAGGTGCCGTTCACGACCGTTTCCTCGGTCGGCTCAACTGCGGGAGAGCCCTCGTCCTTTTTCACTTTCAAGTGTTTTACCCCGGCACCGTATGCACCACCGCCATAACCGATTCCATTCTTTTCCTTTGCGACGTTTTGAATGACCTGCGCGGTCCCCTGCAATGTCTGCGCCGTTGCGGCGAAATCCTTATTTTTCAAAACATGTTCTTTGAAAAACTCGTAAGTGCCGGAACTGTTCTCGCGGCTATAGATCGTGATCGGCGCGTCATCTCCACCCACCTGGTTCCAATTTTTAATTTTACCCGTGAAAATTCCTTCCAACTGCTCGAGGCTGAGTTCCTGCACTTTGTTCGCCTCGTTTACATAAATGGATAATCCGTCCAGCGCCACTTTGTATTCCGTCGGACGTTTGCCAAACGATTTCACGCAGGCTTCGATTTCTTTTATTTTGATTTTACGCGAAGCATTGGCGAGGTCGGTTGTTTTGTTCTGCAATGCGGCGAAGCCAATTCCTGATCCGCCACCTGTCACCTGAATCTTGGTGCCGGGATTCTTCTGCATGTAAGTCTCGGCCCATTTCTGGGCGAGGATCACGAGAGTGTCCGAGCCTTTGGCAGTGATCGTTCCGGCCTGAGCCGAAACAGCCAGGGTGGTGGCTAAGGCGATCATCCCTAGTTTTGCGACGATGTTTTTCATAATATATTCCTGAGGCGAAGGTGCCCGATCTTATGAAAAAGGGTTAGTTACGATTCTGTGACGATCTTGCGACGAGCCGAAGCAAGTCTGATGGGTTTTCTCCAGAACAGGCAGAAAACGGATCGAATTCCATGTTTTCTGAGTGGAAGGCGGAGTTTTTGGACCGAAATCGGAGTTTTCCGCGTCCGAAATGCCAGAACCGGAACCTTTTTCCTTCGGTTTGACCCTCCGGTTCCAGAACCGAGACCCTTTTCCTTCGGCTTGGACCCTCCGGTTCCAGAACCGGGACCCTTTTCTTTCGGTTTTTCTCTTCGGTTCCCGGTTTTCCCGAGCCGTAAGTGGCTAATTTTCTCCTGTAAGTGGTCTACCGCAGACCCAATCCTTCGCCGCCTTTACTTGCCTCGCGCAGGACGCATCCATGAGAGATACTCATAGTCGCTCTCTTTTTTAATCCGCACACTTCTGAATTCTTTTCTTCCCTTTTGAACGAAGCTTTTTAGAGTTTGCCACTGCGAATAATATGAACGCCACTGCTGAAAACATTGAAGTCTCTCCTGAAGTCCTGTCACAAGTTGCTAATCAACTCCGAATTCACTCGATTGCTGCCACCACCGCCTCCGGCAGTGGTCACCCTACTTCCTGCGCCTCTGCCGCAGATGTTGTTGCCGCTCTCTTCTTCGGTCACATGCGCTACGATGCGAAAAATCCGCGCGCTTATAATAACGACCGCTTTATCCTTTCCAAAGGTCATGCCGCTCCCCTGCTCTACGCTGCCTGGGCCGAGACCGGTTTGTTCCCAACCTCTGAACTTCTGAAGCTTCGCGAATGGGGTCATGATCTCGAAGGTCATCCTACGCCTCGCCTTCCTTTCGTCGACGTGGCCACTGGTTCACTCGGACAAGGTTTGAGCGTCGGCGTCGGTATGGCTTTGAGCGCCCGCCAGGACAAACTCGATTTCCGCACCTACGTTCTGCTCGGCGACGGCGAATGTGCCGAAGGTTCCGTCTGGGAAGCTGCTCTGCTCGCCGGTCACTACAAGCTGAGCAACCTCGTGGCGATTGTCGACGTCAACCGCCTTGGCCAAAGCCAGGCGACCTCGCTCGGTCATGATGTCGAAACCTACGCCAAACGCTTTGCGGCATTCGGCTGGCGCACAGAAGTCATCGATGGTCATGACATGGAAGAAATCCTCGAAGTGCTTGGCGCAGCTGGATTGGGCGATCAACCGTTGGCGATCATTGCTAAAACGTTCAAAGGTCACGGCATCGAAAACGCCAGCGACAAAGATGCATGGCACGGCAAGGCGCTCTCCAAAGACGAAGCCCAGGCTGCGATTGCTGTATTGCAACCAAAAGCTCGCGGTGGTGCTGGAATCGAAATTCCGAAACCTCATGCGTTGCCCGCACCGAACCGCACTGCACCGGCGAGCTACCCTGCCATCAACTACAAACTGGGCGACAAGATTGCCACCCGCGAAGCCTACGGTGCCGCGCTCGTCCGCATGGGCGAAGCCGATCCGCGCGTGGTCGCAATGGACGGTGACACGAAGAACTCCACTTTCTCTGACAAGTTCAACAAGAAGTTCCCGGAACGTTTCACGGAATGTTTCATTGCTGAACAGAACATGGTCGGTGTGGCGGTTGGTTTCGGTGCGCTCGGCAAAGTTCCTTTTGCTTCGACCTTCGCAGCGTTCTTTACCCGCGCGCATGATCAGATCCGCATGGCGGGTGTTTCGATGTCGAACATAAAACTCGTCGGCTCCCATGTCGGCGTCAGCATCGGTGAAGACGGCGCTTCGCAGATGGCGTTGGAAGATCTCGGCATGATGCGCTCCATCCCGGGCAGCGTTGTTTTCTATCCGGCGGATGCTGTTTCCACTGAGAAAATGTTGGAACAGATGATCGGTTACAAAGGCATCTGTTACCTCCGCACCTCCCGTCCAAAGACCCCGGTGATCTACGGCAACGATGAGAAGTTCCCGATCGGCGGCGCGAAAATTCTGAAGCAGGCCGCCGGCGACAAGATCACGATCGTTTCTGCGGGTGTGACTCTTTTCGAAGCTTTGAAAGCGGCGGAAGAGCTCGCCAAGGCGGGTATCGGCGCAACGGTCATTGACGCTTACAGCATCAAGCCGCTCGCCAAAGATATTATTAAGGCTGCTGCGCAAAAGACGAACAACCTGATCCTCACCGTGGAAGATCATTATCCCGAAGGCGGGATTGGTGACACGGTCGCCGGTGAAGTCAGCAGCGAGGGCATCAAAGTCCACAAGCTCGCCGTTCTCGAATTGCCACGCTCCGGTAAACCGGAAGAATTGCTGGGCAAATTCGGCATCGACTTCGAAGCGATCATCAAGAAGGTGAAGTCGCTCGTCTAATCTTTAGATTACTTCTTCAAGCAATCCTGCAAGGCGTAAAAGCTTTGCAGGATTTTTTTATCGGACCGCGGCTATGGGCACAGCCCTAGCCGCAGCGCGTAAACCTGGGAAAAACGTAGGATAATCTGACCCCGTTTACATACTCACGCGCTGCGGCTAGGGCTCTGCCCATAGCCGCGGTCCGGGGAGATGTAACCATCGCGGTTTTCTTGCGTCTTAATGGGAGTAATGAGAACGAATGCGAGACAGGGTAGACAGCGAACCGAGGGGTTCACATTGGTCGAACTTCTCGTCGTCATTGCCATCATTGCGATACTCGCGGGAATGTTGCTGCCGTCCCTCAGCAAGGCAAAAGAAGCCGCTAGAAAAATTTCTTGTTTGAACAACCTCAAACAACTCGGCCTGTCCACGAGTATGTATGCGGATGAAAACGAAGGATTTCTTCCGCCCCGTTCCCATCCGAATCGTTGGCCCAACCGACTCTTTTCCTACTATAAAAACGTTAAGATCCTTTATTGTCCTACCGATGGGAAAACTCCGGAGGTGAACAATGTTGATTTGGAACTCCATCCCGCGGACGCAGCTCCCCGGAGTTATATCTACAATGGTTGGAATGACTACTATGTTCCCCTTTTTGAAGGAGATCGTAAATGGCGGCAAACGGCAGCGCTCGGAGATGTCTCCATTCGTGAAAACAGTATCAGGAAGACTTCCGAAACAATCGTGCTCGGGGAGAAGGATGTGACATCAGGACACTGGTATTTCGACTTCGAAACCTACGAAGATATCACTCAGCTCGATCAAAACCGCCACATGACCGCGCGCAAAAAAGAAACCGACACCGGTGAAGGTATCGGAGGTGGAGGTTCTAACTACAGTCTGGCTGACGGCAGTGCGCGGTTCATGAAGTTCGGCAAGTCGTTCGATCCGATCAACATGTGGGCGGTCACCGAAGAGTGGCGTTCGATCGCGGTGCCTGGGAATTGAAATTGATCTCCTACGGCGTGGCGGGATAGTTCCACCGACGCCTCCTGTCCTCAACTCGAACTCGATCAATCAGTCGGTCGCAGCCACCGGCGCACTGATCTTCACAATGCGCCCTTTGGCCATGCGCTTCACCGAAATGTTCAGATCGCCCGGGATGGCGAGGAGCGATTCGAATTCGTTGACGTTCTTCACCGGCTTCTCGTTGATGTGCGTGATGACTTCGTAAGGCTTGATGCCGGCAACGGCCGCCTTGCTGCCCGGTTCGATCTTCGATATCACGATGCCCGGTTCCTCTTCTCGACGCTGCAAATAGCGACGCACTTCGTAGGTCAGGTTGCGCACCGTTAAACCGAGCAGATCGGTTTTGAAACGGGGCGCGGAGTTGTAATGCACCGGACCGGCCGTCACGGAGAACGTTTTCTCAACGATCTTTCCATCATTGAAAAACTCGGCGGTATATTCAGTGCCGACTCCGAGGTCGGTTAACTGGCGGGTGAACGTATTCTCTACAGAGGGCCACGGTGATGGGACGCGGTCGAAATAACGATCCTGCAGTTCATCCAACCGATCCCAGGGGAAAGCTTCCTGGAAGGCAGCGTTATCCTGCAGTTTCACATCAAAAGGCGCTGGGTCACTTGCGGTCCGAAGACGGAGCAAAATGTAGCCAGCTTCGATTCCCGCCTTTGCGGCTGGGGAACCTTCATAGACGTGGGTCACCATCGCTCCCACATCGCCGTCGTCGGTGTATTCTGAAACCTGATTCACTCGCGCGAGATCTTCCGTCATCGGTTGGAGCTCAATCCCGAGCCAGGCCAAGCGGTTCTCCTCTTCTTCAGACAATGGCGCGTTGGCCACATCGGAATGCTTCTCCAGGTTTGCCAACACAGCTTCGAGATAAGTAGCGGCAGTCAGGTTCTTATCTTCAGTGGTCGAATAACGTTCTTTTGTGCTCCGGTCCCGACGCGAGATCGGGAGGGCGACCAGCTCGTTCCTAAGGTTGAACAGGTAGATATCCGTGTCTTTATCGGCAATCTCAGGATAGACCTGATTACGCCATCCATACGTGAAAGATGCGATTCGGGCATGTTGATGATAGGCCACTCGCTTTTCCCCTTTTACCGCTACGTCAGCCGCGAGCAACAGCTGATTGCGAGTTTTCAAAATAGGTTCGCTGGACCACGCGGGTGCCTTGGTCACGGGCGAATCGATTGTGGCAACGAATGCTCCGTAATCCTTTAACGATGCCTGAAATTTCGCGGGGACCGATTTTCCATCCGCCCCAAAAACCGTGATACGCTGCAACCGTGCCGTCAGCTTAGGCTTCAGCTCGGCGAGAATGAGGACCTTTTTGTCGCCGATCACCAGCCCGGTCACATTTTTCTCCGTTTCGTTTTCCTCCTGATTCGATCGACCATATCCAGCCCGGGTATTTTGGTCGGTGGCTTTTGGGCTGCGGAAGTTCAGTTGAACCCGAACAATGGAGGCGTCAGCCGCTTTGTTCACTGCGCTGATCATTTCACTCATCTTTGCGGCATCGATCATCGTCCACGACTTGGTGGGTGAACCTTTCCATGACTCGTTCAGAGGGAGCTCATCTTTCATGGAAATCGCTACCGGAACTCCCGCCTTATCCACCAGCAATGCAGCGGAACCCAGGGAGATAAACGGATCAGAATGTTCCGGAGTAACCACGCGGTCGGACACCGGTTTAAGACTCACATTCCATTCCCCATTCAGCGGCTGATACTGTGCGGCAAAGAAAGGACCTTTCTTCTCCGCCTCAAATTTGAGGGGTTTGGAATCAGGCAATGCCTCAGCGAGTTCCAGGATGACTGCGTTCTGGTCTACCGCATAGGAAACAACTTTGGCGCTCACGAACTTATCCCCCTGGCGAACGCGGATATTTTTGATGAAACGGGCGTGGGTTTGCACATCCTTGCTCACGACCCGATTGCTTGAAATAAGAAAACCGCCCGTGCTTAAAGGCTGCTCATTCTTAACGAGATCTTCCACGCCATTGCTGTGAAACTGACCGCAATTCGGGCAACGTTCGCCCCAGCCAGCTTTGTTCGGCAATTCCCCTTTATCATGTTGCAGTTGATATTCTACCTGCACCAACGAAGGTCGCAGGGCAGTGGCGATCTTGACCTGGAACTTCGGATCCTGAGGCGTTTCCGCCGAGAAAAGGTTGGTGGTGACAAGACAGACCGAGAGCAGCAGCAGTGAGAGTATTTTCATTTATCCTTATTCTTTTTCGTGGTTCCGCGAGTAATCGAGGACTGTCTGACGCATCAATCCATTGCGCAAAACCGAGAGCACCACTCGGTTCTTATTAGAGAGGTTTTCAAGGGCCGCTTTGTGCAGCGCTTCGACCTCTGCGAGTTCAGTTACTTCTTTGCCATCAATCTTTACGAGGATATCTCGCGCCATCAGTCCGGCTGTCTGGGCATTGCCCGGGTATTTAATACCGAAGATAAAAACGCCTTTCGCGCGATTGAAGTGAAGATCCGGATTATCAAATTGGTTAATCGATTTGAGAGTGAAGTCCCAGCGTGGGCAATCGAGTTCTTCCCCTTCCACCCTCCCTTTTTCGCGCGGCACAATCTCCACGCTCGTCAGTTTACCCTGTCGAAACAACTCAAGCTTCGCGGGCTCCATTTTTGGAAGCATGCCCAGTTTACGACGGATGGCTGGCAGTTGTTCTTCGGTGGTAGCAGTAAGCGATTCGCCATTCAGTCGGACGATACGGTCCCCCGCCTGGATGCCCGCCCGGCGCGCCGGACTTTCCGGATCCGTTTCTGCAACCATGACACCCTCATCGAAGCTGAAGTAAATGTTTCGATTGAAATCGCGCAACGGCTGCAATTCGATCCCGGTCCAGCTCCAACCGACCTTTCCGGTCTTTCGAATCTGCGCAACAACGTCGTTGATGACGTCAGTAGGAATAGCGAAGCCAGTGTCTCCGCCCATCATGCTGCCCCGAGTGTTGATACCGATGACTTCACCTGCGGTGTTCACAAGAGGACCGCCTGAATTACCCGGGCTGATCGAGGCATCTGTCTGGAGCCAAAGCGTGTATTCGCTATTTTGCGGAAGATAACGAGTGGTGCACGAGATGATGCCGATCGACACTGAACGAGACATCCCCCAAGGCGCACCCATGGCCATGACGAAGTCGCCTTCTTTGAGCTTGGATGAATCGCCTACCTTCGCGAACGGGAGAGGGGCCGAGTCTGGTGGTAACTTCAATTGAAGCACGGCGAGGTCAGTATCCTTGTCGGTCCCGAGCACTTTGGCGCTGGCGGATCTACCGTCGTAGAGGAGACAACGCACTTCCGTGGCTTTATCAACGACATGCCAATTGGAAAGCACTTCGCCCTTCGCTGAGATGATGACGCCGCTCCCGGAGACTTCCTGCGAGATTTTTTTTCCACCTTCCAGGTTCTCGCGAACGCATTTGATAAACACCACGGTGGGGAAAACTTTATCTTTCGATTCCCTGATGACCTCGCGGAAATCGAGGTTCTTTAGTCCCTTGGGTTCCTCCTCAGCGGATGCGATGGTGGCAAAGAGAAGTGAGAAAATGGCGACGCAAATTGCGCCCCGACGAAGCAGAGTATCCATGGTCGACTGCACGACTCAGGATTGTGGGGCAAGCGGAGGAGAGCGTCCAGTAGCAATGATTTAGGTGGAGCGGTAGCTCCCAGCCAAATGGTGGGGCAAACCTGCCAGCCCGTAGCTCCACTGCCATTTAGTTAAGGTAGGAAAATGCCAAAAACTTGAGATAACCGGCGACAAACCCCCTCTCTTCGCCTTGCGAGGAGAGGGTTGGGGAGAGGAGTCAATTGCTCGTTTTTCATTCGGCTGCTGATCTTGTTAGAGATCGAACTCCTCTCCCCTAGCCCTCTCCCCGCTATGGCGGAGAGAGGGAGTTTTGCCCTTGGTTTTCGTGAGTTCTTCGGCTCTTTTTGCCTTAACTAAACTAAACGGCTGTGGCCCGTAGCTCGGGCAGGTTTGCCCCACCACATTTTGGCTGGGAGCTCCATCTCACGACACAAGCCTCTACACCACCGCGATGTTCACCAACTTCTTCGGCACGATGATCACTTTCTTGATCGTTTTGCCGTCGATGTATGTCTTCACCTTTTCAGATGCTTTCGCCGCGGCTTCGATGTCCGCTTGAGAAGCGTCGGCGGGGACCCGGATGACATCGCGCAGTTTGCCATTCACCTGCACGGGAATTTCCAGTGTGTCTTCGATGAGATATTCCGGATTGAACGATGGCCACGCTGCGTAGGTCAACGACGAGGTTCCTCCCTCTATCGCTGATACGCGTGCCCAGAGTTCTTCCGCAAGATGCGGAGAAAAAGGCGCAAGCAGTTGCAAAAATTGGCGTAGCACAGCGACCGGTTTCGTTTCCCAGGTCAACGCCTCCGTAACGAAAATCATCATCGCGGAAATTGCGGTGTTGAACCGCATCGCGTCGAGATCCTCGGTCACCTTCTTGATGCAGGCATGCAGGGTCTTGAGCTGCTCTTTGGTTGGCTCTGCAACGCGGATCGCTGGATGCAACCGAATCAGGTCCAACAAACCGGCATCGTTGCCAGCCGTGGTCTCTGCCTGTTCGAATTCGGTCTCTGCCTTTTCATCGACAAACAAGCGCCACACACGACCGAGGAATTTATAAACACCCGCCACACCCGCTGTGTTCCACGGCTTGGTCATTTCCAACGGCCCCATGAACATTTCATAGAGACGGAAAGCGTCTGCTCCGAATTCCTTCAGGATGTCGTCCGGGTTTACGACATTGCCGCGGGACTTGGACATTTTCTGTCCGTCCTCGCCCAGGATCAGTCCTTGATTCACCAGCTTATAAAACGGCTCCGGCGTCGAGACGTAACCGAGATCGAACAACACCTTGTGCCAGAAACGCGCATACAGCAGATGCAACACGGCGTGCTCGGTGCCGCCCACGTAGAGATCCACACCGGGGGTGGACTTTACCGCACCAGCACCTAGCTGAGTCGTGCCCATCCAATAGCTTTCCGACGGACCGCCGACGAATGCGTTCGCATTCTTCGCATCGGTGTAACGCAGGTAATACCAGCAACTCCCCGCCCATTGCGGCATGGTGTTGGTTTCACGGATCGCACCTTCCACGGCAGTTACCCATTCTTTCGCACGCGCGAGCGGCGGTTCTCCAGTTGCAGTCGGTTTATAATCCGTCAACGCCGGCGGCATCAGTGGCAGAGCCGACTCCGGCAAAGCTTCGTGATACAGGTTCCCTTTTGCGTCCTTCTTCCAAATGATCGGAAACGGTTCACCCCAATAACGCTGACGACTGAACAGCCAATCGCGCAGTTTGAAATTGATCGTTCTCTTGCCCAGGCCGCTTTCCTCAAGCCAGGCTGTAATTTTCTGTTTAGCCTGCGCAGTAGGAAGGCCGTTCAAGGTAATCTCCGGCCCTACCGAGTTCACCGACATGCCTTCGTCCGTGTAGCCCTGCCAATCTTTGCCTTCGGGTGGCTGAACAACCTGGATGACAGGCAACCCAAACTTCTGCGCAAACTCAAAATCACGTGTGTCATGTGCGGGCACCGCCATGATCGCGCCCGTCCCATAGCTCGCGAGCACGTAATCCGCGATCCAGATGGGAATCTTTTCTCCGTTTACCGGGTTGATCGCGTAAGCCCCCGTGAAAACGCCGCTCTTATCTTTGGCGAGCTCTGTTCGTTCCAGATCCGATTTATTCGTCGCAGCTTTCTTATACTCTTCAACTGCCGCCAGTTGCTCCGCCGTTGTGATCTCATTCACGAGACTATGCTCCGGCGACAACACCATATAAGTGGCACCGAACAACGTGTCAGGCCGGGTCGTAAACACGGTAATGGACTTTTCCCCAACTGAAGACTGAACACTGAATACTGAAAACTTCACCTCCGCCCCTTCACTGCGACCGATCCAATTCCGCTGCATCTCCTTGAGAGAATCGCTCCAGTCGATCGTATTGAGGTCGGTCAACAACTTGTCCGCAAATGCGGTGATCCGAAGCATCCATTGCCGCATCGGTTTGCGTACAACCGGGAAGCCGCCCACTTCGCTTTTGCCATCCACCACTTCCTCGTTGGCGAGCACGGTGCCGAGCTGTTCACACCACCAGACCGGCGCTTCACTGACAAACGCCAGACGTTTCCCGTCGCGAAATGCCCGCTTCTCTTCGTCGGTCTTTACATCCGCCGGATACTCCAGCGTCTCAATCGGCTCGGCCTTGTTCGTTTTCGGATTGAACCAGGAGTTGTAGATCTTGAGAAAGATCCATTGGGTCCATTTGAAATATTCGGGATCAGTCGTGGCCAGCTCCCGTGACCAATCGTAGCTGAAGCCGAGCGACTTAATCTGTTTGGTGAAATTGGCGATGTTTTCGTCGGTCGTTTTACGCGGATGTTGCCCCGTGCGCACGGCGTACTGTTCTGCTGGCAAACCAAAGGAATCCCAGCCCATCGGGTGCAACACATTAAATCCCTTGGAACGGCGGTAGCGTGCCAGGATATCGGTGGCGGTATAGCCTTCTGGATGTCCCACGTGCAGCCCTGCCCCGCTCGGGTAGGGAAACATATCCAGGATGTAATACTTCCCGGGCAGCTTGGAGGCTTCCGCTTTTCCACTCAGCTGGTGGCGTAGCGTGAACGGATGCGCGGGAGAAAGTTCGTCGCCAGGATTGAACGCACGGAAAGTTTGTTGCTGCTCCCAGAAGTTCTGCCACTTGGGTTCAATCAGATGAAACGGATATTGTCGGCGCATAGTTCGTTAAAAGCTGGGCATTGTCGCGAGGGGGTAGATTCGGCCAATTCCTCCACAATGCTACCAAAAATCCCGCGGATGTTGGCGAAAGAGGGTTTCCGTCGCAATCGGAAAGCGTAGAAGGGAAGTGGCAGGAAACGGCCCTTCTCACCATCTTGTTCAAGGCGTTTCGAAGATGCCTTCCGGAGGTCCGTGGGGGTGGTCGCAACGTTTCCGAGCACTTTTCACCCCGTGCAAAACCCTCTGCAACGTTTCCGAGCATTTTTCATCCCGTGCAAAACCCTCTGCAACGTTTCCGAGCACTTTTCACCCCGTGTAAAACCCTCTGCAACGTTTCTGAGCATTTTTCACCCCATGCAAAACCCTCTGCAACGTTCACGAGGACTTTTCACCCGGTGCAAACCGCGTGAAAATAGCTTTCTGATACGAAAACTTACTTCTTCTTCGACGGGATCAGGTTAGAATGCTGCAACTTCAGAAGTTTGGGACGGATCACCACCGTGCAGTAACCTTTGTCAGGGTTCAGCGCGAAGTAGTCCTGGTGATAATCTTCCGCGGGGTAAAATTTCTTTAAAGGAACGATTTCGGTAACGATCGGCTCTTTAAAATCCTTCTGGGCGGCGGCTTTGGATTTTTCCGCGATCTTCTTCTGTTCCTCGCTATGAAACATGATAGTGGAACGGTATTGAGTGCCACGGTCCGCACCTTGCTGGTTTAGAGTGGTGGGATTGTGGGCATTCCAGAAGACATCGAGCAACTTTTCAAAGCTGATCTTCGCGGGATCGTATTGGATCTGAATCACTTCCGCGTGCCCGGTCTGCCCTGAACAAACCTGTTCGTAAGTGGGGTTTTCGTTTTTCCCATTGGCATAGCCCGAAACCACCGACTTTACTCCATCCATGGTTTCGAAGACGGCTTCGGTACACCAGAAGCAACCTCCGCCAATGGTGGCGAGTTCGGTTTTAGCGGGGGCCGAGTTGGTGGAGTCAGGGGCTGCATTCATGGAGTCGGGAGTGGCAAACAGTGAAAGGATAGCGCCGAACATCAAAATGGCGGAGCATCTGAAAAACGGTTTCATCTCCCAGACACTGCCTTAAATTTGTCCATCGCTCAACTATTCGTTGTCACCGATGAAGTCGCTGGTTCTCAAAGCTTGGAATGAGATTGTCAGATAAGCGGAAATGCTCCTTCTGCCGAGACTGACAAAGGCGACCGGTAACCTACTCATAAACACTACTTTTTGCTCAAATCACCTTTTCTGAAACTGCCCCTTGTGGGAAATCCAGGGAGAAGCGAGCAGATGAACCTGCGAAACCCTTATTTTTGACGAGACATTCAAACGGCACGCCTCATGCTAGCGAAAGAGTATGAGCGCAGACCGAGTGATATGGAGGGAGACGAAAAGAAGTTCGGCTGAGAAGACCGAACAACCGTTTCGCGGGAAAGCGCAGAAGCAGTCTCGGGGGCGGAACACTATTTTCCGGCTGATGTTCCCGGGAATCTTCGCCGTGATGTCGTTCTATAAAATCTTCGTTTCGGAACCAGAACGCGGCGAGTTCTATACAAATCTCGCCACGCAGGCCATGACACGGATGTATCTCCAGGAAAATTCTGAATCCGGGATCAACCAATCTGTTTCGAATAATCCGAAGAGCTCATCAACTGAGTCACTTCGACTGGGTTCGAGAGTTTAACTTTGTAGAACCAGCCTTTGCCGTAGGGATCGGTATTTACCAGGGCTGGATTGTCGGAAAGAGCAGCATTCACTTCCTGAACGGTTCCACTGACGGGTGAATAAACGTCACTCGCGGTTTTGACGGATTCCACCACGGCGGACGCTTCGCCGGCTTTGAGTTGCTTGCCATTGGCGGGGGTTTCAACAAAAACCACATCGGTCAATTCGTGCTGAGCGTGGTCAGTAATACCGACGGTGGCGATATCCCCTTCTACCCGCACCCATTCATGTGATTTTGCGTATCTTAAATCCGATGGAACGTTGCTCATATTAAGTTCTAAAGATTAACCCCACTTCTCAGTCTTCATCTGCTCTTTTGGCACTTTCAATTCTTCCAAAACGAGCGCTTCAGTAGCGTCAACAAGTTCGTTCGGACCGCAAGCGTAAAAAACAGAATTCGGAAGATCGCAGACATGTTCCTTCACGAGCTCGGCGTTGATGCGACCGCGACGCCCAGTCCAGGGATCCTCCGGAGCGAGACGCGTGCAGGTGACATGAAACTTGAAGAACGGATTCTGCTGTTCCAACTCACGGAACTCTTCGTTGAAGATAATGTCTTTGGTCGTCTTGACGCTGTAGATGATAGTAATGCGCGTCTTCAAGCCGCGACGGGTCGCTTCACGCACGAATCCACGGAAAGGGGTAACTCCCGATCCGCCCGCAATGCAGATCAGGTGTTTGTTCTCTTCGTAAACCGGGAGAAAGCGACCAGTCGGAGGAATGACCCACATCTTGTCCCCTGCCTTCGCCCAATCAACAATGCGCGTGCCCATCTTGCCATCGCGCTTGACGGTGACTTCATAGGAACCGCGATCGAGCGCACAGGAAGAAAGCGAATAAGCGCGTTTGTAGCTGGTGGTATCTGGCCAATAAAGGGTGATGAACTGTCCGGTCTTAAATTCCTGGTCGTAGCCCTCGGGCCACTTGAGGGTAAGAGTCTTCGTATCCGGCAGTTCCATTTTGACTGCGGCAATTTCCATTTCGACAATAAGCTTGGCCATAAGAGCGCGTTGTAAGGTGTAGCCCAGTTAAACCTTTTTCAAGCGGAGGTGTCGAGAGTGGAAGTTAATTGGCCGTCTTCATCGAAACGTCCAGGCAAACACCCTCTTTGACGCTCCGCACATAAGCCCGACCGTTGCTCACCACCGGAGTGGACCAGCATTTCCCGTCGACTGTTTTCGCTCGCGCCAGTTCGTTATATTTCTTGGGTGTTCCTTCCATCAAAACAAGTTGCCCGCGATCGCCGAGGGCCAGGAAGTTTCCACCGACCTGGATAATGTTACCCGGACCGAATCCCTCTTGTTCCCACATCACCTTACCCGTCGCTGCTTCGACGCACATCACAGGTCCTTTGTCGTACTGCTTAAAACTAAACATCCCATACAAATAACCCTCTTTGTGAACGGGGGAACTCCAGTGGTTCATCAGCTCGTTGGGGGTGCGCCAGAGTTCGGTAGCCGTGAATGTGTCCCCTTGTTTGGCAATCTTCGCGGCGCCAGCACCTACCCCGTAGCCTGCGGAACAGAAAACAATATCTCCGCAGACGACAGGAGAAGCGGCGGTGGATGTGCGAAACGGAAAGGGATGGCGCCACAGGACTTTTCCACTTTCAGGCACAACCGATACGAGGCCAGTCTGGGTAAAGAAAATCACCTGGCGCTGATTCAGGATCGTGCCAACCACAGGGGTCGCGTGGGTGATAGTGTCGTCTTCGCCTTTCCATGCGACGCTTCCATCCTTTTTGTTGATACCGAGGAGAGCCTGCCCTTTTCCTCCCCCAGCCACGAAAATCAGGTCACCATCAAGCACCGGAGACGCCGCGTTCTTCCAGGTGATGTTGCGTCCGTCATGTTCTTTCATGATGTCACGCGACCAAATTTTTTTCCCATCGGCAGCGTTGAAACAGATCAGGTTCAGGTCGGAGGACAAAACATAGACTCGATCGCCATCCACCGTGGGTGTGGAGCGTGGGCCGTCTCCGCCTTTGTTATCCGAAGCGCCGGCGTTGCCACCATCGTGCCCGTATTTCACAAACCCAACCGGTTGCGCCCAAAGTTCTTTTCCAGTGTCAGCATTCAGCGCCACGCATACCTCCTGCGGCACCCCTTCAATCGTGCGGGTCACCTGGGTAAATGCTTTTCCGCCACTCACGGTAAACGAGCTGAAGCCTGTGGGAGTCTCAACCTTCCAGAGTTGTTTAGGTCCGTTAGCAGGCCATTTTGTAGAAATCTGTTCTGCGGTAGATCCGTTGTGATCCGCGCCACGGTATTGTGGCCAATCCGCAGCGGAAGCGGCGGTCGCAAGGGAAGCAAGGAGCAGGGACGCTACGCAATGGCGCAAGTTCATGATGCGCACAGTGCCCTACAAAATTTAGAGAGGCAAGTGCTAGGGGCGCTTGTCGGAGTCGGACTTCCGGAGGTTGAACCAGAGTTCAATAATGCCGGTAAGGATCAGGAGATAGCCGGCCGCCTCGAGACCTTCCTCAACGATTCGATCCGCTTCTTTCGACGTGAAAATAGTTTTGTGAGCAAATATCTGCGCCCACCCGACGACGATAACGAATCCCCCGAGCAATAATGCTGTGGCCGGCAGTTTCAGGAAATGATCGATTTGGCCCAGCAATCCACGGCGGAACTTGAAGAGTAGGATCGGAAGGATGACTCCGGCTAAAACCCAGCCCACCGCTCCGTTAAAGAAAATCCTTTGGTAAAGGTCCGTATTGTTCAGTTCCCGCATGATGGCCAGGACTCCAACGGTTCCCGCCAATGCAAACAATCCCCGAAGCCTTGGATGCAGACGGGCCAGGGTCAGCAGGCCAATGCTGGAGAGAACGATGCAGAAAAATTGAACCTGTTCAATGAAGCCATGTTCCTGAAAAACAACCATCGGTCCTTGCGCCTTGGAAAGGCGAGTGACAAGCCCGAAGAAAGCGGTGATGGCCAGGAAGTAGCCAAACACCCGGAGAGATGCGTAACGCGCAATCATTCAACCCTTTTCAAAAATTCCTGGGCCAGGACTTCGTAAGCAGCAGAGCCGGCACTGTATTTATCGTAATGAATGATCGGCTTCCCAAAACTTGGGGCCTCCGCGAGGCGAGTCGTGCGCGGTATGACCGTGTCGAAGACCTTTTCACCAAAATGGTTCCGCACTTCGCTGACTACCTGCTGCGCCAATCGGGTCCGGCCATCGAACATCGTCATCACCACTCCGATCAGTTCGAGGCTCGGATTGATGTTGGATTCTTTTAACTGGCCCATCACCCGGTTCAGCATCGAGATCCCTTCGAGCGCATAGTATTCACATTGCAAAGGAACGAGAAGGCCATGCGCCGCTGTAAAGGCGTTGAGCGTGAGAATTCCAAGAGTCGGGGGACAATCGATGATAACAAAATCGAACCGGTTTGACGCGACGACTGGCTTGAGAATTTCCGTCAATCGTTGCAGGTGGTTCTCCATCCGCGCCAACTCCATATCCGCCCCGCACAAATCGACTTCACTGGGGATCATTTCCAGACGCTCGAAAGCCGTGGGCTTGATCTTGTCCATGAGAGATCCGTCGCCGATCAAAGGGAAGTAAGCGCTGGCGCCTTCGATCTTTTCGAGGCCGACACCGCTGGTCGCGTTCGCCTGGGGGTCCAGGTCGAAGAGCAGCACGCGTTTGCCGACTGCCGCGAGGCACGCGGCGAGGTTGACGGAGGTGGTGGTCTTACCCACTCCGCCCTTTTGGTTGGCAACTGCGATTATTTTCGTCGGCACGTCTGTCATTTAGCACCTCGCCAGAATCGCACAAAGGAAAAAGAAGGAAGGTGAAAGGTTTCAGGCTGAAAACTAGGTTTTCTCGGGGCATCTCCCCTTGCTCCTTTCCAAGGGGACCGCTAAGTTCCCGCTCGCGAATGAAAGAAATTTTAGTCATTGGCCACCGCAATCCAGACACGGATTCCATCTGTTCGGCCATCGGGTATGCAGAATTTAAGCGTCGGACGGGAATGGTGAACGCCGTTGCCGCGCGCTGTGGCGACACCAATGACCGCATCGATTTCGTACTCAAAAGCTTTGGCGTCCCCGCCCCTCGCTTCGTGGCCGATGTCTCTCCCAAGATCAAAGATGTGATGGAGACGAATGTCCTCAGTGTGCCGGTCGAATCGACCGTCGCCGAAGCACTCGCCATGATGGACGAGAAAAACATTCGCGTGCTCCCCGTTCTCGACAAGGACCGGCGGTGTCGTGGACTGGTATCCGTTTTCAAAATGGGAAAATTCTTTTTCCCAATGCCGAATCGGATTTTTGATTCCCGCAAAGTGGTGGCGAGCATCAACAATTTGGCCCGAACCCTGAATGCCCAGGTGCTTTGTTCGGTGACCGCAGATGTTGAGGAAGAATTCGTGCTGATGATCGGCGCAATGAACCTGGATTCATTCACACAGCGGTTGCACAATTACTTGCCCGAAAAACTGATGCTCGTCGTCGGTGATCGTCGCGAGATTCAGGAACTGGCAATTGATGAAAAAGTTCGTCTCATTATTGTGACCGGTGGTTTGCCGGTGCAGCCCAGGGTCATCGATGGAGCCAAACGAAACGGGGTAAGCCTCCTCGTTTCACCTCACGATTCTGCCACCACAGCCATGCTCTGCCGGGCAGCCATCACGGTGGATCACATGCTCCATCGAAAATTTGAAATCTTCGATGAAGACGAAACACTCGCCTCGATCAAACCCAAGCTGGTCGATTCACCGTTCCAGGCTTTTCCGATTGTGAACGACAAAAAGGAGACAGTCGGAATCCTTTCCAAGACGGACCTTCTCAAGAAGATCGACCGTAAATTGATCCTGGTGGATCACAACGAACTCTCCCAGGCTGTCCGCGGTGCCGATAAAGTCGAGATCCTGGAGATCATCGATCATCATCGCATTGGATCGTTAACTACTAGTCAGCCGATTCTTTTTCGTAATGAGCCGGTCGGCTCGACCAGCACAATTGTCGCTGAATGCTTTTTTCGGGAGGATGTCGATTTGCCGAAAGCAATCGCAGGGCTCCTGCTCGCAGGGCTGGTTTCTGACACCTTGAATCTCACATCGCCCACCGCAACACATCGTGATGCCGCGGTATTGAAACGCCTGGAGAAAATCGCGGAAGTGAATGCGGCTGAATTCACGGAAAAGCTGTTCGCCTCTGGATCGGTCCTCACATCAAAGCCGGCCGAACAAGCGATTGCGACGGACTGCAAAGAATACGTCGAGAACGAATACAAATTCAGCGTGGCCCAGATTGAAGAGTTGGGTTTTGACCAGTTCTGGAAGCGGAAAGATGAAGTGATGAAGGCACTCAAGGATCTGCGAAAAGAAAAGAACTACTTCTTTTCCTGCCTTCTCGTAACAGACGTGGTCCACCAGTCGTCGGTCCTCGTGGTCACCGGGGATAAACGTTTCCTGGAACAAATCACTCACGCAGAGATCGAGCCTGGTTTCTATGATTTACCGGGGGTTGTCTCGCGAAAAAAACAATTGTTGCCCTACCTCACGCATTGCCTGGATCAGATTGGCTAAGGGCTACTCCCATGCCTGATAGCGGCTATTACGTATAAATCTATGGACACTGGTTTCTCTGGATTTTTTTCAAGGTCGGAGCATTATGTCTGTGTATGAAACTGATTCTTTCGACGCATAATGTAACTCTCACCAAAGCAATCGAAGATCACATCCAAGAGAAAATAGACAAACTGGAACACTTTGACCGATTCGCCATAAACGCCCGTGTTACCCTCGAACACGACAACACCAAGGCTCCTGAAAAACAATTTAAGTGCTCGATGAGACTTTCCGTCCCGGGACCTGATCTGTTTGCAGAAGATGTCGAAAGTGATTTGTACGCCGCCATCGATCTCGCAACTAAAAAAATCGAACAACAACTCCGGAAACGTCACGGAAAGATTAAAGCGCAGAAGCATGATTCCGATGCTCGTGCCAAACGCACTGTGCAAGCGTAAGCATGCGAATTCGTTCGCGTATCATTTATCCCGTATGCAGACCGCCGTTCGAGAACGGCGGTCTTTTCGTTTTAGACGGAAAGATTCTCGCAGTCGGAGACTGGGAGGATATCAACCGGATGGGGACCGGCGAAGTAATTGACCTTGGGGAAGTCATTACAATGCCGGGATTAATCAATGCCCATTGCCATTTGGATTACACCAATATGGCAGGAAAGATTCCGCCTCCCCGGAATTTTCCCGACTGGATCAAATCCATTCTAGCGCTCAAAGCAGCCTGGTCTTTTTCAGAATATGCGCAGTCCTGGCTTCATGGTGCAGAAATGCTTCTACGAACAGGTACCACTACGGTTGGAGACATAGAAGCAGTCCCGGAATTATTGCCAGACCTCTGGGGAGAAACGCCACTTCGTCTCTTTTCATTTCTGGAAATGACGGGAGTTAAAGATGGAAGAATGCCCTCTCAGGTTCTGCAAGAAACGCTTCAGAAAATCGAGAATCTGCCCGTTGGCAAAAATAAAATGGGGCTTTCTCCGCACGCACTTTACTCCACCAAACCAGAACTGCTTCGTCTTTCTGGCGAAGCGGGTAGGAGGGAAGGTTTAATGCTGACCATGCATGTGGCTGAATCGAGGGAGGAGTTCGCTATGTTCGGGCAACGAAGTGGTCCCTTATTTACCTGGCTACAGAACCAGCGGGAAATGGATGACTGCGGAGACACAACCCCGGTCCAGCAACTCCATAGGCTTGGGCTTCTGAACGAGAGATTTTTAGCGGTTCACCTGAATTACCTGGGTCATGGGGATGCCGCGATGCTCGCGGAACACACGACCAGTGTAGTCCACTGCCCTTCCAGCCACGCTTATTTCAAGCACGATCCGTTTCCATTCGAATCGTTGCGAAACAAGGGAGTAAACCTATGTCTTGGAACTGACAGCCTTGCAAGTTGCAGCGTTCCGAAGGGCGGATCCGCGGAACTGAATATGTTTCTGGAGATGCAGGGCTTCGCGCGGAATTTTCCGGCCGTTCACCCAGAGCAGATTGTCCAGATGGTTACCACAAACTCAGCCAGGGCTTTGGGCATGAATGGTTTATTGGGCGCCCTCACAGAAAATGCGCTTGCTGATTTCATCTGCATTCCGAATGCCAATGGTTTACAGAGCGCCGCTGCGGCCATTGTGGGGCATCAGGGAGCGGTGACCGAATCGTGGATCTCTGGCCGGCGATGTTTCCAGCATCGGGCATAAAAAAAGCGAGGCCGAAGCCTCGCTTTGAAATCATTGTAAGAAGAATTACTTCGCAGCGGCAGCGGCAGCGGCAGCAGCAGCAGCAGCAGCAGCTTTGGCGGCAGCGCCTTTACCTGTGCGCATTTCTTTTTCCTTAACGAGCGTAGCGCCTTTACCCAAACGTTTGCGGAGGTAAGTGAGCTTGGCACGACGGACTTCGCCATGGCGTTCGATTTCGATCCGATCGACACGAGGAGAATTAACCGGGAACACACGTTCCACACCTTCGCCATAACTGATACGGCGGACGGTGAATGTTTCGTTCAAACCGCGACCACGTTTTCCGATAACAACACCTGCGAAAATCTGGATACGTTCTTTGTCGCCTTCGACGACCTTGGTGTGAACTTTGACAGAATCACCAACATTGAACTTCGCTCCATCTTTGCGAAATTGTTCGGACTGAATTTTATCGAGTATTACCTGGTTCATATTTCTTTCTGTGTCGGTGTCTGCCACCGCGTCTAAAATTTATTTCAACAAATCTGGCCGTCGTTCTCTGGTGCGGTTGCGAGACTGTTCCCTGCGCCACTTTTCTATCTCCGCATGATTCCCAGAAAGCAGGATGTCCGGCACTTTCATTCCACGAAACTCTGCCGGACGCGTATAATGCGGATACTCCAGCAAATCGTGACTAAACGACTCATCCTGCGAACTTTGCTCATCCCCGAGCACTCCTGGCAATAACCGCGTCACCGCATCAATCATCATCATCGCTGGAAGAGCCCCGTTCGTGAGAACGAAATCTCCAATCGACAACTCGTCGTGCACTAACGTCCGAACCCGCTCATCAAATCCTTCGTAAGCCCCACAAAGAAACAACAAGTGTTCCTGCTGCGAAAGCTCCCTGGCAACCTGCTGATCGAACTTGCGCCCGCTCGGTGTCATCATCAGCACCCTGGTCCGTTCACTTGCCAGACCTTCCACGGCTTCAAAAATCGGTTCCGGTTTCAGGAGCATTCCTGGACCGCCGCCGAATGGTTTGTCATCTACTGTCTTATGACGGTCGTGCGTGTATTCACGCAGATTGACCACTCGCAATTCCAACTTTCCGGCGTCGCGCGCCCTCTTGACCATGCTGAAGTCGAGGGGTCCAGCGAACATCTCCGGAAACAAGGTGAGCACGTCTATTTTCATGCTCGGCCCCGAACAGCCAAACCAGCCCTAGCGGCTAGCCTGGTCTTCAATGATCTCAATACTGCAGCGCAGCCCCTTTTTGGCACTGCCGGCGGCCAACAACGAACGGATTGCGTTGATCGTTTTCCCCTGCTGACCGATGATCTTACCGACATCGGAGGAATGGAGACGCAGTTCGTAAACCGTCTGCCCGTTCTTTTCAACAGGCGTCACGGTTACTTGAGAAGGATCGCTGACCAACCCTTTAACTACGTATTCCAAGTAAGCTTGCATGCTCGCAATTAAGCGGTTGCAGGGGCAGCAGTCTTCCGGGCTTTCTTCAAGAAACTGTTCACGGTGTCGCTCGGTTTAGCACCTTTGCTAACCCAATAATCGGCACGAGGAACGTTTACGGTGAAGTTTTCGCCCGTGCGAGTGGGCCAATAAGTTCCCAATTCTTCGATGAACTTGCCATCACGAGGACTGCGGCTGTCTGCCACTACGATGCGATATACCGGATTGTTTTTTGCTCCAGCGCGCTTTAAGCGAATTTTAACTGACATAAATTTATTCGAGTCGCAGTGCGTTCATTTCGAAAACACCGCTTTTTAAGCCTTTTCTGAAAAAGGAAGGGAGAAATTAGTCATCGTACTCGCAGTTGGCAAGTGTTGTTTTGCAAACCTGAAACGAAATTCATCCATTCACTGCTTATTTAGCATCATTACCGATCAAAACATCTTGGCCTCGGCCTCTCTCCTAGAGACAATCTCCGAGATAAAATGTCTGGCAACTTTAACCAAACTACCTTCGACCTGCCTTTAACTAATAGAACAAGGCAGAAACAATCGATGGCCGACGAGCTTCGCACATTCTGCGACTTTGGCGAGAAGACTCGCCAAATTGTTACCGAGGCTACCACCTTCGACGGAAATCCCGTCTGCGTGCCTACTTTTGTTAACGAATTCTGGACCGCTAAACAGCGGGCGGCGCATTCCCTTCACGAAATTTCTTATCGAGCTTGTTTCAAGCCGCAATTGCCCCGTTTCTTCATTGAACGTCTCACTACCCCCGGGGATCACGTCTACGATCCGTTTATGGGTCGGGGCACGACACTGATTGAATCTGCATTGTTGGGTCGCGTTCCCGTGGGCTGCGACGTGAATCCCCTGAGTACCACCCTCATCGAACCACGGCTGGCCCCACCCTCCCTTGCCGAAATCGAGGCACGCCTGAAGCTAATTGATTTTGCGAATTACGATGAGTGGCCGGAGGATCTGCTGGTTTTCTACCATCCAGACACGCTGAAACAGATCGTTGCCCTGAAGAAGTATCTTCTGGAACGCCAGGCGACCGACAGGCTGGATCTATTGGACAAATGGATCCGAATGGTCGCGATCAATCGCCTCACCGGCCATTCGCCGGGCTTTTTCTCAGTTTACACTTTGCCTCCGAACCAGGCCGTTTCGGTGAAATCGCAAATTAAGATCAACACTGATCGAAACCAAACCCCACCTGTTCGAGATATAGCCAAATTGATTCTCCGCAAATCGAAGAACTTACTCTCCGACTGTAGCTCCGAGGATATACAGAAGTTGGAGAACCTCCGCGGCAAGGCACTCCTGCTGACACAAACCTGTAATCACACCCTGCAAATCCCTGAGAACTCCATCTCTCTCGCAGTTACTTCCCCGCCCTTTCTTGATGTCGTCGATTATGCAGGAGATAACTGGCTGCGATGCTGGTTTGCTGGAATTGACGCGAAGGCGGTCAAGCTCACAGTTCCCAAGAAGCTGGAGGATTGGACAAAGGCCATGGCGGAGGTTTTTTGTGAGTTAAAAAGAATACTCAAACCCGGCGGTCATGTGGCTTTCGAAGTCGGGGAGGTTCGTGGCGGGAAGATTAAGCTGGAACAAGCGGTCATTGCCTGTGGTCTGGCTGTCGGGCTAAACGCCGAATTCGTCCTGATTAATGACCAGGAATTTACGAAAACCGCAAACTGCTGGGGCGTTAGTAACAACGCAAAAGGCACAAATACAAACCGGATCGTGGTGTTTCGGAAATAGATTGCGGAAACTGGATCTCGAAACGGTTGTTTTCAGGCCCTGCAACGAGACATTCCACGTTTGCCGGTGCCTCCGCAGGCCCTGCAACGGGACCTTCCACGTTTTCCGGTGCCTCCGCAGGCCCTGCAACGAGACCTTCCACGTTTGCAGGTGCTCCCGCATGGGCATGCACAGAGGGCGGCGTTTGGAGTTTATATGACCTTCAAACGACCAAGCACAGATGCGTGGCCGTTACTCCAGATGTGAATCCCGCAAGAAATGAGTGTTTCCGACGAATAGTTGTGTATAGTGCAAGCCGATGAGTGAAGCGCGTCAAAACAGTCTGCGGTCGATGGTGGAGAAGGAAGGCGCGATTTATGATTATCTTCCCGAAGCTCATTGTCGGGTGTTGGTGCATTGTGAAGACTACACCTGCATGGCCTATCTGGATGACAAGGGGATCTGGCGCAATCGGTTTGACGACTTACCGATTGTCGGTCGGGTGATAGCCTGGGAATCCCTCTGACAAGGTTAAGAACCTACTCCAGTAAACGATTTAGAAAATTTTTACCGCCTCGTTCTGTTCATCAGTGGTCTTCTGCCATTTGGCCATGCCGTTGACCTTCAACAGAAAACCTTTTCGGCCTCGGGCGATATTGTAGGCAAAGTGGGCTTCCAAATATTTCACAATAGTTCGGATTTCAGCCGATGAAGCGCCGATTGCCTGAGCAAGCGAAAGGGCAGTGTGAGGTTCACCATCCGACAACATACGCAAGACCGAGGCACGCTTCTCAACGCGCACGTTTTCGAAGGCATCATTGCGCCCATCAATAAACGATGAACAAGGCTCGCTTGCGAAAGGTGGCAGCATGATCGACATCAAAGTCTATCACTTTGCAACGCCGTTCTGGAATAGGTACGGCGAGCTATTCGTTGTGGGAATTATCCTACGAGGCCGTTTGATGAGCGTTCAGCAATCAGCCAGAGTTGCCTAAATGAAGTCGCCGGGAGTAAGAGCGTGACGCCAATAGCTTTGGATGGCGCGGGCGAGCTCGATCATTTCGTCTGGGCTACTCGGCTTCACCATGAAGGTATTTGCCTTTAACTCGTAAGCTCGCTTCACGTCCTGGGGCAACTGTGATGAGGTTAAAACAATCGTCGGAATGACTCGGACCTGAGGATTTTTTTCCACCCACTCCAAAAATTCGAGACCTCCCATTCGAGGCATCTTCAGGTCGAGAAGAATCACTCGTGGAAGAGGAAATTTGTCGCGATCGGCATACTCGCCCTCACCTTTGATATAGGCAATCCCCTCGAGACCATCGACCACCACGGTGATTGGAACACTGATACCCGCGTGTTTGAAAGCGCGTTTGAGCAAGAAGGCATCATCTTCCTGGTCTTCCAGAAGAAGGATCGTGAATGTTCCGTTGAAAGGCATTAATTAAATTTACACTGCACCAAATGACTGGGTCTGAATATGAGGTATAGCCGGATAGATGCAATTTTAAGTTTAATTCGTGACCAGTCCGGCTTCATCCAAGCCAGGCTTACCACGCACCATAGTAACTGACGTAACTGGAGGCTTGGTTGGTCTTCATATTAGAAATTTTTCTCCAGTTCACCGAGCCATCCAGCAAACCAACATTTCCACCGACGGCTCCGATATCTTTCGATGTCACGCCAGGCGATCCTCGAATGAATGACGATCCATTTTGCTGTATGGGCCCCGATTTGCCATGTGGCGCGATTTTAAGGAGGTCCGATCCGCCCCAATGAGTGGCATCGGCCAAAATCACATTTGTTCCCGAATCACTGCTTTTTCTTGGGGAAACCCAATAAGTGGGGGTATTTGGTGCCCACGAACCAGTATTTACGTCTCCGAGATATTGATAGCCGATCAAATATCCGAAGGCGGAATTATATCGAGTCTGAGTACCAAATAACACATTAGGATCATCGAGAATGTTCGAGTTGCCTGAGTAACGCACAAGGTTGGTGAATGCTATTCCCGAAACGCGAATGATGTGACTCTGGCCCGCGTTGTCTCGTGCCGGTGGCAATTTTTCCTGATTATCCATTCCGTACATATGCACCGCCAGAATCGCCTGACGCATATTACTTTTGCACTTGGTGCGATTGGCCTTTTCTTTTGAGCCCGCTAAAGCTGGCAACAACATTCCGGCAAGGATAGCGATAATAGCGATGACGACGAGTAGCTCAATCAAGGTAAAAGCCGACTCTCTGCGCGGAAAAGGAGACATTTGTGTTGATAATAGTAAAATTTGTTAACTCTGCCAATCAGTTTAAAGATGAAAGCCGCCTCGCGGCTTCACATAAATGCAGGTTGCTTGTTTGCGGTCAATTTGCTCCACTCTTCAAAGTCTGTTTGATATGAAAAAGCTTTGTTCTCTACTCGCCTGTTCCGCTTTGCTTCAAATTTCAGTTTCGGCACAAAGCTATTCCATCGATTGGTACAAGATCGCCGGAGGCGGAGGAACCAGTTCGGGCGGGAACTATTCTCTTGTCAGCACCATCGGCCAACACGATGCAGGCAGAATGAGCGGAGGAAATTATACGTTGGAAGGTGGTTTCCTGAGCGGCTTCGTCCTGATTCAAACACCCGGGGCTCCGGTGCTCTCCATTCAATATTCTGGTGGGAACGCAATCATCTCGTGGGCCACTGAAGGGTCCACCGGTTTCACATTCCAGGAAGCGGTCGCCCTGAATACCCCAACATCATGGAGTAACTCTGGCGCAATCGTAACCACCGCCGGAGCGACAAAAAGCGTCACGATTCCGGCCACAGGCATGAAGTTCTTCCGCCTGATTAAGCCGTAGCAATTTCTTCTTTTCTGTAGAAGACGGTCAAACTTTGGTCTCACCCACCTTTAAAAGCTGTTTGAATTGGCTTTCGGAAAGTGGAGTAACTGAAAGCCGCGATTGCTTCACGATCGGCATTTCTTTCAGCAGTTTGTCGGCTTTGATTTGTTCCAGGGTAACAGGCTTTTTCAAGCTCTTCGCGGGCGACAGGTCGACGCAGGACCAATCCCCTGCTTCCGCAGTGGAATCGGCATAGGCTTCGCGGGCGACCCTGGCTATTCCAACTACCTGCTTTTCTGAAACGCTGTGGTAGAACAGAACCAGATCCCCCTTTTTCATTGCCCGGAGATTGTTGCGAGCCTGGAAGTTCCTCACACCCGTCCACGCGGTCTTTCCGTCTTTGACAAACGTTTCCCACGAGTACGCCTCCGGTTCCGATTTCGCCAGCCAGTAGTTCATCGCCGCGAAATTCAAGCAGGACTGGGGAAGAACGCAAGAGGTTGCAGGCGTGTTCTATCGAGAAGGCTTCAAAGCAGCTCTCGCCTTAACCACTCGCCCTGCTGCCCGCTCTGCTGTGTCCGCAGCGGCGGTTAGGTGGCCCATCTTGCGCCCTACCCTGGCTTCTTTCTTGCCGTAGAGGTGCAATTTTACATGGGACTCCTGCAACGCGCCGACCCAATCCGGCTCGCCCACGCTCCATAAATCGCCAAGAAGATTTGCCATCGCTGCCGGTTGCCGCAATTCCGTCGAGCCCAGCGGCAACCCACAGACAGCACGGACCTGTTGTTCGAATTGGCTCGTGACACAAGCATCGATGGTGAGATGCCCCGAATTGTGAGTGCGGGGAGCAAGTTCATTCACGAGCAACTCACCTGATCGGGTCACAAACATTTCAACCGTGAGCAACCCAACGACGTCCAGCTTTTCCAGAATACCACGGGCAAGTTCCTCCGCTTCATCGGCGAGAATGGGACTGATTGCAGCAGGGCAAAATGTGACATCCAAAATGTGATTGGCATGTGCATTCTCGAACACGGGAAACGCAGCGAAGTCTCCTCTCACCCCGCGTGCCGCCACTACTGACACTTCCTTTTCAAAATCAACGAATGCTTCAAAGATACCTTCAGCACCATCCAACTTCGCGAAAGCACTCTCTAGTTCTTTCGTATGCTTGATTTTCACCTGTCCCTTGCCGTCGTAACCAAAACTGGCCGTCTTCAAAACCGCGGGCAAACCCAGCTCTTTGGCAGCGGCTTGCAAATCCTCCAGGGAAAGTATTCTACGGAACGGGGTCACTGGAAAGCCGTTGGCGGAAAGGAACGTTTTTTCCCGGAGACGATGCTGGGTGATGTGCAAAACCTGTCCGTCGGGGCGCACAGGCACAATCTCGCCGACCGCTTGTGTGACTCCCGAAGGAACATTTTCGAACTCAAATGTGACGACGTCTACCATTCGCGCGAACTCACGGATTTTATCTAAATCTTCGTATGCACAACAAAACTCCTTATCCGCAATGTGCCCGGTGGGAGTGTCATTATCCGGCGAGTAGGTAACGATTCGGTAGCCCAACTCACGTGCTGCAATGGCGAACATTCGCCCCAATTGCCCACTGCCGAGCACACCTATAGTACCACCTGGAAGTATCACATTATTCTTGAATCTAGGGAGGGAATGCATTGCGAACGAAAATTACTTACTCTTTTTCAACTTCCGATTGGCGAGAACTTTGCGGGTCTGGCGTTTACGAAATTTGTCGTAAGCCGAACGGAATTCAGGGTACTTCCCGCCGAGCATCGCAGTAGCGAGCAACGCAGCATTGATCGCCCCAGGTTTGCCGATGGCCAGACTTCCGACTGGAACACCTGCCGGCATTTGGGCAATTGAAAGTAATGAATCCAGTCCCTTGAGGGCCTTTGACTCAACCGGCACGCCAAGCACTGGAAGGACCGTCTTCGCGGCACACATTCCCGGAAGGTGAGCCGCTCCCCCTGCCCCTGCAATAATCACTTCCAAACCACGCTCTGCCGCCGAGTCTGCATAGTCGAACAACCAATCGGGAGTCCGATGCGCTGAGACCACGTTCGCTTCGAAAGGAACATTCATTTCCTCCAACTGCGCCGCAGCATGTCCCATGGTTTCCCAATCAGATTGGCTACCCATGATAATTCCAACCAAAGGCTTTCTATTTTTCGCCATAACGACGCGCATTTTTAACGTGGAACCGAGCAGTGTCCAAAGAAAAGTGTCGTGAGCTCGCAAACTCTATTCATCAGAAACCGCTTCCTGAAGTTGCCGCAGCCCAATAAACAAAAAAGCGACCTGGATAACCAGGTCGCTTCTCGAAATGTTTTGCGATGACCTTAGGTCAAGCTGATCTTGTCGCCTTTTTTCAGGGTGACAATTGCCTTCTTCCAATCCGGCGCTTTGCCGCGAGCAGGACTCGATTTACGACGGGCTTTGCCAAAGACATTCATCGTGTTAACGCCAATGACTTTGACTTTGAAAAGCTCTTCCACAGCCTGGCGGATTTGGATCTTGTTGGCGCGATTGTCGGCAACAACAGTGTACTTGTTCAGCTGATCTGATTGGCGTGTGCCCTTTTCGGTAACACGCACCGTTTTGATAACATCAAAAGAGTTCATACTTTTTATTCCTTAACGAGGCGTTGATCCACCTTCTCGAAAGCACCACGGGTAAACACCAGCTTATCGGAACGCAAGACCTGGTAAGTGTTCACAGTTGCACTCGTTGCTACTTCTACATGAGCGATATTGCGCGCCGCGAGAAGCAAGTTCTGATCACCGTCAGCGACAACCAGGGTTGTGCCATCGATATTCAGAGTGTTAAGCAAACCGACAAACGCCTTCGTCTTGGCAGAGGTGAGCTTGAGATCGTCCACGATCACAACATCGCCTGCTTTGAGGCGTTCACCGAGCGCCTTGCGCAAGGCAAGTTGCTTGGTTTGAACGTTGACCTTCTTGCTGAAATCACGGGGCTTCGGTCCGAAAACCACACCACCGCCACGCCAGAGAGGAGATGCGAAAGAACCGGCGCGTGCGCGGCCTGTTCCTTTTTGGCGCCACGGCTTCTTGCCAGTGCCATTAACATCACCCATCGTCTTGGTGCAAGCTGTGCCGCTACGTTGAGCAGCCATGTAGGCTACAACCGCGTCGTGCACTGCCTGGGTACCACTGCCATCTTCGATGATTGGAAATTTAACTTCCAACTCGCCGGCATCCTTACCTTTAGCATCTTTAACTGTAAGCTTCATAAATGAACGGTTGGCGAACTAACGTCCGCCCTATAATTATTTTTTCTTGGGTGCTGCTGCTGCTTTTGAAGCAACGCCGGCCATCTTACCCTTCACAGCTGCGGCTGGTTCGAAGCGGCGTTTCGCCTTTTCAGAACCCTTCGGCAACTTCTTCGATTCACGGATGACAACATAATCATCATTGGATCCAGGAATTGCTCCCTTGATCAACAACAGGTTTTCGGAGTCCCGAACCTGGACGATTTGCAAATTTTGAGTGGTGCGTTGCACCTGGCCCATGTGCCCTGGCATCTTCATGCCGCGCATAACGGTACCTGGAAACAAACGCTGACCGATTGCTCCACCACGACGACGCCATCCTTTGGCACCGTGGGATGCATCACCACCACGGAAATTGTGGCGCTTCATGACACCTTCGAAACCACGACCCTTGGTGATGCCGATAGCGTCGATGTAGTCGCCTACAGCGAACGCACTCGCACCAACGGTGTCGCCTGATTTCACTTCGAGGGAGAAATCGCGAAATTCACGAATGCGCTTCACTGGAGCAGCATTGTGTTTCTTGATGTGTCCGAGCAAAGGCTTGGTCACACGGCTCTCCTTTTGATCATCGAAACCCAATTGGACGGCATTATATCCGTCGCTCTCCTGCGTCTTCACTTGAATAACGCGGTTCGGGCCGACTGCAACCACCGTCACCGGAATCAAAACTCCTTTGGAGTCATAAACACGGGTCTGGCCTAGTTTCTTTCCTAACAATCCAATTGGCATAAAAAGAACAACTTAAATTTTGATGGTGATGTCAACGCCCGCCGGAAGATTGAGTTTCTTCAACTCATCAACGGTCTTTGCGGTCGGCTCGATAATGTCGAGCAAACGCTTGTGTGTGCGTTGTTCAAAGGTTTCTTGCGACTTCTTGTCAGCGTGCGGTGAGCGCAACACCGTCCAGCGTTCAACGCGGGTCGGAAGTGGGATTGGACCAGCGACACGGGCGCCGGTGCGTTTTACAGTTTCAACAATGTCACTGGCCGATTGGTCAATAACACGGTGATCGTATGCTTTCAGTCTAATTCGGATACGTTGTCCAGCCATAATTAATCAAAGAACGTGGTTAATAGTTTAAAGTTTAGGAACGTGCTGCGGGACGGCTCTTCGCCGAATCCATAATTGTGCTCAAAACGCTGTTCGGAACCTGTTCGAAGTTGAGCGGTTCCATGGAGTAGGAAGCACGACCTTTGGACAGAGAACGAATTGCAGTAGCATAACCGAACATTTCGGCCAGCGGAACCTGCGCATTGAGAATAGTCTGACCAGCCTTCGCGTCAATCCCGTTGATCACCCCGCGACGACGATTTACGTCCCCGAGTAGATCACCCTGATATTCGTCAGGAGTGGTGACTTCCACCTTCATAATCGGTTCGAGCAAAATCGGATTCGCTTTTTTGAAAGCATCTTTCAGAGCAAAAATACCAGCCATTTTAAACGCCAATTCGTTGGAATCGACTTCGTGGAAAGATCCATCGATCACATCGACTTTAACGTCGATGACCTGATAACCGGCGTAGACACCGCTGCGGATCGCTTCTTCGATCCCGTTGATAACAGCCGGAATATATTCGCGAGGAATAGCGCCACCGACGACCTTGTTATTCACTTCGACGCCCTTACCCTTGTTCGCTTCCAGCTTGATCACAGCGTGACCATACTGACCGCGACCCC
Source organism: Limisphaerales bacterium (assembly GCA_046597605.1). GTDB lineage: Bacteria > Verrucomicrobiota > Verrucomicrobiia > Limisphaerales > JACDHS01 > JACDHS01. Next base: position 3,279 of record JBKJKE010000201.1, on the reverse strand, counting down.
CGGATTGGCGGATGAATTTGCCTTCACCTTCAGCAGAACCAGTAATCGTTTCGCGATACGCGATCTGCGGTGCGCCGACGTTGGCTTCCACCTTAAATTCGCGCTTCAAACGATCGATAATGATTTCCAAGTGCAACTCACCCATCCCGGCGATGATGAGTTGGCTCGTTTCTTCATTGGTGAAGCAACGGAAAGTAGGATCTTCTTCAGCCAGACGTTGCAATCCTTCGGACATCTTGTCGCGGTCGGCCTTCGTCTTCGGTTCCACGGCCATACTGATAACCGGTTCCGGAAAGGTCGGCGGCTCCAAGGTCACATCAAAATCTTCGTCGCAGAGCGTGTCACCTGTGGTGATGTTACGTAGGCCGACGAGAGCGGCAATATCACCCGCGTAGGCAGCATCGATATCTTTACGCTCACCACCTTGAATAACCATCAAGCGGCTGACGCGTTCGCGTTTACGTGTGCGCGGATTGTAAATTGTATCACCCTTTTTAAGGATGCCGGAATAAACGCGGAAGAATACCAGCTTACCAGCGTATGGATCAGTCCAAAGTTTGAAAGCGAGGGAACAAAACTTGGCGTTATCGTCTGTATCCACTTTGACGACTTCGTCGGTTGTTCCAGGAACCAAACCTTCTGCCGGAGGAATATCCAGCGGGCCCGGGAGGTAATCGACGACTGCATCGATCAAAACCTGAACACCTTTTTTCTTGAAAGCGGAGCCACAGAGCACTGGGATCAGTTCGATCTTGCAAGTCAAACGACGAATCGCCGCCTTGAGGACTGCTGGTTCGATCGCCTTTTCTTCCAACACCATTTCAGCGAGGGAGTCATCCTTGTTGGAGACAGCTTCGATGAGGGCCTGCAAAGCAAGCTTTGCACGTTCCTGATGTTCCGGCGGAATATCTTTAATTTCGTACTTCAGACCTTCAGTAGTCAGGTCGCCCGGACCCCAAATGAAGACCTTCTGGTTCACGACGTCAATCAGACCTTCGAAAGCTTCTTCAGCGCCGATTGGCAAGAAGATCGGGAAAGCGTAGGCGCGCAGCTTGGTGCGCATGTCGTTCAAAGCGTTTTCGAAGTTGGCACCAGTACGGTCCATCTTGTTAACGAACGCGATACGGGGAACTTTGTATTTGGTCGCCTGGCGCCAAACAGTTTCGGATTGCGGCTGCACACCAGCAACCCCGCAGAACACAGCTACTGCACCATCAAGAACACGCATGGAACGTTCAACTTCAGCCGTGAAATCGACGTGTCCAGGAGTATCAATGATGTTGATACGATGAGGGAGTTCTTCAAATAGCTTGAGGATACCTTCTTCTTTTTTAGGTTTCCAGAAAGTGGTCACGGCAGCAGAAGTGATCGTGATACCACGTTCACGTTCCTGCTCCATCCAGTCGGTGACAGTATTACCGTCATCAACGTCACCAATCTTGTGAATCAACCCCGTATAAAAAAGAATACGTTCGGTCGTCGTGGTCTTACCGGCATCAATGTGCGCGGCAATACCAATGTTACGGGTCCGTTCCAGCGAATATTGCCGGTTCGGAGAATTCACAGCTTTGTTTTCAACTACTCCACTCATGATATCTATAGAATAAAAAGGCCCCGAAATGAATCGGGGCGCGGTTCTTACTTACACTCTACCAGCGGAAATGTGCAAACGCCTTGTTCGCCTGTGCCGCTTTATGCACTTCATCACGCTTACGGATTGCATTCCCCTGCGCCTGGTAGGCTTCCAAAATTTCAGCAGCCAACGATTCTTTCATCGGTTGACCCTTACGAGCATCAGCGAAGTCAACGATCCAACGCAGAGCCAAAGCGGCCTGGCGATCGGAAGGAACTTCAATCGGCACCTGGTAGGTAGCTCCACCAACGCGACGAGCTTTAACTTCCAAGCGAGGCTTGGCGTTATCGACTGCGCGTTGCAGGATTTCCAAAGGATTGGATTGCGGATTCTTTTCCACGATCTGATCAAACGCACCGTAGACGATACGTTGAGCGGTGGATTTCTTGCCGCTGATCATGACAGTGTTCACGAGGCGCGTAACAAGTGCGCTGTGATACTTACCATCTTCCGGCATTTCTCTTCTATCTGCTTGACGACGACGTGCCATAAAATTCTTTTAAATTACTTCTTAGCTGCTGCACCGGCTGCTTTTACTTTTGGACGTTTCACACCGTATTTGGAACGGCTGACACGACGCTTTTCAACACCGGCGGCATCCAATGTACCACGAACGATGTGATAACGAACACCGGGTAAATCTTTCACACGACCGCCACGGATCAGAACGATTGAATGTTCCTGAAGGTTGTGACCTTCGTCCGGAATATAAGCAATCACTTCAAAACCATTCGTCAAGCGGACCTTTGCCACTTTTCGCATAGCCGAGTTCGGCTTCTTGGGCGTACGGGTCATCACCTGGATGCAAACTCCACGGCGGAACGGGGCACGTTCCAAAGCAGGTGCTTTGGATTTCACTTTCAATTTTGAACGTCCCTTCCGGACGAGCTGGTTAATTGTCGGCATTGTATTTAAAGCGTTTTGCTCGCTTCACTGGGAAGCGGGAGCGCGGAATATAACAAAGGAATTTTCCGTTGCAACAGGTAAGTGAAGAATTTTCCAGTCACCCTTCCAGCGCAGTTTGTATCCACCCTTCAGAGGATAATTGCGGCAAGAATGTTCCCTGAGTCATGGGTTCTCGCAAGAAATTTGTTACGTACGACGAATAATTTACCTAAACAAGGCCGTATCTGGGTTTGCCCGCACCGATCCGCCCCCTGTTTGACTATATTTATATGCAGTCGATAGAAGGCCCGACCAAGAATGGGTAACTTCCTGCCCCCTTTAAGACAAATCTTCACCAGCTTGACCACTTTTCCGTTCTGTTTTGGAGCCATGTCACATAGCCGGACCATTTTCCCCTTCTCTTTTGGAGGCATGTCACCTAACCGGACCGTTTTCCCCTTCTCTTTTGGAGCCATGTCACCTAGCCGAACCATTTTCCCCTTCTCTTTTGGAGCCATGTCACCTAGCCGGACCGTTTTCCCCTTCTCTTTTGGGGCCATGTCACCTCGCCAAGCCATTTTCCCCTTCTGTTTTGGAGCTGTAGCCGTCAACCCAGAGTTCCCCCCGGGCAACGCCCCACTGCCGTTTAGTTAGTGTCTGGCCGGAAACTAATTTGAAGTTGACTGGCATTGATTGGGGTGAGGATTGAGGGGAGTGAATGTTGGAGATGAAGATGAAACTTTTCGAGGGATTGGACGTCT
>JBKJKE010000176.1:0-42488 GCA_046597605.1 Limisphaerales bacterium | reverse complement strand
ATTTCGCGCAAAACCGTATCGTTTTCTGTTGCTGCAAATTACGATTTCATCCCGTCTTTATTGGCTTCTGCGAGAGTTTCCGCATCCAACAATGTTTCGGAAAACACCATCTCTGGGGGAGATAGTATTAAATGGTGCGCGATACAGGTTTCGAACCTGTGATTCGAACCCATGGGCGGAATATGTGGTTTTATTGGTATAAACAACATTGTTGAACGCCGTTGACACCACTGATGTTGTTAGTATTGTTGTTAGGTGGCCAGCCTCCGAAAGCGTCCTGGAAGTCGAAAGTGGGTGTGTTGTTACACATTGCCAGATGGATCTAGGGGGCAAAAGAGCACCGGTATCCAAGATCGTGACCAAGCGATGCGTGTTTGCCTGGATTGGGAGGCAGCAGCGGATCAAGCGAAGCAAGGCACCTTTACTGAAGCGCAAGCCCGCAAAGTTGTCAGTGATATCGCTCAAAGAGCAGGGATGGGAGCCATCGAGTTTGCTACGACGGAGAAGTTTTTGAACGACTGGATCAAAAGCAAAGAGATCACCAAAGCAGAGGGCACAACAAGGAGATACCGCCATACTGTTGAATCATTCCTCAAGTATCTGGGCAAACGTGCAGCTACAAACATCAACAATCTCCAGCCAATTGACATCGCAGGTTTCAGAGACCAGCAAATTACGGAGGGCAAGTCCAACGGGACTGCTAACATGATCGTCAAAACGCTTCGAATTCCTTTCAATATCGCTCGTCGGCAGGGCTTGTTGATCAGTAATCCGGCGGAGGCTGTGGACCTTTTAGCTGCTGAACGGCAGGCCAGGACTACATTCTCGCGGGATCAAATTGCAGCCCTTCTAAGTTTCGCGAATCAGGAGTGGCGAGGGATGATTCTTATTGGGGTATGTCATGGCTTAAGGTTAGGTGATGCTGCCAGGCTTGTGTGGGAGAATATCGACGTCGAGAGGCGTTCGATGAGCTTGCGACCCCAGAAGAGTAGGCGAGCCAATGCACACGCAGAGGAATATCCTTTGCATAAGGACGTTCTTGACTATGTGGAGTCGCGGAAGGCTCAGAATACGAATCCAAAAGATCCACTATTTCCTGGTCTCTACAACCGCAAGCTCAATGGGCGAACCGGTCTTAGTGAGACGTTTCGAAATTTGATGCATAAAGCTAAGATCTTCACGGAGGGCGAAAAACTTAAGCGCAAAGAAGGGAAGGGTCGGAGGTTCTTCGAACTGGGATACCACAGCTTCCGCCATACAGCTATCAGTGAGCAGGCCAATCAAGGAGTTGCTAAGGAAATTCGTATGAAGCTTTCAGGTCACAAAAGCAATGTTCACGAGCGTTATACACATCACGAGCTCGAAGCATTGCGGACGCAAATCGAAAAGGTGCCCACGTTTCTGCCGAAGGGAAAAACTGAAGCACCTTCAAATTCTGGGAACACGCCCAACTGATCAATTCGTGATCAACGGAAGTCGAGAGATAGGAACCTAAGGTGTAAACAAAGCCATTCTCAAAATGACAATCGAAAAGATAGCGGAAATGACCGGGGAAGATGTTCAAAGCGTTGTGGGCCGTGCTTGGGAGATAGGCCTCCGTGGTGTTTGGTCTTTGACCAAGAACCTAGACTCTAAAGCTGCAGACCGCCTGCTGTGCAGTCTTAGATCCGAACCAAGTGGATGGACAGACGGATTCGATCTCAAGTTCAACTACGGCGTGTTTTTTGAACGACATGACTTACCCAAAGCAACCGCCTTGCCCAATGTGACTCGTAGACGTTCTTCGGAAGAAGAACATCAATTTCACGCAGCACGTTTTAAGCAGATCGAAGACGAAGGCTTGGACCGAGTTAAAGAGCAAATCCAATGCCTAGAACTCGAAGCCACAAAGTTAGCAGAAACAAAACCGGCATTTTGGGAAGAAGACGTGAAAGAGGTGAGTGCTGAGTTGATCAATTTAGAGCAGGCTATTTTCAGCCATGAAGATGACCGCATATTAGCCAAGCTATGGAAAGCGGCTCCGGACTGGAGTGAGGAACAGAAGCGGCTGATTTATCATAAGGCATCGGCAGACCAGGAATGGTTAAGACTACTTAGTTCGTCGACTGTCGAGGGCGAAGCAATGACTTGGATGCTGTTTTTGAAGCTAAAGCAAGCATTAGGGATATTAGCTGAGAGAACTCAAGCTGGGGATCAGAGTTCGGCAAGAATGCTGGCAAGCATGGCTGTGGAGGCAACCCGGCTTTTGAACGATTGCCAAGACGAACCCAATGCCCATATAGAAAAAATCAAAAAGGAATTTGCGTCTTGGCCGGTACTCTTTGCTCCACATCCTGGGTTTGGCAACAAGAGCGAATCTCTGACGGCAGGGGTTGGTGATGACGTCCCGTTTGCTTTTTATTCCAATGCAAGGTGGGATCCTAACGATTTGGGTTCAAGAATATCAATGGAGCTGCTTGAGTTTACCTGCACATATCGTGCTTCTGTCCTTAAAGAATCGCGGGAGTTGACTGCATTCGAGCTAAGGGCGGCAGAATTGCCGGAAATTCCAAGGCCCCCCAAAACCATACCAGCGGACGTGGGAGCGCAATGGTGGGGGTTTGCCCGTGTTCTGTTATGCCGTACATATTTGAAATCCGAAGCCTACCCGTTCATCCGTAGGCTTTCGAAGAGTGCTAGAGAGTTGCCCAAAAAAGCATCATTGTGTTGGCGAGCTGAAAGACAGATCCACGATGAAATCGTAGACAGCATTCGGCAGAAATTCCTTAACATTGGCTTTAAGTTGCGAAACGGCTAATCATTTGCTCCGTGTCCTGCTAGTAGAAGTCCTCTTCGCTTGAGAGCTGATCAGGAAGCCTTGTAAGTGGTTGTAGCTCTAAGACTTGAATACCAGCGACCGTTCCGTTTACCGGTTCCTGGATCTCGGTAAATGATGTGTTCATGACGATTGAACACTCGCTCAACAGCCCAGCTCGGAATTCCAATCCAGAGTTCTGTAGATTACCCAAACCCGGCACTCTCTGCAGCCTGACCGGCCTTTCCAGGAGCAAACTCAACGAACTGATTCTTCCAAGCGAACTCAACAGCTTCAAGCCGCCTGTTCGCAGCATCAGTCTCCGGAACAGGGGCCAAGTCAGAGGCGTTCGTCTGATCGTAGTTGACTCCCTCTTGGCCTACTTGCGCTCGTTGGAGCAGCTTCAAGCCCCAACGGACATCGCCCAAGCAAAAGCCTGATCACGCTTTCGGTTGGGTGGCGTATTTCGGCATGCCACTGCTCAGCCGATCCGTTCAGGCAAGCCGACGGATGGAGGAGGTATGACATCCATTCGAGCCAACTAATACCGACCAACAGTATGAGTAAAGTTAAAACAAACACAGCAATGCGTGCCCCAAATATGAAGGGTAAATCAGACCACGTAGGTAAACACCCGTGGGGAGCTAGGTTCAATAAAATTGCCCCCTTGCTTGATCCCTCATTACCTGAGGAGGAGAGGATGAAGCGACTGATCAAAATCGCGATGAAGAACGCAAAAAGAAAAATTGACCCTAAAGAGGTCGAGTTGGAAACCATGATCTGTAAAAGTGAGACTAAGCTTTCGAAGCTGCCAGCTTGGGATTTCTCCACGCTTCGACGGGATAGTCCCGTCGGAGTGGACCACAGTCATGCTGAACATTGGAAATGGATCCTCGATCTTTTCCCGTGGCACGGTCTCATCTCCTTGGAAGAGCCAACTGTCTCCACAGCACGAGACGGAAAAGAACTTTTCAGAACCAAACGAGAGTGGTTAAGTATGGAAACACTCCCTGCAGCTTTCATACGTGGAGTTACTTTTAGACCCACAGACGACGGTAGATATAGTAGGGCAAAGGTCCCTTTCTGGGTTGTTAAATCCTCATTTTTGAACGCGGATCAGATCGGGCGAGTTTTCCGTTGGCTTGTGGAAGTTTGCGGGTTGCAGTTGAGGTGCGCAGTGTCGGATGGGAATGGGAGTCTTGAAGGATGGTTCAACTCTCCACCAATAGGCATTGGTGGGACTCTTCGCGTTGTCTTGAAGCAAATGGGCATCGACAAGCTGGGCTTAGGCTCCACTGAGGCAGTCCATCAACTGCCCGGCAGATGGTGCAATGGAAATCCTCGGTTCATCGTCTACTTGTCCAAGGAGGTAAAACGATGAGTTCTACTACGGAGGACAATGCGACGCCAAACCGTATGGAAAGTGCTGTGACTGGATCCGAAACCAGTGCCGCCGCTGACTCTAGTAAATGCGAGGGGAAAAAAGTGAGTTCCGTCGTCATAGTCGCCAATCCCATTTACCAAGAGTTCGGCCAAGGCATTTACACGGACGAAAAGGGTAAATACCACTACAATCAGAATTCGATTGCACGTCGCTTCGCTGAAGAGGGGAAGGTCTTGTTTGACCCGAAGAAAGGATCGTTTCTGAAGTATTCCGAGTCGAGTGGCCTGTGGACTTCAGTGATGGAATACAACCTCAAAGGGGAGCTCTCGTTATTTTTGAGAGCTGTTGCTCGAGAACATGGGCTTCCGGATTTTGCCAGGACGATCAAACCGGCGTTGTTGAACTCAATCCTTAGCATGATACAGAACGTAGCCATCGTTCCAGAATCAACCGTAGATAAGAGCATGTTTGCGGTTGCGAATGGAGTGCTCGACCTGAGTTCAGGAGCAGCGGTTCTGAGGGACTCCGGTTCAGGTTTCATGTTTACCACGGGTTGTCCTTATAAATACGACGACACGGCGACTTGTCCAAAGTTCGAATCGATGCTGAAGGGAGCCTTGAATGAAGACGACATTCGCCTCATTCAAAGGTATTTTGGTTCTGTAATCCTCGGAGCAAATCAGTCACATGGTATCCTGGTGCTCACTGGGACTGCCGGAGGAGGTAAATCAACATTGGTGACAATCTTGGAAGGTATAATTGGGCTTGAGAATGTGGCTTACTTGCGGGCGTCCCATTTGTCAGGTCGGTTTGAGTTTTCCGGATTCAAGGGCAAACGGTTATTGGCCGGAAAGGATGTTCCGGGAGACACACTTACCAGCAATGGAGCCAAACTGATGAAATGCCTTACGGGTGGGGACCTGCTGGAATCTGAAACCAAGTATGTTGCAGGTAAAGATATGCTCAGGGGTGATTTCCACGTCATCTTAGCGTCGAATAGCCGGTTGAAGATCGCGTTTGACGGTGATGAGGATGCATGGCGGAGGCGCTTATTGGTGGTGGAGTATACCGGAGAGAAGCCAAAAAACGTTGTTCCTAATCTGGCGTCACAGTTGTTGAAGGAAGAAGGGTCCGGCATTCTCAGCTGGCTGGTCCGGGGAGCTGAAGCATTCCTGAAGTCTGGATTTCAACTCTCCGCTAGCCAGAATGCAAAAATCGATGCTGTGATAGCCGAGTCCCAGACCGTAACCGAGTTCGTTCGTAAACGGTTGAAAATGGATAAGAACTCTCAAGTGGCTGTTCAGGAAATCACAAAAGACTACTTTGGATTCTGCTCAGATAATGGCTGGATTCCACTGACTGACCGCCAGTTGCACCTGGAATTGCCCAAAGTGATGAAGAAAGTGCATGGGGTAGTGAAGAGCCATGATGTTCCGGCCGGTGACCGGGAGGTCCGTGGGTTCAGGGGAGTGGCTCTCGTCAGTTAATCCAGATACGTCACCGGCGGGTTATCTCTGGTGACTTACGGACGGTTCGGACGGCTACACTACTTAACTTTGTGGAAAATTGTGGAGTAGACCGTCCGTACCGTCCGGATCATGAAAAAGCCACTTTTTGGAAGAGTGCTGCTATATAGATATACACTACACTCTTCTCTTTCCTCTTTTAGTTCATCTTCTTCTCTATTTCTTCATTCATAACTGCTTTATACATCTGCTTTCTTCTCCCTACTTGACAATGTACTGCTTTGTACTATAGTTCGCCTCACACCAACCACCTTCCTCTTCGTTCTCTTCATCATCTTTTCACATTCCTAACCATTGATGCCTAGCTTTGCCCTTGGAGCTAGACCGGAGGTTTTTGTCATCGGGCAGTAGCAAAACATGCAATGGCCAGGCTGTTGCTGAGATGTGGCACCAATAACGGCCACTTAGTGGAGAATTATGAATGGATTTATAAAAGGCAGACCAGGGCAACTTTGGACCCACAGATACGGTAGAACCAAGTATAAGCACTTTATGGTTGTACTGGAGGCAAAAGGTAATCAGGTAACGTGTGAGGAGATATTATTAAACGCTCCTGACAAAGGAACTTTTCCAGTTACGTCAGTCAGAACTACGTGTGCCAAAACACTGAATAAGCAATTTAAGCTTCTGAACCCAAGTTGTTTCCTTTCGAGACAGGGCTAATGGAGCACAAACCAGGTTCTGTGCCCATTGAGTCAGAACCAAAGCAATAGAAAGAAGTAACAGCTTTCCGGATGAGCTGAACCAAATCACCGGGTTATAGCTGAGAAACCCACTCAGCTTTTTAATTTGAAGAAAACGGTCGGACATGGGTTTAACGACCAAACAACTATGAACGATCAAAATACGGGGACCTTTACAGCCAGTTCCCAGATCAACTTTGCAGACCATCACGAGGTGCAAGACAATCTGAACTTACTCTCTCCAGTACAGCAGAACTTATTCGAGACTGCATTCTGGAAGTCTAAGCAGAACCGAAATCAGTATTCGGAGCAGTATTTCAACAATGCTGCTTTCATCGTGGCATCAGAACCGGTCTATGCACACAAATACTGTCGCTGTGGGATTCCGAACATCGTTAACAAATCAGGGAGATGCTCTAAAAGGCACTTCTGTCCTCGCTGTTCCTATTCCAAGTTTCTAGGACATTGGAAAGCATTTCAAAGTGCCTTCAGACAGGATGCCTTCTGGTTCTGCACTTTCAGCTACACCGGCAACGTAGGCTTCGATGTAGAGGGTCAAGACAGCTGTATCCTGCACTGGAACGCAATCCAGCACAGCCTAAACAGACTCCTGCGTACCAAGACGGTCTCCGGAGGATTGGCTTCTGAAGAACTAGCTGTGCGATCGTTTCTGCCAACTCAGGTTCTGCCACACCTCCACTGTATCCTTACTGCAGACGTGTTCGACGAGGATGTGGTGAAGTTGGCAACAGAGTATGTGCAAGAGTATCGACAATCAGGAGAGGGCGTGACGATGCAGCCCAACGTTCATGCAAAGCTCATCCGGACCTATTCTGAGTTTGAGCAGGAGATGAGGTACATGTTCAAGCCGATCGACATTAAGCTCCCGTACGATTCCGCTTGGATCGATACAGGTGAGCGAGATCGGGCAGAAGCCAGCAGGCTGAACAGTGCCATGACTGATTTCCTGACCGGCCATACTGAACTGACGAAAGGCAGGATGATGATCAGGCGATTCGGTAACATGCATGCCAGCAACAAAGGATTTGTTGGAACGAAAGAGCGTAAGAAGAAGAAACGAACATCTTCAGGGGTGTTCAGTATGAAGCGTCAATGAAAGGAACTATGAGTAAATTTAAGAGGAGCGAAGGAAGAAAACAAAAGGGATGGTCAAAGCGGCAATGCAGAAGGCTGAAGAGATTCATAACTTTCTGAACCCAATTACGGCCGCCAGAACTCCAGAAGAGTTTCGTAACATGTTGGTGGAGTCGTTGGCCCGGGACGATTGGTTTGAGATTATCGACCGATACCAGGCAATGGTTGTGGATGAATCTCCGGGGGTGTTTTGCCTGGAGCAGCTGATCCGAAACCTGCAACCAGATCTGATTGATCCATACGATCGCTACGACTACAGCGAAGCGGCATAAACGGGGCTAATCGTTTAAACGCGATTTGACGTGCGGACGTGTAGATTGGCTATGTGAGTACCCGAGGGGTTGGAAAAATCGCTCCTCGGGTACTTTCCGTACCAATAAAACGTATTCGAGGTGAGGCTGCCTGTAGCTTGCCGTCATCGTTCGATACTTCAGTTTCAGAGATCCCTGTTTAAGACTTGAAAAAAGTGTTCTAACTCCGCTTGCAATGGAAGCGGGCCAGGAGCACCAACGGTAAGCAAAAAGATTGCGGGAATTTATATGTTACTTATGGTCTTTGACAGCAGCGTTACGAAATGAAGAATTGCATGTTCACGGGCTTAGAAACGGATTCAGATGAACACGTTTTTCCTAAATGGCTACAGAATCGCTTTCTACTCTGGAACCAGAAATTAGTGCTACCGAACGGGACGAATTTACCTTATCGAATGGTGACCGTTCCCACTTCTAAATTGGCAAATAATGATTTTGGAAAGATTGAGAATAACATTTCTCGTGGCGTATATAACAAAGATGAATTGTACCTGTGGGCGTATAAGCTTCACATCGGAATGTTGAGCAAACACGTGGATCTGAAATATGACCGGTCAGTTGTCGATTCGGGACCTATTCTCGACCCGAACGACTACAGGCAGGATTTCTGGCTTTTTCAGCGATTGTTCTCCGTATGGAAAAGCGGCGGCAATTTCGTTCCGAGTCCCTTAGGAAGCGTTTTTCTTGTGAAGTCACCTTTCCAGAAGGATTTCTCATTCATCCATTGTCTACTCTCAGGTACTATTCAGATTAATTTGGGAGACGTGTTGTTAATGGTGTTTTTATGGGATCAGGGAGAGGCAAGCAGAACGACTGCAGAAAAGGTTTGGTATCGGCATCACTTGCCAGCAGCGACCATCGCCTCGGCTGATGGAAACTCTATGCCGTACATGGCTGCACAAACGTGGGCCTGTGAGGTAGCCTATTGGGTCTGGCGGCATCAAAGAAAGCTTTCCTTTGTAAGTGCTGAAAGAAGTTTTGGTTTGGTGCCGTCTCTGTTTCCTCCGCCGCCTAAAAAAAGTAACGAAGCTCAATACGCCCTTTTCTGCAAAACGTTTAACCTAACGCTCGACGCGTACGGCGGTGATAATGGTGAAGCTGCCCACCGTTATTCGAACTTTACCAGACCAGATTTTACCAAGCTGCGAATCGACTAGCTAAAATGTTTCCCCCGGTGGAATTCGCACCTTTTTCGTGACTTTAAAACGATTGACGCTGCTCCACTACCGATCAAAGTGACTGAAATGAAATTTGTGGCAACTGCAGCGGCTTCTATTCTCGCATTCAACTTGGCTTCAGCACAGCCTGCCACTCTAGATACTTCCTTCAATCCAGGAACTGGAGCAAGTGGGACAATCTATTCCGTGGACGTACAGTCAGACGGGAAGTTCGTAGTCACCGGCAGTTTCACATCCTTCAACGGCCTACCCAGAAAGTATGTCGCCCGATTGCTTTCAGATGGAACACTTGACCAAAATTTCGATCCGCTGGTGGGGGCCGACTCCAGTGTACGGACGGCAGCTATTCAGTCGGACGGTAAATTGTTCATCGGAGGGGATTTCACATCTTTTAATGGACTGACAAGAAACTATTTAGCCCGGTTGAGAGAAGATGCCAGCTTGGATATCAATTATCCAAACGCCACATTCAACGGATCCATTTTTTCTGTTTCGGTTGATGTGACAAATCAGGTAATTGCCAGGGGTTCATTCACTTCAGTTAATAGCGTCATTCGCAATGGTCTTGCCCGCCTGCTCTCAACGGGTGCAGTAGACGCAACCTTCAACCCTTGCGTAGGAATACAGTTGGGGGCACCAATCAACGATCATGCGATCCAAACAGATGGCAAAATCCTGGTTGTTGGCAATTTCACTTCAGTATCGGGAACTAATAGATACGGGATTGCGCGAGTGCTCAGAACCGGCGTTCTAGATTTAACGTTCGATGCGGGCTTTATCAGTCCAAGCTCAATTGATAAAGTTCTGCTTCAACCTGACGGCAAGGTGCTCATCGCTGGTTCATTCAGCAGTATTGACGGCTATTCTCGCCAAGGTGTAGCTCGCCTCCACACCAACGGGGTTCTGGACACATCTTTTGTTCTACCCACCACGGTCTCGTCTGTAAACTGCATAGCCTTGCAAGGAGACGGCAAGGTTCTAGTGGGGGGCGCCTTTAGCTACGCTTTCGGTCAATCGTCCCGGTCTTACTTCGCTCGCCTGAATCCAAATGGCAGTTTGGATTCTTCATTTTACCCCGTCTTTGGATCTCTGGTCTATGACTTCAACATTGCAGCAGATGGAAAGATACTCGTAGTCGGAGCATTCCAGACCGTGAATGGCACTTCGATTAAGCGGATTGCTAGGATGCACAACGATACCACCTCGAGCAATGGAAGCAGTGCACTCACGATAGCCCTTCACCCAGCTCTCACGGTCACTGGGACTGCCGGTCAAACCTATCGAATTGAATACACCACCAATGTGAACGCTGCTTTGTGGAATCCCATCACCAATGTGACGCTATCAAGCAGTCAACTGTTGGTGGTGGATCCGGAACCCGCTCAGAAATCCAACCGGTTTTACCGAGCTGTTCTTGTTAGTGAGTAGGAGCTTCTTCCGGAGACTCGCAGAACACGCTGTACATACCTTTCCGAGCCGGATAGAATGTGTAAGTGAGTGCCTCTGAGCTTTCGAATTTATGAAGTTCTGAAGGTGAATAATACAGGCGTGCTGATGATGGCGGACGATGCTGATCCAGGGCATTAAGGTAATTTCTGAGAGGTTCGAAGCCGTCAAAATCTGGTTCAAAAGTGAAAGTGAGTGGGTCGACTTCAACTTCACCGGTAAGTAAAAACTAGAATGGAAGTGCAGTGTTAGCTGGGTTTTGTGCAGAATCAGGGCTGCAAAGAACGTAGGTTTGTATGACCCCCAATATTCAGAAGAGTTGCAGAAACAGTTCTTAGTAAACTCTCCCCAGAAAGTTTAGGTTCTCCCGTAACCTAAAAGGCAATCGGTTTCCGAACGATCAAAAGGTTTCTCCCGGTCTGTAACTGTAAACAATCCGGGAGCATACACCCCCAACTTTCAATGGAATACGTCCAAGACTAGCGTGGTTGAGCTGCGCACGGCCAGGAAGCGAGGTGTATGATAAAAACGGCTGGAGTATTGGAGTCGACTTTAGATTGTTTGAATTGACTAAAACTTCCCTTGTCGCAATTCTAAGTACAACAAGACAAAATGGATCCCTTGGATAATCAAACACATGCACCTTTCAACCGATTCAAGCCGGTTTGGATCTGGCATCCTGAAGTCCATCGCCACTATGAGGAACAGCTCTGCTATTTTCTCTTGGCTGTAAAACCTTATGTCCACGAGACTTTCGTCCGTCAACTGCGAGAATTACTTGAGGAATTTGGGATCCCTGAAGCTGGGATCTGCCGCTATTCGCTTTTTGGTACCTTTGATCTTTTGCTAAGAGTGTGGCTTCCGCCAGGACAAAGGACGTTTTTCAATGAACGAATCTCAAAGACCATCAGTAATTGCCTTCAAAGAGCTTCATTCGAAGTCGAGCAGGTTTTTAAACCTTGGGGGTTTCCGGCACTTCAGGAATACAAAGAGATCACGCTGAGACATGACCTTGATGAAGTTGTTCGTCGGGTCCAGGAGGGTAGGGCAACTCCAAATGAAATAATGGAACTTCAGAACGATGGTGTGCTAACAGATGGTTCCAATTTGGAACAATTTTCAGATGCAAAGAAGGCATTTGTCTTTATCGGAGCGGAAGCAAGCCTATCCGGCACTGCTCGAGGAGACAAGTTCATCAAGGATATAGAAAAATGTTTAGCAGATAAGTCAATAGCAAGCAGTGCGTTGTATTCTGGGGCAGGATCGGCTTGGTTACTGGTGAAATTAGTCGTGAGTGACTTTTACGCCATTGGACGCTTCGTCACTAGCCTACATAAAAATTATAGTCACGAAAGTCTGACAACGAGTACATTCGTGGTTTGTGAAGATTCAAACCAGTGGCAACAAGGTGATGCAGTAAGTTCAACGTCCATGGTTGTTCGTCGGGGGCGAAATAAGACCGTCGCTGTCCTGCTGCCAGAATTGTATGAGCAAAAATTTGCGAGAACCTTTATCACGAAGGTCGAGGAATTGATTTTGCGTGTCTTGGCTGACGCCGAAGCGGGTTCTCTGCTTAACGAAGAAAAGCAGCAAATATTGGATTTTCTTAAAGGGGTGATCACCGGTTCAAGAGCACGTGTATTCGCCGTTTTGTTTCCAATTTTTGGAGAGACAGAGGACGAGATTAGAACTCCTTTGTCCCAAAGTGCGATCCGGGTGTTGGGAAGCGCGGGGGTGAAGATTCTATCTCAAAAGTTAGATGAGCATTTTAAGAAGAAAGGAGAATCTCTCAATAAACGATCTTTCGGTGACGTCATTCTGGGCTGGAAGATTCTAGCCGAGGCGCAGCAACTCCAAAACCCAATTTGCAATCTGGATAAAGAAATCAAAGATTTGGAGGCTTTTCCCATTCAAGACATCGTTAGTATCCGAAATAGAGTCATGCACTATACGGACTTCAGAGAAGAAGAAGCCTTATTATGGTGCGAACAGTTGTTTAATCTTTTCGCCTTAAAGAAAAAATTGCGACGAATCATCTATTTGCTCAATCCCTCGAATGCAGCAAGTGGCGTTCTTGAGACCAAAGAGGAAGAAGTTGAGGTAACTGATGATAATTAAAGAAAATATTTTCTTCCCTACGCAAATTTGGACCGAAAGGCCATCAAGGCTAGTAGACGCTTCACCTTTCTTTGACTTTGGATTCGAAAATCCTAGTGATTTAGAGGGTTCTGTTAAAGCACATCTTCGTGTGTTGCTGTTGCCACGCTTACAAGAAGTTTGGTCTTCTCTTTTGGGGAAAAATTATAAAAATGCAGTAGACCTTCGCGACTTACCGGGTTGGGCGGAAGAGGGAGAGAACCGATTGTTGCGAACCGTAGTTGCTGCTTGCGGATTGGGCATCCTCACTTTTTCGGAACATTGGGTGCTCACGCCTATGTGGTCCCAGCTCAAAGGTTTGTTAGCACGAGAGCGTCGTGAATGGGGCAACGAGATCAAGCTAGATCGGGTTGCTGGATGGTGGACGGGAGATTGCCAATGGCAAGAGGCGCGGGTTTTTAACCGGACTTATCTTACATGTTTTGCCCCAGCGTGGCGTATCCTAGCGACTGCAGAAGGTCGTCTGCTATTGCAACGCTGGTGTAGTCTGCCAATGGGGATTAGCCATCACGAACTTTCACTATTGTCCGCTGAACTAGGCATCAAAGAGACTGTTGCAATGAAATGCATTTCCGCCGCAGTGTTAGTGGGGGCTATGAATTTCACTGGGCACAACTGGAAGCCTGAACTTTTTGCAGTCACTATTGCTCGATTGCTTGAAGACTGAATCTAGTGATAGACACGTAGTAAGTTCGCGGACTGTTCTGGTATGGGGCGCAAGTCCTCAGAGCACTTCACCTCTTTACCGCCATCCGGAAAGACCGAAAGGTGCGGGTGGTAATGCTGCAGAACTCCGTCAGTTGATCCGAGACCATCTCAACAAGCATCTGGCTGATCAGAACTGCTTTGCGACATACTCGGAAGATTGCGACACGTATAGACACCATCCTTCAAATGCCGGACTCTACGAACCTTATCATCTAACAGCGGCGGGGGCGGTCGTATTGGTTCTTCCTGGGTCCACCTCAATGGGAGTGAATACTTGGGAGGTAACCCTCATCTGTGAAGAAAACCTGCGCACAGGAATGCCTGAATATTTGGACAAGGCTATTTTCGTCTGTCCAAAGTCACTCTGGGATTTCCTTCGTTCTTTTTTTGCGAGTGGACTCGATGACCCCATGAAACATGTTGGCTCGCCACTAACTGAGCTTGGTCCGGCCAACAGCTTTCTAGCGAGGTGGATTTCCAAGGCGGCCTACAGGACGTTTGTTCGAGCGGCAAGGCCTGTGCCTAAGGCCCCGCCATTCCGCTTAGCTGTTTATCCAGATGACATTGCCTGGGATCCCTGCAGTGAGGAGGGAGAGCGAATTCTGAATAATCTTTTGGGGAACCTTCGGCACGAACTTGAATCGATTTTGTCTAAATCTGGTTAGGCTAGCTGGCATTTTCGTCCACAGGTAGGATAGGTTACAAGTTGGTTAAGTGGATGACAAAACTGCTCCATCTTCGCTTGCATCATGAAGCTTTCGTTTTCGCACTAGCCTCAACCACTTTGATGCCGGTCAAGATCTGCAGACCTCCCACAAGTAGGCCGACCTGAAAAGCGAGCGGACTGACTTGTCCAAAGCAGAGCATCAAAACGCCTATGAACGCCCACACCAGGAGAACCATGGCGACTGTCTTGCTTCTAAAGACCCTGAGGCAAACCGCTAGTGCGATTGTTGTGAGAGAAGCGAGCACTCCCCCTGTTGAGTTCTCACTTAGGGCAAGCAACAGGCTAAGAAGTCCGGAAGCTCCGTAGACCACCATTCCGACTGTACGCCAACCAGTCGATCCAGGCACAACGGGAGAATTGAACCCATTTCTAGCCCATTGAACGAGCGCAGCGAGGAATGCAAAAAGAGTGATTACGACGGTAGATGCCTTCGCTGCTCCAAAGACCCCTAAAGTCCGATCACTGAAATAGGTAATTGCCGTAATGGCTATCCAACAAGCTATGGAGAAACCAATAACTATCCAGACGGAGCTCACCCGGCGGCGTTTTGCCGCACTGAAAGATTGCTGTTTGTTCGCTGCGAGAGCTGGAACAGAGTTATGTGCAGGGTTTGATAACTTTTGTCGATGCTCAGGAAGGGGAGGAACGATGAGATCGAGCAACTCGGGAATCTCGGTTACCCGCTTCCATTCTGCCCATCCTGGCTGCCAAGCGAGCGTAGCCAACGTTATGTCTCGGCTATGCATCCGTTGCTTAAGCTGTTCCAACGTGAATGGCCCCTCACGTCGGTCATTGATTTCAACGAAAATTTCCATCACTTCACTCCATATGTTCGCCGCAAGTATTCCTTCAGCTCGGCATTCCTTTGTCCCAAGTTGGTAGCACCTTGCACGATCTTGTCGGATTCCGCCTTGTTGGCCGTTAAAGCGTTCTGGATCCTCTTCCAGTCATTCCAGCCTTCGATAGTTTTCCCGAATGGATCACCAGCTGCACCACGAACGAACGCTTCGAATAATGCTGCGGCTGTTTTGTAAGTGGAATCAAACTCATGCATTGCTCGAGCGATTGAGCCTCGGTCGTTTATGTGGGATGCGTAGACTACGAAAAACTCTGAGAACGTATTGGCAAAGTTCACTATCTCAGGATCTACGCCCTGCATGCTTAGGACTCGGAGCTGTTCGGCAGTTCGAAGAAGCTCCCGTGCCTGCAAATCCGCAGACTCAGCGAGTTCTACGAATTTACCTTGGGAGGCAAGATTCCAGTCGGGTTCAGCGATGTCTCTGTTGATAAGCTGATTTACACCATTGTAGGCGTCGGTTGTGGCCTTTCCGTTTATTCCTCCGTGTGAAGTTTCCCAGGAAGGACGCTGCGATGGTTCCGTTTCTGTAATGCACCCAGTTATCGACCCGGAAAAGACACAAATGCATAGCAATAGCCACAGCCGTTTTGTGCTCGTGGAATTCTGTTTTTGCAACGGTGTCGTGAATGGTTTCATAGAATCTCGCGGTGCCCGAAAAATAAAGATTACGGGGTATTGCCCCGTTCTGGTCAAGCTTGGAAAACGGTGCAATGCACCGTGCCATCAAAGAAGGAACTCACTGGTCAACTCAAACGCTTTGGAGCCAATGTACGAAGAGAAAGAGTCCGTTGCTCACTGACTCAGGAAAAGCTTGCTGAGAAAGCGGACCTAAACATTCGCACCTTGCAGAGTATTGAGGCAGGCCAAATGAATCTGCTAGTCACCACTGCAATGAGGCTGCAACGATCCCTGGAATGCACATGGGACGATCTGATGAAGTGACAAAGAAGATTTCGGTACCTGCCACAAATCCTGGGAACTTGCCAGGTTTCTGCGTGAACAACGCGGAGTCTGACGTTTGCCAAATGGTCCCGGAAACTCAGTATTCCCTCATCAACTCTTCACCGGGCCGAACTAGAGCAGCAAAGCATCACCTTGAAGAAACTTCAGCAGATCATGACGCGGCTGAAATGACATCTCTGGGGAGTAGCTACGTAGCCATGTAACGGAGAGGCACTTGTTGACAGCCGATGGAGCAAACGCCGAGTTGAGGCAGTCGTTTACTAAGCTTCGGGCACCGTCTAGGTTGCTCAATTCGCTACCTGTCTACAAAAAGGGAACAAGTCTAAGCCTTAGGCCGCCTGAAAGGTAACCCGATGGTTCTCTTTGCATGGCTCAATGTGTCGCTGTTAAAGAACCCTTTACTTTATAAAACTTCTGTTGACTAATGTTTTGCATTATCTATTATCGTGCAACTACTCACCACGCAGATACTCCTGGATTGGGAAGCGGTCAGTAGCAACTGAGAATTCAAAAGGGAAATGGTGCCGCACATTCGGTATCGAGATACCTCGGACGTGTTCTCCATCGGGAAACTTAACTATGTCTATTAATCCAAGTGTTATTGCCGCAACCGAAGCCCGGTTCGCAGCCCGCCATGAACTGAGAAATCAGACTCTAGAAAAAATACGGACTAAGCCTCTCCGTGAAGTGGATAGCCCTGAACGAGTGCTTAAGCGATTTCATCGGCTCGAATTGAATAAGACGGCACTATTAGGGAGAGAAGGGTTCAACGCTCCAGTTGAAGCCGATGGACTGGGTATGGAGCGGGTGTTGGGTGCAAATGATCTAATGGGAATTGCGTTTCTGGAATTGGGAATGTTTGTTTCGCGCACGGTAGGACGTATCAGAATTAACACAGAAGGCGGTTTGACCAATGGTTATGGCACCGGGTTCCTTGTCTCGCCGCGTTTGCTACTGACGAACAATCATGTACTTGGGACCGCCCATTCATCCAAGTTTGCTTTTGTGGAGTTCAACTATCAGGAAGGGATTTTTGGGAAAAGACCTGCAGCAGTGACTTTCCAACTGGATCCGCAAAGCTTCTTTGTCACTGACGAGCAGCTAGACTACACATTGGTAGCCGTACGCGAGAGGTCGACTGGAAGTGATCAGCCATTGTCCTGCTTTGGTTGGAACAGGCTGATCGAACAACAAGGAAAGGCAATTCTTGGAGAATTTTTGAATGTTATTCAGCATCCAAACGGTGAACTGAAGCAACTCGCTCTTCGTGAAAACCAACTAATCGACCTATTGCCTGATTTCGTTCATTACAAAACCGATACTGCTCCCGGATCTTCGGGTTCACCGGTGTTTAATGATCAATGGGAAGTTGTGGCGTTGCATCATTCGGGTGTCCCAGAGAAAGATGCTGCCGGCAATTATTTGACACGTGATGGGCAGCTTTGGCGGCCGATCATGGGAGAACACCGCTTGGCGTGGAAGGCCAATGAAGGGGTTCGAATTAGCCGGATAGTAGAACACCTCAAGAATCAGAGCCTCTCAGGAATCCAGAACAAATTGCGCGATCAGCTTCTTAACAGTGCTCCTGCAACAGAACTGGTCACTCTTCGGAGTGAAGTTGAGCAGGCATCAGCAAGCGTAAAGACAACAACTGATGGAACTGCGACCTGGACGATTCCATTGACTGTTAGCATTAATTTGGGAACCGCAAAGGTCGGCGATAAAACGTCCACCCCGCAGGTGATAACGCGTGATACAGGGGCAGAAGCACCTACGATCATCATCAAATCGAACGACAGCCCTGAGTTGGCGCGAGCTTTGGAGGAGGCTCGGAGATCAACGAGTCGTATCTACTATGACGAGCAAGACAACTCAGATGCAGACACCTATTATTCCAGCTTGCAAACAGATGCTGATCCCCAGCAATTATATCGAGCTCTTAGCAATCTCGTGAAGAGCACCCACACAAAGAAGCCGACCTATAAGCCCTCTGTAGAACTTTACCCATGGATTGATCGTCATCCAGACCTTAAAATCCGCAGTGTTTACTCCGGGCAGGTCTACGATGCGGAAGAGCTGATCCGCATAGACTTTGAAGTTCAGAAGCAAAGGCAAATGCGTTTTCAAGAGATCCTGTCCCGCGAAGCAGATCTTTCCACGGAACAAGTGCAGGAACAACTGGATCTCTTGGAAGCCAGCTTGCCATACAACTGCGAGCATGTAGTGCCCCAATCTTGGTTTTCAAAGAACGAGCCGATGCGTGGTGACTTACACCATCTGTTTGCCTGTGAGTCTGATTGCAACAGTTTTCGCGGCAATATCCCGTACTATGACTTTGAGATGGGAGATGAAGCTACGAGAACCAATTGCGGCAGGAGAGAGGGCAACAAATTTGAGCCCGAGCATGGCTTAGGCGCTGTTGCCAGAGCCACAATGTATTTCCTTTTGCGTTATCCAGGATCAATAAACAATATCCGCAACGAGTTTGAAAAGAATCGTTTGCCTATCCTGCTGAAGTGGCACCAAAATGATCCAGTCGGTGAATACGAGAGGCATCGCAACATGACGATTTATGCCCGCCAGGGAAACCGAAATCCGTTAATCGATCATCCGAAGTGGGCAACGAATATCGACTTTGCTCTTGGATTGGGATGATTGCCGCATTGGCCGAATTGAAAGAACAAGCGTCATGAACATTATGATTCGATTCCATGTTTACGGATTGATCGCAGCTGCTTTGGCAATGACTTCCCAGTGCTTTGCATGGAGCGGCTCTGGTCATAAAGCTGTGGTAGAAGTTGCTATGGAACTGAGTCCTTCTCTGCGTGAGAAACTGAAAGTTACTCTTGCAGACCTTCCGGAAAGTAAGGAGTGGCAGACCCTGAAAAGTTCTGGACTGAAAGAGCCTAATCCCTTTGAAACTGAAAAGGACGATCCAGATAGTTGGGTGCAAGCTCTTGCGGCGGAACCTGAAAAAGCCGGAACGTTCGCCGACTCCGAAGAGAGAAGATCAACGAATCTTACATCAAAAGCTACCTAGCTGCTTGGCACCTTACCGAAGCCGAAGTTTTCAATGACTGATTATACCGAAAATGGTTTCTTTTAGGGAGCCATCTTCACCCAGTTTTCGCAAAGATACGGGGGCAGATCGCTGAGGGGTGGTACCGCCCTCAACAGAAGAGGTTACGCACAGGGAGTGTGCAAAAGGTCATTCACTCCTTAGCTCCACATCTGGAACCTTTCACTACGCCCGATGAAGAAGCTCCTGTTCGAAACGGACATCGTTACCTGATGAATCGACTGGATTGCCTGGATTATCCCGCAGCCGAGAAATTAGGACTACCCATTGGATCGGGCATGATCGAATCCGGCCACCGCCGCATGTGGACACCGAACCCCTACCTCTGGAGCCTTCTTTAAACCACCACCGCCTCGGAAGTTCTTCGAGCCAAATCCACTGCAGCCTCCGAATTTGACAGATGCGGTTATGTCGGATGTAAGCCCGCCCCGCCCCCTCCCAGTATAATTCTTTCAAGAACGGGTATAGCAATCTGAAGCAAGTCTAACTTCGAATCCTTCTCTACGGGAGGGGTTCGATCGAAAGCACCCGTCCGGGGTCATACCTGGTCGGGTGTTTTCTTTTCACCATCAACTCAAGGAGAAAACATCATGATCGTTTTGGAAGCTAACTATTCCAAGAAGCTGGGGTTGCCTGGCTATTCGTCTCATCAGTACAGCCTCACCATCCGCAAGGAAGTCAGTGACATCCGTCAGGTGGAAGCAGAGAGCAGGCAGCTCTTCCAAACCCTTCAAGAGAACGTCGACCGTGACATCCAGCATACAGGTTACCTTCCACAGCAGAATGGAACTGCGAACAATGGGAATGGACACCACAACGGAAACAGCAACGGCAAACCTGAAACGTGGGCGTGCAGTCCGAAGCAGAAGGACCTGATTCTTAAGATTGTGGAAGAAAACAATCTTGAGAAGACAGTGGTAGAGGATCTCTCTAAGGAGAAGTTCAACGGAGCAGGTGTGAAGTCGCTCAACACTTCCCAAGCTTCCGTTCTGATCAAGGAACTGCTGGAGAAGTATCCGAGCAAGAGCAAGGAGAACAATGGGAACAGCTGGTTTGGACGGCGGGAACACGCCGGGAGAACCAATGGAAGCCGCCGCTGATCCTTCCAAAAGACCCAAGAGAGCACCGCATGAGTTCAAAGTGCTCCGGGTAAGGGAATGCGCAGTCGAGTCTCCAATCATCGACACACCAGAGAGAGCATTCGAATACTGGAAGACTAACATCGTGAAAGCGGATTGGTATGATCCGTGTAAAGAAGCGTTCGTAGTCCTAGTGCTGAACACCCGGAGAAGAATCATCGGCCACAATCTCGTGACGCTGGGAACACTGGATTCTTGTCAGATTCATCCTCGGGAAGTGTTCAGACCAATCATTGTAGCAGCAGGTTCAGCGGTGATTCTGATGCACAATCATCCGTCTGGTGACAGCACACCCAGTGACGCAGACATTAAAGTGACACGTGATCTCATCAGAGCAGGCCAACTGCTCAAGATCGAGGTTCTGGATCATGTCATCGTTGGCGAGCGTTATCACTCCATGAAGGAGATGGGATACTTCTACACCTAAGAAGCTCGGCGAACAGAACATAATCATTCAAGCACGCACCAAATAGCCTGCCTTTACGGAAAGCAAACAAACCAGAGCCGGTCATTTTATGTGACTGGCTCTTTTCATTTCAAAAAAGAAAGGAAACCAATCATGCAATCAGTTCAGTTATTCTTTAAGCAGGGCTCGAGCGACAAAATTTATCAAGCCACTATCGAGCCCAAAGCAGGGAAATTCGTGGTCAACTTCTGTTATGGACGTCGGGGTTCCACACTTAGCACCGGGACCAAGACCCAAACACCAGTGGACTTGGAGCAAGCAACCAGGATCTTCAGCAAGATCGTGGGAGAGAAGAAGGCCAAGGGATATACGGAAGTGGAAGCAGGCACACCGTATCAGCATAGTGAGAAGCAACCCTCAGGCGTTCAATGCCAGCTTCTGAATCCAATTGAGGAGGAGGAAGCCAGTCGTCTCGTCACAGATGATTACTGGTGCATGCAGGAGAAGCATGACGGGCGCAGGATGCTCATTCAGCGCAAGGGAGCGGCCCTTCACGGAATCAACCGCAAAGGTCTATTAGCAGGATTACCCGAACCCGTGTTCCAAACCGCCAGAGTCATCAATAGTGACTTCATCATCGACGGTGAAGCCGTGGGAGATGTCTTCCATGCGTTTGACCTGCTGGAGGTGAATGGCTTCTGCATTCGCAATCTTCCCTATCACGAGCGTTTGAACCAATTGAGCGATCTCTTGGATCCAATCGACCCAGAGTTCATCAGGATCGTGGAAACGGCGTTCGATTCACAAGGGAAGCTGCTGCTCCTAGGTGATTTAAAGCAGGAGAATTGTGAAGGAGCAGTTTTCAAGCGATTGGATGCACCTTACACGGCAGGGAGGCCGAACAGTGGCGGGACCCAGCTGAAGCACAAGTTCTACGCTACGCTCTCGGCCTGTGTCTTGAGACATAACGAGCAGAGGAGTGTAGAAATCGGTCTATTGAACTTACAGAACCGCTGGCAAGGCATTGGGAACGTAACCGTCCCCCCGAATCATCCTGTGCCCAGAATCGGTGCTGTTGTGGAGGTGCGCTATCTTTACGCCTTCAAGGAGTCGAGTTGCCTGTTTCAGCCCACCTACTTGGGACCCCGGACAGACGTCAATGAGTGGGACTGTGGAACGGAGCAGCTCAAGTTCAAACCAGATAGTACAGAAGAAGAATAGTGTCGCCACGTTGGCGACAGTCTTAAGGCCAGTCATGCATTTCCGCGTGGCTGGTCTTTTCATTTCAACCACAAACCAAAACTCGAAAGAAACTAAACATGAAAGTCGAAATACCAGTCGGAGAATTGAAGAAGGCTCTAGCGGGCCTTAGCAAAGTAACAACCAGGACAGCCTCACTACCTGTCCTACGTTGCGTAAAAGTAAAGTGTGATCGTCAGGAGGGCGTAGTGATCGAAGGCACAAACCTGAATGAATGGGCCTCAGTGGAAATGCCAGCATCATCGACGGAACCAGGAGAAGCGTTAGTCGATCTGGATGAGCTGAACAAGTTGGTCAGAACCTGCTCCAGCCCCCAATCAATCACGATCAGCGCAACAGATAAGCAGACAGTATTGCGTTATCCAATTGGTAGCAGTTTTGCGGATAAGTCAGTTGGATTCGTAGAGGTAAAGGAGTGGCCGCAGATGCCCGCTTCGAAATGGGATGCGAGTTTAAAGGTCGGCAACGATCTGAAGCTGGCTCTCCGTCAGGCATTTGATTGCTGCAGCCATGATTCATCTCGCTATCTGCTGCAAGGAGCGTGTCTGGATGTTACTGATTCAAAAGCTCACTACGTTGTCGGGACCGATGGACGGGTGCTGTTCTCAGCCAACTCGTTCAGCTTTGATCTCAAAGAGTCGATCATTATTCCAAATCGAAAGTTCCTTCAATGGAATGGATTCGTAGAGGATGGAGATTGGTCGTTGAGTGCCTCCTCCCAAAAGGCAAACGGGAATGGTTGGGTCAAACTCAAATCGGGTCGCTGGACGTTCGTCTCGATGTTGGTTGATGGCAACTATCCGAATTGGCGACAGGTGATTCCCAAGGGTGCAGTACCTACCACGATTAGTTTCAACCAGGATGCAGTCATCTTCCTGATTGGTGCAGTTCCAAAGCTTCCGTTGGATCCTAAAGACCAGCATCAGACAGTTCACCTGGTGGCAGACCAAGGCAACGTGCTTATTCAGGCCAAAGGTGGGCCCAATGAGCAGTTCACCACGCTTCCGATCATTGGAGCAACCTTCACAGGCGCTCCTGTCACTGTAGCGATGAATCGTGACTTCCTGTTGAGGGCTATGCGGTTCGGTCTTACGGACCTCGAACTGAGAGGTCAGGATCATGCGCTATTCAAGTCAGCCGGTAAAAGAATCGTGGTGGCCCTATGTCATCGCGACCTTCCACCAGCACCATCGGCGACAGCCAAAACTTCTCCGGTTCAGGCAACAACGTCTGTGCCGGTAACCGAACCAGAAACCAAACCTATCGAAGAAAGGATCCAGATGACAGAAGCAGCAAATCCAGTTGAACAAAATGCCCCGGCCAAAGAAAACACCCAGGCCAATTCGTTCGACCAGTTGAAGGAACAAATCAAGAGCATCAAAGACAGCCTGAAAAGTGTTGTGGTGCAACTGGATGAAGTTCTGAAATCGGTCGTTCAGGCCCATAAAGAAAAGAAGCTCTCTGACAAGGAAATTGAATCTGCTCGGGAGTCATTGCAGCAGATTCAGAAGATCAAGATCTGATCTCGCCAGAAAGGCGCCAAGGAAAAGGGCTCATGTCTTCGGATGTGAGCCTTTTGCTTTTTGAAAGGAGGTTTTCTGAACAACTACAACCGACAGCTACTCTGGTGGTTCGCTCTGGCGATGATCGGCTTCACGCTCCTTTATCATCTCTGGTTCTACATCATGGGCGGTTTTGCCATCTACGGGGCGGCTTATCTCTACCGGGAGTATCTCAAAAACAAAAAACGATAGGAGGTCTATGGAATCGAATAACAATCTTCTCTCTGTGCTCACCAGGGAAGGAGTTCTGATCAAAGTGAGTATTCGCTACTGGCGAGGGTGTAAGAAGCTCAAGCCAGAGGACTTGGGACTGAGGGAAAAGGATGTTTCGGATCGGTTGATCAGCCTGGGACACAAACGACTACTGCCAAAGGATGCATTGTCATCGTTAGCTCTGGTTGAAGGTCGTGCCCATGCTTTGATCGAATCCAACACGTTCCCTTTCCTGAATGGTCTGGGTCACTTCTTGCCCAATCCTCGTTTAGAGGAAGTAACGGACAAGCTGAAAGAACTGGAGCGGGAGTTCTGGGAAGGAAAGAACCAGTTCCTGCAGAAGTATGCCTCGTTACGCCAGGACGCTTCAGAAGAATGGAGGAAAGCGGCTCAAAAGCTTGTTGGTGATCCGGAACAATTGGTGCGTGCCATTGAAGCATCATTCCCCTTGAGCAATCAGATGAAGAAGTTCTACGGGTTTGATGTGCAGTTGTTCCAGATCAGTTTGCCGGAACGATTGACTCTGGATGTGCTCTCGATGGCCGAACAACGAGAAGTTACGGCAGCAAGGCAGAAGGCAGCTCATGAAGCTTCAAACAAGATCCGCGGTGATGTAGAGACGTTCGCCGCTGACTGTGTGGCTTCATTAAGGGAACAAACCGCTCAGCTCTGTGGTGACATGCTACACAGCATTAACCATTCAGAGACCGGTGTTCATCAGAAAACGCTCAATCGCCTCATCCGGTTCATTGATCAATTCAAACAGATGAACTTCGTCAACGACACGCAAATGGAACAGCAACTGGACAATGTTCGTCGTGAACTCTTGTCCAAGACTGCTGAGGAATATCGGGATAGTAAAACAGCACGGGCACGTTTGGTCACAGGTCTAAACAACCTGTCCAATGTCGCTCGTGATCTTGCCAGGCAGGATGCCACCGAAGTCGTGCAGCGATTCGGTCAGTTAGGGCATCGTAAGTTCAACCTCGCTGCTTAAAACCAAAACCAAGGGTGGACTGCATCTGGGAGGGCTCCTTTGCGGGGGCTCTCCTGGATGTGGTCTGCCCTTTTTCATTCCCAGCTCCCAGCGTTTAGCTGTGAGCAACAGAAAGGTCAGATGAGTCATTTCACAACAATCACCACACAGATCAAAGACATAGAAGCATTACGGTCCGCATGTAAGGAGATGGGATTAACTCTTCTCCAAAACGCCGAAGTACGTGGATTCGCCGACAACAAGTTAAAAGGCGACTACGTGATCCAGTTGAAAGGTCCCTACGACATTGCTCTAAACCGAGAAGGTGAATCGTATGGACTGACAACCGACTGGTGGAACGGCCACGTCGAGCAGGAGGTAGGACAAAAGTTCGGTAAGCTCTTGCAACTCTATGGAGTTCACAAAGCCACCATGGAAGCGCGCAAGAAGGGTTTGGGTGTGCTGAGAAGGCCCAAGGCAGATGGATCCATCAAACTCATCCTGTTGGGGGCCGTATGAAGCAGATCGAAATCACCGTCTCGCCAACTGGGGAGATTGAAATCGACGCTATCGGGTTCAAAGGATCTGACTGCGAACAAGCAACTAAGTTTCTGGAGGATGCTCTGGGTGTGGTTGCTCAAAAGCACAAGAAGCCTGAGTTCCACCAGCAGAACGTCACAAAACCCCAACAAAGGATCGGTTCATGAAACACGTCCTGACATTCGATCCTGCCGGGACCGCTCGATGTCTCTACACAGAAGTTCTCGACCTGAATGTAATCGGTTCACTGGAAGTTAAACGTGCTACTGAAATCGAGTTCGACAACGAAAGGCAGCGTTGGGAGGTCCGAAATCAAATCGGAATGGTGCTGTTCGCAGATGCCTCACGGGCAACCTGCATAGAATGGGAACATCAACACTTCAACCAATAGAAAGGAGAATCCATGAGAGAACAGATCATAAACTACATCCGCGCTGGGTATGCTGGTCTCTACATCGTCTCTGCCGAAGAGCAACGGGTAGAGTCTGAGATCAAGGGAATTGCCGAACATCTAAACTACCAACTGCACTTCTGGAGCATCGTCGACGGTTTGGTGAATGCCAAAGACGGGAACACTACATCTGCCAATGATCCACTTGAAGCGTTGCAGGCCATTGAAGGACTTCAGGAGAAAACGATCGTCCTGTTGAAAGACTTCCACTTGCACTTGTTGGATTCGAATCCCTTCATCATACGGAAACTGAAAGACGTGTTGCAGGTTGGGAAGACCAAGAAC
Source organism: Limisphaerales bacterium (assembly GCA_046597605.1). Classification (GTDB taxonomy): domain Bacteria; phylum Verrucomicrobiota; class Verrucomicrobiia; order Limisphaerales; family JACDHS01; genus JACDHS01. Next base: position 16,686 of record JBKJKE010000176.1, on the reverse strand, counting down.
ATATGTTTAATCGTTCTGGGTTGCCGACTGTGTCTGCTTCCAGAGATTGAACGAGAACTTACGGTTCTGGAGTATGCATTGCCAGGCAAAGAGAAACTGGGCGGTGTTCTGGACGGGATTGTCGAATCAGCCACGTTGGAAGCAATCACAGGTGATGACCGGGACAAAGTGCTGGATGCTGCTGGTGGTTTGACTACCACAGAAGCTGAGAATGCCTTCGCCTTGTCCGTTGTGCAGAGCAGGGGAGTTGTACCCTCCATAGTGGCCCATGAGAAAGCACAAGCCGTGAAGAAGAACGGATTGCTCGAATTGGTAGACACGCAGGAGTCGTTGGAAAGCATCGGGGGTTTGGATGTGCTGAAGGACTGGTTGCTAAAACGTCGCCAGGCCTTCACCAAGAAAGCGGTTCAGTACGGATTGCCTACACCAAAGGGGTTGATGATTGTGGGTATTCCTGGGACGGGGAAATCATTGACTGCCAAAGCAACAGCGAAGGTATTCGGAGTTCCGTTGCTGAAACTGGACGCTGGACGAATCTTCGCCGGGTTGGTTGGGCAGAGTGAATCCAATCTTCGTTCCGTCATCCAAACTGCAGAAGCAATTGCACCGTGTTGTTTGTGGGTGGATGAAATTGAGAAGGGATTCAGTGGAAGCAAAAGCTCCGGTTCAACAGATGGAGGAACATCAGCTCGTGTTTTTGGCTCGTTCATCAGTTGGATGCAGGAGAAAACGAGTCCTGTCTTCATCGTCGCAACAGCCAACGATGTTTCGCAGCTTCCACCAGAAATGCTCAGGAAAGGCAGGTTCGATGAACTCTTCTTTGTTGATCTGCCTAATCAGGAGGAAAGGGAAGCAATCTGGAAAATTCAGATTGAGAAACACGGTCGTGATCCAAAGGACTTCGACCTAGTTCAACTCAGTCGTATTACAGAAGGGTATACGGGTAGTGAAATTCAATCGGTGTTCTTCGACGCAATGTTTGCTGCATTCGAAAAGGACACTGAACCTACCGACCTCCACATTGCTGCGGTTTTGAACGGGTTTGTTCCTTTGTCCAAAACGATGGCTGAGCAGATTGATAGTCTCAGAAAGTGGAGCCAGGGACGGTGCAGATTGGCAACTACGCAGCAACTATCTGAGCGAAAGCTGAGGAAGTTGGCTGCGTAATCAATAGAAGAGTTCGCCTTCGGGCGGGCTCTTTTTTTAGCTATGAGTTGCAAAGGCGAAATACTGGGATTGGGAGATAGGGGATCCAGCAGATAAGTCTCTTTACCAAGATTTTGGAACTGGTTGTCCCCCTCGCATCTATCCACTTCACGTGAGAACCAGTGTTTTAAACGAAATAGTCCGACCTTTTGTTCCAGCGAGGATGTTTGACTCGGAAGAGAATGTGTCCTTACTTCGGAGCCGGACGAACTTCAGGTCCTTTCCTGATCATTATGAATTCTGCCTTAGTAACAGGTTTCGCTGCTAAAATCCAAATTCCCACTCGCGTGTAATCGGGTCGCTCGCTACTTTTGCCAGATGCCTAATTGGTTCCTTAAATCCATCGAAATCAACGGTGGCTTCCTCCCAGGAGTTTCTATTCAATTCCCTCGTGGACTCACCTGTGTCATTGGTCCGCGAGGAAGTGGAAAATCGACCCTTGCGGAAGCTTTGCGTTACGGAGTCGGGGGACTTAGCCGGGGCTCGAACTCCGCGCTAATTCAAGCGAATTTGGGAACATCTCTTATCTCGATAACAACCGCACCACAGATAGGAGAACTGGGCTATACAATCCGGCGTGCGTTTAAGCAGCCTGCTGGTTTGGTCACAAGCGAGGGCAAATCGATCGAGTCTCTGGATCTCGATCGCGGGACGTTTCTTCCGCTGGACGCTTATAACAGCCAGGAAATCGAAGGAATCGCCAATGAGACGTTGGGTGAAAAGAGGCGAGCTCTTCTGGATGAATTACGGGAAGATTCCCTTCGAGAAATAAACCTTGATCTGGCAGAAGCTCGCCGTGCCCTAGAGGGCAATGCAGACGGAGTTTCTGCATGTCGTCGATTAATTCGGGACCTTACGGAGCAAATTGAAGAAATCGGGGATGCAAGGGCAAGATTGGCTGCATTGCCTCCATCTCCCGGCGGTGCCGGCTCAAACGAATTAGTTCGTCTTACGCAAGAACTTCAAGCAACGGAGAGTGACATAAGAGATGTTGACGACATAAGTGGCCGGCTGGAGGCCATGCGGACATCTGCGATTCGATTTTCCGAAGAACAAAAACGTCGGTTTGCTAAACCATCCATCCGGGAAGCATCAACGAATAAGCAGATCATTTCTACTGTTTGGGACAGCGTCACAGGCCTATCCGCTTTTCATGCATCACAAGTGAATCAGTTCAATCTGAAGGTTGAGGAAATTCTGAGTATTGTTGGGCTAAATCGTGCCGAATTGGAGAGTATTAAGGCAAGTCAATCTGCCGCAGTGTCGAACCTTCAGCAGGAGAATTCTGCAGTCGGACAAGCAATTCGAGAAAAAACGATGGCTGAACAAGCCGTCGAAAAGTTGACGAATCTTGAGACCCGACGTAGCGCCGAACAAGTTCGGTTGAGCGAGTTGCTTGAATCACGCCAAAAGTTAAAAGGCAATTTTCTCCTTAAACGTGAGAAGATTTCCGAACTGCGGGAGGCCGTTGCGTCTGAGTTGCAAAGAAAGATCGGCGAATGCGTTCGTCTGCGAGTATTTCGCCATGCTGATAATCTGGCTTACAAAGAAATCCTTCTTCACGGGCTACGTGGGGCACGTGTTCGAAATCATGACGAAATTCTTGGTAGCTTAATGCAAATGCGGCCTGAGCAACTTGCCCAAATAATCCAAGACAACGATCTGGAAGAACTGGAAGCTGTTGCATCCTTCGGTAAGGAACGGTCGTGCAGAATACTCGAATCGTTTCGCCAGACACTTAACCCCCTTGAGCTAGAGGTTATCCAGATCGACGATCGAGTAAGTATTGAGCTCAACGTATCGAATGCAGGAGCTTCGCACTTCAAGGATGCATCGGAGCTATCTCAGGGGCAAAAATGTACAGCGTTGCTTCCTTTGCTTCTTTCCAGACGCGACACCCCGTTAGTTATAGATCAGCCCGAGGATAATCTGGACAATTATTTCATTTTTGAAACGGTAGTTGACTCGATCCAACGGCTCCGGGAATCGCGCCAAATGATTTTTATCACCCATAATGCAAACATCCCGGTTTTGGGTGATGCCGACTTGGTTGTAGTAATGAATTCAGATGGCAAAAAGGGATACGTGCAAAAAGCCGGATCACTCGATGAATGCCGAGATGAGATAATCGACCTTTTAGAGGGAGGAAAAAAGGCGTTCGGTGAACGTACAAGACGTTATGGGAAGTTCTGAGTTGGCGTTCGTTTTCTTACGTTTGAGAAAGTTGGCCGTTGAGAACCCGCGTGAGGCGAGGGCAAGCTTTTCGCAGTTACTCGACAGCGAACCGACTGTTGTGGACGGCTTGTTGAAATTAGCATCGGCTCCCGGTGAAGGTCGTATTCGCCAGCTAATTGCGAATGCTGTAAAAAATCGATCAGACAAATCCCGCGTAGCTCATCATTTGCGTAGCTGGCTCGCAAGTGAAACCGACGAATTCGCTAAGGCCGCCATTAACGCAGCAGTCCAAGGAGTTGAACTAGAGGTCTTTCCGCAGATTACGCCCCCTGAGCCTCCGCGCATTGTCGAAACGTATCGGTACGTAGCGGATAGATTGTGTCATAGAGTGCGCAATTCTCTGACTGGACCCGCGCAGCATTTGCGGACCCTCGAGTATCTCTTAAATGGGGGAACTGATGCACGTTCTCTTGAGGCAAAGGCGGCGGTCATCCAGTTGAAAGACTCTTTGCGTTCCCTTTCCCGCATTGTTGAATTCAATATTGACGACAGCTACTTCGAATGGCGGGCAATTGATATCGTGGCCTGGTTATCCGCAATGACCTTTCGATACATCGCAAATAACAGTCCGTTATCGGTTCGTATACCCAACGCAGATGGGCATCCTGATGCCCGAATCCGTGCCAATGACCTGCTTCTCGAAGTATTGTTTTGGAATATTTGGAAAAATGCACAACAAGCGGTTGAGAACCCCTGCGAGATAACAATAGAGGTGAAACGGTTAAACGGTTGGCTTGAATTGCTGATTATCGACAATGGTCCCGGTTTTAGCGCGGAGGATACCGCAGTTGCTTTCATTGACCAGTTCAGCAGCAAAGGTACTAACCATGGACGCGGCTTGCTCGAAGTGCACGACGCCGTTCGGCGCTTGGGCGGAAGTGTTGCGTTAGTTCCGTATCGAGCTAGAGATTTTCGAATTCAATTGCGCTTCCCCGCAGTATAATGAGCTACCCACGTCAAATCAGAACTCTGATTATCGAAGATGAGGAGACGCCCATAGCAAACTACCGTGCTCTCTATGAAGAACTGAAATCCCAATTTGATGTCGCGCCGCCGATACTCGCGAGATCCTTTGATGACGCAGTCGTTCATCTGTCGAATGGCGGAATGTTCCATCTGGTCATTTTGGACTTAGGATTACCTCGTAAAACCCACGAGCCGGCGGAGGAAAAGATTGAGCCAGGAATCGATTTAGTGGCTCGTTGCGCCACCCGAGAACAGTATCCAGTCCCGTGCATTCTGGTGATTAGCGGTCGCCTTGGAAGAGCTAATCTGGCTACTCTACGAGAATCTTTGGGTCGTGATTTTTGGCACGGAGAAATGGTTAACAAAGGCCTTGATGAAACAGAGGCCATTGAGAAAGCGCTGGGCAAAGTATTGCAGTATTCCTCAATTGGAATTCACATTCATGACGGGGGGGACAAATTATACCCTACAGTTTCACCTCGCGAAGATGACTTACTTAGGCGAGCTATTTTAGCTGAACCATACTGCATCGGAGTGGATCTTGAATGGTGGGGTGCATACCACGCACCCTCAATGGCGCTGTCTGCCGTTACCGGTAAGACAAAAGTTTTGTGGGGCAGGTTTTTATTGAGTGATAATCATGAAGCCTCCCGACCAGCCTTCTTCAAATTTGAGCCAAGGGAGACTGCGGATTTCTCGCATGGCGATGTTGCCCTGATGGTCCAAAAGCTAAGCCACATCAAGCGGTGCAGTGCCATGAAAGGGCACACGCGAAGTTTGATTGTAACGCAGCAGGTTGGCGAATCGTCAGCACGGCCACTTTCTCTAGCGGAAATGTTGGCTCGGCCCACGTCAGAGGTGTCAACGTGTTTAAGCACCATTGTATCAGAAATTACGGTTCAGCTTAAAAGCTTAGGGTCTATAACTGAGGATCGATTACCACCTGCAAAGATCCTCTGGAGTTGGCATGATGATGTTAATCTAGCATCAGCTTACGCTAAGTATGGCGACTCTCATGCGTCTACGCCTTTAAATCTTCTAAAACGGCTGAGAGCTGAAACAAATCTGGTGTGGATCAAAAGACAAAGTTCCAATCATGGTGATTTGAATGCTACAAATATTGCCTTAGAAGTATCTGGCAGTGGCCTTCATGCGTTCATCATAGATGCAGCCGGCATGCGTGCAGACGCAGCTGGAAAAGATCTAGCGATGCTGGAGGTGACTACTTTGTTACATCAGGGAGCAGTAAGCACGGTAGATTTGATTCAACAGTGCAGCGGATTGTATGCAGTCCAATGCGACGTTCCTGAGCAGCTAGCAAACGCAGACCAAACCACAGATATCGCGAGGAATACGTTCTCCTTCATTCGTGAAATACGCAAGCAAGCTGTGTCTCTCAACGTTTTTCCAGTCTACGCGCTTCTGGTTTTTGACTGCGCCATGATGCAGCTTGGAGGTCTCGGAATCCAGGGTCGAGGTAATAAGATTTCAAATCCGCAAGCTGCGGTGTTACTTGCAAAACTTAGTGCAGAATGGTTGATAGCAGCCGAGCCAGAGTTTTTGACAGAGGCTGTAGTTTGAGAGAAATTTCTGCCCTTCCTCTATGGTGGAGCCAAGGTCATCCTTTGAACCATGGTCGAAAAATGTTGGTCCGCAGATGATCGTAGAGTTGCCGTTGGATCTAAGTGGCTAGAAGAATTCGACATCGGGCGGGAAATATAAAGCGCCGCAGAATGGTGTGGGAAAATCGCTTTAGAGCTTTTCATCTGGCAGCGTACCGAGCACATTTTGCGTAATTCACATTCGAAAAATCTACGAGGGTAATGCAGGTTCAAAAGCATAGTTTCTTCAGGATTTTTCAAGCGGAGATCCGTCCGGCACTGCGTTGGTTCTTCGAGAATAGAAAGACCCAAATCACTCGTGAGATGGCAACAGAGTTTTGTGGGGTTGAGATCTTGGAAAAACTGAGCGCCTTGGAGCTTATAGATTACGACACAGCAACCGCCGAATACCGGTTGGATGACAGAGTTGAGCAATTCTTCGATCAAATGGTGGGTTCTGTCGAAGTTACTCAGGCAGAGTGGCTTGTCGGCATCTTTGATGAACTCAAACGATCTATCGAAGGATGCCAAAAGCTCACAGGCCCCAAGGCTGAAACATTCCTGCATCGAACTTGCCGACTTTTGCGCACGGCAAATACGCGCCTACAGCGGCATTTGGAAGAACTTAAAGCCGCAGTTGATTTCGATTATCGTGCTGGCTCGGACTACGAAACTAAGCTCCTCAAGCTTAAATGGCACCTTGAGCGTGCCCAGAGTTTTGGCCAGGCAGTGTCGAATTTAGACAACCTGCTTCGTAATGACAGTTTCTTTCATGTGCATCAGGAAGTTGAGGTGCTTTCGATTCGGGGGCAGTTAATTCGACGTTGCACCCAAGTTGGGGATGCGCTGATAGATATCTACCAACGTATTGAAGAGTACCTGAATCGGGTGCTGCGGAATTTCGAGCGTGCTCGGAAGCTGATCCAGCTTTGCGGGTTGTTAGATCACTTCGAGCACCTGACAACGACTAATATTTTGGATGTGGCCCGAAATGCGAATGGTCCCTGGTTCCACGAATTTTCATTTAGAACCCTACTGGAGCCTTCCGTAATTGACGGCCGCCCAGAACTGCTTGAGCGAGTGCTATCACGTATGGGCGTCGGAGACGCCAAAACTAAGCCGAGAGAGGTGGAGATCGATCAGGAGATCTCCGAGGAGATTCCCTCCGTCGTCGATTGGGAAGCGGTTTATCATGTGTTTACGAAGCAGGGCGATGACTTGTTTACGTTTCTTGGAAAGCTGAAAGTTGAAGGCCGTCATCTCACAGAAGAAGAACGAATTGACGGGTATTGCGCTGTTCTGACCAACGAGGATTGGTCGGAAGCTTGGGATACACAGTCTTTTGAAATGGGGTTCGCAGACGAATGGGAATATGCGGTCGTCAAACCTCCTGCCCTGTTACGCTCATGAATGTAGAAATACCACCTCTTGCCAGTCGATTATTTACCCGCCTTTGCCGGGGGGACAATATGATCTTGTCATGCAACGGAAAGGCCGAGGACGCCCAATTATTTGCAAACGTTAAAGCAGATCCGGGCCTGTACCGCACTTACTTTGAACCTTTAGGCTTCCGTTTACAGGAAAGTGACAACTGCTACTACTTTACCGCTGCAGACGAGGCGCAGCTTAATTTGGAAGCTAAACTCGAAAGAATGATTCGCCTCATTCGCCTATTGGATTTTTTGTCTACGCATATCGAAAACTTTGGTGAAGGGCAGATTTTCTCTGCTGCGACCTTGATTGCTCAGTGTAACAATGATCCGAAAGCAGAACGATTCTTACACCAAACAGGTAAAGGAGAAACAAACGCTGATCGCGTTGACACCTTGCTTCACGCCTTCGTTCGGCAGGGTTACCTTTCTGAATACGATAAAAGTCGTCAGGAATATCGCGTCCTCTCAGCCATCAATTACCTGTTTGAGTTTATGGATCGGATCCACATTGTGGGCGATGAACAAGAAACGGAGGCAATGAAAGATGCGGAAGCTTAATCGCATAGTTCTTATCAATTCTGCCGGGTTTCACTATTTAGAGTTCCCCGTCGGAGGGCACACCCAGGTCATAGGGGTGAACGGACATGGAAAATCAACATTGCTGAGAACGGTTCTGTTTTTTTACTTGGGGAATAACGACAAGGCAAGTTACGCACTGCATGAGACAAAAGCAGATTTTGTTAGCCACTATTTGGGGGATCCTCCTTCTTATTTGATTTACGAGGTTGCGCGGCAGGACGGGCAACCGGCCTATCACATCGCAGTTTCGCGTCCGGCCGGGCGAATTCAGTTCCTCTTCGTCGACGCACCATTCCAAAAACATTACTATGTTGATGGCAAATTCGTGCAACCGATCAACAGCGTGGAACAGCGGCTTCAGCTTGCGAACTGTTCTGTCGAAACCGTTGGCTCGTATGAAGACTTTAACCGACGCATATATGGCATCATTCCATCTCCATTTTCTGTCTTTAAACCGGCAGCCAAAACCTCTGGCCAAGTCGGAGTTCTCTCTCGAATCATCAGCGGAATCTTCACGGTCAGCCAACTCGATGCAGACAAACTAAAGACCGCGCTGACGTGTGGCGTTAGGCAAGATGCCCTCACAACGGAATTGGATCTCCTCTCCCTTAAAGGTCAATTGGAGAATTTTCGCAGGGTGAATCAAGCCGTAAAAACTTACCTGCAGCATGAGAGCGAAGCTCTTCGACTTGTTGATACCGCTGAAGAATTTGAAGACATTAAAATTCAGAGAAATCGTGCGATCGAAGAGTTGGTGCGTGGGGCAAAACTTCTTCCGGACAAGGCTAAGCAGGTAAAAACCGAGCAGGACCGTTTGAAAAACGAACTGGATGCGCTGGATGCACAACATGCCAAGGAAAGAAACGAATTCGACGAACGCATTCTGAAATTAGGCCAAGTCATCGCCCACGTTGGGAAGGAGATCGAAAAGGGGGAGAAGAAACGGGAGGAATACGGGGAACGGCAAATTGACTTTAAAGCAGCAGAATTGGAAAAGTTGCCGAAGTTGCTAGAGAAAAAGGCACTTGCTGAATCCGAATACAACATACTTACAGGGAAATTTCAGGATCAGCGAGAGCAGAAAAATCGCCTTTTAGGGGAAGTCCAACGAAGTTGGACAGAACTCAGGAGGCACCTAGAAGAGCAGAAGGGGCAGGCAGAACGCCATCTTTCGGATGCTCTTCAGGAACTTAGCAGAGAAGAGGTTTCTGCTTACGCCTCTCTGGATCAAGAAGCCAAGAGGGTGAAAGCCACTCACGAGTCCCGAAGGAGCAGCCTTCAAGAAGCATGGAACCAGTTGAATGCTGATTACAGGCGTCTTGGCGAAATGAAGGAACCTTCAGAATTAGTTAATGACCGGAATGACCTTTCAGAAAGGAAGCTTTTAGACGGAATAGAGAGGTATAATCAGCAAGAACATCGGGCCGCAATAGCTTCTGAAAAACAAAGGTACGAGCACTCTCGTGAAGTATTGGAAAAATCGGCTGAAACGGAACGGGCAAATTTGCAGGCACGCATCAAGGAAGTGGAGCGCCTACGTGAACGAGCAGCAGTCGAATTGGAGCAATTTGATGAGTCACTGGCCCGATTTTTTCAAATGGAGTCGCCGGCTACTTGGCCCTATGCAGCCAAGACATTTACTCGCGAGGCCCTTTTCCATAGCGCAGAAGAACTAAAGGCAAGAAGATCGGAAGCTGGCGTAGATTCAGCTTGGGGGGTTGAATTCTCTACAGACAAACTTCCACAGACGGGTTCCAGCTTCGACCGGGATGCCCTCGAAGCCAATGTTCAACAAACTCAAAAGGAACTGCGGGGCGTGAACGACCAGTTCTTGGCGGCACAAGAGCGATACTTCTCTAAGGTTTCGGAATTGGAGAAACAAACAAATGAAGCTCTCAAAATTCTTCAATCGAAACTGGATAGCAGCAATGATTTAAGTCGTTTGCTGTTAAAGGACATTCTTCATTTAGAGAATCGGATCCTAACCCTGCAAAGCCAATTTGAATCGCACAACGACAATGAAAAAAAGGAGTTGAATAAACGCTCAACGGAACTCGATTCGGCTGACAAGGATTTGCGCAAAGACCTACACGCGTTTGAAGTGGAAATTCAGAGCCGTAAAACGCGAATCGCTGAAGATATCCACCTGCGGAAAGACAAGCTGCTGATCAATCGTGCCAGCCGTTTGTCGGAATTAGGTAAGGAGTACGGCGAAGCGACTTCGCACCGGGACAGAGAAATTGCCCGTATTGAAGATCTTTTTCAGAAGTCTCTGACGCAAGTAGGCATAAGCGCAGAACGTATTGAAGCAGCACAGAATTGTGCAAAATCTACTGATTCGGAAATTAATAAGATCGAAAGTTATAGGACTGAAGTCACAAATTACCAGCAGGTTAAACGTGATTTTATCGATCCACTTTCCGCTCTCCGATCACAGCATCGGTTGGCCATCGAGTCACTACAATCCGAAGAAACCAAACGCGATGCCGTTAAAAAGCGGTATTGTGAGAACTCGCAGCTTTTGAAGGATCGTCAGAACGATGTGAAAAAAATTGGCGAAAACCTGGACGTTGATGTTCAAGCGGCAAACCGCTTTAAGAAAGATCTCCGATTTGTTCAAGAACTGGGTTTTTTTGACCGAGAAGATATCGGGGTCGCTCCATTCTACCGCCCTGGAGCAGTTAAAGAGTTTTTAGAGGCTGCGGAATCAAGCCATGAGACGCACTCGTCTATAGGCAAAAGAGGAGACAAGGAGACTCGGGCATTCTTGAACTATTTTGATGATGAAACGCTTAAACGGAAGGTTTTAGGTTTTTCTCCCATTCACCCATACTTCGATTGGTTCATCTTCGTTGGGTCTGAGCTTCGACCTTTTGTCAATGGACGGGGCATACAAGGTATGAAGCAGATTCAGACGCAAGAATTTGAGCAGCTTATCCGCAATGTTTGCGCTAGAAATGCCGATTTCCAAGAAGGCATTCGCCAGGTAAAGAAGACGGCAGCACTGGTGGAGAAGAACCTCAAAGAAAACAACTTCGTGGATGTGCTCGACTCTATCGAATTGAAAGTTGAACGCGTGGATAGCAAGCTGACACAGATTTTAACTAGTTTGGAAGAGTTCTCGGGTTTAACGTTTGGTGGAGAACTGGGCCTTTTCGACAAGCGTGCAGACCGGCAGCAAATCGACAAGGCAATCGAAGCCTTTGAATCCTTGTTGCGAGAAATCGAAAATCATCGGAGCAAACGACTCCAACTAACCGATTACTTCGACTTCTTCATTCGCGTGCATGAGAATGGACATGATATGGGGTGGCGGAAGTCGCTGGATCACATCGGTTCTACTGGCACCGATTATCTGGTCAAAATGTTGATTTATCTTTCGCTGGTCGAGGTTTACCGGGAGAAGGCTATTAACTCTAAAGAGGGTTCGATTGTGCATTGTGTCATGGATGAAACTGGCGTTTTGGCGGTCAAATACATCCGGAGCATCTTGGAGTATGCGAAAAGCCGAGGGATTATTCTTATAACCGCTGGACACTCTCAGCAAACCCTTGGTTTCGAGAACTGGCTGCGCGTAAGTAAACGTGGCCAACGCTTTGGAGGACAGACCGTGCTGCGGAAGGTTTTGAAATGCGAATAGGGCGTGCCCAAGCAGAAAGACTGCATCGGTTATCTCTTGGAGAGTCAGTGCGGAAAAGCCAACTTCCGAAATCTTTGCTTGAAGCTTTAACGAGAGGCAATGTTGTGCGTTTGGAAAAATCAGGGTCCAGCTACGTTGTTCGCGGGATTCCCGGAAAGATCGAGAACTTTGTCCGGTTAACGTGGGGAATCCGTGATTTGGAGGGATTCGCGAATTCCCCGACTAAAGACCTTACCCGCACCCACCTAGCGCAGGTTGCAGATGATTCGAAAGCTCTAAACACCCGTCCGCTTGATGGAATCTTCATTCGGTCGTTCGGAAACTGTTTTTTCGAAGAACACCCACTCAGTTACACACCACCAGGAACAAGTCTGCTAATCAGAACCAGTGAGTTGGAGCATCTACGAATTCAATCCGAATGCTTGATTGCAGTGGAAAACGTGGAGTGTCTGTGGCAATTCGAAAAGACTTATAAATACTTCCCACAACTTGCAGGTCTAGATTTCACAATCTTACTTCGCTGGCACTGGGGAGTTGCCTGGAGACGGTGGTTGAAATGTTGGAAAGGACAGATGCTCTACCTTCCTGATTTCGATCCTGCCGGTTTGCGGATATTCGCGACGGAGGTGTTGCGGTTCAAGTCAGACGCCCAATTGCTGGTCCCTAAAGATTTTGAGCTAGTTCTTCAGGATCGCGGCAGGAGGGATTTGTATTTGAAAAACGAACATTGCTTTCCACCCTTGGACAGTCATCCCGAAATTGCAAGAGTTGGCCGGTGTCTCAAGGCAGCTCGGAAGGCGTTTGAGCAGGAGATGCTCCTCTCTTAACCCTGAAGACCGCCGGTAACTGCTCCCACACGTTCGCAAACTGGTGAGAATCAGCTGCTGGCACCGGCTGAGTTGTGTGGTTCAAAAACTGAACAGAGCTAGCCCGATCTGAATTCTGTCTGCGCTTTCAGCTCGGAAGTTCCGGCGGAAGGATGCTGACATTTTAGACGAAAGTAGCTGCCATTCGACACCCGTGAACATCGCTGATTTAGTAGAACACCGGTGAACCAGTTGTTAGTTTTGTTGTTAGTTTAGACTGTGAAAACCACGGAAGGCCTGCAAATAGAAGATGGTGCGCGATACAGGTTTCGAACCTGTGACCCCCACCGTGTCAAGGTGATGCTCTACCACTGAGCTAACCGCGCAACTAACTAACAACCCGCAGAATTTGCGGAGGCACAATTTCGCTGGATGGGTTGTGGGTTGCAAGCGGAAAGTTCCCTCAGTGCCACATTTTCGAAAGTGCCGGAGCTTTCACGAGGGGGGGAAATCGCTGGAACCGAGCGGTTTTTCAGTCTGAATTCCGGTCCGGTTCTGGAACCGAGACGTTTTTCCTTCGAATTTTCCTTCCGGTTCTAGAACCGGGGCACTTTTCCTTTGGATTTTCGCTCCGGTTCTGGAACCGGGACGTTTTTTCATCGGATTTTCCCTCCGGTTCTAGAACCGGAGCACTTTTCCATCGAATTTTCTCTTCGGTTCTAGAACCGAAGCACTTTTTCTTTGAATTTTCGCCCCGGTTCCAGAACCGGGGGATTTTTTCATCGGTTTTTCTCTTCGGTTCCCGGTTTTCCCGCTGCGAAAGTCGTCGATTTGCTGGTGTTTTGTGAAAAACACCCCAGAAAAGGATCCGAACATCGAGAAATCACTCCTTGGGCAGATCGTTGGATTTCCCGCGCCCGCTGGGTTCCACATGCACCAGGACATCGTGAACGACGGGGAGACGTTCGCGGATATTGTCTTTCACGGCATGCGCAATGTCATGCGCTCGCTGGACCGTCATTTCCGGGTCCACTTCAATGTGCATGTCTACGAAAAAGTGATAACCCATCTTGCGAACAAAACACTTTTCCACGGCGTCGACCCCTTGGACGTCGCAGGCTATTTTCTCGATTTGTGCGTTTATTTCTCGATTGGGAGCGGCGTCCATCAGTTCGTCCAAAGCCGGACGCAGCAAACGATACCCATTTATTGCAATGATCACGGCGGCGATGATGGCAGCGGCAGAATCGGCCCGCTCAAATCCGGGGCCACCGAAAACCGCGATGGAAATCCCGATGGCTGCCGCGAGTGAGGTGATGGCGTCGCTGCGATGATGCCAGGCATCGGTGCTGACGGCGGAACTTTCCAGCGCTTTTCCTTCTTTGAGGACGCGGCGATAAAGTCCTTCCTTAATCACAATCACCGCCACGAGCACAACCAGGGTGAAAGGGGAAGGGCTGTCGCGCGGGGTCATGATGTCCCGTGCGGCCTGAATGCCGATGCCCACCGCTGCAAATAGAAGCATCCCGGCAACAATCGCAGCGGCAATCGGTTCCGCCTTACCGTGTCCATAGGGATGATCGGCATCGGCCGGGGTGGAGGCGACGACCACGCCGCGCCAGACAATGATGGAGCTAAATACGTCGGAGAGAGATTCGACGGCATCCGCGATCAAGGCGTAGGAGTTGCCGAGAATCCCGGTGGCTAGTTTCCCGGCGGCGAGCGCGGCGTTTACGATCAATCCAATGAACGTAACGCGCAGACTGCGTTCGAGCCGAGTTTTAGACACGACGAAATTAAACATCAAAAGATGCTCAGTGGAATGCTCAACTTCTCCTCAGTTTGAAACCACTCGACAGCAGCGTGTGTCGTGAACAAAGTACCGCAGATGATTTTTCGGGCCTGCCACTTCGAATTCGCTTTTCCGCGTCCTGCGCTGGTCATGGGAATTCTGAATGTGACGCCGGACTCCTTTTCCGATGGAGGGCAGTTTATCAATCAGGAGGCGGCGATCGCGCACGGTTTAAAACTGGCGGAGCAGGGGGCCGATATTGTCGATATCGGGGGAGAATCCACCCGCCCGCGCGCAGAAATGGTCAGTGCGGACGAGGAAATGCAGCGTGTTGTCCCGGTGATTGAAGCGTTGCGAAAGCAGATTAGCGTTCCCATTTCCATCGATACGATGAAGGCCCGGGTGGCGGAGGCCGCCATCTCAGCTGGAGCAACGATCGTAAATGATGTGGCTGCCAGTCGGAGGGATGCGAAGATGTGGCAAATCGTGGCGCAGACGGGCGCCGGGTACGTGGCCATGCATATGCAAGGGACTCCCCAGACGATGCAGGAGGAGCCTCGCTATGAAAATGTTGTTGCCGAGGTAAACAAATTTTTTGGAGAATGCCTGCAGCAATTGGGCAGTTGCGGTGTTCAACCTGAACAGGTTGTGCTCGATCCAGGAATTGGGTTTGGAAAAAAGCTTGAACATAACCTAGAATTACTTCGCGAGTTAAAGGTGCTTGGAAAGTGGCATCGACCCGTGCTTTTAGGTGTTTCGCGCAAGTCCTTCATGGGAAGTTTGCTGGGGGCGAAAACCAATGAACGTCTACCGGCAGCTCTCGCGTGTGCCTGCTGGGCAGTTCAGAATGGTGTGCAGATAATCAGGACCCATGATGTAGGGGAAACAAAACAAGCATTGCGAATGGCAGAGGCGTTGCTTCAGGGATAGAGACCGAACGTGGAAGAGATCTGGAATTTTTTATTGAAGATGTGGAAGCCAGTGGTGGAAGTCACCGTCCTGGCTTTGGGAATCTATTTCGCTTTCAAATTCATTCGTGGAACCCGGGGCGCGCCGGTCGTCTATGGCTTTGTTATCTTTTTGTTGTTACTGACCGGGTTCGCCAAGGTGTTGGACCTCGCCGTTCTGGATTGGATTTTGCGCACGTTTGCAGCGTTTTCAGCAGTTGCCGTGCTGGTGATCTTTCAACCGGAGCTTCGGCGTATTCTCGCTGAGCTCGGGACACGCCCGATGTTCGCGACCCTGCGGGAACAGCGGGAAAACATCGAAGTGGTGGTGCAAACCGCCGAGCGTTTAACGGAAGTCAAAATCGGCGCATTGATCGCCATTGAGCAAACGATTCACCTGCAGGATGTGGTGGAATCGGGCATTTTGGTGGATTGCGAGGCGACTCCGGAGATGCTGGAGACCATATTTTTTCCCAATAATGCGATTCACGACGGCGGAGTGATCATCCAGGGCGACCGAATTGCGTATGCCGCATGTATTTTCCCTTTAACCCAACGACAGGATTTGAATCCTTCTTTAGGCACCCGGCATCGTGCGGCCATCGGCTTGTCTGAGGAAACTGACGCAATCGTCGTGGTGGTGTCCGAGGAGACCGGATCGATTGGCTATTCTTACAAAGGACAGTTGGTCAGAGGGGTTTCGGCGGAGAAGTTGCGGGCTTTCCTCACCTCAGTGCTGGTGTCACGGAGTCGCTCCCGCAATGTGGTCGACTGGATGCGAAGCCGCTTCGGCCCGAAGCTGAGTCCCGGTCCTGCGGTAATGACCAAGCATAAATCCGCACGAGAGTCTGAGCAGGCATGACATTCAAGACGCTAGTTCAAAACAATTTCTGGCTGAAGCTCTTCTCAGTCCTGCTTGCGACGGCCTTGTGGTTCCTCATCAGGGTGGGCATCCAAAGCGAACCTACTTTGCCCAATAACCCGGTCACCAATCCAATTCTTCTCACGGAAGAGGAGTTGCCAGTGTATGTTTTGACGGATCCCGCAGACTCCCAGATCTACAAGGTAACTCCAGAAACGATTGCCGTCACTCTGACGGGAGAGGCCGCTGTTCTGCGTAAGTTCACCTCCGCAGATTACAAAGCGTACCTCGATCTTACCGATACCAAGACACCGCAGACCAACCAGGAGGTTCGCCTCCATGTTCCGGCAGGGGTGACGGTGTTGAGTGTGCTGCCACGCGCGGTTGATATCGAGCGGATATCGCCTTAGGGAGGGGAGGGGGAAAGTGTTCAGTATTTAGTATTCAGTGTTCAGAACCTGCACCGGCCCGAACAGCGCAAAGCGTTTTCTATGTTCTGACGGCGCACTGCCCACTGCCCACTGCCCACTGAACACTGAACACTGAACACTGAACACTGAACACTGAACACTGAACACTGAACACTGAACACTGAACACTGAACACTGAACACTGAACA
>JBKJKE010000157.1:0-41417 GCA_046597605.1 Limisphaerales bacterium | reverse complement strand
CCAGGGAACGCCCAGATTCTTCCTCTCCGATCGCCTTCGTTCCCGGGTTTGGGGAGGTTTTACTCCTCCGATTACCTTCATTCGGCGGATTGCCCATCTTTTTGGCCGGAGAATGGGAGCAAGGGGTGTGATTTTTTCCGGGGGAGACAGGCCAGTCGGTGGGGTTTTGTGTAGCCGTGCTCCTACTACCTCACCCGGAAAAAATCACACCCCCCGAAGTGACAAGTTCTTTTCAGGACTTGACCCGTAGCGCCATCACAGTGACTTCTGCGATACTGCGGACTGCTCGGTCCGAGCTCCGGATTAAGGTTCAAACACAACGGGTCCCGCTTCTGACGTCTCTTGGTTGCGTGGCATTCAGAGCAGGCTAAACGATCCTGGTCTCAATGCTTCGCATAGTATGTTTAACACGAGGCGTCTTAAAAAGTTCTGAATGTTAGATCACGGCGTAATGCCGTAGCGACAACCCTTAAATATTCAACTGCTTTTGAGCCTTGCATTTGGACCGAAAAAACCATGCCATTTGCCATCTGTGTCCAGTCCGCGGTTTTATTCGAGTCGATTGATGGCGCAACGGAAGTTTCCGTTGTGCTCGCTCTGCTTGTTATTATCACTCGCGGCACCGATTGAGGGGGCA
This sequence comes from Limisphaerales bacterium, assembly GCA_046597605.1. Classification (GTDB taxonomy): domain Bacteria; phylum Verrucomicrobiota; class Verrucomicrobiia; order Limisphaerales; family JACDHS01; genus JACDHS01. The sequence continues at coordinate 40,780 of JBKJKE010000157.1, read as the reverse complement.
GAACATGTCCGATTACCCAAGCGCGATCCGAACGCGCCGGCCTACTTAAAGCCGTATCAAAAGCTAAGTTTGGATGCCCCGCCGCTCTCGCCATCCGAGTTTAGTCCGGATCCGCGCACTTCTGCTCCGCCGGAACTCCAGGTGATTGAAGCTCCTCAATTATTGCTTTCGACGGAGGTCAACACAAATGCCGGTCCCTCCTCTCCGGTTGTGTTCAATCCAGATCCGGGTGCGCACAACACGGCGTTGTCCGAACCCTTTTATCGAACGAACTTCGGCTTGAGGATTGAGGAGTTCCAGGATTTGCCGCCGGCCCTGGCACTTCCTCGTTCACAGGTAAGAGGGCGTAGAATCGTTGAGGCACCGGGAAGAGCGTCCGATACGTATGGTCGTCAGGCGTTGCCGAAGGATCTGCAATTGCCACGGGCCGAGACGATTGCGACGGAGCATATCGAAACCCATTTCCACGATCTCCACGGGGACAAGCATTCTGAAACGGATTACCCGCCGAACAGTGAACCGGTGCCGGATCGCTGGCGGATCGGTTTTGTTCCATGGCGTCGCTATACTTCCGGTGACACTGAAACGCCTTACGAAAGTCCCACGCCGATGCTGTGGCATCCCTACAAGCAGAGTATTTTAAAAGGGGATGCGCCGATCATTGGGCAGGATATTTTTCTAAATCTCACGGTGGGCAGCCAAACCGAGTTTGAGGCAAGGCGCCTTCCGGTGCCGAGTGGGGCGAGTGCGGCGCGGGCGAATTCCTCGGAATTCTATGGACGGGGCGAGCAGTTGGTTGTGCAGCAGAATTTTTCATTTCTCGCTGATCTGTTCAAAGGGGAAACGGTGTTCCAACCGCCGCATTGGTCGTTGCGCATTCAACCGGTGTTCAACGTGAACTACGTCGATCTCCGCGAAGCTGGCCTCGTGAATCCGGATCCTCGGGGGGAGTTCCGCGACAATACGCCGCCACCCAATAACGGCGGAGTGATCAACCCGGGAGATGTGGATGGGATCCTGAACCCACCGGGAGGACCGGGAGTCACACCTGCGCCTTCAAATCTGGAAGGCCGCTCTCACACCACGCGCACCCGGTCGCACATCGCGTTCCAGGATCTCTCGTATGAGTATCATTTGAAGGATCTGTCGGTGAATTATGATTTCTTCGCTGTTAAAGGGGGGATTCAAGCATTCAACAGCGACTTCCGTGGTTTTCTTTTCAACGATTCGAATCTTGGATTACGACTCTTCGGCAATGCGGAAAACAACCTGTTCCAATACAACCTCGGGTATTTCAACATGCTCGAGAAGGATACGTTTTCTGATCTGAACACGTTCAAGACACGCGATCAGCAGGTCTTTATCGCGAATGTTTATCGGCAGGATTTTCTGCGCAAAGGTTACACGGCGGAGTGGAGCTTTCACGCCAACCAGGATAGCGGTGACCTGCATTATGATCGCGCAGGCGGCATTGCGCGTCCTTCGCCAATCGGAACCATTCGAGAGCATGAGGTGTCTGCCTTTTACCTGGGATGGAATGGTGACGGGCATATTGGGCGAATGAATGTCAGTCACGCTTTCTACCATGCGCTCGGAAGAGATGAGTTCAATGGAATCGCAGGGCAGGCGACCGATATCAACGCCTTCATGACGGCGGCGGAGCTTTCTTACGATAAAGATTGGATCCGCTACAAGGGTTCCATCTTTTTTGCCTCTGGCGACAGTGATGCGACCGATGGAAGGGCGACCGGCTTTGATTCCATCCTGGATAACGCGAATTTCACGGGCGGACCGTTTAGTTACTGGACGCGGCAGGGATTTAATCTTGGGGGAACGGCTCTTTCGCTCAAATCGCGCAATAGCCTGGTTCCTGACCTGCGTACTGGAAAAGCAGAAGGACAGGCGAATTTTGTAAACCCGGGGGTGCTGATCTTCGGTGTGGGAACCGAGATGGAACTCACTCCGAAGTTGCGAAGTTTCATCAATATCAATTACCTGCGCTTTGCCGAAACAGATGTGTTGAAGACAATCCTCGTGACCGATCAGATCGATGGCGAAATTGGCTGGGACTTGAGCCTTGGATTTCAGTATCGTCCGTTTTTGACTGATAACGTGATTTTTTCGGCTGGTTTTGGAACTTTGATTCCCGGAAAAGGGTTTGAAGATATCTACGGTCGAAATAGTGTGCCGGTCCCGGGATTTGGTTCCGGGCAGACGGGCAAAGCCGATGACTTTCTTTATAGTGGCCTGATCGCCGTGACGTTGACCTATTAAAATGCGTTTTGTGAAAACAGTTCTCTGGGCGGTGTTACTCCTTTTTTTGGCCGCTTACCCCATGCTCGCAGCAAAGGATGCAGGATACGGTCCGGCCATCTCAGTTCCACGCGATTTGCCCGCAGCCTCGAAGAAAGTTTTTAAGCGCAGCCTCGTGGATCAAACCAAAGCCGAAGCGCACAAGAAGAGTGTTGGCTGTCTCGAGTGTCACCAGGGTTCTGAAGATATGCATGCGTCGCCGAACGTGGTGCTGGGTTGCACGGATTGCCATGGTGGAAATCCAATCGTGGGACTCACGCAGCAAAAGGCCCATGTTCTACCGAAGAACCCGCTTTTTTTCCAATCGTCGGCCAATCCAAGTGACTCGAGTATTCTGCTGAACCACGAATCTCCTGAGTTCATCCGATTTGTAAATCCAGGTGATCTCCGCGTTGCCGACCAGTCTTGCGGGTCCTGTCACGAGAACATTCTTAATAATGTTCATCACAGCATGATGAACCATGGTTCAATGCTTTGGGCGGCTGCGCTTTACAATAACGGGGCAGTTCCCTTCAAAGATTCGCGCTACGGACAAGCCTACGGGAAGGATGGTCTTTCTCTTAAACTGACCAACCCTGAACCGGTGACACCAGAAGAAACCAGGACCATTGGGGTTCTTCCATTTTTGGAACCGTTGCCTCGCTTCGCTCTGGCACAACCCGGCAACACTTTGAGGGTTTTTGAGAAGGGCGGCACTAAACAGACTGCTCTAGGAATTCCGTTAACAGATGAAGCTCCCGGTCGTCCGGTGCGTCGTTTGTCGGAGCGGGGCTTTGGAACCTTGAACCGGATCGACCCGGTTTTCCTGAACCTGCAGAAGACCCGTCTACATGATCCGTTGCTCGGCTTCATGGGGTCGAGCGATCATCCGGGGGATTACCGCTCCAGTGGTTGCACTGCGTGTCATGTTCCGTATGCGAACGATCGTTCGCCGAGTCATTCGGATTGGTTAAGTAAATATGGAAACCAGGGGCTGAGTTTTAGTGGCGATCCATCGATCTCGAAGAAGGAACGCGGACATCCGATTAAACATCAATTCACGCGCTCTATTCCCAGCAGCCAATGCATGAGCTGCCATATGCACCAGGGTAATCTCTTTGTGAATCCTTATCTTGGCTACACGTGGTGGGACCAGGAGAGCGATGGGGAGTTCATGTATCCCAAGAAGCAGAAGGACCCAACGGAAGATGAAATGCGTTCCTCGTTGCAGAAGAATCCTGAAGCCGCGGCCGCTCGCGGTTTGTGGGGTGATTTGGATTTTCTCGAAAAAGTTGCAGAGCTGAATCCCAAGCTGAAACACACCCAGTTCGCTGATTATCATGGTCACGGTTGGGTGTTCCGTGCGGTGTTCAAGAAGGATCGGAAAGGCAACTTGCTGAATCTCGAAGACGAAAAAATTTCACACGACGATCCCGATAAATTCGCCAAGGCGATTCACATGAAAGACATCCATCTCGCACGCGGGATGCAGTGTATCGATTGCCATTTCGATACGGATGTTCATGGCAACGGGAAGCTTTACGGCGAACCTCGGGCTGCCACCACGATTGAATGTATCGATTGCCATGGCTCGGCCGACAAACGTCCGTCGCTGGTCACCTCCGGCAATGCTGGGAAAATTGATCTAAGTAAGACGTCGACCCCCTTTGGTCCACGCTTTGAATGGCAGGGGAAACGTCTCTTCCAGAATTCCATGATGAGCCCGGATCGACGTTGGGAAGTTCCCCAAACGGTCGACACAATTGACCCGGATTCGCAGCATTACAACGCCAAGTCTGCCTACGCAAAAACCATCCGCCGGGATGGCAAAAGCTGGGGGAGTCCAAAACACGATGACGATTGCCCCCGTGATTCGGAACTCGCTCATGATAACAAGAATGTCTCCTGCTATCTCTGCCACACGGCGTGGGCGACGAGTTGTTTTGGTTGTCACTTGCCAATGAAGGCGAACCAAAAGGTTGCTTCCAACAAGTTCGAAGGCGTCACCACCCGCAATTACACATCTTACAATCCGCAGGTGATCCGAGATGACGTGTTCATGCTTGGGAAAGATTCGACGGTAAAGAGCAATCGCACCGCGGTGATTCGTTCCTCCAGTGCCGTGGTCGTCGGATCGCAGAATGCGAATCGCGAATGGGTGTATTCACAGCAACAGACATTCTCTTCCGAAGGTTACAGCGGCCAGGCGTTCAATCCGCATTTCTCGCATACGACCAGTGGTCGCGGAACCACGAAGAACTGTAGCGACTGCCATATCTCGATGCAGAACGACAATAATGCCATCATGACGCAGTTGCTTGGGTTTGGAACTGGAACTGTGAATTTCTTCGGACGTTACGCATATGTCGGTGCCGGCAAAGATGGTTTGTATGGAGCGGTTTGGACCGAGCAGGAAGAACCGCAGGCGGCGATTGGCAGTCATCTGCACAAATTGGCTTATCCAAAAAACTTCGAGAAACATCAGGAAGCCAAACAGTTGCTCAAAGAGGGCTACCATCATCCGGGAAAAGAAATCCTGGATCTGACACTGCGCGGGGAATATCTCTACACCGCAAACGGGAAAGGCGGGCTGGAAGTGTTCGATGTCGCCAATATTGATCAGAAAGGTTTCTCGGAGCGGATTGTTTCCTCGCCCGTATCGCCATTGGGTCAGAAAACCTACGTTCGAACAAAATATGCCACATCGGTTGCCTTGCCGAGCACGCTCGCTCTGGATCCAGCTCGGACTCGTTTGCCGGAAAACGAGGAGCAGCCGATTCATATGCTCTACGCCTACGTTTACGTGACAGATCTGGAAGAAGGACTCGTCATTGTTAATGTTGCCACTTTGGTAGATGGCAATCCGGAGAACAATTTCCTGAAAGAGAAAGTTGTGTTCAACCCGGATGGGAAATTAAAGGGTGCGCAATACGCGTTTGTGGCGGGCCGGTGGTTGTTTGTCGTGGCTGAGCGCGGACTGTTTGTCATCGATATTAATGAACCCACGAAACCCAAGTTGGTTGGCGAGTTGACAGAAGGGTTTAACAAACCTCGAAGCCTGGCCGTGCAATTCCGTTACGCTTTCATCACCGATGCGGATGGGCTGAAGGTGATCGATATCACTGATCCTGTTAGACCGACACTGAAGAAAGATTCTTTTGTAAAGCTACAGAATGCTCAACGCCTCTATGTCGCCCGCACTTATGCTTACGTGGCGAACGGATCGGAAGGGCTTGCGATTATTGATATCGAAAATCCGGAGAAGCCTAAGCTTCATCAGATGTATAATGCTGACGGCCAATTGAATGATACGCGTGCGGTGCAGGTGGGTTCAGTGAATGCGTCGATGTTTGCTTTGGTGGCGGATGGGAAGAACGGGTTGCGGGTCATTCAGCTTATCTCACCCGAGAATGTTCCGGAACACATGGGCTTCAGTCCGGTTCCAAATCCAAAACTAATTGCTACCTACAAAACGCATGGTCAGGCGATCGCCGTCTCCCGTGGTCTGGATCGGGATCGAGTTGCCGACGAAACTGGAAACCAAACCGTGGTGTTCGGTCGCCGTGGCGCTAGACCATTCAATCTTGCGGAAATGCAGACCTTCTACATGCGGGAAGTGCTTGGAAAGAATCCGACGCAGTCTCTTTTCCGGGTTGAAGATGTAAAGGTGAGCGACGGCAAACTCATGACTACTTCCGGCAAGACGTTGCAGCCAAACCTGAAGCTCATCAAAGAAGAAGAGAAGCAGCCAGCGAAACCGCGTCCCGAGCGGTTGATGCGCCGAGGGGAGTAATCCCCTCCGGCGGACGGCGGCTATGGGCAGAGCCCTAGCCGTAGCGCGTTCCAAGTGAGCGAGTTGCGGTAACTGGTTCTTATCGCTAAACCACTGCCGCTTCCAACAACTCCACCGTCCCTTTATCCGCATCGACTCGTGTATTGACACCAAACGGAAGCGTTAGCTTTCGTGGAATGTGTCCATATTGAAAGTTTTCAAGCGTGGGCACGTTCACTTCTCGTAGCAGTTCGTCGAAGACCTCGGGCATGGTGAGATGCGGTTTCTTTGGATCGCTGGGATCACAATCTGTGAAGTGTCCGAGAAGAAGTCCGTTTATCTGCGATAGGATGCCGGCGTTTTTCAGATGCATCAGCATTCGATCGGCACGGTACGGTTCTTCGCCGATTTCTTCCAGAACGAGAATGGCATTCCGATAGGACGGACTGAAGGGCGTAGCCAGGCTTGAGACAATCAACGATAGATTGCCGCCGAGAAGGGGGCCCTCCGCGCGACCCGTCACCCGGCTCCGCGCCTGCTCTTTTTCCGGCTGAGGCATTTTTCCAGGCTTCTTTGTGGAGGTGACCAGTCTCCAGAATTGTTCTTCCGTGTAGGGATCGGGGTTGTTCCAGAACTCTACCCCGGGCATGGGACCCGAGAAGGTGACCAGTCCGGTCTTGCGGAAGATAGCCAACTGAAGTCCGGTGATGTCGCTGTAGCCCACGATGACCTTGGGGTGTTTGCGGATTGCTTTGTAATCCACGAAGGGCAACAGGCGAGGGGTGCCGTAGCCGCCTCGTACTGCGAAGATCGCTTTCACCTGCGGATCGCGCAGCATGTCATTGAGGTCCTCCGTGCGCTGCTCGTCCGTCCCGGCAAGGTGCCCATGTTTCGCATGCACATTTTTGCCCAACTTCACTCGATATCCGAGTTGCTCGAAATACTTTGCCCCTTTCTCGATCTTCTCCGGGGAGGATGCGGGACTGCCCGGGGAAATAATCCCGATGACATCACCGCGACGCAATTTAGGGGCTTTGAGCAAATTCATCGCTGCAAACCAAACGAACCAGACAAATTGAGACAAGAGAATTCGTGCAAAACAGTTGAATCGTTCCATTGTTGCATGTTGCATTGCGGCACGCTTTACCCCCGAGGTGACGCGATGAAGATAATTAAATGAGTGAGCAAAAGAAATTTCGTCTCGGCGTGCTGGGTTCCGGCAAAGGCTCCAATATGGTGGCCATAGCAGAGGCATGCGCTTCAGGTAAAATTCCGGCTGAGATCGGGGTAGTCATCAGCGATGTTGAAGCCGCTGGAATCCTGGAGCGTGCGCGTGAGCGTGGCTTGAAAGCGCAGTTCATTGCACCCGGGAAATTTCGCACCAAACTGGATGACGATGCCGAGCGGGCTTTTATTGCAGCACTTCAAGCAGAGCAGGTTGATTTAATCGTTCTGGCGGGCTTCATGCGTATCCTGAAAGGAGAGTTCCTCCGCGTGTTCGAACACAAAGTGATCAACATTCATCCTTCTCTTCTGCCAGCGTTCCCGGGGCTGGAAGCATGGAAGCAAGCGCTGGACTACGGAGTGAAAGTGACCGGTTGCACCGTCCACTTTGTGGATCAAGGGGTGGATACTGGCCCCATCATCGCGCAACAGACAGTCCCTGTTTCAGTCGATGACACCGCTGCGACCCTGCATGCACGGGTTCAAGAAGCAGAACGCGAACTTTACCCTGATTGCGTTGCCGCCCTCGCACTCGGACAGGTGAAGGTTCGCGGGCGTCAATCAGTCTGGCTGAAGTAGAGAAGCAACTTACGCAGCTCCATCGACCACCTGACAGAAAAGGGGAGTCATCTGGATCCCGGTAGCATTTTGGTATGCCCCTGCCATGTATTTGCTGAAGTCGTCGATAGCCTCGCGCTTGATCAAGTTGATCGTTGCACCACCGAACCCTCCACCCGTTAATCTCGCTCCGAGCGTCCCGGGGTGCTTGCGTGCCAAATCGACGAGGAGATCGAGTTCTTTGGTACTGTTCTTGAAGAAGTCGCGGGAACTTTCGTGGCTCTGGAACATGTACTGGCCGAATTGCGCGAAGTCGTCTCCGCGCAACGCTTTGGCCCCCGCGATTACTCGCTGGATTTCTCCAATCACATGGTAAGCGCATTGATACTCTCGTTCGCTCAGCTTATCTTTGCTGGCGTTCAGCATCTTCATATCCGCTGCTCGCAACGATTTCACGCCAATCTTCCGCGCCGCGGATTCACACAACTCCCGCAGTTCGTTGTATTCACCGCCAACCAATGAGTGCTTCACTCCAGAGTTACAAATGAAAATCGCCACTTCACCAATCATCGGCACGTGATCGACGCTCAAGCTTTGGCAATCGATTTCAATCGCGTGGAAGCTTTGCCCGAATAGCGAAGAGATTTGATCGAGGATGCCGCATTGCACTCCAACGAATTGATTTTCCGCACGCTGGCAAAGGCGGGCGAGCTGAAGCTTCTCGTCACGACTAACCTCGGAATCCTCTTCTTCTTTCGTGGGCTTGCGCGAAGCAGTTTCAGTCAATACAAAGGGAAAGAGCTTCCGAATCGCCATCGCCGTCACCACTTCCAGCGCTGCGGAACTACTCATGCCTGCGCCCATCGGGACTGTTCCATGGATGGCGGCATTGAAGCCGGTAAAGTTCACCTGGTGTTTGCGCAATTGATCCAATACCCCCTTGACGTAATCCGCCCACGGCGTGGCTGGATTCTTTTTGAACTCGGAGATGGTAAAAATTTCTCGCTCTGGAAAAGCGGTAGAGACCAACTCAATTTTTCCATCGGTTCGCGGCGACGCGGCAATAAAAAGGTATTTATCCACCGCGATGGACATGACCAGCCCCTGATTGTAATCCGTGTGGTTCCCAATCAACTCAAGCCGCCCGGGCGCTTTCACGGTGTGGGTCGGCGTGTAACCAAATTTCTCTTTGAAAAGTTTCTGCACTTCCAGAGTGCCGGTAGCAGGTGAAGTTGTTGTTAACATTGAACCTTTATTATGTGCCACAGCTTTGCCGATTGGTCATGCTTGATTGCGGGATAGTAAATCGCCCTGAGGGTCTCTTAAAGTATCTTGGGCGGAATGTCCAGAGGGTGCCGTTGCTTTACAGATTTTATGAGCTGCACGCTGGTGATCAGGGACCAGATCCACGCCGCGCCGAAGAAGAAAAGGCCGCATAGTCCGGCAGTGTTTCCTACATCCAACGGCAGGTCGGTTCCATACATCTGACCATAAAGCAGACGCATTTTGGCGAAGAACCACCACATGATCAGGAGAAATCCAGTAATGGACATGCTCAACTGGAAAGCGCCTGATTTGAATCGTCGGCCCGCTATGGAACCGAGACCCGGCGTGGCGAACAAATTGATGCAGGTGAAGGCCCATGCTTCAGAATGATTCCTTGGTGCGCGCGGTTTGAACACAATCGAGTATGGATTAGGGATCGCTCCTCACAACTGTAAGATTCCATCGTTCTTTCGGCATGGTGCTAAGTACTGGACATCCACGCCACTGCGGGGAAGGGAAGGTTCCGCAGGATAGTAAAAGCCAAAACAACTACGAGGAGGCTCCACAGGCAGACCCTGGAGAATCGGGACGAATACAGAGGGGTTCTACCTTGCTGCTTAAGCAGGTAATTCAGCAACGCCACTCCAATCACTGGAATTAACAGGATCAACAATGGATTTAACCCAAACGCCGCTGAAAAGTTGCCATTAAGTAATTGGTGAGTTGAGCGAAGGGCACCGCAGCCGGGACAATCCAGCCCCGTGGTGGCCTTCATCATGCAGCGTGGATAAAATCCATTCTGCGCCGGGTTAAAGAAGAACAATACGCCCGTCACCGCCAGCATCAGCAGCACGGTAGTCAGTTGCCATGCTTTGATTTGTATCCGTGGTGCGGCTTGCGGGCGAGGGGCCATTGCTTATTTAAACTGCGATTTAATCTCAGGCTTATTGATCACTACGAGAGCCCAGATTCCAATGGGAATGCCAATGAGGCAACAGCATGATGTTGAACAAGGAAGCATAGCTAAAATGCTTGCCGCTAACGAGAATCCATAGCTCTCAAGTTTCTTCAGTTTGAGCGCCCCGAGCAACACTACGGCACCCATGGCAATCCCGAGAATAGCACTGGCGGCACCAATCGTCCCCCCCATCATTTTTGTCATCTGTTCTGCTTCCGGACTCCCGCCCATTCCGAATGAGTTCAAGTCCACACCGGTCACGCTCATGACCAGGCTGGCCAGCGAGACCAGCAGCCCCAACCCTCCCATGATAATCAGTCCGGTGGCTGGACCTGCGACCTTTTCCAACGCACTCGTGCGATCGCCGCCAAAGGTAGCACCTGGGAGACCTGTAGGAAGACTACCGAGCGGCGCTCCAGGATAGTTGCCAGCAAACTCCGGGAAGGTTGAAAGTGGCTTCCAATTGCCACCAGTTTCCGACCAGACAAGCGTTTGGGCATTAACCCGGCCTTCCCTGATCCACTGCTGCATCTGCTCCAGGGTGATGGGCCCGTATTCCTTTTGGTCCGCTCCGATGATCTTGTACATGGTCTACTTGTGCCGAAGGAGGGATATTCGGTCAAGAGTGGGAAAAAACGGAAGTGCAGGTAAGATTTGCTTAGAACGACCCAAGCGTTAGCCCGCGACCAGGTCGTTCACCTTGCGTAACGCCTTACCGCTTCTGATGGTCTCGGCCGCCAATTCCCAACCCTCTACCACAGAGTCGGTTTTCCCTGCTACGAACAACGCAGCAGCGGCATTCAACAAAACCGCATCCAGCTTAGGCCCACGCTCTTCCCCAGCCAGGATGCGCATGATTATTTCAGCGCTGCTCTTGCTGTTGCCACCGACGAGGTCGGCAATTCTGGCCTTTTTGATTGGAAAATCGGCAGGGTCCAGTTCTGAAACGTGAAAAGCCCGATCATGATAAAATTCTGCGACAGTGCTGGGTCCGAAGATGGAAAGCTCATCCAGATAAGAAAGCCCGGCGGGATCCTGATTGCTAAGCATCGAGACCTGCCCACAAACCACCATGCCGCGACGGATTCCCAATGCTTGCAAAACCCGGCCGATGGGCTCGCAAAATTCAGGCTTCGGAACACCGATCAGTTGTGCGGTGGGGCGGGCGGGATTCAATAAGGGCCCAAGCAGGTTAAAAATGGTTCGTTGACCCTGTTCGGCGCAAAGCTTCCGGGCCGGTGCGATGTGTTTGAACGCAGGATGATAATTCGGGGCAAAAAAGAAGGCGAACTGGTGCTTCTTCAGAGACTCCGCAGACTGCTCTGGAGTGACGTCGATTTTGATCCCCAACGCCTCAAGAACATCCGCACTACCGGACTGCGAGGTGATAGCCCGATTGCCGTGCTTTGCCACAGTTACTCCCGCCGCCGCCGCAACCAATGCCACAGTAGTTGAAATATTGAATGTGCCCAGGTGGTCTCCGCCTGTTCCGCAAACATCGAGAATCTCGCCGTTGCGGATGGTTTCGTCCAATTGAGGGATAATCGATTTCTTGCGGAGCTCCCGGGCGAACCCGGCAATCTCATCCACGGTCTCGCCTTTGCGGGCCAGAGCCATAAGAAACTCCGCCTTGTCCTCCGGAGCGCGGTCGGGATTCACGAGGTCTTCAACCGCAGCGGAAACCTGTTCAATCGAAAGTGCCGTTCCGCCTTTCAGTTGTTCTGTTGAATTTTTCAGCACGACCAATTCTAGGCACGTAGCAAAAATCAGCCAAGGGAAAGTTCGCGAACTCTCGAAGGCTTATGGAACGGACACCGGGACGGTGGGTCTCTTGCGGAAGCGGGTATCTGGTTCGAAGATCACTTCACGTTTCTTCACCATGAAGATGGATTTCCCTGCGAGAGCGGTTGCTTCCATTGCCTCCCACGCAGTTAGTTCGTGGGCGACGAAGAAGTGCCGGAAGAAGTGATAGGAAGCCGGAGAGGTCGCCGCCGGTGAAATCGTGGTATCTGAGTAAAATTCAAGGGTTGGCTGAACGCCTTCCCAATCACGGTCGTCGGAAAGAAACGACTTCTTGAACTTCTTCTTTCGAATCCTTTCTGCGGTGCGTTCATCCTGGATCTTCGCCAGGGGTTCCAACGGATCCTCAGCGCTGTGTACCAGAATGAAGGGTGCCCGAAAGGTCACCTCGATCAGCGTCTGATTCGTTAGTGCGGTAATCGCGTCGAGCAGGCTGGGGGAATTATTGGTTAACGACGCCTGCACTCGGTCGAAAAAGAACAGTTCATCCGTGGCGCCGGGCATGATAATCAGAGCTTTGGCAGCACTGTTCTTTTGAAAGGAATTCAACAGCAAGGGAACGGTGTTTGTTTTCGTCAGGGAGACGGCCCTGCTTTTCAGTGGCATCTGCGCCAGCGCCGCCTGCCATGGTTCAAGGGCTGAGGCTGATTGCAGGAGAAAGAACCAAACCGCGCTGACGACGAGCCAGATACAGTTCAATGGAGGACGATTCGACATTTTCCTGGAGATTAAAACGAAAGTTGCACGACGCGCTCTTGAATCTGTTCGGTCCAGCGGGTGACGTAGCTAAAGATACGATAAATCTGCTCAAGACGTTCCATCGGAAGCTTGGAAATCCGGTCCGGTGCATCGGGCGGAGGAGCGCTAATCCAAATCGCATTCAGACCCTTGAGCTCATTGAGTAGTTCATCGCGCTTACCATTGATCTTCTGTTGTAAGGAGTTCAGTTTGTCGGTCCAATCCATTCCTTTTTCAAACATCTGAACCTTGATGAGGGGAGAAGTGACGTTTGCCCGTTCCGCAATGAAAGCGTCTGCATCCCGGCAGGTCTGGCCTACTTCAACGAATAAATCCATCGTTCCGGGCGGAATTCGTTGAATGTCTTTCGGTTTGCTGCCGGTCTCGAGTTCGATCAAGTGGATCAATCGATCCTTCGGCTCACGGAGGCAGTTGTAGGCGGCATTCAGCTCCGCGTAACGCTTGTTTGCCGCCTCTTTTTCGGCAGGACTGGCGTTGTGAACGCGGTCAGGATGAACCAACGCGGAAAGTGGATGAAACTTTTGCTTTAACTCGTCCGGATCGAGCCAGGGCAGGCGAGGTTCATCCAGCAGAGCAAAGTTGTCTGTCATGCAGCGTCAAACGGGGGTTAGGCGCTAAAGCTTTCGCCGCAAGAGCAGCTCGTCGCTGCATTCGGATTCTTTACTTTGAAGCCGCCTTCCTGCAAGGCATCGAGGTAGTCCAGTTCGCTGCCCGTGACGTAAAGAGCGCTTTTCGGATCCACGACCACGCGGATGCCGCTGCTTTCCACCAGGATATCGCGATTCGCCGGCTGATCCTGCAGATCCATCTTATATTGGAGGCCGGAGCATCCGCCACCGACGACTGCCACGCGTAACACGCCCTGTGGTCGGCCTTGCTTGGTGAGTAGGGAACTTACCTTGTCGGCAGCTGATGCGGAGACCTTGATTAGTCGCTCATCCCCAACGCGAAAGGTGGGTTGGGCTGGTTTTTGGCTGCCGATGGAACCTGAAATCATATCGAGGGGAAGCTAACCGGCGTGAGAAGCAGCGTCAACACAGCGGGGGGGAAAGTATTCAGTGTTCAGTCTTCAGTGTTCAGACCGTTGCCTGGAGCACGAATATTCGGTATGTCCTGCCTGCGCCACTAAATACTGAATACTGAAAACTGAATACTTTCCCGCCATCCTTCTGTCGGGCTATTCTCCGCCATGCCTCGTGCAAAACGACAAAGTGAACTGTTACAAGGTGCTCGCGTCTATCTCTCTGGTCCCATGGACTTCGTTGCCTCCCGAACCACGGAAAAGCAGTTCGGCTGGCGCAATCGGATGAGCCAGTTCCTCCAGGTGTTTGGAGTGACCGTGTTTGATCCCTGGTTTAAGCCGGGTGTTCGCGGGCTTCATGAGTATGGACGCGAGGATGTGAAGAGCGGTGATAAGATCAAGGCGAAGTGGACCTACGAGGAAGGGACGACAGCAGCCAAAGACCGTGCCTGGTGTGCGCAACAATTCTGGGAAACCTTGCACATTGATTTGCGGATGGTGGATACCAGCGACTTCACTATCTCCTATTGTCCGACGAACATTTACAGCGTTGGCACCCCTCACGAGATCATTCTTTCGCGGAACCAATACAAACCAGTCCTGTTTGTAAGTCCCCCAGTTGAGTTCCCCACCTTGCACGCACTGCGGAAACATTTGGAAAAAGATCCTCATGGCAGCGAGTTGCTGAAAAAGTTGGAAATGGAGATCCCGATCAAAGAAAATCCGCGGGGTATCCCCAGTCTGTGGTATCTGCCTCTCGTTGGTGGCGACAACTTTTTCGACGGGTTCGGCTTTGCCAAATATCGAAAACGTTTCAAATGGACGCAGGATATCTCGATCGATCTGCTCGAAAAACGGTTTCCGCCCAAGCGCCCGTTGCTGCCTTTCATCGAGAAGCTGAACAAAGAATTGCCAAAACGTTGGGATAACAAATTAAATAAATTCGTCCAGAACGACGACTGGCTGCTCTGGGACTTTCACCAGGATAAAATCAAAGGCAAACACGTCGAAACGAACAAGAAGTAAGCTTCCATTAAAGAACAGGTTCGCCGGATGGATGCCCTGACGAACCTGCCTGGATCAAATGCGTGATTTTTACTTCACTTCAGTGGTCCTTACCGTGGCAACCCAATGCGCCGTCGCGGTCCCGCTGAATACTTTGATTCGCAACGCATCGTTCGAGTTTGTCAGCGGAGATGATCACATTCCATATAGCGGCGTCTTCCGCCTGAAATGTGAGTGAAGGGGTCCCGATCAGTGTCGTTGTGGTCACTCACGTTTTTGATTGCACCGGAATAATGATAGAAGGCGGATGTTCAATGAGGAAATGCAGGTTGCCGGCAAAACGGATTGATTCCTCGCGGAGAATGGCCCAAAAAACTGTGCGCTTCCCGGTTCAAAAACACCTCTGATTGAGCGTCGCGTAAGTTTCACAATCTGCCCTGCGCTCATCCGCATATTTTGGGAAACAAGCCCCCTTGAACACGCAAGAAACCCAATGTTTACGGGCATTTCCGCGGGGCGGAGTCGGCAAATATAATTTTGACTACTCCGCCCCGTGGGAAAAGACGGCAAAAACGTTTTTGTCGTCTCCGCCCGCGGGGAACAAGTGTCAAAAATATATTTGTCCACTTTTCCCACGGGGCGAACACGTCAAAAACGTTTTTGCCTACTTCGCCCCGGGGAGAAGGCGTCAAAAATATATTTTACGTGTTCCCCCCGTGGGCGAAGACGATAAAAATATATTTCACATGTTTTCCCCGCGGGAAATGACGTCAAAAATGTTTTTGTCGTCTTCACCTCCGGGGAAAAGTGGTCAAAAACGTTTTTGCCGTGTCCGCCCCAAGTCGAAAAGTGAGCCGAAAAACTCATGCTCCGCTGTGGGAGGAAGTGTCGCCTCGAACGCCCCAAACCAGGTGGGAAAACCTGCGAGCGCGGGCTGATTCCAAATCGGGCCAGCAACCTGAAGGTTTGCACCTGTAACGATACCGGCAAACCATTTCAAAAAAAGGGAATAGGACATCGGGATGCCAGGGGAGTTGCGGATTGAATAGCCTGGAGCGATTTACCCTTTACTGAACCGTCGTCGGTGGAAAGCAGTATAGTTCTGAAAGAACTTCCGGCTAACGGAGCGAGACATTTAAAAACCGTTCTCGACCCGAATAATCCTTTTCGATTGCTTCGACGAGCCATTGTTCGGCTTCGAAGATATCCCGCAGGAGGAGCCCCTGGCCGTCACCGAACTCCATCATTAACTTACCTCCCGGTTGGAGAAACTGAGCGGATTGCTTTGCGAGGAGTCGATAGAACTCCAATCCGTCCGCCCCTCCGTCCAACGCCATCCGAGGGTCGAAATCGCGAACTTCTGGGTCGAGTGTGGCAATCTCGGCCGGCGAAATGTAGGGGGGGTTCGAGACAATCAGATCAAATTTTTCGCCACTGAGCGCGGCAAAGGCGTCACTTTCGAGAAAACGAATTCGGTCGGAGACTTTCAAGTTCTCAGCATTCGTCTGCGCCGTCTTCAACGCCTCTGGAGAAAGGTCAAGGGCTGTGATCTTTGCAGTGGGGCAATGGTGCGCTAACGAAATGGCAATGCATCCGCTTCCGGTGGCAAAGTCCAGAGCCGTTGGGGCAGGAGCGGGTGACTTCTTCAGGAAGGTCCAGGCGCGTTCTGCCAAAATTTCAGTCTCTGGACGGGGAATGAGGACATTTCGGTTTACCGTGATCTCGAGTCCGCAAAACGAGGTTGAACCTATGATGTGTTGGAGGGGTTCACGATTTCCCCGACGTTTGATCGCCTCCCGAAGTTTTTGAACTTCCGCCTCCTGAAGAACACGATCGAAAGCAAGGTAGAGCTTCATCCTGGGCAGGCTCAGGACATGGCCAAGCAGAAGTTCGACCTGGAGGCGAGGGGACTCCACCCCTTTCTTTTCGAGGAACTCTGCGCTTTTCTGAATGACTTCAAGAACTGTCACGTCCGTAACTTAGGTGTCAGGACTCAGGTTAAAAGCGCAAACTAGCAAATTGCGGCGGCAGTTATCGCAATTTGCCAGTTTTCGCTTTGAACCCTTTATTTAGAACGCTATTTTCGAATTATGAAACGTCTGTTCGGCTGCTTCATCCTAATACTCTCTTCTGCTTCATTGTTTCCCGTCCATGCCCAAACGTCACCCGAACACGTCGAAGCCATCGAAAGAATGAGCAAAGATGTGGAGACGTTGATCTCGGCGAATGCCGAACTCCAGCGCAAGCTGTCCAGCGCGGTGGAAGAACTGAATCGCGTGCGCCAGGAGCAATCGCGCTCTGCCAATGATACTTCCGTGCAGGCGGTGCGGGAGGACCTCCGTCGCCTGGCCGAGAAGGTGCAGGAGGTCGATCAAAAGCGGATCAGCGACAAGAGTGAGATCGCCAGGGAAGTGGAAAGAAGCTTTGCCAAGATCGAGAAGCTTTTGAAATCGCCCTCCAATGGCGGTTCTTCCGGCACTCACTCTCCAACTTCAGCGAAACCGGCCACTTCATCTAAACCCATTCCTTCGGATGGTTTCGAATACGTGGTGAAATCCGGAGATACGCTTTCGAAAATCATTGCTAACGCCAACGTGCAATTGAAAGAGCAGGGGCTCAAGGCGGTCTCGCTGACGCAGGTTCAGGATGCAAATCCCGGGCTGAAACCGGAACGGATGAAGATTGGAGAAAAGATTTTTATTCCTGCGTATAAATAATCCGAGCCCTATTCAAGTAGAGTTTCTCGGGAAACTTCCGGGAAAACAAAAAACCCGCTGCACCGGGATGCAGCGGGCTGAATGGATCATCTTAGAATCAGTTTGTTCCGCCAAATTTAGTGCCGACAGCATCTGTATTCCGCATGGATGCTGATCCGGTGAATATCATGTCCGTCATAAACCAGGCGGTAATGCGTCCCGTCGAACTTTGGATCACGACGTCGAGGTTGTCATCCAGGCTCACGTCCGTCAGTCCGACGATGTTCCAACCTGAAGGAACGAGCTTGCCTGAGAGAAGAACCGACGCACCGGCGAAGTTTCCAGCGGTCATTCTCCATGCATGCACGCGACCATTGGTATGCTTCACAATCAGGTCATCTGTATTGTCCCCATTCACATCGCCGCCGGAAGCCATGGTCCATCCCGGGTAGATGGTGCCGCTCCGGACTAAACGTGAGCGGACGAAGGTGGTGCCTAGCATTGTCCAGATGTTCATCCGGCCATTGGTGTGTTGGAAACCGATATCGGCAGAGCCATCGCCATTGAAATCCCCCACGGCACGGGCTTGCCAATCCTTATGGATGGTCCCAAGTACGGCATCGCCCAGCAACAATGCATCATTCATGTACCAAACAGCCATATTTCCCGTGGCATATTGGAAGACAATATCCTTGTTGCCGTCGCCGTTGAAATCACCCGATCCAGCAATGCGCCATCCGGGAATTTTGACGTTGCTGGCCCGCACGAGCACGCCGCCTGCAAACTTCGAGCCATGATACAGCCAGGCAATCACACGAGCGTCTGGCAACATGCCGTAGAGTACTGTGTCTGCGTTGAAGACGGCGTTCACCGTTTTGTTGGCGGTCATCACAACTGTAACACTTCTTGATGCGGTACTTGCTCCCCCGGTCCAGCCCGAGAACTTGCCGACGCCTGTGACAGTGGCTGTCAGGGTGACACGTGTGCCATCGGCATAGCCATTTTCGCCGGGGGCGGGGTTTGCGCTAACGGTGCCGGAATCGGCGGGGATGACATTGATTGTGAGGACGCGGTTTGTTGTTGGTGGAGGAGGAGTGGTGCCTCCTTGTGAAAGGGTGAGAGAAATGCGGCCTTGGTCGCCTCTCCACCCGTCCACGGCAATGTAGTAAGTAGTTCCCAGAGCGGCAGTGAAAGTCAAATAGGTCCATCCGTTCGCATAACGGTTGTCCGAATCCTCCTTCTTGATGACGGACGTAAGCGTCCCCATGGTTGGGCCACCCGTGTAGACAGCTACTTGAGTATCAAGAAAAGGATCTTCTGCAAGTGGTGATCCACTGTTTTGTGTGCTGATAGAGACAGGGCCATCGACAGTGGATGTCCATTTCCACCAGACTGATTTGTGCGGAGCAAGTTGGTCCTCTTCGGGTGTAGCAGCTTGATCCGTGTGGCGAGGTTCACCGGATTCAGTCGTCGCAGCAATGTTGGTTCCTCCCACTGTTACCGGCAGGGAGCCCGTGATGGCTATTGCATTGGCCAGCAGATCATTCGGTGGTGCTGCGAATGCGCTGCTGGAGAGCAAGGTAGTGGCCGCTGCGATAGTCAGGAGCGATTTCGGGAGCAGAGCACTGGCCAGACGGAAGAAGGAGTTGGGGGTTGTTGTCATAGAGATTTTAGAATTTTCTGTCATAAGATTTGGATTAAAGAGTTAAGCAATCGTGTTGTGAGCGGGCGGGCCATTGGTGCCCGGCCGCCAATAACGTTTTAAGCCATACGTCGGCTTGAGGGATTGGCCACGGGAGTGGCAGTTGGGTTCGAGAGACTCGCTGGCAGAGCGCAAAGCGAGATCAATAGATCCGAAGGATTCGTTGGACTCGATCATTGCGGTGATTTCTTCGCTAGCCTGCTCCGTGGAGTTGTTGAAACTCACGGTTGCCTTGGCGAAGATGTCTTGTGAAGGAGTTGCCGTCAGAACGTGCACTGTTGCGAACAACGCGAGCACTACAAGCAGCAACGCGTGTCGCGCGCCGGCCCAGGGCGGAGCTGTCCGCAGGGTGCGCCATCTAGGTGATACAATCATAGGTGGTTTCTTTCATGTGTCCTGGTCATTTAGTCAGCAGCTCAACCGAAGGCCGCTGTGAGGGCGATGCGTTCACCCCCGACAGAGAAAGAGATTAGGGAGGGACGGGGAAATCAACCATAGGGCTGAAATCTGCAAGAAGGCTAAACCTATCCTGTAAGGCTTATGATGGAACGCAGGTATTGTGATCAGGGCATGGGATTATTCGTGGGGCAGCATTCCCTTATGGCTTCGAAACGGGTCTCGACCTGAAACAGCGTCCTTCCGGGGCGTTCCTAAAGGGATGAGTGGGGGGAACAAAGACTCAAGGTTCCGCCTGCTTGGAATTCGAAAGGAGGGATCGAAGGGTTTGGACGGCATCCGCTTCCGCTGGCTTTTTATCTTGTCGCCACCGGTGCATTCGAGGAAATCGGAGAGCGATTCCTGCTTTGTGGCGGGTCGATTTCTGGATGCCTTCGAAGGCGAGTTCGAATACCAGCTCCGGTCGTAGGATGCGAACCGGACCATGCTTATCAATCGTATTGTTGCGAACGAACGCGTCCACCTGGCGGATCTCTGCGTCAGTCAGTCCCGAATAGGCTTTCGCCACAGGGACAAGGTGCCCATTTTCCCAAAGTCCAAAGGTGTAATCACTGTATAACGAAGCTCTCCGGCCATGCCCTCGTTGCGCGTAAATCAATACCGCGTCCACGTGGAACGGTTCGATCTTCCACTTCCACCAATCGCCCCGCGTTCGTCCGGTGCCATATGGCGAAGAACGTCGCTTCAACATGATGCCCTCTACCCCGCGACTGCGACTCTCGTTTTGCAGTGCGATTAAAGCGTCCCATGTTTCGGCTTGCAGGGTGGGGGATAGTCGCAGCGGGAGGTCGTTTTTATCGTCGTGATTTTCGGCAAACAGATCGAGGCTGCCTTGAACAATGGTACCCTTCGAAGATTTCCACCTGCCCCGAGTAGACTCAAGAAGCAGCTCCAATTGAGCACGGCGTTCAGCAAGAGAATGGCTTCGGATGTCTTTGCCATTGCGCTCAAGGAGGTCGTACGCGAGAAACGCTACCGGGTAACTCTGCTGAATCCGTTGATCCACTTTCTTGCGACCGAGTCTTTTTTGCAAACTCGCAAAGGGCAGGGGCGCATTGAGGTTCCATCCCACAATTTCACCATCAAGCACTGTGCCGTTGGGGAGTGCCTCGCCGGCGGTCTCCAACTCTGGAAAACTGTCCGTTACCATTTCGTCCCCTCGCGACCAAAGACAGGTTTCATTGTTGCGATGGATTAATTGGGCCCGAATGCCGTCCCACTTCCATTCGAATTGCCATTCTCCTGGATGGTCAAACGCCTTTTCGAATCCCTCCCCAGGTTTCATTTTTATCTCGATGGGTGACGCGAGAAAAAAAGGATAGGCGCGTGCGGTTTCATCGGTGCTCGTTTCCTTCTGCATGATGCGCAGAAAATCTGCCGGCGTCGGTTGCCAGTCACCCATTACTCGATGTGACATGATGGCCGGTTCGATTTCGGCGACATTCGCGAGCGCTCGAATGACCAAAGTCCGCGCCACCCCGACACGGAATTCCCCAGTGATCAATTTGTTCCAGACCAGTCGTTGCGCAGGGCTGAGCTCCCGCCATGTTTGCAGCAACAGTTGTCGTCTTGAACCGTCGGGCAAGTCCCGCAGCGGAAGCAGCCTTTCATGCACGATCCGGGCGAGGTGTAAGTCGGTACCCGTCCCTGCATCTGGCAGCAACAGCGCCATGGTCTCGGCAAAATCCCCGACGGAATCGTAGCACTCGTCCATGAGCCATTGAGGGAGCGCGCATTCTTCTGTGGTCCAGTTCCACAAACTCCGATTGGGAACCAAACGTTTCGGAATACGACCCGACAAAAACTGCAAAGCCCAGGCGGCATCCTCCGGCGGTGTGTCCCGGAAATAACTTTCCAATACACTCACCTTTTCGTTGGTGCGCGTGGTCTGATCGAGTGCGCAGAACAATTTGGTGAATCGTTCCATATCACAAGTCTGGAGAGTCCCGCTTCACTGGTTCGCTCGATGGAGCATGCAGTGATTCGCCCTCAGAATCGCCTTCCGCTTCGAAGTGAGTTTTAATGGCTTCTGCCTGCCATCCATTATCCCTCAACCAACGCACGACCGGCGCAGTGTAGCCGTGTGTTACCCAGATGGTTTCGGCCTGGGTTTCTTTGATGGCCCGAAGTAAATCGTTCCAGTCGACATGATCGGAAAGAATGAAACCTCGATCCAGTCCCCGTCGCCGCCGGGTTCCTCGAATGGTCATCCATCCGGACGCAAGCGCGGTCGAGTATTCGCCGAATTTACGAAGCCACGGTGTGTTGTCCGCAGACGGTGGTGCAATGATCAGTCCTTTGCCGTGGGCTGCCCTGGCATTCTCGGCATTCGCTTTCAATGTTTGAGGAAGATCAATTCCGGCGTTGCGATAGATAGGTAGAAATCGTTCCACCGCACCATGCACAAAGATCGGGCCAATCGCAGGATCTATCCCTTTCAGGATGCGTTGGGATTTCCCAAGGGAGTATCCAAAAAGCACGGAGGTGCGTTCCTTTGCCTGGTTGTCGCGCCACCAGTCGTTTACCTCTTCAAATATTTCCGACTGGGGCCGCCAGCGATAAATGGGAAGACCAAACGTGGATTCCGTGACAAACATGTCGCAACGAATGGGCTCGAAGGGGTCGCAGGTGCCGTCGGCTTCGAGTTTATAATCTCCGCTGACGACACATACCTCCCCGAGGTGTTCGAGGCGAACCTGCGCGGAGCCCAGGATGTGACCGGCGGGATGAAGTGAAATCTTCACCCCATCGCGGTATATCACTGTCCCGTAGGGAATGGATTCAATTTTAGCCTCAGGGCCGAGACGTTCCCGACACACATAAAATCCTGGCTCAGAAACGAGATAATTACGTGAGCCCCAGCGTGCGTGGTCGGAGTGACCATGCGTAATGACAGCGAAATCAACGGGTCGCCATGGATCAATGTAAAAGTTGCCAGCAGGGCAAAACAAACCGGACTCTGTGTTGCGCAGAAGCACAGGGAGAATTTAGCATGTTTTACGCAAACCGGGCAGAGTGGCTCCCCACGAAACTGGGAAGCGCTTACGGTAGTGTTTTCAGGAATTTATCCGCCTCAGCAATGGAAGAATTCATCTCGGTAATGAGTTGGGAAATGTCGTTTTGGATCTCCACCGCTTCACCGCGGATTGCACCTATAGCTTCGGCATTCAGGTTGTGTTTCAAGTAAAGCACGTGATCCCGGAACTGAGTCAGGACGGGTTCCATTGTGCTTTCAGCACGTTTAAGCGCGCTGTGCAGTTCCTCGTAACGTTGCCGGGTTTCGCGTAACTGGCGTCGGCTGCGAGATTGGAGTTCGGAGGAGGAAATATCTTTGATCTCTTTTTCCCATTCGGCGAATAAATCTGAAGAAACTGTTTCTACTTTTTGGATGCGTTCCCGGACATCGGCTGCCTTGGCTTCAGAACTATCGAAATCGCTCTTTAGAGCATTGTAAGTTTTCTCCAGATTGCCGCCCTCGAAGCGATACAGTTCCTTGATTCGGGTCAATGCATCCTTGAACTGCTCGCTCGCTTCCTGTTGGTCGTCCCGGGCGGCGGCTACAGCTTTCTTCAAGAGGTCACGTTTGTGAATTCCGAATTTTTCGTAGGTGGAATAGACCGCACTCCGGCATCCCAGCGAACTAACAGCAACCAGAATCAGAGTACAAAACGAGAACCAATGAATTTTCATTTTTAATTTTGTTATCGACCGGCGTGACTCTACGAGAAACTGAGAACCTGAGGCTCGACCAATCTTTCGAAATCGCGATAAGCTATTTTTATAAGGTCCCGGTGGGTACCGGCATTAAACGCGATTTCATCCTGTTGGATCAAATTGGGCGAAACATACACCTCCATTCCATACAAATTCCCAAACGGCGGCATTGCCCCCGTTTCACAACCCGGAAAAAGGTTCTCGAAATCTCCTTCGCTGGCAAAGCCCACATCATCGGCTCCGGTGATATCCCGAAGTTCCTGCAGCTTCACCTTTTGGTTGGCCGGCAACACCGCCATCGCCAGATCGCCATCGATATGGACGATAACCGTCTTGGCGATCATGGTGCCGGAGATGTGAGCCGACTCAGCGGTTTCTTGCGCAGTGTAAGATGCAGGATGACGTATCACTTCGTAATTCACCGTGTTTTGGTCGAGGAACTGCTTTAGTTTTCTGGCAATCATGGGCGAACTCCTTTCTGTTTGGTCAATTAAAAGTAATCCCGTACCAGTCAGAAGCAAGTGGGTGGAACAATCGGCGAAATGAACCATCAAACATTACCAGATCTGCCTATAGCCGCCTTCGTAATGCATTACGCGAAAATGGAAAAAGCACGATGTCATGAGACATCGTGCTTTGCAGAAAGAGCAGCTAAAACTACTTCTTGGCGGCGTCGTAGTTGCTGGAAACGGCATTCCAGTTCACCACATTCCAAAATGCCTTCAGGTAATCGGGACGACGATTCTGATACTTGAGATAGTAGGCGTGTTCCCAGACATCGCAACCAAGGACCGGTTTGCCTTCGCAACCAGCGACAGCTTTGCCCATGAGGGGGTTGTCCTGATTAGCAGTTGAGCAAATTTCCAGCTTCCCGTTATTCACAACGAGCCAGGCCCAACCGCTGCCGAAGCGGCCGGTGCCAGCTGCTTCAAACTTCTCTTTGAACGCATCGAAGCTGCCGAAGGTGGCGTTGATATCGTCAGCAAGTTTGCCCGTCGGAGCACCGCCTGCTTTTGGTCCGAGCAATTTCCAGAACATGGAATGGTTCAGATGTCCGCCGCCATTATTGCGAACCGCGGTGCGGATATCTTCTGGAACCGAACTGATATTCTTAACGATCTCTTCGATCGATTTGTTTTCCAGATCAGCTTTACCGGCGATCGCCTTATTTAGATTAGTGACGTAGGCATTGTGATGCTTGCCGTGATGGATATCCATGGTCTGGGCATCGATATGCGGTTCCAATGCTTCCTTCGGATACGGTAGTGGTGGTAATTCTTGTGCCATAATATTTTTCTCCTGAAATTAACCTGAAAATCGTCTTTTTGTTGACGGCGCTGGAACCTAGCAAAGCAATACTATACGCACAAGGGGGAGTTTCCCTGAGGATCGACGGCGTTTATTCATGGCTTGCGGGTTGCTTGAATGGCTTGCTCCGCGGCGTACCTGCGAAAACATCAAGCGGATGTCCCATGGCAAGACGAAAACTTCTTTTCGATGGCGCTTCAGCAGGTCGCATTTTTCATAACCCTGGACCCGGGAGGTTGTTATTGCGCGAAAAAATGATCTTCCACTTTTTGCACGTCTTTCTTCACCTTGGCCACTTTGGCATGCTCAGGAAGGAAGTAGTCGACCCAATTTGGGCGCTTCGGCATCTTCTCGATCGCGTCGTAGAACATTTTAAGACCGTCGATTCCATAGCCGCAGTCCAGCGCGTTCTGGACCCCGGCTTTGAGCGATGCATCCCATTCGGAGGGCTTCAACAGGTTGTTGATCGGTTCAATATTGTCGCTCTCGGACAGTTTATCAGCATAAAGTTTATATTGATCGAGGTAGTGATGCGAAATTTCGATCGCTATCACGGTCCCGACCATTTGATTAAAGCTACTCTGCTGGTCATTCAGGATATCTTCCTTCCAGAAACGTTTGTCTGAAGTTCCTGGAAGATCTTTCAGGGAGAAATCTCCGGTTTCGTCAGCAAGGCTGACCAAATACTTTTGAAAATATCCGGGCTCAATCCGATCAATCGCCTTGGCGTGCGCAATGTTGTTCATCAGATCTATGAAACCCACCGAGATAAAGACGAGTCGCAATGGCTCCTTATCATCTGGATATTCCACAGTTTTCACGAAAGGACGAACGTCTGTTTCCAACGCTACGGGATGAGTATGTACTTTGGATTGGAACGCTGGTTTGAGGGCGGTGCGCAACTCTTTGCCAATACGTCCTGCCGCGTTGAAACCGGTGGTGTAGGTCGGGGTGTCTGCCTTGGGCTGGGCAACGATTGAGGCGCAGAATAAAAAAAATGAGGCAAAAGCAGAGAAAGACTTGCTGTTCATAACGGATGAGACCCAGCTTCAAGTTGCACCCCTGAACCTGTTCGGTCAACTTCAAGAACTTTAATTGGCTCATGGCCTGAAATCCTGCCATATAGTCCCGCATGAAATATCGCCGGTTCGGCCGAACTGAATTGCAGATGCCCGTCTTTTCCTGTGGTGGTATGCGTTACCAACATAAGTGGCAGGATGTCGACCCCTCTGAGATCCCGGCCGATAATCAGGCGAATCTCGAAGCGACGATCGAACGTGCTGTTGACCTGGGCATCAACCACATTGAAACCGCCCGTGGTTATGGCACTTCGGAAATGCAGTTGGGAAGGATTTTGCCCCGCTTGCCCCGTGAGAATATCATAGTTCAAACAAAAGTGGCGCCCAAGGCAGACCCGGAAGAATTTCTCAAAACATTCGACGAGTCGATGAAGTATCTGAAACTGGATCACGTCGATCTCCTGTCGTTGCACGGGATCAATCAACGGGAATTGTTGGATTGGTCGCTCCGCAAGAATGGCTGTGTGGCGGCAGCGAGGAAATTGCAGAAGGAGGGGCGGGTGCGGTTTGTGGGATTCTCGACCCATGCGACCACGGATATAATCGAGGAGGCCGTATCCAGCGGAGAATTTGATTACGTAAATCTCCATTGGTATTTCGTGAACAACCTTAATTGGTCCGCGATTGAAGCCGCCCACAAACAGGATATGGGTGTCTTCATTATCAGCCCCAATGACAAAGGCGGAAAACTCTACGATCCACCTCAGAAGTTGAAGAACCTTTGCGCGCCACTCACCCCCATGCAATTCAATGCTTTGTATTGCCTGGGACGAAAGGAAGTTCACACCCTGAGCTGTGGGGCAGCTCGCCCCAGCGATTTCGACGAGCACGTCGCGGCTCTCAAGTATTATGACAGCATCGCGGAAACGATTGGCCCGATGGAAAATCGTTTACGCACAGAAATGGTGTCAGTGCTTGGAGCGGACTGGTGTGAGCGTTGGTTTGAAGGATTGCCGCACTATGTTGATGTGCCCGGTGAGATCAACGTATCTGAGATCATGCGTCTTTGGACCTATGCCAAATCACTTGATCTCACAGCGTGGGGCAAGATGCGCTATAACCTCCTGGGGCAGGGGGATCATTGGTTTCCGGGAACGAATAGCGCGACCTTTGAGGAAGGAAGAATCCGGGCTGCTGTCAAAGGCAGCCCGTTTGCAGAGCGCATTCCCGGCATTCTAAAGGAGGCGCATCATATGTTGTTCGAGGCTCCGAAGAAACGCCTGAGCGAAAGCTAAACCTGGTCTCAGCCCTGGTTCTTTCTGCTTTGTTTGATCGACTCCAGTTGTTGAAGCAAGCCAGCAACATATTGGTTCCCGGGATCGAACTTGAGCCCTGTTTTAACAATCAGGATGGCGTCATCGGCTCTCTGCTGGGCCAGGAGAAATTGTGCAAATCGTGAAATTGCTTCGGGACTATACGGGCAAAAGGCAAATGACTGCTTTAATGCGAACTCCGCTTCTTTCAGAACACGTTGATGTTCCTCCAGATTCTTTCGGGCACTGAACTGGGGCGGACACCCCATTCCCATGTAGCCGAGTCGCCAAAGATAGGTGCCACCGATTGAACTGCGCAGTTTGGAAAAAGCCTTCTGCGCATTGTCATCCCGAATGAACTTTCGATCTCCATTGAAACCCCGGTAGTCGTGATGCAGATAGAGGCGTTCTGAGAAATCGCAGATCTCTTTGACTGACGTGTCATAAGTAATCCAATCGCCCACCAGTCTGTTGGAGTACTGCCGCCAGAACTGATGATCCTGCTGCGCAATCTCATTGGTGATCACAGGAACCGCTTGACGGTTTATCTTCATGATAATCCCATATGGGGTCAGATGTGGAAACATCCAGTCGAGCGGGAAGCTTTCTTCAACGTAGAATTCATGGTCCGGGTTTGTGTCGAAGATCGACTTGGTGAGCATCCCGTTGATCGCCATTACCGCGATCGTTCCGGAAACCTGCAAACGACCATTCACAATTTTGACTTCCTCGCCCGGACGGAGTTGCCCAACCTGCAACCGACGCTGAGCGTCGTAGGTGTAGGCTTCCATGGCCCGGCCATGGTCTTCAGGCGATGGCGTCTTAAGTTCGATATCGGGGTAGAGTCCCGCCTCGCTTCTGGCAATTTCAGGGAAGACATCTTCGAGCAATAACCGATTCCAGCGAACCAAAGTATGTCCCTTGGGATCCTCTTTGATGAATCGGCGCGAATGTTCTGAGAGTTTGATATGATCGAACCGCGCTGGGAGATAAATCCTTTCGGTCTCGATGAGGCGGTTTAGATCCTCGGCGAGGGCTTGAGCAAGGGCGGGTTGGTATTGTTCAGACAGCAACGATTTGGTCTTCGGACTGAGCTTGGCGAAAAGGTAGGCGAAAAAGGGATGTTCCTGTTGGGATAGCTTACGCTGCAGGTTCTCAATATCTGTGAACTGATTCTTTTCAAACCAGGATGTTCCAATACGGCGTTCCTTTTCGATTTTTTCCCCCAAACTGTCGAAGGTGTTATCGAGTATTTTCCACGCTGGCATCAAGCCTCTCAGGAAAGGTTTGTTAAAGTAGTTTTGGAAGAATGGCGGGTCCTTCTGGGTGCTGCGGTTGTAATGGGCCCGGATGTAACTCAGGTAGGTTCCATCGGCCAGGGCATTCTGAGTGATCAGGTAAACATCTCGCCGATCAAACTTCGGGTCCACTTTCATGTTGGGTGCGGTGAAACTTTCTCCAAAGATCATGTAGGTAGGATTAAAACGCCCCGGATCCGTTCCTCCAAACAACACGGCATCCTTCGCCATCTCCGGATAGATTGGGTTTCCGTTCTTCGCCTCGAACGGCGGAATAAACATATCGTGCCCGAACCAATATCCAAAAAGATGGCCCTTTTGTTCATTGTCTTGCCAATGCGAGACGATCGAGTAAGCCGGACACAGAAGAAAAAGGAACAGCATTGGACTCAACCGAATCCGTTGGCGGCAGAACAGCAGAAGCCCGAGAAAGCCAAGCGTTAATGTGAGAAGAAGCAATCCGCCGGTGGTCGAAAGAATGTTTTCTCCAGTCCGAAGGACACGAATGATGCCCTCCAAGAAAGAAATATCTGCAAAGCTTTCGCCAACCAGGGTGGTGAGGTTGTGCAACGCCAATCCGACCGCGACGATCGCTCCGACCAGTGCCCATTTTCGATATCGTGTGTAATCGCAGAGAAGACGTGCCGCGAGAAAGGCGAGTCCATAACCGATCAGAATTGCCAGCACCACGTGGGAAGCTGTGAAGAACACACGGTGCAGTTCGATGCTTTGACGGTCCAAACCCGGATTCAACAAGAGCAATAAAAGGAGCGAGAGACACCACCAGATCGCCGACAAACCGATGATCCACGCTCGTTCCCGATCTTGCATTTTTCGGAGAAGAAGCAATGGCAGAAGCGCTACCAACAAAAGCACCGGCGAAAATTCCTGGCGTGCTCCCTCTGCGTAAAGGGCGAGTTGGCCAGCGAAATGAGACACTGTGGCGCGACTCTGCTCTTTCCATGGAGAAACGGCAGCCCCGGCGATGCTTGAGATATTTACGGGGGTTATACCGGAATACTGCTCCCGCTTGATCGCATGCATGAACCCTTCTGCTGTCCTGGCGTACCCCCAATTCATCGGAGGATTGCTCATGGAAGCGAGCGGCATGTAGAAGTAGAAAGCGGCTCCCGTAACGAAGGCCAATCCAGAGAACAGCAATACCTTCCACTCGGTGAGGAGTTTTTCTGTCTTAAAGGCCAGCCACCCACAAAGGATGATTGACCCGACTCCAACCAGGTGAAACAGGGCTGAGATCGCCTCATTACCAAGTTTCGGCTCACTGACTTTGGATGTCAGCAGGACGCCAAGATAGACGAGGCCATTAACGAGGAGAAAGTCCCGCCCGACCTTCTTGTCGGCTGCAGCCACGGCAATTTGGATCCCCACTGCCGCAACCAGAAGTGACATGTGATTCGTTAAGCAGATTCCAAACAAAAAACAGGACCAATAGAGATATCGCCGTTGATGCGGAGCATAAACCCAGCACATCAGGTAGCAAACCACTCCCATCAGGGACAGGACGCTGAGACTGTAAACCTCGACAATGACGGACTGACTCCACATATATCCGTTGAAGCCCATCAAGGTGGCGGCGACAACGCCCGCGGTTAATGAAATCAATGTTTCAGCGCGTCGTTCGATCTCTTTCGTTCCTGACATCCCTCGAAGGAGTAAACTGCTCCCGCGTGACACGACCAACGCGATCAAGCCACATGCCAGCGCGCCAGCGACTGACGATGCCACCGCCACTCGCCAGGCGATGTTCGAGAAGGGGAGCAATTTTGTGAACAACCATGTGTAGAGCGTCCAAACGGGATAACCTGGCGGATGCGGTACGCCCGCGTACATTGATCCGATTGCCAGCTCCCCCGAGTCCTCCAGGGTTACATTTGGTGCGACCGTTAGAAGGTATCCCAGCAAGACCAGGAAAGTGCCAATTCCGAAGGCCAGCCAGTCGATTCTTCGAAAGAGGGCCTCTGGCCGTTCCACCTTTTGACCTGGCTCACGAGGGGCGGAGCAGGGGTGACGTTGGCTAATGGATTTTGTTTTCATAGGTTAATGGATCGGAAAGTGAACATTCGAGACGTCGACAGGACTCCACGCGCGTTCGTTAAGACGCTTTATTTGGCTAAACTGTGATGTGGGATTTGCCGGACTCCGGCTTGCAGCTATTGCAGAAGAATCATTAAAGATCGCGACAATCCTGAAGGCTTGTTCGCAGTCGAAAATTGCTCATTTGTCGTTGGGCAGGAAGCGGTCACCCATACGTTGAATTCCATGCCCCCCGCGGCACTGGCCACAGCGCATTCTCTTTCGAACGGATTTGAAACTGAGTTCGAGCCGATCATGGCAAAAAGAGCGGAAGTATTTGTGTTGCTGAACGGCGTTTTTTTGTTGGCGCTCGCCATGATTCCAAACGCTACGACGAGACAAGCCATGGCTGGGACCAACCATGGGAAGACGCGATTCCATGGGACCTGTTCTTCAGGCGCCGTGTGACCAAAGAGCCTGGCTTTAAGCTCAGAGGAGGGGCGTCGCGGCGTCCAGGACTGCAAGTGTTCTTCCAGTGACTTCGTCTCGTTCATACTGCTCTCCTTTTGTGCGTTCTTTAAGTTTTTTGATCCCATACCGATAGCGCCCAGCCGCAGTGTGGGGTGAAATGTTGAGTAACTGCCCGATCCTCTCGAAGGTGTAGTCGTGCCAAATCTTGAGGACGATGACTTCGCGCTGTTCGGCAGGTAGTTCCGCCAGCCCTTTCATTGCCAGTTTCTCAGCCGGGGTTTCGCAAGTTGAACGTTCAAACCAGCGGAGCGACTCCAGTTCCCGCGTTAGCCTGCGCCAGAGCGTCCGATGATAGTTCATGGCGCGATTGCGAAAGGTCCGTAGGCAATAGTGCTCTGGTTCCTCGGGAGCACCCGATAATTGAAACAGCGCAATGAAAGTCTCCTGCAAAACATCTTCCGCCTCAGCGTGGCTTAATCCGAGTGCCCGACCATAAAGAATGATTTCGGCTGCTTTTCTTTCGTAAAGCTGCTCGCACCAGGCGCTATCGGATGACCTCCCGTTGCTGTTCACTCACTTGATAGACACCGCCGATGGCAGATTTGTATAAAAAATGTGGAAATTCTTCAAAATGCATTCGTGAACCAGAATCGTTCTTCATTACAAATCTTTTACAGAAGATTCAATCGGCTCTGACAACTCTCCACGGCGCTCAAGCCATAGTGGGTAAATGAAAAAGCTATTCTATTCGTTAGCGTTCACCTGCCTGGTAACGATGGCTCTGCCAGGATCTCAGGATTCGCATTCCAACCGCCGCCTGGCAGCGGCTGCGGTTTCAATCGATCCCTCCATATCTGCTCCGGCTGTTAAGGAACTTAGAGCATTAGGAGAGCAGGGGCTACAGGCTCTTGTCAGTGTGCATTCCGATTTGCTCCAGCAAAGTTCTACTGGAAATACGCCGGTAGATCTCGGGAAGTGGGAACGCTTGAAGCTGGCCATGGATGCGGTGGGGCAACAAAAGGATTGTCACGCATCGAAACTCTATTGGTTCAACAATTTTGAGTGGGCGAAAGCTGAAGCAGCGAAGACAGGCAAACCGATTCTGTCACTTCGAATGCTGGGAAAACTGGATGAGGAATTCAGCTGCGCCAATAGTCGTTTCTTCCGAACCACTCTTTATCCCAACCCGGAGGTCTCGGAATACTTGCGCCAGAATTTCGTGTTGCATTGGGAATCGGTTCGACCGGTTCCGAAAGTCACCATCGATTACGGTGACGGTCGCAAAATAGAACGGACGATCACCGGGAACAGCATTCACTATGTGCTCCATTCGGACGGAACTCCGATTGACGCATTGCCCGGTCTTTATAGTGCAAAAGCCTTTTTGAAGGGACTGAGCGAAGCTCAGAAGGCCGCGTCTGACTATCGACTGCTTGCCACTCGGGATCTTCGCGAAGAGTTTCTCCGAACCTACCACCAAAAACAGCTGGCGGCGGTGATGGAACAAAGGTCTTCGGATCTGACTAAAGCAGGAGGCATAGCATCCATTCCGACGTTCCAACCGGTGAGCAATGTCAAAGCCCCGGGGGCTGAGCGGGCCGCGAATATAGCCTTCAGTAAGTCTGGTGTAGAAAGACAACTGGTTCGGGCGGTGCTCCCGGCATCGGACGACCAGGGTTTGGGAAGCTGGATTGAAAAGCAGATGACGGATCCTATTTGGAGCAAGGTTGCTGAGTTGCACTATCCTGATTCCAGGCTGGACGTAAACTCTGCCCGGTTAATCAAAGCAAAAAATCCAGACGCTACCGCGGCAGGGAATCGTGCCCTCACCAAGGCATTCACCGAATCCCCAATCCTGAAGGTGCTTAGGAACCTGGAACGATCTATCGCGGAAGACACGGTACGGAATGAATATGTGTTGCATCCGGAAATCCATCGCTGGTTTATCAATCGGACCACCGGTGGAAGCATCCATGAACTGAATCGCCGGGTTTATGCCGAGCTCTTCCTGACTCCCGACTCCGACCCATGGCTTGGCCTGGTGCCACCCGATACTTTCTCTGCATTGCAGAATGATGGCTTGGTGAATGCCCAACGATAGGGAAAGTGGGTAACAATGGAAGGTGACAATGGGGAGCTGCAGACGTTGGAAAACACTTAAATGGAGCTTCACGAGGTCCCATGCTCCAAATGCGGCTTTAGAAAAGCATTTACGCCATTACAGGGGTCAAACAACAGAATTGGAGGGGTGTAATCGCAATTACGAGGGTCTAAACAGAGAAATGGAGGGGTGTAATCCAAATTACGGGGGTCCAAAAACGTTTTTGGAGGGGTGTAATCCGGATTACAGGGGTCCAAACACGGAAATGGTGGGAATCTTGGAGTCAGATTCTCTCCAAACACAGAAATGGACCCCTGTAATCGCCGTGACAGGGGTCCATTCCGCAGTTTGGAGGGGTGTAATTCCCGTTACGGGGGTCCAACAACAGAAATGGTGTAGTGTTATTTCCATTACAGGGGTCCAACAACAGAATTGGAGGGGTGTAATTTGGATTACAGGGGTCCAACAACGGGAATGGAGACAATCTGGGAGTCAGATTCCCTCCATTTCTGGTGTTAAAGACAATCTTGGACCGCGAACGCGCTCATTTCCGGCAATGCCCAGAATCTTCCTCCCCGATCGCGCTCGTTCCGCAGTTTGGGGAGAATTTTGTTGCCCGATTGCGTTGCGCCCAAGGGATGGGCTAAGCCGAAGCGGCTCGACCTTTGCATAGAAGTTTAGATCATGTCAGCCAAGGAACGATGAAGAAGCTTGCGATTATTTTCGTTGTCGCCGTGCTGGTCCCCAGCGTGGCGCTCGCGTGGCTGGCTTTCCGTTCTTTGCGGGATCAACAGTTCATCCTGGAGCGCCAGCAAAGTCTGCTCTACGAAGGGGTCGCGGATTCCGTGTCACGAAACGTTCAAGCGAAGTTGCTTGAGGAGGAGGGTCGTTTTGTCGCGAGCGTTCAATCGTTACTACGGGAAGATTCCGCCACCCGTTTGTCCCAGGTTTTTGACACCCGGCTGCGATCCGATTGGTCGCTCGCCAAAATCGGATTTGTTGTGACACTTCGGGGCGATCTGCTCTCTCCTTCGCCTGCGAGCAGTTCGGAAGCCAAGATGTTTTATGCAGATAATGGGAGCTTCCTGGCTAATCGCAGTCCTGAGGAGGTGTATCTGAACTCATTCAACGTGCAGAACACTGCATCATTGGCGCAGAACTCAAAGGTGTCCCAAAAAGAACGTAACGTGGTTCCTCAGAATCAGGGGCAGCAGCAGGCTGCCAACCTCCAAACTGGTAATGAGTTTCTGAATTTCTCCAAATTCACGCCAATGGAAACCGAGTTTCGTCAATTAGTGGGCGAGGCTTCCCAGGGAATCGTCTCCCGTTTCCAAGGCAACCAATTAAACCTGCTCGTCTGGCATCGCCCCTTGCAGTCATCGAATCTCATTTTCGGAGCCCAAATCGACTTAGACAGGTTGACGGAAGAATTGCGACCTTTGATTCGTTCCGAAGCACCTTTCGACAAGGAAATTTGTGTAGCGTTGTTGAACGATGCTGCCAAGCCAGTAGCTCTTTCGCAAAGCGGGTTTTCCGCCAACTGGAAGCGGCCCTTCGCCGCTATTGAGGTGAGTGAAACACTTCCCCATTGGGAGATTGCGACCTATTTGCTCAATCCCGATGCGTTGAGTCAAACTGCCGCGACCGCCCGCCTGACTCTCGGCCTGTTGATCCTTATTTTGCTCACTACCATCGGAACGGGCGGGTGGATCATCGTCGTCGATATCAAACGTCAGATGGCTTTGGCCCGTCAAAAAACTGATTTCGTCAGCAATGTTTCGCATGAACTAAAAACTCCGCTCACCTCGATTCGGATGTTTTCGGAACTGCTGGCCGAAGGGCGCGTTTCCGATCCCGATAAACAACGTTCCTATTTAAATATTATATCCGTGGAAGCCGCTCGATTAACCCGGTTGATCAACAACGTTTTGGATTTCGCGCGGATGGAAAGGGGAGAAAAGAAGTATCACTTTGAAAAATGTGATCTGACGGAAGTCGTGCGTGAGATGTGTGCTACGTTTCGCCCGCAACTGGAGGAGAACGGATTTGCCTTTCGTTGCTGTCTTCCGTCCGCGCCTGTTCATGTGTCTGCTGACCGTGATGCATTGGCGCAAGTGATCGTCAATCTGCTATCGAACGCGGAAAAGTTCTCCAGCCAACGCAAGGACATTGAACTAAAGATCGAGGTCGCAGAAGGATCCATGTCACAGGTTCAATTGATTGTATCGGATCGAGGCTCAGGTATTCCTTCTGGATACGAAGAGAAGATTTTCGAACAATTCTTTCGAGCTCATGATGCTCTGAACAGCAGCACGCAGGGCTCCGGTCTCGGGTTGACGTTGGCCCGCCAGATTGCCCGTGCTCATCACGGAGACCTGTTTTATCGCTCTCGTGAGGGCGGGGGAAGTTGCTTTATCTTTCAGCTGCCGACCGCATGAATACAAAAATTCTAATCGTGGAGGACGATCCTCACATCCTGCTCGGGCTGCAGGAAATTCTCAAGAGCGAAGGCTTTTCTGTCGTTGTGCGCGATCAAGGCGACCAGGCCGTTTGTGCGGTGGAACAGGAACGACCAGACCTGATTGTGCTCGATGTAATGCTCCCAAAACTAAGTGGCTATGACATTTGCCGGCAGCTACGCGCAAAAAACGATCGCACTCCTATTCTCATGCTGACTGCGAAAGGGCAGGAGATCGACAAGGTCGTCGGGTTGGACCTGGGTGCGGATGATTATGTTACAAAGCCATTTGGAGTAAGGGAACTTCTGGCGCGAATTCATGCTTTGCTTCGTCGCACCTCGTCGAAAGCAGAAGCGATCGGAGCTGCAGAATTCCAAATTGGTTCCGCGCGAATCGATCCCAAAACATTTGAAGTGCATCGAGGAGAGGTAGTTGAATCGCTCACCGCCAAAGAATTGAAGCTGTTGCAGTTCTTCTTTGATCACCCCAACGAAGTGCTCTCGCGAGATCGATTGCTGAACGAGGTTTGGGGTTACGAATACTTCGGGACCACTCGCACCCTCGATCAGGTGATTGTGCAACTCCGTCGAAAACTGGGCGACAACGGGTCAGGTTCAAAACATCTGCTCACTGTGCATGGGGTTGGATATAAGCTGCTCAAGTGAAGCTTTTGGTTCTCAAAAAAATCGTTTTCTACTTTG
Organism: Limisphaerales bacterium; assembly: GCA_046597605.1. GTDB lineage: Bacteria > Verrucomicrobiota > Verrucomicrobiia > Limisphaerales > JACDHS01 > JACDHS01. The sequence continues at coordinate 4,853 of JBKJKE010000157.1, read as the reverse complement.
TTGATTTTCTTGAAGCGGGGAAAAGAAGTGCTAGAGTTTCGCGCCTGAACGACCAACTTGATCGTCTGACGATTGAGTTTAGCATGTAGTTTTCTGTGATGGAGAGGTGGCTGAGTGGTCTAAAGCGACGGTTTGCTAAACCGTTGTACGAGTAACATCGTACCGGGGGTTCGAATCCCCCCCTCTCCGCCATTTTTTTGCTCAACTTCGCCTTCTCTTTTTCAAACGACACACCTCGTTTACAAATAGTGTCGCCGGAATACCAGTTGGACGAATGTCTCGTGAGAGCTTGAACTGCGGCTGTATTTTTGCTGGGATAGACCAATGCAAGAGGCAAAGAATTACCGAGGCTTTGTGACGAGAAAGATGTGGGATGTGATTAAGATTGCCTTTGGTGTTGGTCTTGGGTGGTGGCTGAAGAGTTTGTCTGAGTAAAAGTTCTGCCGGAACTCGTCCCCAATTTCGTGGAATCATGTCAAAACTCCGTTCCTCCCGGAACGGGAACTCCTTAGTTTCGTCCCTCTCGACCTTTTCGTAAACTAAACCACTCCGAACAGCGAAAACGCTTGATTAAACAACATTTTCAGCGGCTTAAGACCGTCCGACATGGTCAAAAAAAGTTTCTAAATCGACCCTGTCGGGCCTGACATAGACAATTTCAGGTTCTAAAACAACCCCGTCGGAGCCGACATAGACAATTTCAGATCCTAAAACGAGCCTGTCAGGACCGACATAGTACATTTCAGATCCTAAAACGAACCCTGTCGGAGCCGACAGGGTGTAAATTAGATCCTGAAATAAGTCCGTCGGATTGGTTTACCTGGAGAAAAGTAACGCCGCCGGAACAATCACTACTTTTCAGGTGCTTCGTTTCCTCTATTTATATTCGTTCCTTCCGGTCCGCTTCCGGTTCCATCATAGCCAGGACCGCCTCCACCGGCGCCGGTTGTCCTGTTTTTGTAAGGATCGGATCCCTTATCGCACCCTGCCAGGACGGAAACGCCGATCACGAGGAGAATCCACAGTTTCATTCTGAAAACTACTGCTGAAGGAGAATAATCCAACAAGCCGTGACGGGTATCGGCGACTTGGGCATAACCTGATGAGTCGTCTGCAAAAAAAACAGAATCGGGAAGTGTTTGGAACAGGGATGACTAAATCGTGGAAACCTTTTGGCGCACGCCAATGTATGCCTGTAGATGAACCTCAACCTTTTCTTTGCTCTGCGGAAGCGTTCCCGTAAGCTCCGCCGCCGTGGGACATTCTCTCATCAATGATGTAGCGGTTTGCGTGCTGGCTGCATGGATTCTGGCCGTGGTCGCCCAGATCCTGCGCCAGCCTTTGATGTTGGCTTATCTCATTGCAGGGTTTGCAGTGGGTCCTTCTGGCTTCGGATGGGTACACGACCAGGGTTCAGTAGAAGAGATTTCTCACATTGGATTGATTGTCCTTCTATTCATGATCGGGCTGGAAATCGACCTGAAAAAAATGTTCCACACGGGACGCTCCATTGTTGTGACGGGTCTGGTGCAAATCATCGGTACCGCCGGGCTTGCTTTGTTAATTTTCTGGATGGTTGGATTTCCGCTGGCCAAAGGGAAACTGGACTCTCTCTATCTAGCGGTTGCTGTGGCGCTGAGTAGCACGGCCATTATCGTCAAGGTGCTGTATGAAAAGCGGGAACTCGACACCATCGCCGGGCGCATCACGATTGGGATTCTCATCCTGCAGGATCTCTTTGCCATTGCATTTCTAGCGATCCAACCCTCCCTTAAATCACCCTCGCTTTGGGTGCTTCCAATGGCTCTTGGAAAGTTCGCGGTGCTTGCTGGCATCGCTCTCGGGATCAGTCGCTATGTCTTGCCCACCTTGTTCAGAGCAGTGGCGCGGTTGCCTGAATTGATTTCTGTCGGTGCCATTGCCTGGTGTTTTTTGATGTCGGGGCTGGGCGAAAAGCTAGGTCTCTCCCGAGAGATGGGAGCGTTGATGGCTGGTGTCGCTATCTCAACGTTTCCTTACACCCTGGATATTTCCGCCAAGATCACGAGCCTTCGAGATTTCTTTGTAACGTTGTTTTTTGTGACATTGGGTATGGCTGTCCCCGCTCCGACCCCGGCTTTTCTCGGTTGGGCATTTGCGATTGCGATTGGCTTGTTGGCTTCTCGATTTCTCTTCATTTCAACGACGTTGTATTTCTTACGACACGGTTTGCGCGCCAGCCTTCTCCCTGCGATCAACCTGAGTCAAATCAGTGAGCTTTCACTGGTGCTGGTGGCGCTCGGAATGGCGTCCGGTGAAATCATGCCGAGTACTGTGGGATTGGCCGCCTATAGTTTCGCTTTGCTTGCAGTCCTTTCCTCCTACGGGATGGCGCATTCTGATTGGTTGTTGAACGTCCTCACTGCGGGCCTCCGAAAGTGCAAGGTGCCAGACTTGAATGAAGCGCACTCTTCCCAGGGAGATCATCGTCCGGCGAAGCTCGTTCTATTAGGGTTTTCATGGACTGCGAGCTCCATGCTGGAAGAAATTTCGGCACGCCACCCGGAATGGTTGGACGAACTGGCTGTTATTGATTTTAACCCTGTAGTGAACGAGAAGTTAAGGAACCGCAACGTCCGGGCAATTTATGGTGACATCAGCCAACGGGACACCTTGGCGCATGCCGGAATCGACAAGGCTGAAATCATTGTCTGTACCCTTCCCAACACTGTTCTGAAGGGGATCAACAACCTGAAGCTTTTACGATTGCTCCGGGAGATTAATCCCAAGGCACAAATCTTTATGCACGCCGAGTTATTGTCCGACGTTCCGGATCTGTATCGGGCCGGCGCCAGCTATGTGAGCCTGCCTCGGTTGATCGAAGCCACTCAGCTTGTAGAAGTGGTTCATGCGGCGCGCAATAACATCCTGGACGAAATTTCGGCAAAGATGAACCAGGAACTGCAGAGGCGGTCTGAAGTCATTCCGTAAAAAATCATTCATGAAACTGAACGAACTACAGAAAGCTTTGAAGGTCGCGGTAGAGGCAGCAAAGGCCGCCGGCGCGGTCATGCGCAAAAATCATCGCATGGCCAAAGTAATCAACGACGAAACACAGCATGATATCAAGCTGGAGTTGGATGTGCGTTGCCAGAAATTGATCGAACGGACTCTTGCAAAACCTTTTCCGGAGGTCGCGGTTCTGGGGGAAGAGGGAATTGCGGGAGATCCCAATGCAGCATTCCGCTGGGTGATCGATCCGATTGACGGAACTGTAAATTTTGCCTACGGAATTCCACATTGTTGTGTATCAATCGCCTTGCAGGCACGTGACCCGAAAACCGGGAAATACGTCACTACGGTCGGTGTCGTTTACGATCCATTCTGTGATGAGATGTGGACGGCGATCAAGGGGGGGGCTGCAAAACTGAACGGAAGGGTGATTAAGGTCAGTTCCCGGAAAAAATTGGCTGAAGCGATTGTTTCGATCGGTTTCGCCAAATCCAAAGAAACGATGGAGCAGACGTTGCCCTACTTTAATCGGTTGGTCCCGCGCATTCGAAAAATTCGGATGATGGGTGCCGCCGCGCTGGCGTTGGTCTATGTCGCAAGCGGTCGTTATGATGGGTATGTGGAAAAAGGGATTCGTCTGTGGGACATTGCGGCAGGTGGTTTGATCCTAGAGTGTGCGGGAGGGGAATTCTCGCGGGAGTTGGTCGACGACAACGAGACCTACCGTATGATCGCTACCAATGGGTTGCTTCGAAAACAATTGGAGAAGGTTTAAGGGCGGCTCCCGCCGAGCCACTTTCACAATCTTCGGGGGGACTTAACAAATGAAGGTGCTGGTGACAGGAGGGAGCGGGTTTGTGGGGACAGAGATTCTCCAACGACTCCATCACGCGGGTCATGAAATCCGCGCGCTGGTGCGCGACCCCTCTTCGAAAGCCTCCGAAAAGATTAAAAACGAGTTCGGTGCGGAACTGTGTCGAGGAAACATTCTCGACGCCAACTCATTGAGATCTTTCGTTTCGGAGGGCGATGCCGTGATCCACCTGGTGGGCATCATCGGCGAAGTTGGTGCGAATACGTTTGAAGCCGTTCATTGTCGAGGAACGCAAAACGTGGTTTCGGCCTGCGTTAGCTCCGCGATTCCAAAGTTCATTCAAATGAGCGCCTTAGGGACCCGTCCCAATGCGGTCGCTCAATACCACCAATCAAAATGGGCAGCGGAAGAAGTCGTTCGAGAAAGTGGACTGGACCACACCATCTTTCGTCCCTCAATTATCTACGGACCTGGCGATCAGTTCACCAACATGTTTGCAAAAATGGCGCGGCGGTTGCCCGTGGTTCCAGTGATCGGATCGGGGCAGGGGACGATGCAACCGATTCCTGTGCAAGCGGTCGCGGATTGTTTTGTGAAGGCGCTATCAGCCCCGGAGGCGAGAGGCACGACGTTCGACCTGGTGGGTCCTGAGATTCTGACGATGAACCAGGTATTGGACTGCATCTTGCGAGTCAGCGGAAAGCGCCGTCAGAAACTGCATATACCCATTTCGATCGCTAATATGATGGGATATGTGCTGGGAGCAATTTATCCAAAACTGTTAAAGAAAGCTGCTCCGCTGAATCGCGATCAGGTGATAATGATACAGGAAAAGACCGTGGGGGATGGATCATTAGCAGAGAATGTGTTTAAGATCGCAGCCCCAAAGTTCGAAGAAGGTCTGATCTATTTAAGAAACGGTCCCGGCTGCCGGTATGTAGTGTCTGGCCGGAAACTAATTTGAAGTTGACTGGCATTGATTGGGGTGAGGATTGAGGGGAGTGAATGTTGGAGATGAAGATGAAACTTTTCGAGGGATTGGACGTCT
>JBKJKE010000129.1:0-12198 GCA_046597605.1 Limisphaerales bacterium | reverse complement strand
AGACGTCCAATCCCTCGAAAAGTTTCATCTTCATCTCCAACATTCACTCCCCTCAATCCTCACCCCAATCAATGCCAGTCAACTTCAAATTAGTTTCCGGCCAGACACTAGTTAAGGCATAAATCTGCGTTCAGAACAACTCTAAGCAAAGATCAACAAGCGGGAGAGAATTTTGAAGGAATGGAGGAAGGGGCAGAGGGAAGATAAAAAAGCTGCGGCTGAAAACAGCCGCAGCTTCGAATTTACTGATAACCGGTGTGAGCTCGGAAACTTACAAAGTGCGAACTCGGTAGAAACGGGTCGTCGCGGTCGGCGCGGTATGGGTGCTGGAGGTTGAGGTGCCTACAGCAACGACTGGAGCGAGATCCGTCCAGGAGCCAGTGCTCAAACTATCGCGGTATTGCAAGTAGTAGGTGACGCTGGCCTGCGAGGTCCAGGTGACGGTAACACTCGGACTGCCTGCGCCAGAGATCGAGGTGATCGTCGGCTGCGCAACGACAACTGCGGAGGGAGCGTAGTTCAGGATGACGCTGCCGGTGCCGTCCACCGACGTGGAGAAGGTTCCGGCAGTGATGCCGTTAGTTCCCGTGATCGAACTGAAGTTGGACGAGCTGGGATTCGATCCACCACTGACGTTGACGATCTTCCAGGAACGAGCCGATTGCCAAAATGCGTTGCCGGAGGTTGGGCTGGTCGCGGAGCCAACGAAGTTCAACGAAAGAACGGAGGTGCCATTGATGTCAACGTTACCGCCCGTGATCGCAATCTGATCGAAGTTTCCAGCGACTTGAGTATTGGCGGCGAGTTCCCAAACATAGGTAGCCGCGCTCATATTGGCGCCGTTGGCGAAGGTAAGCGTTCCAGCACCGGTGGTTCCGGGGGCAACATTGCCCGCGGCGGTAATGATGCCGCTGATTGAGCCAGAGCCGCCGAGAGTGGCGTCCGCGTTCAGAGTGACTGTTCCGCTACCAGTGCCGCTGCCGGACACGTTGTTCACAAGCAACTTGCCGGTGCTGATGGTGATATTACCGGTATTTACGTTGTCACCGCTCAAAACCAAAGTGCCGGTGCCAGTCTTGGTAAGGGCTCCGGCGCCGGTGAACTGGCCCGAAAAAGTGGTCAAACCGCTGCTGTTGACGACGATGGCGTGAGCGGTGTTTTTGGTATCAACAGTGCCGGTCATGGTCAAATCGTTCGTGCCTGGGATCTGCAGGTCGAAAGCCACGTCATTGAAAATGACATTGTTTCCAATTGTGCGGGGACCACCGTGCGCAAAAATTCCGATGACGCTGTCGTCCAGGAGCGTAAGAGGGCCTGTCCCAATCGGACCGGAAGTGACCGGGCTGCCTGTGGAGGACCTGCCAAAACCGATCATACCACCGTTGTTTTCCGTTCCACCGGAATAGGTGTTGTCACCGAAGAGAATAGTGCTGGCACCGTTGCCAGTAGCGGTGCTGGTGCGGCGGAGCATACCCAGGCCGGAGATCGTTCCGTTGATAAGCTGGTTTGGCCAGTTGGTGTTGCCCATGAATTGCAGCTGGGTCGGACCGTCACCCGGGAGGCCGAGCACCCAACTCGCATCATTGGTAGTTCCACCGGTGAATCGGAGACTGGCATTCAAAGTGCCAGGATTGCGCAAGGTTACAGTCACCCCAGGGCTGGTGACGAGGCTGTTCGTAAATGTGAGGTTTCGATTGACCGCGCCTGCGTCTTTCGAATAGGTCATGTTTTGCTTGATGTTGATCGGGTTGATCAACGTTCTGCTTACAAAGGTTTCGAGATTTCCGCCATCCATGTTCAAAGTGCCGATGTTTGCGGTACTGCCCAGCAATGTGGTAGTTGTTCCAATGCGAAGAGTACCGGCTTTAACAGTGGTGTTCCCGGTATAGGTATTCACAGCGGAACCGATCTGCAGCGTTCCCACGCCTTCTTTGGTCAACCCGGCGGAACCAGTTATGATGGTGGTCCCAAAAATAGCGGTGCGACCGCTCGCCACGTCCACTGTGGCGACGCCATCCAGGGTTAAAGTCGAGCCGGTGAAAGTAGGCGTTCCTTCTTCAACAACGATTTTACCAGCAGTCTGGGCTGCACCCAAAGTGACGACAAACGCGTTTACAGCATCTGTTCCAGCGGAAAACACAGCCGTTCCACCAGCCGTCCAGGCTCCGGGAGTGGCAGCGCCAGCAGGATCGGTGCTCCAGAAAGCGCTGGTCCAAGTGCCTGTGGGAGTAGCGCCAGCGCCGGCTGTTGTGTCATTGGAATCCCAGTACAAGGACTGGGCCGTCAGTGAAGAGGCACACGCAATGAATGCGCATGCGGCAATTAGGATTTTTTTCATACCGATGAGTAGGTGTTCGAAGATATACAGGGTGATGGGAGACCAGCTAAAGTCAAGCAGAATGGCCCGAATTGGCGGTGTTCTAATGGGTTTGCCCTGTAGAGATTTGCCCTAAACCGATGTAGCACTGTCTGAAAGAATCCAAGTGGTGCGCGGGAGAGGACTTGAACCTCCACTCCTTACGGAACCAGATCCTAAGTCTGGCGCGTCTGCCATTTCGCCACCCGCGCAAAAATACGAGGAGCAAAATGCCTTCCGTTTTTCCGAATCTCAAGCCCGAAGCACGAGAACTTGACGGTGGCATTGGACGCGGCATGCCCTTAATTTCATTTGCCCCGTCTCTCTCGCTTCTGTAATTCATTCCGAGTGACATCACAGCCAACCATAACGCCTGCGGCAATGTTGCGGGTTCCGGCCGCGACCAGCCTTCTGCATGTGACCCATTGGAAAGCGGGTTCCCAATGGTTCCGGGGAATCTTTGCCGATGCGTTCGGCGATGCGTTGATTGGGGGGGACTATTTCGAAGCGGAGGGGGTAGCGAGTCGGATCGAGCAGGGGAAAGTTTACACCGGGATGTATTATACAAAGCAGGAGTATGACTCCATGAGTCTTCCGCAGAATGCCCGGCGGGTGGTCGTGGTTCGCGACCTGCGCGACACGTTAATCTCGGCCTATTTCAGCATTCGTTATAGCCATGGTTTATATCCTTCGGTGCTCAATCGCCGGTATGTGTTGAACTCACACAGCCAGGAAGAAGGATTGCTTTATCTCATGGAAAGTTGGTTGCAGAACAACTCGCTCATTCACCGGAGTTGGTTGGAAGCGGGCGAGCGCTGCTATAAATTGGAGGATTTCATGAAAGCGCCCGAAGAACAGATGGGGCTGGTTTTCAAGGCCTGGGGTTTGGAGTGCGATCGCCAGGCCCTAAAAGACTTAATGCAAAAACACGCCTACGAGAAATACAGCGGAGGCCGGCGGCCCGGGCAGGAAGATCTCCAATCGCATTATCGAAAAGGAGTCGAGGGAGATTGGAAGGCTTATTTCACGCCGAAGGTCACGGCTCACTTCAAGAGGCTGTTTGCCGACGTGCTCATCATGGGCGGCTACGAAAAAGATGCCTCCTGGTAATGGTTGCAATTAGGTCCAATCGCTCTGGACTCCCGCATGTTTAACAAATTGTTTACAAAAAAAACGAATCCGCAACAGGGAGACACTTGCGAGGGGAAAACCGTTTTCTTTCTTCATATACCCAAAACGGCGGGTGCGACCTTGCGCCGCATTGTTTACAAGAACTATCCGGAAAGCGCCGTTTATAACCTGAACCCGAATGCTTCCACTACGGAACATCATTTTCAGAACCTCCCCGCTGCGGAAAAACAACGATTCGATTTCGTGCAGGGGCACTTCTATTACGGTCTCCATCTGTTTCATCCACGCCCTGCGACCTACATCACCTTGCTGCGAGACCCGGTGGATCGAATCCTTTCACATTATTATTACGTCCTTAAAACGCCGATTCACTACCTTCACCAGCGAGTGACTTCGACAAAAATGACACTCCAGGAATACGTAACGTCCGGCATTACGGATGAACTGGACAATGGCCAACTGCGACTTCTCACCGGGGTAAAAGGTGTTCCGATCGGGCAATGCTCACGCAACATGCTCGAAGCAGCGAAGGACAATCTTTTAAATCATTTTTCCCTGGTGGGAGTATCCGAACGGTTCGATGACTTCCTCGGTGCAACGCAGGAGGTGCTCAAATGGAAGTCGAGCCCATACGAAAATGTGAACGTCAATGAGTCGCGTCGCTCAAAAACGGACGTCCCCGAAGAGACCTTGCGGGTGATCCGTGAAGCGAACCAGTTCGATATCGAATTGTACGAGTTTGTTTTGCAGACCTTCGATAACTCGGGCAGGCGGCGCAGTTAATATGAATTGGCTGCGAAATATCTTTGCGAAAGCGCCGGAAGCACTGCCCGTCGCCCCCATGGTCCAAACGGAACGCCCCGTCGATCTGATTGCCCAGCGCGAAGCAATTCAGGGCAATCAAACGATCATCTTTCTCCACATCCCCAAAACGGCAGGGGCGACGTTGCGTCAGTTTATTGACCAGAATTACGATCGAAGCCGGGTGTTCGATGTTTTGCAGCGCTCCAGGACGTCACCGGAGGCTTTGGCAGCAATGCCTGAGGATGAAAAACGTCGCATCCAACTGATCTACGGCCATTTTTATTTCGGTTTGCACGACTCGCTTCCGCAACGGACGACCTATCTCACAATGTTGCGTGATCCCGTGAACCGGGTTTTGTCGCACTACTATTATGTGATCAAGACGCCCATGCACCGCCTCCATCAAAGGGTCGTCTCCGAGCGGATGACTTTGGAAGATTACATTCATTCGAAACTTACGGATGAATTGGATAATGGCCAGGTCCGCATGTTGTCCGGGATTCCTGCGGTGCCGATTGGCGAATGTTCCCCGGAGATGTTGCGATTAGCCAAAGACAACCTCGTCAAACACTTCACCGCCGTCGGTTTGACGGAGCGTTTCGATGACTCCCTTCGTCTGTTTGCCCGGGTGTATCAGTGGAAACCGGCAGCCGTTCAAAGCATGAACGTGAACGAGAAGCGTCAGTCCAAAAATGAGATTCCTCCGAACGTGTTGCGCTGGGTCGAGAAAATGAACGAACTCGATATGGATCTGTACGCGTTCGTCGAAAAAACGTTCGGCAAAGAGCTGGATCGGGTGAGTTGAACGATTCATCGCCTGTGCAGACACACCCGCGCTGGGCTCTGGAGGGAATTCAAACTTGCTACAGACTTTGCGCGGCATGTAACAATTACGAATGAACGTTGCGCTTTTCAACACCGACGACTCACGTGGCGGTGCAGCCCGTTCAGCGATGCGTCTGCACGATGCGCTCCTCGCGGAAAATACCAACTCCTCTTTCCTCGTCAGGCAGAAGCACGGGATCGCTCCTCATGTGATCGAGGTGGGGCAGGCGGAGGCGTTACTCACTCGTTCGGCCGGTGTTGTGCAAGAGTTCTACCTGAATCGTCGTCGCACCTCTGTTACCAACACCCTTCTGTCGCTCGCCTACCCGAACATCGGCTGCGCTACGCACCCGTTGGTAGAGCAGGCTGACGTGCTGAATCTTCATTGGGTGACAAATTTTCTCGGTGCACCGGAAATCGACGCACTTCTCGCCACCGGCAAGCCGCTCGTCTGGACCTTTCATGACCAGTGGGCGATGACGGGCGGGTGCCATTACACCGCAGGATGTCGGCAGTTTACCGATGCGTGCAAAGTTTGCCCGCAATTGACGGAAGACCCTGCTGGCCTCATCGAAACGACATTCCAGGAAAAACTGGAAGCTTACGCGGATCTCATCACAGTGGTTACTCCAAGCAAGTGGATGGGAGGTGAAGCCCGAGCCAGTCGCCTCTTTCGCAATTCACGTATTGAAGTCATTCCTTACAGCCTGGATCTGCAAGCATTCGCGCCCCGCGGGAAAAAAGAGATTCGCCAGACCATGGGAATTCCCGATGACGCGTTCGTTTTCCTCTTTGCTTGCAGCGCCGCAGTGGAATCTCGCAAGGGGGGCGCCTTCCTAAAAGAAATCATGCTGGCCCTGAGTCGAAAGCCGGAGATCCAATCGATGCGCGAGGCTGGCAAGATTTGGTTGCTCTGCTTTGGATGGGATACAACGGTGATATCAACCGGGCACTTTTCAGAGAAGCACCTGGGTTTCCTCCCGAACGATCAGGCGCTCTGCGAAGCGTACAATGCGGCAGACATTCTTCTCCATCTCTCAACGGAGGATAACCTGCCGAACACGGTCCTCGAATCGATGGCTTGTGGCACTCCCGTGCTAGCGGCGGACATTGGTGGAGCGCGTGACCTCCTCGGGGAAAATCAGTCTGGTTGGTTGTTGGATTACGGGAACGCTGATGCTTTCTCCAACCGTATGGTCACTCTGATGGCTGAGCCGGGGGCCCGTGCTGCGGCGGGGATTCGTGCGCGTCAAAAAATTGAAGCGGAATATGTTCCGAGCCTTCAGGCCAGTCGCTATCTGAAACTTTTTTCTGAACTGGTCAAATCACCCGGTCTCCCGGCCAAAGCACCTCCGTTGAAACGTGTGCAGGAGAAATTCTTCGACCTTTTACAATATGCCGCCCACAACGCCGTGTCAGATCTGACCCGGACGAAAGAGCAGTTAACCACGGAAGGCGAGACGCTGAAGTTTCAAGTCAAAGAAGCAGGTCTCGAGAATGCCTACATCAAAACCGAGAACAAGGGCCTGCTGACAACCGTTGCGCAAAAGGAACAAGAGCTGCAAAGCACGCTTCTTCAGTTGGAGCGGGCTAAACGAAACATTGGATACCGAGTCGCGCACGGAGTCACCCGCGGCTTGAAGAGTGTGGAAAACGCCGTCCGCCCCACTCGCAAACCTTAATCAATCTTCCTATGGAATCTCCTGCCGATCTCTTTCAGAAGTGGCCTTTCGAAAGCAAAGCTTCTGTTCAACTCCCAGCGACGTTGCCCGGTGGCAAACCGTGGCCAAAAATCTCGATTATTACTCCCTCCTATAACCAGGGGCACTACATCGAGCAGACCATTCTCTCGGTGGCCAATCAAAACTATCCCAATGTTGAACACATCATCATGGATGGTGGTTCCAAAGATCAGACAGTCGAGGTCATCAAGAAACATGAGAGCAAGCTGGCGTATTGGGTGAGTGAGAAAGATGGCGGACAATCGAACGCGATCAACACCGGCATGAACCGGACGACAGGAGAGATCGTTACCTGGCTGAATAGTGACGACATGCTGGCGCCGGGAGCGCTCGCTGCGATTGCGATGGCTTTCCATACCTCCGATGCTGATCTCGTGGCGGGGATCTGCCAGTTACATCGCGACAACAAGGTTTTTCATAATCACCTCACGAGCTGCGCCAATGGTGTGCTGCCGTTGGAGGATCTGCTGGACCTGGAGAACTGTGTCGACCGCGGACAATTCTTCTATCAACCGGAAGTTTTTTATAAAAAGGATCTTTGGTTGAAAGCGGGTGGGAAGGTCGATTCCTCATTGAACTGGGTCATGGATTACGATCTCTGGATCCGATTCGCGATTGCCGGGGCGCGCTTGAAGGTGATCGGTCGTCCGGTCGCAATGTTCCGGGTTCATGAGGATCAAAAGACCAATGATCCCAAATCATTCCGGGGCGAAGCCGTTCGAACGCAAAACAAATATCGGGAAGCTCATGGAATTGTGGCCCGGCCCGTCGTGCCGGAAGAGAACGTCAAAAAGAATCTTACAGTCCTGCTCTTCAATGACATTGGTTTCAATTACGGAGCAGGCATCGCGCACAAGCGACTCGCCCAGGCGCTCCATCTCGGCGGGAACAAGGTAACCGCTTTTGCGGCCGGGACACCGGGGTCGACCTTGCCAGAGACGATGCCGGTGGCGGAGCTGGTTCTCACCGCGGTGAAGGAGCGCTCGCCAGATGTCGTGGTGCTGGGGAACCTGCATGGCCTCTCTCTTCCACCCCAAATCATATCCGACATTGCCTCGCAGGTTCCAACGGTGTTCGTCACGCACGATCTTTGGGTGATGACCGGGCGCTGCGTCCACATGCGCGAGTGCGAGAAGTATCTGACTGGATGCGATGCTGAATGTCCTACGAGCCAGGAATATCCGCGCATGGCTCCCGACAAGATTGCGAATGCCTGGCGGGCGAAGATGGATGCGTTAACCGGCACGAATCGGCTCCTCGTTATGGCGAACAGCCAATACGTCGCTGGAAAGCTCGATAAGCTGTTTGATCACCTCGCGAAAACCTCCGGGACCGAACCCAAGGGTTTCGGGAAAGTGCATCTGGGAATTTCGACAGAAGTGTTCCGCCCCGTTGCCAAAGCGGAAGCTCGTAAGAAGCTACGCCTGCCCCAGGATAAATTCATCATCATGTATTCAGCGGCTGACTTGGCCAACGAACGCAAAGGTAGCCGGCTCCTTTTTGCCGCACTGGACCAACTGAATCTCCCCGACCTGGCCCTTGTATGCGTGGGATGGCGTGACAAGGCTCAACCGCTGCCGAGGAAGGATATTATTGAAGCGGGCTACGTCACAGACCAGGCAACGCAGGTGCTTTATTACGCAGCAGCCGATTTGTTTGTGGGCCCGAGCATGGAAGAATCCTTCGGGCAGGTGTATGTGGAAGCGGCCGCGTGCGGAACCCCGAGCGTGGGATTTCGAGTCACCGCAATTCCAGAAACCATTATTGATGGAGTCACTGGAACATTGGCTGACGAACTAACCCCCGCTTCGTTGGCTGGAGCGATCGAACTTCTTTACCGCGACAAAGGCTTACGTGAAAGCATGGGTGTCTGGGGCCGTATTCTTGTAGAGAACGACTTCTCAATTCCTGCTTACTATCACCGGCTCTTTGTGATGTTGCGCCAATTGTTGAATAAAGACGGAACCTTTCTATCGCCCAATATCTCGCTGGCGTTGGAACACGGTGAATTGGCGGAACCGGTTTTTCTTCAGGATGGCCTTCTTGAAAACCGAGCTTTCTCCAGTCTGAATCCATTGGAGCGGGAAGAGGCCAAGTATCTGTTATACCGGAAGCAGTTGGATGAATTCCGCAATGGAAAATTTCCCTGGGTATTGCTCCCGGCTGCCTGGAAAGCACGTCGTCGCCGGGATCGAGCCAAAGCACGGTTTGAAAAACTGAAGAAACAGGGTTAAGCGCGCAAGGCCGAATCAAGCCCGTGCTTCTCTGGGGATGCCCCACTCTTTGGGCTGGCCCTGCAAATGCCATTGCGTCAGCGCGTGCGCAATGGCAAATCGATTCCGCAGCGAACTGACTGCACCGAAGGTTAGGAGGGTGGCGGTCCCGTTGAGGATCCAGTTCAGCAACAGTCGAAACAACAGTCCCGCTTGTAAAATTCGCAGGTCTACCGTCGACGCATTCTTGGCAAAGTATTGATAGCGAGAGCGCCAGTATTCGATCCGGGCCGCGGCTTTCACCTTTTTCGCTGAACTTCCCTGAGAATGCCAGACTTCCACTTTTGGGTGATGGATAACTGCGCGGCCCTTTCGTTGCACTTGCAGGCAGTAGTCTGTCTCTTCGAGAAAGAAAAAATACCGTTCATCCAATCCGCCGATCTCTCGCCACAATGCCCGCGGTGTTAACAGGAAAGCTCCAATCACTGACTCTACCTTCGTTGGATCAGTCAGCCGATTCTCCTTCCCGGGAAAACGATCCGGCATCAGACGGCGCAACAATGATTTGCTCAATAGCTCGGTCGCTGGCGTTGGATAATTTGCCACTGAGTTCTGCCGCGAACCATCGTCGTTCAATAGTTGTGCCCCCAGGATTCCACACTTGGGATTGGCGTGCATGTATGGCAGGGCTATCTTTAAAGAATCGGGTTTCAGGCGCGCATCGGAATTGAGGAGGAGAATCCAGGCTCCAGTGCTTTCCTGGGCACCGAGATTATTGGCTTTAGCAAAGCCAAGGTTTGTCTTTGAGTAACAATATCTGACCGCTGGAAACTGATCGTGGACCGCACGCTCTGTGTCATCGGTTGATCCATTGTCCACCACCACAATCTCTTTCGGGCAACCATCGATGCTCGCGTAAACCGACTCAATGGCCTTCAGGGTCAACTCGCGCGTATTGAAGGTCACGATGATGACAGAAACAGTTTCCATTCTCATTAACCCTGCTGCTGAATGTCGGACGCCTCACGGAGTTTGGCGTAGCGGGTCAAAGTGGTGAATGCGTTCATGCGTGCCACATAGTAACCCTGCCATCCGTCGAGAAACCCAGCTCGGAGAATGTAGCCACGGAAAAAAGTCCATGATCCACGGAACATTAAATCTATCCAACTGGCATCTCGCCCGGCACCCATGCGGCGCTGAACAAAATAATCGGAATACGCCGGAATTTTGGTGAGTTGCTGGTTTATCGAAAGGATGGAGTAATGCAACAACTCGCCTCGCAGGCGTCCCACTCTTCCATTCACTTCTAATTTATCATGGGGATCGATCCCACCGATTTTAGCACGGTTTTGATGCCACAATCGCGTGCATAAGTCCGGGTACCAATCACCGTGTCGGAGCCATCTGCCGCAAAAAAGGGTGCAACGGGGGAAACGATAAGCTGAGTAGGACGTTAACTTTTCCTGGGAAACAAAGAGCTGCTCAATCGACGCTTTCAACTCCGGAGAAACGCTTTCATCGCTATCCAGACCCAGAATCCATTCGTGCTTTGCTTTGGCAGTGGCGGATGTCTTTTGGGCGACAAAGCCCTTCCACACTTCGCGATAAACCCGAGCCCCGTAAGAGAGCGCAATTTCCTCTGTCCCATCATTTGCGTCATGATTCAAAACCACCACGATTTCATCCACCCAGTCAGCGACGCTGGCCAACGATTTGCCGATCCGCCTGGCTTCTGCCCCGGAAACCATGCATACGGAAATCGGAAGTTTTTTCATCGTTAAAGACAGGCAAGTTGTAAGGGAGGGCGTCCCTCAATGCCAAGGATATTGCGGATTACTGCTCGATGAAGAAATAATACGATTGGCTAATTTTGTAATTCTCTCATTTACGGCAGAAAACATTGGTGGGACATTTCTTGGATCAATGAAACGGCAGAATAAAACTCTCCTGGTTGCCGAGGATGATGTTAACGACCAACTGTTCATTCAACGAGCCTGGAAAAAGATTTCTCCCGATGCACATCTTCAACTGGTTGAAAACGGACTTGAAGCAATAGCTTACCTGGATGGCATTGGTAAATATTCTGACAGGCAAAAGTTTGAGTTTCCGACCATGATTTTGACTGATTTGAAAATGCCCTTTGCCGATGGATTCGAGGTTATAAAATATCTCCGGAATAATCCAGAATGGGGGGTAATTCCAACAATTATTTTTTCCGCTTCCTCCGACACAAACGACATAAAAACTGCCTATCGTGTAGGGGCGAACGCGTACTTAATAAAACCCTCCAATCCAAAAGACCTGGAGTCCATGCTTCAAGCGCTTCATGACTTTTGGGTTCGTGTTGAAGTTCCCCAAATTAATCAAGGGGGAGACATGAAGGTAACCGATAGTGAGGGCAAATTGGGATAAGACATTGACTGATAGGGAAGTTACTTCCACGAAGTTTCTTTCTAACGATTCGATTCGCTCGGCCAAAGGATGATGATTAGCAGGTATACCCTCTTAGCCCACACTGCGAATCCCTTTGACCGAGCGCCGCTTACTTCATCACACCAACCATTGCAACGACCACCTGTTTTATAGCTAAGGCCCCCCCCCAATTCCCGTCCGTACTTGTACGTAGGATAGGTGTACGATTCCCGCGAAAGAGACTTCAACTGATTCATTCGAAAATAATCTCTGGGGCCTTCAAGAAATCTTCCGCGTTGTTGAACTCGGCGTGTTGTTCGCCGTTAAATGAAGGGCGTTTGGTCCTGAATCCGAACGAATCATAATTCATGGATGGAATCAAATCTTCCCCTGAACCGAGGATTGCACCGCCACCACTTCCGAAAGCATTGCAGACAGAAGTTACCGGGTGCCTGCCGGTTTTCACCAGGCGCTTCCGTTTCACCTTTACCTCGCCATGCCAGGTTGTTTCTTAACGGCGTAGCCGTGGGATACACTCTCAAGAAGTCTGTCTTATCAGATCAGTGAACACCTGATCCCCGGGATAACGCGTTTTCCAGACCGGAAAACGAGGCATCCCCGGAAAATCGTCCGTTTTCGGTCTGGAAAGGAGGAGTTTCACGTGGGAAGGGGAGTTTTCCGGAGTGGAAATTTGGATTTCCCGCGGGAATCGGAC
>JBKJKE010000034.1:0-16949 GCA_046597605.1 Limisphaerales bacterium | reverse complement strand
CAGTAGGCTGCTAAAGGCAAAGTACAATTAACCAAAAATACAGAAGCCATCGGGTAACACCCCTTTTGGCACAACGAATCCCTCTCACGGGTAACAGTTACTTTTGGCACACGGCGGATACCTGTCCAGAAGCGCCTCCTTTCATGAGTCTCAATCGACTCCTTCCGCCCCCAGCCCCGGAAGCACCTCGATCGGTCTCGGTTCGATACCTGTCCGACCCCGGAAGCACCTCGATCGGTCTCGATTCGATACCCGTCCAACCCCGGAAGTACCCCGATTGGTCTCGGTTCGATACCCGTCCGACCCCGGAAGCACCCCGATTGGTCTCGATTCGATACCCGTCCGACCCCGGAAGCACCCCGATCGGTCTCGATTCGATATCCGTTCGACCCCGGAAGCACCTCGATCGGTCTCGATTCGATATCTGTCCGAGCCTGGAAAACCCCGATCGGCGGTGCAAACAACCTCCGCCCTGATTGTCTGACTAAGTTGCGAAGAAATTACTCGATTGTATAAAAGTGCGGGGGTAACTGGCTGGTCTTCATACCATCCAGGAACTTCGGGTATTTCTCCGCGTTGACGTTATCCGCCCGCGCATACCCGAGCGGGAAGGTAAAGTGGCTGAGGGCAAGGTCCCGAGAAAACAAGTATTCGCCGTTCTGCTTTTTGAAGATCCGGACCTGCAACGCCGCCATTTTCTCCTTTGGGGTGAGCCGATCCTGCTCCCGGGTGAGTAGAAGAGTGTAATATTTGCCTCCCACAAATCGGTCCGCAGTCATCAGCACTGTTGTGTGGGTAAAGTTTGTCATTGAACCCCGGTAGGAATGCACCGGCTTAGCTGAGTCTACTCGCATCGCCTGCTTCAGCCATTGTCTACCTGTTTCATCTGCGTGGAGAAGGAGGGTTTCAGCGTCTCCCACCAGCACTGCATGAAGATGGGATTTCAGTGCCGCCACCGGGTTGCCGAAATCTTTGGTTGGTTCGGCAGCGTCGAAGAAAACGGGTGGATCCAGTATTGTCACTTTAAAACAGTTGGTCCAATCAGCCCAGGTTCGCAGGGAAACTCCTTTGGCCTGTATTTCGTTAGAGATCTGGCGAGCATGGGCTTCCTGGGCCAGAACCGTCGGCTCTTTGGCATGGGCCGTGGTCTGGTGAGCCTCTTTCTGCGATGCCCCGTTCAAGCTGTTGGCGCGAAACAGGAATGGCCGGACTTGCTCCACCAAGTGCGTATGGACTTTGGAATCGAATATTCCGGTGACCAACTTCCATTCAGTGCCAACGAGCTTTGCAAAGATCGCTCCCGGCTCATTCGTTGGAAGCGAAGCAGGAATGCAATTTCGGCTTCGCCAGGGAACAAAGGAAAGAACGGACCTAACATCACCGGTCAGGCGGTTTGTGAAATTTCCTTCGGCTCCCAGAATATACGTGAAGCACTGGGAGGTGTGGCCCCACTCCTGATAAAAGGAGGTTAGCTCATCGACCGCTGTGTTTGTCTCGAATAGACTGGTAAAACTCTTCCAATTCTTCTTCTCCGCTTCACGGATGGCGCGTCCCAGCGTGGCACCAGCCCGAGGCAAGACGCGCCCGTCGATTTTGATTCCACTACCGTGCCACTGCACAGTCCATTGCCCTTTGTCACCATTGACCGATTTCACTTTCTCGACGGACTGACAAGGTAGGTCCCCGATAGTCAGGCTGGATAGCAGCAGAATAAGGAACCAGAGTCGCATGTTCATTCAGGATTTCTGAAGACTCATCGCTCCAGATGTCGCGACACTCAAGGGTTTTGTATTCACCTTTCCGGGGATCGTCTCAACAAAAAGGCCGACTGATTGCTCAGTCGGCCTTGAAGTACTTAAAAACTATTAATAACGGTCACGACCACCGCCGCCGCCACCGCCCTGGCGATCACGATATCCGCCACCACCGCCGCCGCCTCCACCACCACTGCCGCCGCGGTAACCGCCACCACCACCGCCGCCGCCACCACCGGAACGAGGACGTTCAGAACGTTCTTCGCGAGGACGTGCAATGTTCACAGTCAAGGCGCGGCCTTGGAAATCCTGGCCATTGAATTGTTCGACAGCTTTTTGAGCGTCGTCCGCCGAAGCGAATTCTACGAAAGCGAAACCGCGAGATTTGCCCGTAAATTTATCCATCATCAAGTTGACGGACGTCACACTGCCGACTTGGGAGAACAAGTCGTTCAGGTCATTTTCTGCTGTTTGGTAGGCCAAGTTGCCCACGAATAATCTGTTGTCGCTCATAACTAACTAAAGGCCCAAAAAACCTGGTGGGAGATTCTGCACCGCGCAGTTTCTGAGAGTCATTAACGACAATCTGTCTTGTGACACCACACTAAATGTTCTTTGTGCTGTGTTCGGTTTGTAGCAAACCCTAGGAAAGCGTCAATAGGGAATTAGGAAAAGGAATAGGGAACAAAACGGAGGTTAACCACGAATGGACGCTAATAAACACTAATTCAAGGCGTAGATTTGGAGTCTGAGGGTTCTAAATCGAGGTTGGGTCCCGCCTCCGGATTTGGTTTCTCTGAATGGCGTTGAAGTTCGTTTGTGGCAGCATTCCGAACTCGTTCGTCGGGATCTGTGGGCACCAACGTGACAACCGACGGCCCACTTCCGCTTCGGTTATTTTTTCTCAGGAGCGGCGCGGAAAAGTTAGAGCCTCCGGACGTCGAGCTGCTACCAGGATAGGATTGCATCGCCGCTCGCATGTAACGAGCGGCACTTCCTGCTCCCTATTCAACCATGCAACGATTCAACGGATCACATCTCTCAATGCCCCGGCGTCCCCTGATGTTCTTCGATGTATTCCTGCTTCAGCCCGAGCTTTTCCGGCGCGTGCAGCACGAGCATTTTCATGCGGATATCTGCGGGCACTTCTTTGCTGGTGAGTTTGGAGACCACGATCATCAACGTGATGGCGAGTGGCACCGCCCAGATGGCAGGTTGTTCGCACAGGATGCGGATGGCCGGATTCGCGATCCAGAATTCATCCAGCCCCTGCAGCGGATTGGCTGTCCCATTCTTTTGCGAAGACTTCAGGACGATATCGCTGACGCTGGTCAGCGTGATTCCAAAGAGGGCAAGCAATCCGCCGGTGAGCATCCCGGTGGCGGCGCCTTTCTGCGTCATCCCGCGCCACCAAACGCTCATAAACAGGAGAGGAAAATAACTCGCCGCTGCAATGGCAAAAGCCTGCCCAACCATGAAGTTAATTTCTAATTGCTCGACCTGCATCCCGAGCAGGATGGCGACTCCACCGATCAGCACAGCAGCATACTTGAACATCCGCATACGTTGTTCCGGTGTGGATTGCGGACGGAGAATACGACCGTAAACATCATGCGCCAGCGCACCGGTCATGGATACAAGGAGGCCGCTGAATGTGCTCATGAATGCGGCAAAAGCTCCTGCGCAGGTAATTCCGCTGAGAATGGATCCCAGGTAAGGCACGCGTTCGTTCAGAATGCGCGGCAGTTCCAGAACGATCTTGTCGGTTCCCTTTGCCCCCACGCCCTCATAAAGTTCCGGGATCAGGTTGCGTCCCATCACACCGAACACCGGCGGGAAGACGTAAAATACACCGATGAGGATCATGACCCACATGGTGGTGCGTTTGGCTGCCATACCGTCTGGGTTTGTGTAAAAGCGAACTAGAATATGCGGCAGCCCAGCGGTCCCGCAGACGAGGGCGATGATGAGCGAATAGGTGTAGAGAAGCGAATAGGGCTTCTGTTGTTCCAGTTTCAGCCCGGCTTTCGCCGCCGCCTTAGTTGTCAGTGGCCCAAATGGAGAGATCCATTTCTCATCAGCGGGTGCCTTTCCAGGCATTGGTTTGCGCGCGATGCTTAGGTTTTCGAAAGCGGCCAGTCCACGTTCTTTGTATTCTGTTTCATAACGAGTGAGTTCGGTGGCCGGAACAACGATCAGTGCGGTAGAGCCGTAAATGACCTCGAGACCATTGGAACGGAGATTTGTCCGAATTTCCTGCTCGCGAACTTTAGGTTCCTTGGTAGCCGTCAAATAGACGGTGTTGGTAGAGTCGGCTATCGGGAGCGTGCTTTTTTCTCTCAGCATACGGGCCAAGCCCTGTTCGTTTGCGAGGAATGTAAGCGCGTTATGGATTGAGAAGTCTCCAAACGGCATGGAGCGTCCCGTGGATCGATCCCATTTGTCCTTGAATTCGTGAAATTTGAGGTAGAAGGGATTGCTGTTGCCGTTAATTGCACTGACTTCCCAGGAGAGGCTTAAGAACTGATCCTGAGTGGACTTTCCTGAAGTCGGTTTGGGAGCGTTGACCTCCAATTGTTTCCCATAATGTCCATAAACACTGATCAATACGAAAACCGGAACAGAGATCGCGAAAACTTTGATCCAGTATTGAACTGCCTGCACCAGGGTGATGCCTTTCATACCGCCAAGTGCGACGTTCAACGTGATGACCGCACCGACTAGCACCACGCCAGCCCAGTAAGGGAGTCCCGGAAAAATGTAAGCCAACGTTGTTCCCGCGCCTTTCATTTGCGGCATCGTGTAGAAGAAGCCGATGAACAAAACGAAGATCACGGCAATCTTGCGGAAGACGGGAGAGTCGTAACGGCCCTCTGCGAAATCAGGAATCGTATAGGCACCGAAGCGGCGTAACGGTCCCGCGATGAACAGCAAAAGGAATAAATAACCGCACGCGTAACAGACCGGGTACCAAAGGGCGTCATAGCCAACGCTCATTACCATTCCGGCCACACCCATGAAAGAGGCGGCGCTAAGATACTCTCCTGAGATCGCACTGGCGTTCCAACCAACGCTAACGCTTCGCCCTGCTACGAAAAAATCCGAAGCCGTCTTGGAACTCTTCGCCGAACGAAAACCCATCGCAACGGTGACGAGGACGGTGATGAGGGAGAAGGCGAGGATCCAAGGGTCGACGGCCGCGAGCATCGGCTGGAAAGTGAGAGAACTGAAAAGAGGGGAAGTGAAATTTAGCATTCGTTAGGTCTTTCGTTTTGTAGGTGTGAGCTTCCGGGAACACTCACTTTCCGACTTTCCCACTATCGATCCCGCTTCCTCGAACGACTTCAGCAACCTCCGCGTCCTCCAGCGCAATGGAACGACGAATAAAGAAATAGGAAATTACCCAAACGAAAGGGAAGAAAGCCACGCCTAGAATAAACCAGGTTAGAGTGAAGCCGAAAATGCGGGTCGCCATCACATCGGGAAAGAAATAATTCGCTAGCGGCAATCCCAGCAGCGCCACCATGAACGTTGCAGCGCAGGCGACCGAGAGCTTCAACTGGCGTCGCATCAAAGTGTGCAGAAATGCCTCGCTATGAATATGTGACTTTTCGCTCGGTGCAGGGTTCATTGGTCCCCTTGTATAACAAAGGGCGAAGCGCCGGAGCAACTTTTCTTCCTGCAGAGGAGCGGGCGACAGCTTGTCCCCCGTTCAGAACTGATATGGAGTGGAGAAAACCAGTTATACTTTCAGTTCCGTGTAGACGGTTGTTCGTTCCCTCATCTGCAATAAACGACCAAGCGGTGTTTCGGGAGTGCCAGGCTTTAGCGATAGCCGCAACGCGTTTTCTTTCCCATTACCAGATGCCAACACCCACACTTCACGCGCTGCTTTCAATGCAGCAAAGCTTAGGCTCAATCGATCTGGTGGGGGTTTGGGAGAATTGTTGATGCTGAGGAAGGGGGCGGCGCACTCAATCGTCTCTTTCGTGGCATTCGGAAAGAGAGAAGCAATGTGCCCGTCTTCCCCCATGCCGAGTAAAACGATATCCAGGTGTTTCTTTGGCCCGGCGATCTGGCGAAACTCCGCGATGGCATGCACAACGGCATCGCTTTGAGGGAGTTCACCTCTGAGTCGGTGAAGGTTCGCAGTTGCTATGCCCAGTGGCTTGAACAGATGATCGTTGGCGAGGACAAAATTGCTGTCCGGATGATCGGGTGGGACACAACGTTCATCAGCCCAGAAAAAATGCAGCATGCCAATCGAAGTGCCCCGACTCTTAATCTCTTCAACGGTGAAATTGAAAAACTGCTTCGTGATCCGTCCCCCGGAAAGCCCGACGAGAAATGGACCCTCTTTGCCAGCCTGGTCGATCAATGCAACAAAATCACGTGCGGCGGCCTTCGCTAAAGCGGAATCTGAATCGAAAGGCTTCAGGTCGTAATGATTCATAAAGTTTTATGGAGGAGCTCAGATCTTCAAAGTAGCCAATGGTTTAAAGAGCATGGAACCGGGCGTCGGTTTCATGCATTGATCTTCGGCCAGGCAGGCGGTGTGTTTGACTCCAAGTCGAATGACTAATGAGTCACTCTCGGGTTCGATCGCGCTAATTGGAAAGTGGGCAATGAACGGAGCTTCACATTCTACTTCTACTTCAAGTTCGTCTGTTTCGAGAACGCGTTCTGATTTCTGCAGGATTGTCAGGAGTTTGCCGGCAGTGAGGCGATGGTCGGTGTCATCGGCAAACCACGTTTGGAGTCGGCAGGAGAGCTCGTTACGCAACGTGCCACCGCAATCGATGAAACGTTTATCGAGGCGTGCCACTTCGGTGACATGGGCGTGCGGTGGGATCTTGCTGCCAGTCGGCAGCACAAAACGGATGTTCCTTTGAAAGTGCTGGGCGAGCACCTGTTTCAGTTGCGACAGCTTCATTTGGGATCTCGTTGTACCGGATTTTTTAACTACGGATGGACACGGATGGACACGGATGAACACGGATGGAAAGAAATTACGTAGTCACTCCGAGAACCTGTTGGCGGACTGAATCCCAGACACCAGGGCTTCTGAACAATGCTTAAGCAATTGTCACATAGCCCTAATCCGTGTTTATCCGTGTCCATCCGTGGTTAAATCCTTAATCGGATCGTTCAAGCGGCGGCGATCACTCAAACTTCGAATTCACGCCCGGCACAGAAGTTTCCCCGGGGATCGGATGTGGCTTGCGCCAGCGGTGGCCGCTTCTTCCGAGTAAATCGTCTGACGCAGCCGGGCCCCAGCTGCCGGCAGAATAGAACTCCCGTTCATTCACTTCGAGACCGTTCCAGGACTGGCGGATTGGATCCACGATGCTCCAGGCTGCTTCCACTTCATCACGGCGGATGAATAGGGTGGCATCGCCGCTGATGGCTTCGAGCAGGAGGCGCTCGTAGGCTTCGGGAGTGTAGGCACCAAATTCAACGTCGTAGTCGAAGTGCATCCGGACCGGACGCAGTTGTGTGCTGGTGCCCGGGACTTTGCCGTTGAATCGGAGGAAGATTCCTTCGTGCGGTTGCAGGCGCAAAGTGATGGCGTTCGCATCGAGCTTGGTTCCGCATTGCGCGGCAAACAGAACGTTGGGGGTCGGTTTAAATTGAATGCGAACTTCACTGGCGCTGACGGGAAGAGATTTGCCTGTACGGAAATAAAATGGAACGCCCGACCAGCGCCAATTATCAATCAAGACCCGTCCTGCAACGAAAGTTTCCGTGCCGGACTGTGGGTTGACGCGTCCTTCCTGTCGGTAGCCAATGCGCGCCTGCCCGTCGATTTCTCCGGCCGTGTATTGTCCGCGAACGACGTTATTGCTGTCAAAAGGGCGAATCGATTTGAGCAATTTTACTTTCTCATCCCGGATCGATTCCGCTTCGAGCGAGACTGGGGGTTCCATCGCAATCAACGCGAGCACCTGAAGCAAATGGTTCTGCACCATGTCTCGCAAAGCTCCTGCTTCCTCGTAGTAACCGCCGCGTGAACCAACACCTAATTTTTCGCTGACGGTGATTTGAACCTGTTCAACCGAGCGACGGGTCCAAAGTTCTTCAAAAATCGCGTTGGAAAAGCGGAACATCAAAATGTTCTGCACCGTTTCTTTGCCGAGGTAATGATCGATGCGATAGATCTGCTTTTCGTGGGCGAACTTCGTGAGCTCATTATTCAGCTGCTGGGCGGAAGTGAGGTCATGGCCGAAAGGTTTTTCCACAACGACGCGCTGCCAACCATTGGTTTGGTCATCCTTTGTGAGCAGCCCGGCGCAGCTCAAGTTTTCTACAATCTGTGCGAACTGACTTGGCAGGGTGGCGAGGTAGAACAGGAAATTGCGACGTAGCGGTTCATGGGCAGAGCCGTGCAACGCGTTGCGAAGTTTTTGATAGGCACCTGCATCGGCAATATCCCCCTGGCAATAGAAAAGGCTGCTGGCGAATTCATTCCATTCTTTCTCATCGACACTCTTCGTCCGGGAGTACTTTTTAAATGCCTCCAGCAACTCGGCGCGGAACTGTTCATTGGTTTTCTCTCGACGAGCAAAACCGATGATCTGAAAGGGGCGCGGAAGCTGTTTGTCGCAGAAGAGGTGGTAGAGGGCCGGAATGAGCTTTCGAGCCGTGAGATCACCACTCGCTCCGAAGATTACGATTGAGCATGGTTCAACCGCTCTTCTTCCAAGATCGAGACGGCACGTTAATAACTCATCCAATTGTCCAGCCTGCTCCGAATTTTGCATCGGCAGGACAATTGCCTACGTATTCCTGAAATTCAACAAGGTTCCTTGTTGGCTTTAGCAAAAAATAGCGGTTTCTGTATGAACTCGGTTCATGGATCGCATCTTTAATGGGTCGTGGTGCCCTGCCTCACTGCCGCGAATTGGCTCTGAAAACTGAATACTGAACACCGAATACTTTCCCTATGCCAACACTGCCTTAACCACCTCGCCATGGACATCGGTCAAACGAAAGTCGCGGCCCTGAAAACGGTAGGTCAGCTTTTTGTGATCCACGCCGAAGAGATGAAGCATGGTGGCATGGAAATCGTGCACGTGAACCTTGTTTTCGACGGCATGGTAACCGAGCTCATCGGTATTTCCGTAACTCATTCCTCCTTTGATGCCCCCCCCTGCCATCCAGAGAGAGAAGCCTCGAATGTGATGGTCACGACCATCTCCCTGGGCCATTGGAGTCCTGCCGAACTCACCGCCCCAGATCACCAGGGTGTCGTCCAGCATCCCGCGTTGTTTCAAATCTTTAACGAGTGCGGCGGAAGCCTGGTCCACTTTGGATGAAACGGTCTCAATGCCTCCTTTGACGTTGCCGTGATGATCCCATCCACGGTGATATAACTGGATAAAGCGGACATCGCGCTCAGCCAGACGACGGGCGAGGAGGCAGTTGGAGGCAAAGGTGCCATCCCCACCTTTGGTGCCGTAAAGATCAAGCACGCTTTGCGGTTCACTTGAAATGTCCATCAAGCCCGGTACGCTCGTCTGCATCTTGAAGGCCATTTCGTACTGCGAAATCCGTGTCGCAATCTCAGGATCGTCGATGGCTTCATCCAAGTGGTGATTGAGAGCATTGGCCGTGTTGACGATGTCGCTCTGAACCTTCTCCGAAACTCCCGGTGGCCTATTGATGTAAAGCACTGGATCACCCTTCGAGTGAAAATGCACCCCTTGAAAGCGACTTGGAAGAAAACCACTGTGCCATTGACGAGATGCAACCGGTTGGTCCTGTCCGCCACCGGAGGAAATCAGAACGACAAAGCCGGGTAAGTTCGCGCACTCGCTGCCGAGCCCATACAGCAGCCAGGAACCCATGCTGGGGCGGCCCGAGATCGAGGTCCCGGTGTTCATGAAGGTGTGGGCCGGGTCATGATTAATCTGTTCCGTGTGCATCGACCGAATGATGCAGATATCATCTGCAATACTGCCGATGTGTGGAAAAGCGGTGGACATTTCCTGACCGGAACGGCCGTACTTCGCAAATGGGAATTGTGGAGCAAAGCATTTCAACTGCTGCCCCTGCAATTGGGCAATCGGTTGTCCTTTAGTGAAGGATTCAGGCATGGGCTGGCCATGAAGTTCTGCGAGCTTTGGTTTATAATCCAGCGTCTCAAGGTGCGAAGGCCCGCCCGCCATACAGAGGAAAATGACGCGCTTGGCCTTGGGAGCAAAATGGAGTTGGTCGATTACTCCGTTCCATTTATCGGAGCTGGCCGCCTTGGCCTGCTTGGCCAGCGCAGCCAAAGGATTCAGCAACGAAGAAAGGGCAACTCCACCAATGCCCACGCCTGCTCGGCGCAAGAAGGTGCGGCGGTTTTGCTGCAAACGAATTTTTTCGAATAGGTCCATGATCAGAAGCGGGTGATGGTTTCGTGCAGGTTAAGGATCGTGCGCGATACCGAGGTCCACGCTGCGAGTTCTTTAGATTCAATATCTTTGCTCGCGGGAGCATCGCCCACCTTTGCCAGTTGTTCGGCAGCAGCGGTGTCTGCGGAATAAATCTCGCGATGATGACGCAGCAGGTTGAGGAGTTCTTTCTGTTCTATGACGTCAGGTTCTCGTGAAAGGGCCTGTCGGTAAGCCCATTTCAGCCTGCCTTCTTCGGTGGATCCGCCTTGCTTGATGATGTTCGCAGCGAACACCCGGGCTGCTTCCACGAAAGTTGGATCATTCAACAGAGCGAGTGACTGCAGAGGAGTATTCGAACGTGGACGTTCCGCCGTGCATTCTTCCCGGCTTGGCGCATCGAAAGACATCAAGGTCGGATGCAGAAACGTACGTTGCCAATGTGTGTAAACTCCGCGCCGATACTGGTTATCTCCTTTATCCGGCTCGTATTCGCGTTTCGGGAAATTCAATTGAGCGTAGTAGCCGGGTGGCTGATAGGGCCGTGCGCTGCGGCCGTACATCGTGGGAGAGAGCAGGCCGCTGATCGAAAGAGCATTGTCACGAACCACTTCCGCTGGCACACGAAAACGTGATTGCCGCGCGAGCAGGCGATTGAAGGGGTCCTTTTCGCGGAGATCTTCCTTAACGAGAGAGTTCTGCCGGTAGGTGCTGGAGGTCACCATCAATCGAATGGTATGTTTCATGTCCCATCCGCTATCCATGAATTCGACGGACAGATAATCGAGCAACTCAGGATGGCCCGGCCACTCGCCTTGCGATCCGATATCGTCCAACACTTTTGATATGCCGGTGCCGAAGTAGATTCGCCAGAATCGGTTGACCATGGTTCGCGCGGTGAGCGGGTTCTGGCGCGAGACCAGCCATTTGGCGAGGTCCATACGAGTGAGACGTTCCTTTGTAGAATCGGGTCCCGGAAGAAACTTGGGCGTTGCGGGGATGACCACCTCGCCAGAATCGTCCATCCAATTTCCGCGAGGTTTGATGCGGGTTTCCTTCGGCTCTTCCGAAACGGAAACCAGGGTGGTGGGAAACTGTTTCTTGTAGTCGTCCCTTGCTGTTCGTGCGCTTTGAACTTTGTTCCGTAAGTCTGCCAGCTCGGGCGAGCTTTCGCGGAAAAACTTTTTCAATTCGTTGCGTTGCCCTTCCGAACGTTCTCCAGCCGCCACCGCGAAAATGGCAGCGATCTTCTCCGGGACATGGCTGCCTGGCAATTTAGGATCTGCTTCCGTGGAGAACGATAGCCGGAAACGGCCAATGTTGTGTCCAGCATATTGCGACTCATGCTTGAGCAGCACCGTGACGACTGTTCCAGCGCCGCCAGCGATCGGTTTTTCGAACACGAAAGCCGCCTGTCTGTTTGCGGCGATGGTGTGCCCGCTTGTTGCCCAACCGGTCCCCGGGTCTGAATCGATCGCAAGTGTAATGGGATGCGTGTCCTGCTCGAAGCTGGCCGCAGCCCGGGCGATCTTTACATTTCTCGGTTCCGCGGCGTTTTCGAGAACGTTTATCTCAACCCCGGTCAGAACAAAATTTCCATTGCCCCGCGCCAGACTCTGATTTGGGAAACTTGGATGCGTTAATGTCTCCAGGCGAAGAGCAGTGATGTTGGTCAGGTCGGTCGGAAGCGTGATGGTAAAGATCTCTTTGTCGGGATTGGGGCCGCTGGTGAGGACGGAGCCATCGTTTTCGTTCTGGAACTTCGTTCCATTCTTCGCGGTTGTTTTCTTAACCTTTGCGGTCGTCCAGTTGAAGGGTTCCCTGGCGAGGGCGGTTGTCTGACCCTGTTCCCAAACGGTTTGCGCAGCATCCATTTTGGGATCCGGGGCGTTGAACGCTTTTTCCAGTTTGGAGAGCTCCCCGTTCAGTTTTTTCAAGCGAGCAGATTGCTCTTCCGTGGGCACCTCAATCACTGGCTCCCAATTTCCCCCCGGATAGAAACCTTTCTCCTTCAAATCAGCGAAGAACGCTCCGAACGAATAAAAGTCCTTAGCGGTAAAGGGATCGAATTTGTGATCGTGACATTCCGCGCACCCGACAGTGCTCCCCAACCAAACGGAGCCCGTCGTGCGCACCCGATCTGCGAAATACTTTACCCGATATTCCTTATCCTGCGCGCCGCCTTCACCGGTCATCATGTGAATTCGGTTGTAGGCGGAGGCCACCTTTTGTTCGAGCGTGGCATTGGGCAAAAGATCTCCGGCAATTTGTTCAATGGTGAATTGATCGAACCGCTTATTGGAATTGAAAGAGCGGATGACGTAATCGCGATAAGGCCAGACGCTCACGTTTTGATCGCCGTGATATCCCACGGTGTCTGCGTAACGAACCAGATCCAACCAATGGATCGCCATGCGTTCGCCAAATTGGGGAGAGGCGAGCAAACGATCGACGAGCTTTTCATAAGCGTCTTGTGATTTGTCCGCGATGAACGCTTCGACCTCGGAAGGGCTCGGTGGAACTCCGCGAATATCGAAGCTCAACCTGCGAATGAGAGTGCGCCGATCTGCTTCTTCCGATGGCTTCAGTTTATTCTTCTCCAGCTTCTCAAGGATGAACGCGTCGATGTCGTTCCGAACCCATTTGGAATTTTTTACAGTGGGAAGAGCGGGGCGCTGTGGAGGAAGGTATGCCCAATGGCCCTCGTATTTCGCTCCCTGTTGAATCCAGCGTTTCAGAAGGTCGATTTCCCCGACACTTAAAGTTTTGTTAGACTCCGGAGGCGGCATCATCTCGTCGGAATCTTTTGAGAGGATTCGATGAATCAATTCACTTTTTGCCAGGTCCCCGGGAACAATTGGAAATGTCCCATCGCGCTCCCCCGTGGCTCCTTCCGCCGTGTCCAGCCGAAGTTTTGCTTTGCGGTTGTTCTTGTCAGGTCCATGACAATGAAAACATTTATCGGAAAGAATTGGTCGAATATCCCGGTTGAAATTGATTGCGGCAGTTTTATCCGCCGCGAACAAAGCTCCGGCCCCGAACAAAACTGAGATGAAAATGGAAACTGGCTTGGATGACATTGTGAACGCCGGGGATTATGACGAATCAGAAGCGATTCCGAAAGTGGATTTGCATGAAAATACTACAACAAAGCAGGTTACCCGTTTCACCACCGCCGTTTCGTTAAGGAAAGCGCGAAAGCGCGCCCAGAGCCGCTACCTTCCGAGCGCGCTTTCCTCAACTAAACGGCACTGCCCGTTGCACCGCGGAAGTTGGGTCAACGCGTTTTCTCAAAGAGCAGGCGCCAAATCGTGTCGGAGTTCGAGCCAAAGCGGATCAGGTTGGTTGCCACTTTTGGCCGCAGCAGAGCCTGCTGCAACCATCCAGACCAAAATAATCTCTTGCGAAACTTTCTATCGCATCGGGCGGCGATAAGCCTGCGAGTTTCATCCCAATCGAGTTCCTTGCGGCTAAACTCAAGCAAGGGGCCAGCAGCGATCTGCGCAGATTCAAAAGCCATGGACATTCCGTTTCCCGTGACTGGCGGGATCATGCTGATGGAATCGCCAATGGAACACTCGGTTCGGTTACCGGCGCGATTTGCCTGCAAGGACAATCCCGCGACCGAACAGAACGAACTCTCGTCGAAATCGGCACCTGCTAATTTCTCCTGCAACTTCGAATTCCGCGCACCGCAGAGCCAATTCTTCCACTCTTTGGCGAGAGTGGGTTCGGCCTGTTGCGAACGGAACAAGCCGCAGATGTTCACACGCTCCTCTTCGATCCGGCAAATACCAACATATCCCGAATCGGTGAAATGCATTTCGAGATCGGCCTGCAAGGAAACGTTCCGGGCATGAATCTTCAGCCCGAACCATCGCCACCCTTCTTCGAATGCCTGGATTCTTCGGCCGGTCGCACGGATAATTCCCTCGCCGAAAACATCTCGCCAGCGGCTGTTTTCATTGAGGGTGCCTCCCAGTTTTCTAAATTCATCGGCTAACAAGGTGTCGAGTCTGAGGCGCGACAGGCAGAGAGCTGTCTCTGGGAGTTGCCGGACGGGTGAAGCCGTTGCATGAGAAAAGAATGCCGCGGTCTTCGCCGACTGCATTCCGGCGGCTTCCATTTTCTCGATCAAGCCGAGCTCGGAAAGGGCGGCTTTACCTTTTCCGCTGATAAACTCTCCACACACTCGATGACGCGGATATCGCGAAGCTTCAATCAAGGTGACAGACACATCCTTGCGCCGGAGGGCAATCCCGAGGGTCAGCCCTGCTAATCCACCGCCGACAATTGTAATGGGAAGAGATTTGGACATCCTTCTGGGTTTTCCGACTCGTAGCTGCGGTGGTCACACCGCGGGCTAATATTCTGGGTTTAATGATGTCAGCCCGCGGTGTGACCACCGCAGCTACAATCTTACTGGATCGCTATGATCTTCGGGCCACAAATAAATGGCTGAACACGCCTGTGCTTCCTTCGCGCAAGGTCCAACCGGCAATTTCCGGCCAGATCCGGGATAATTCGCGATCCCTGAACCCGGCGCGAATGCTGACGGCTGCATCATACAGTGCGACCTCGCCGATACCGATCAAGGGCATCAAACGGCAACCCAGCAGCGCCTGCTTCGATCGGGGCGGTTCGCACGCGATAACACAATGAGTCTGTTGAGCGGCCTCACGGAGGAGCATCCGTAATTGTTCCTCGGAGAAGTGGTGCAGGAAAAGATTCGCAATGATGCAGTCGCTCGTTTCTCCACGTTTAATCCAATCGAAAACATCCGCAGCAATCACTTCAACCTTCCAACCCAGCTTGGCGTATTCTGCCAGGGTTGTTTGGTCGAGGGCAGGCTCCCGGTCGATCAACTTGAGTTCGATTGATTGACCCGGCCAGCCCAGTTTGGCGGCAACGCGGAGGAGCAGGGTGCCATCGCCCGTGCCAATCTCGACAAGGCGTTTCGGGGGCTCGGTCGGGAAAGCGGTGCGGAGCGAGCGAGCAATGTATCGGGCGTTGCCCATCCAATGATTGATACGTCGGAGATCGCGACGAGCGCGGATCGCCCGCGGATCGCTCGGCTTCAGTTCATCCAGGATCTCCGGTTCAACGACGCGATTCATTGTCTCATTTCGCAGGGTAGTATGATCCTGCGCCGGTCAACTTACTTCCAGCAAAGCGCCATGCGAGCTGAATCCCGCTCCGAAGGAAGCGAGCCACCAAAGACCGGGAGGAGCTTGTTCTTTCAAGGCCAGATCGAGAACGAAGTAAACGAAAGGACTGCTCAGGTTCCCATATTCGTTCAGGGTTCTTGCGCTCCAACAAAAGTGGCTCGAATCAAGTTGAAGTTTCTCCTCCAATGCCAACAACACATCCCGCCCACCGGCGTGAAATATCCACGAACGGATTTCGTCACGGCTGCGTCCTGTTTTTTGGAGAGTAGTTTCCAGAACCGTTGCAGCATGTTTTGCGGCTACTTCAGGAACGCGTGCAGATAAAATATTTCGCAAAACACCATTCCTGGTTTCGAAACGAAGCAAATCGCGATCCTTCGGAGAGGTCACGGAGTCCGTGGCGAGCCATTCGATGGAACGCGCACCGGGTTTATTAGAAAGAACGGCTGCGCCTGCGCCATCCCCGAATAAGCATGCGCTAATCAACACTCCGGGATCATCGTCGAGATAAAAGGCGGCGCTGCAAACTTCCACACAGATGGACAGCACGTTCGTAGCTCTGCCTGAGGAAATCAGCGTTTCGGCAGTTCGCAGATTGGGCAAGGCAGCCCCGCAGCCCTGGCCAACCAGATCCAACCCGAAAACGTTTTCTCGCAACCCGAGCGCTTCGGTTACGTAACTGGTGAGTCCCGGGCAGAGGTAACCAGTGCAGGTGCTGACAATTACGGCATCGATGTCTGCCGCGGTTTTGCCGGATTGTTGGAGCGCCTTTTGGGCAGCCTCGGTAGCAAGCAATGGAGCGTTTAAAGCGAAACGAGAGTGCAATTGATCTGGTGTGACTTCGAAAGCCTGTTCAATCGGTTTCAACGCAAGATGGCGGGTGGAAATGCCATTGGAACCGAGCAGCACTTTCTTGAGAATCGCGCGGGAGCGTAGGGTCAAATATTCAAAAAAAAATGAGTTCTGCAGTGCCGCATAGCATTCGCTTTGCTTGTAGCGCTGAGGAGGAACTGCCGTCCCAATACCCGTTATGAACATCGAGCGACCTTAGCGCAGAAGGTCTCTTAAAGCCAATCAGGGGAAAACGCAGGAGGTGAAAGTCGGCTGAGAGCGATAAGGGCGCGAAGCCGACACGGAGTATTTAATTCGACTGCTTGGCTAAGTCTTTCCACCGAAGATCACAGACCTAACATCGAGGAATTTCCTGGAACAGAGGTGGATTTGAAGGAAATTTCGGCTCTTGTTTCCAGAACGGACGCCGATTTGAGACTTTTTTCGGCCCCTGTTCCAGAACAGAGACGGATTTAAGACTTTTTTCGGTCCTTGTTCCAGAACAGAGACGGATTTAAGACTTTTTTCGGTCCTTGTTCCAGAACAGAGGCGGATTTAAGACTTTTTTCGGCCTCAGTTTTGGAGATTCATTCGGGGTAAGTCTTGAGGAAAAGCTCACTGCCATTTAGTTAGGGCGGAAAAACCTAAAGAACTTACGAAACCAGCGACAAAACTCCCTCTCTTCGCCATTGCGAGGAGAGGGCTAGCCCGGATTTCTCACCAAATAAGAATGAAGAAGCGGAGGTTTTTGTAGTCAAACTGTTGGACTAGAACAAGTTATGACTGGCACCGCATCCTCCGCTTCGACGACAGACTGT
>JBKJKE010000017.1:0-15612 GCA_046597605.1 Limisphaerales bacterium | reverse complement strand
GACCTTAAAAGCTACTTCGACACGATCCCGCACGAGCGATTGATGGAGTTGGTGAAGGAGCAGATCGCCGACGGAAGGGTGCTGGCCTTGATAGAAAGCTATCTGAGAGCCGGTGTGTTTGAGGAGTTTGAAGGGTGGCAGGAAACGGGCGTAGGGACACCGCAGGGAGCAGTGATAAGCCCATTGTTGGCCAACCTATATCTCAGCCCCTTGGATCATAAGATGGCTGAGGCGGGATGGGAAATGGTCCGATATGCCGACGACTTCGTTATCCTATGCGAGAGCGAACTGGAGGCACGCAGGGCTTTGGCAGCAGTGGAAGAGTGGGTGAAAGGAGCTGGGTTGATCCTGCATCCGGAAAAGACTCGGATAGTGGATGCGCTGTTACCGGGTGGATTTGACTTCCTTGGTTATCACTTCGAGCGCGGCATGAAATGGCCGAGGCTCAAGAGTGTGCAAAAGCTCAAGGAGAGAATCCGCCAGAAGACGTCGCGACTGAATGGTCTGGAGATGAAGCAAATCATCGCAGGAGTGAATCAAACCTTGCGAGGCTGGTATGGGTATTTCCAGCACAGCAAGCCAACCGCCTTCCATACCGTAGATGGATACGTGCGAGGACGGTTGCGAAGCATCTTGCGACGAAGAGCCAAACTACCGAGAGCTTCACGAGGGGGAAAAGACAATCAACGCTGGCCAAACAGTTGGTTTGCGGCTCAGGGCCTATTTACTTTGGAATCGGCTCATGAGTTCACAGTGACAATCTTAAAACTAAGAACCCGCTGACTGGAAAGCCGGATGCGGGAAATCCGCCCGTCCGGTTTGGAGGGAGGGGAAACGTTAATCCGTTTTCCCTACCCCTATTGAGGAAGAAAGTGGAGGTGATGAATGCGCTTCTTTATGTCACCCGCGATTCGTTGAAGCGTTCGCTGGGTCGTCAATATTCCTCGGAATGGGTCGGGACAGGGTTTGAGCGATCATTGCAGATCCCTCGTTCTGTGGCGGATTTGCTGCTGTTGGCGCTGCATCTGAAGAACTTTCTCACTAAACACCCGGAAAAAGGAATCGCGGACGTGGCGACGGCGGCGTTGGCGGGTGTGGCGCATGCCGAATTGCTCGCAGCTCATGGCGCGGTGACGGTGCAGATTGGCGAGGTGAGAACGTTGCTCGCCGCACGGAAACGTCGGGAGAAAACGCTCCGCTTGCGGATGCGTGGGGTGGCGGAGGAATTGAACCGTGTGATCGGGCCGTTGGATGGTCGGTGGGAATCGTTTGGGTTGAATCAACCGGGGATAAAACAGGCACCAGAAGCTCCGAAGAATGTGACGGTGGATCCATGCAATGATGTGGAATCGGAAGTGAACTGGGAGCGTGCGCCGCGGGCGGAGTATTACCGAGTGTGGCTGAAGGTGCGGGGCGTGGACCTGGAACCGGTGGCGGTGGGCACGCCGCGCGATCTAAATTTTATGCTGGAGCAACTGCCGGCTGATTCGGAGGGCGAGGTGTCGGTTTCGGCGGTAAACAGTGGCGGGGAAAGTGCGCGGAGTGCGGTGGTGATTGTGAAGACGAAAGCTGCGCCGTCAGGGTTTTAGGTTCGCTGTCATTATTGAAGCCTAACACGCGTGGTTGAGCCGGATCCGTAAAGCCAAACGAAGTTGCATTGCACGCGGAAAACAAATTTCGCAATGTAAGCTGCATGCGCTCCGTCCGATTACGCCACGAATAGTAAGGGTGTGATTATTTCTCCTTACTCGTTCGTTTTTCTGCCTCGCTGATCAGCATCTCCAGTGGTTGATCCAATTCATCCCCTCGAAGGCGTCTGCTCCTGATAATTCCTTGATCGTCAATGATGCACAGGTGTGGCCAGCTATGAACGTTCCAAGCCGTTGAGATGGAGCCCCTTGAACCGTCCGGTCCATTCCAGAATGAACGCCAGGGAATTTGATTTTTAGCAACCGCCTTTGTTGCGTCAGTCCTATTTCCATCACTGTTCACACCTACGAGGACGAAGGGACGTCCTTTGAATCGTTTAACCAATTCAATCTCGTGAGGGACATCGCTCATGCAGGGTCCGCACCAGGAACCCCAGAACACCAGGAGCACTACTTTACTGCGATGCTCGCTTAGCTTCATAGGTTTATCATCGAGGTCTTCTCCAACGATCTCAGGAGCTTCCTTGCCCACGAGGGAAGTCCGCAAGTCTGTCGTTTGCAGTTTAACTTCATCACCGATCGTTTTTGTAAATTTACGGCTGCCGGGTCGAGGCAAGCTCGTGCAATCACCGAACTCGGCACTGACTTTTTCCAATGCTTTAATTGTGTCATCAAACAAACGGGACTGGCTGGCAGGCTCTTCCAACGCCGCTTTCTCGAATCGTCGCTTCGCGACCATGGCAAGCCCGAAAGCAGCGTATCCACGAATAACGCGATCCGGATTCTTAGCGTAGACAGTTTTAAGTAGATCAATTGCTTGATGGTGAGAAGGAGCTTTGTCGTATGGGGGGTAGGATGCCAGGGTTGCTATCGCAGGTCCGATCTTCGGATTCTCAGCATGGTGTTCCCGAAGGATCTCCATGCACGGGACGCCCGCGGGTATGTGGTAGGTGCGAACGGTGTCCATCAGCCAGAGTAAGACTTCGAGCGTTGCATCTGCGGTTGGATTGGCTTTCGCCCGTTCGACAGCTTGCATGGAGAGGTCAGCTTGTTTTGAATCGAGATCATCACCAAGCTGTCGAACCTTATCGTCCTTGTCAGGGGTGTCGGGAAGTTTTTCTGCGGCAGCGTTAGCGGAATCTTCTGCTGCTTTCCACTGCTGCTGAAGTGACACGAGTGAAGTGATCGATTTCGTATCTTTATCCAGCGGTTTTTGCGCCGATGAAGGCGCGGGAAAGCTGGCGGTCAATAGACACAGCAGAGCCAGGAGAAAACGATTCATCAAGCAATTGGACAGTGCGGCAGGGAAGTCGTCACGTCCGTCGTTTGAATCCATCTGAGGTTATTTCGGCAGATCGTCGAAGTAGTCGCGCACGGCGCCGCGGTAGGCTTTTGGGACTTGATCCTGGTTGATGGCGCTTTGCGCTTCCGATTGAGCGGCAGAAACGGCTTCGGTATATTCTACCGTGCTTTGGCCTTTGATACTGACACCTTTCAAAGTGATGCTGGGCATGGGGCCACCGGGTGAAATTTGTCCGCGGATCTTGTTACGCTCCATGTTTTCCGCCATGGCTAAGTCCCGCTCCGAAACGCCTTTTCCATCCATATCCGGACGTTGGACGTTTGAATTATCCCAGCCAGCCGTCGATTCCGGGATCTGCACCCAACCCGTTTCATCTGCCCAGGTGCCCACTCCGGAACCGGGTTTGCCACCCGGTTTGAATCCTGTGCCGGGCTTATTGCAACTTCCCCAGCTCTGACAATTACCGACGCACATTTGCGCCCGTTTCAAATTCTCAAGAGAGGCCATCAGCTGTTCGGCGCCGTTCATCTGTTCCATAAGCTTCTTGAGCTCTTCCGAAGCGTCAGCCAGGGACTTGGCCGCACTCGCTTTGTCACCCGCTTTCATCTGTTTGCAGGCACCGCCCAGGCATTCTGCCACCTTGCCGTATTCACTGGCGGGATCGACGGCTTTGGCGACTTCTTCCAACAGCTTTTTCATCTGCTCCGGGGAGAGATTCGCCGTTTTCAACTGCTGGATCATCTTCTCTAAAGTTTCCTGGGCCACTTCGGGCTGCCCGTTCTTCAATTGTTCGGCGAGATCTTTGCCAAGCTTGGAGGTGGCGTTCTGGAGCTGTTGTAAGGCTTGCGACATTTCCTGCAGCTTTTCCAGGTCAGTCATGGCTGCATCCATGTTTTTCATGAAGAGATCTGTTTGATCCGCTTGCAGCGCGGCGATGGCAGCATCGAGGTCGGGAAGGGTCATTCCCATTTCCTTGGCCTGCTGCGACATGTTCGCGAGGTTCTGCGCCATCTGCTGGCGGGCGGCTTGTCCTTCCGGCGAATCTTTGCCAGGCATTCCTGCAGCAGCCTTTTGGGCTTTCGCCAGGTCGTCCTGCATCTTCTCCATCGCATCAGGAGTCGCAGCGTTCTTACCGAGAGACTTTTGCAATTCATCCATCTTCTTCTGCATCTCGGAGGAACTATTTGCGCCAGTGCGCTGGCCTTCGCGGTTGGCGCGATCCATCGCCTTAAGGGCGGGGTTACGTCCGAGTTCTTTTAGCTCGTCCTTGATGCGATCGGTGACGTTGGCCAAATCTTTTAGCGCATCATCCCGTGAAAGTTTGGCTTTCTGAAGCGTTTGTCCCAGTTCTTCCACGGCCTGCAGCGATTCCTTCACTGGCTCAAGGGTTGGGGGGCGGGCTTTGAGATCGCGGCGGGTGAGTTCGGCCATTTGTGCGCCGACTTCTTTCATCACTTCTTTTTCATTTTCGCGTTGGAGGTATGCCTTGCTGCGATATTCGGGAACGAAGCCGAGACCCGCACCGATGGCGAGGAGCAAAAGAGCCCACTTACTGGCTTTGGGAAGATAAAGGGGAGCGAGCTTGCGCAGATCGATTTTGCGGGCGTGCTCGGCCGCATCGTGGATCAACAATTGTTTCCAATTGGCATCCACCGGCTTCTCTGAGAGTTCCAACGCAGTGCTGAGACGTTCCTGTAAATGTGTCCTTTCATCGAGCCAGCGAGCGGTTTCCTGAGTGGTTAAGCGACGGCAAAGCCCATAGATGAACCCGACTGCGATACACAAGAATCCCACGGCCGCCGCACCCAGCACGATATCAAACGGGATGGGGAAAAGTTTATAGGCGATGAACAAAGGCAGCCAGAGAGCGACGCCAACCAGGAGGCCTTGCCAGCTTCCGAACCATGCTCGTTGAAGGCGGCGGCGTTGAGAAGCACGTTTGACCGCTGACCGGATAGAATCCATTTCGCTCATCGCACCGTTAATCTGCGCGATTTTGGAGTAAACGCGAGGGTAAAACGGGACGGTGATCTGGGCGCATCTGGACACTGCCCCCGATTTATAACTCGCTGCTAATCAATCAATGTCGATTGCGTTATGCCACAGAATTAACCAAAGGCCGTTTTCAGGGTTATTCGGCGTATTTTGAACTAATGCCGCAAATCGAATCAAATTTCTCCCCGCTTTGCACGGGGGCAGTGTCCAGATGCGCCCCGGTGATCTGCCCTGTGTTGCTCAAGGGGTTTGCAGGAACACCGCCGCTCTTCCAATTGGGATCTTTAGACCTTCTCCGGCACCACAAAAGGGGCCCGGTAATCGCGGGTCAACAGTTTGTTCGCTTTCGAGTTCCAGGTGAACTTCTCCGTGCGCGGATTCATTTTCAGGATCTCGCCAAGGGTCAACGGATTTTTCGTCACATCCACTTCGTTCAGCTTCAAATGCTCGAGCATGCGACCGAATGTTTCTGACATTTCATCGTTCCCTTTGATCTTGTGCTTGATCTGCTCCGAGGAAGCGCGTTCCCCCAAACGGTAAGAGATATTTCCCGTGTGACAAAGAGCGCTCGACAGGTGTCCTTCGAGGATGTCCGCATTCAGATCGGTGTGCTTGCGACTGCGCACTGCTTTGACGAAGTTGGCGTAGTGATTATCCGCTCCCTCGAAGCGTTTGATTTCTTTGCCTTGTTTATCGTAAGCGGTGGCGCTCGTGTAGTTCGGGACAAGAACATGTCCACCTTCGCAATGGATGAGTACTCCGACCTTGGAGTTCATGAAGGCGCCCATATCGTTTGTCCCGCTTTTCTCGGGCAAGCCACGGACTTCGAAAATCAAGGGAGCGCGTTTGAAGTCATGATAAATGATCTGAGTGTTGGGAGTGTTGCCGTCGTCTTCATAGCCGAGACGACCGCCGATGCTAAACACCTTGGAAGATAATTCTGTCTCACCAAGGAACCAGCGGGCGATGTCCATTTGGTGAATGCCCTGGTTGCCGAGATCCCCGGAACCAGTCTCGAAATCCCAATGCCAATCGTAGTGCAGTTTCTCCCGCATCAAGGGTCGCATCTGGGCCGGTCCGCACCAGAGGTTGTAATCGATTCCTTCGGGAATTGGCTGCGGACCGGAAACTTTGCCGATACTCGCGCGGCGTTTGTAACAAGTGCCGCGGACGAGTTCCAGTTTGCCGAGGTTCCCGTCGTTCACCCATTGGATCGCTTCGCGGATCGCGTGACTGGAGCGGCTTTGGGTGCCGGTCTGAACCATCTTCTTGTACTTGCGAGCGGCTTCGACAATCTTGCGCCCTTCCCAGACGTTATGGGAGACGGGCTTCTCGACATAAACGTCGCGTCCGGACTGGACTCCCCAAATGGCGCCTAGTGCGTGCCAGTGATTGGGCGTGGCGAGGGAGATCGCGTCGATCTCCTTGCTTTCGAGTAACTCGCGATAATCCACGTAAGTTGCGACGGTTTCTCCACGTTTTTTAAACCGTTCCACTTCTTTGGCCAGCACGTTCCGGTCGACGTCGCATAATGCGACGACGCGGGTGCCGAAATCTTTCTTAGTGAAGTTGGAAAGGGCGTCTTGCCCGCGACTATTGAAGCCTACCACTGCAACGCGAATCTTTTCGTTAGCTCCAATGACGTTGGCCCACGAGCGGGCGGGTATGCTGACAGCTGCGGCCGCAAAGGCGGTCGCCCTCAAGAAATGCCTGCGATTCATTTTCATCTCGGTAATGGCTTGAGGTTAGCTTACGAGCGGATTTTTTCTGAAGAATATTCTTTGTAAAGTTCGGAAATATTCGCGTGCTGTTCGTCTCCGTCGTGTAACACGAAGCGATAACGGAACGTGACGCTCTGGCCTGCTGGAACTTTCAAATCACCTTCGCCTTTGGGTTTCTGTTCGAAATCATGAACGCCAAAGGGGTTTGCAGCAAACAGACCGTAGTCACGCACATGCCACCAGGTGGGATGTCGTGGGTTCTTGGGATGATCAAACATGGCTACGCCAACCATTTGTCCGTTGATCGGTCCATGATATTCGGTCCATGCCGCTCGTTTGCCCCAGGTTTCTGCTCCGGTGACGCCAGTGTTCTGGAAGATTTGGCCAAGCTGCTTGCTTTTGTTGAACTCGTTGGGTTTAAGGCGCATGGATTCGTTCACGCGAAATGCCATCGATCCTTCCTTGGTATCGCCAAAGACGAGATCGCCCTCTGACGCGGTAATTGTGATGTTGAAATCCAGAATCCTGGGGTTGGTGTTTCCGTGAATGATGAGACTGCGCTGGTCGCGGCAGATCACTTTTCCGTCGGCGCTGATCCATTTGTTTTCCGATCGAATCACACCTTCTTTGCCGGAATCGATTTTGGTGAATTTGTCGTGAACGATCTTTCCGAACTTTCCGTTCTCCGTCCAGAAGTCGACCCCATTGACGGACCCATGGGTGAACCAGAGTCCGCGGTGATGGGGATGATCTTTTTCTTCGTTTGCAGAATCGCGCATGGGCCAATCGCGAGTCATGGAGATGTGACCAGGGCCGAACACAGGATAAAGGACAGGGCGGGGGACGTTGGCGAAATGATACTCGGTGAAAAGAACGTTGTTTAGCTCAACCCGGAGGCGATCCGATTTTTCGATTATCTGCACCGATGCTTTTTTCTTTTTGGACGATTTAGCCTTCGGTTCGCTGAGGATCTGAATGTCTTTGAAGTGAACTTCCACATCCTGGCCGCCATGGAGTTGCAGGGCGAAGTGTCCTTCCGGCCGGCTCGGATCATTGATCACTTCTGCGGTGCGAAAACCATTCACATCCACGGTGATTCGGCTGCCGTGGGCGGAAACGGTCATCGTGTTCCAATCATTCGTTTTAAAATATTTAGAAAGAAGTTTCGCGTCCGGTTGCACTACCCAACCGCGTCCGCCCGTTTCGTAAAGCCCGCCAGCATCTTTGGTCGCATCAATCTCTGCCTGGAAGCCAACCACACCAGAGCCCCCGCCTTTATCAGTCCGGAAATAAAACCCGCTGTTCCCGCTAACCGCTTTATAGGTAAGACGAACGGTGAAATCTTTGAATCTCTTGTCTGAGATGAGCTGGCCGAAAGGTTTTACGTTGGCAGCGTGTTTGCCGGAGAGGACACCATTGTCGATCGTCCATTCGCCTTTTCCATTCTTCGTCCAACCTTTGAGCGTCTTGCCGTCCCAGAGCGGTTCCCATTTTCTTTTGCCGAGGTCTGCGAGACGAATGTTGCGGAATTGTACTTTAGAGTTTTTGCCGGAATGAACCTGCAGGGCGATGAAACCTTCGATGTCGAGTGAGTCATGGTAATCAGCAGCCGGGACATCATTGATCCAGGTGCGGAAATGATCGCCGATGCATTCGATGCGATAACGATTCCAACCAGTAGCGTTGAAGGCGGCGCGGGCAGCTGGATTGTTTGTGAGGTTTTGCAACCAACCACGTCGTCCTTGCTCATAGAGACCGCCTGACCAGGCGCGGGCCGAGGGATCGACTTCGATTTGGTAGCCGACCATTACTTCATCTTTTTCGAAATGGCTTCGAATCTGAATCCCGGCGTTACCGCTTTCGATCTTCACTTCGAGTTCCATGATGAAATCTCCGTAAGTGCGATCACTCGTGAGCCAGCCATGACCACCTTTGCCGGTTCGTCCGGTGATAATTCCATCATGGACTTCCCAGATCGCTTCTCCACGTGGATCCCAACCGTGTAAAGTTTTGTTGTCGAAGATCGGCTTAAGTTCCTGGGCAAAGGCCGAATGTGTCACCAGGAGGAACAAGAACAGCAGTGTTCGTGAAATCATGGGCGGATTGTGGAAGAAAAGGTGCGGGTGACCAGAATTTTCTATGTTTCTCCGTATCAGTACTCATTGGGACTATTACTAGCGCCTCCATACTTGTTCGTTTCGGCGGACTTCCATAGAGTGCATCCCATCGCCATGAAGTTACCTGTAGCTCTCAGCGCCATTTTGTTGTTTTCAACGCTTGCTCCGTCCCTTCAAGGCCAGAACAACACGAACGAATGGAACTACGACCGCTACAAAGAAAAGTATCCAGACCAGCGGAGTACCATTCGCACCTCTCAATCTGGAAGCGTTGAACTCGAGTCGGCGCTGGATTTTTGTCTCGAAGGCGAGAAGCCAACTGACAGCAACTCCGAGCTCCGTGAGCGTTTACTCAAGAGTTGGCGCGATCTACTTGGCCCATCAAGTCGCAACACTGGGCCTCTCAAGGCCAAAGTGTTGGAGGAAAAAGACTTCGAAAGCTACACGCGCAAGAAGGTGGAATACGAAGGCGATCCCGGAGAGACTATTCGCGCCTGGCTTTTCATTCCCAAGAAGATCAAAGGCAAAGCGCCAGCCATGCTTTGTTTGCATCAAACGGTTCGTAGCGGGAAAGATCAATGCGCCGGAGTTGCCGAACTACAGCCGGAATTAGCATATGCGCTGCTCCTCGCCGAGCGCGGTTTTGTGACGCTCGCTCCCGATGTCATCTGCTTTGGGGAACGTTACCAGGTGGGCGGAAGTTTCTACTGTCATTACGGCGATGCGGTCCGGATCTACGCGGGCAATTCCGGACGCAGCATCATGTCCAAGATGGTGGATGATGCCATGCGAGCGGTGGATTACCTGCAAACCCTGCCGGAGGTCGATGGCAATCGTATCGGCTCGATCGGTCATTCCCACGGCGGGTATGGAACTTTGTTTGCCATGGCGTTTGATGAACGGATTAAAGTCGGGGTGGTCAGTTGCGGTTTCACCTCCTTCCGGGCGGATCCCATGCCGGATCGGTGGTATCGCCGGACTGCATTGATTCCTCGCCTTGGCCAGTTTGAGAAGAAAATGCAGGAGACGCCGGTTGATTTTCATCATCTCTTCGCAGCCATGTCCCCCCGCCCGCTTTTCCTTTCGGTGGCTCTGAAGGACAGCATCTTTCCCGTGGTAGGCGATACGCTTTGGATGGAGATGGATGCGCAATCGGTTTATTCGCGGGATGAGGCCGGCTCAAAATTCCAAATGCACACGTTCGATGGGGAGCACGCTTTTACTTCCGAAGCTCGTGATAAATCGTGGGAGTTTTTGGACACACACTTGAAAGCAAAAACAAAATAAGGGTGTGCAATTCCTCTCCCCCTGATCGAACGAATCGCTTCGGAATACTTTAGAATTTCTATGCACAATTTGAAAACTTTTGCCCAACGCTTTTTCTGTGTGGCCCTTCTCGTCCTCGTTTCATTTTCAGCCATTGCCCAATCCGAGTTGCCGTTGAAAAAACGGAGTGCGTTTTATCCAGTAGAAACTCTCGCCACGGTTCGGGCTAATCTGCAAAAGCACCCCGATGGCGAGCGCCTGAGAAAGGAAGCAATCCAAAGAGCAGCGTTTTGGAAAAACCTTTCGGATGATGAACTGTGGGATCTGATGTTCGGGTCCAAAATAAAACGTTCGTGGATGGTCTGGTCCAATGGAGATTGCCCGAGTTGTCAGAAGTCGGTGCCGATGTACACCTGGATCATGAACCCCCAGAAGCTGCGTTGGAAAACCAGCTGTCCCC
Source organism: Limisphaerales bacterium (assembly GCA_046597605.1). Lineage (GTDB taxonomy): Bacteria > Verrucomicrobiota > Verrucomicrobiia > Limisphaerales > JACDHS01 > JACDHS01. Next base: position 5,101 of record JBKJKE010000017.1, on the reverse strand, counting down.
ATTGCAAGGAGGTGTTCCCAAAGAATGACTTTGAAGCTTTCTACAGGTCCGGACTGGATGCGCAGAGCGTTTTTGATCCGGCTCGCGCCAATCGGAAGCTGCTTTTCAACACGGAACACCCGGAGCCTACCGACCCGCTCCATCAGTTCGGGGTGGATGATGGTGAAGGCTATGTGAAAGAGGGGAAACGGTGGCGCTTCATTGGGGCTTATTTGATTTACGGGCAGTTCAAGAAGTTGGTGGTGGCCGGGGTGGACGCACTTGCCGTCGCGTATGTTTATACCGGAGATCCAGTTTACGCTCGCAAAGCGGGAATCATCCTGGATCGAGTGGCCGATCTTTATCCGAGCTTTGACTACGCAGCTCAGGGCCTTGTCTATGAGTATGCACCGCACAACGGCTATATTTCCGTCTGGCACGATGCTTGTGAGGAAACGCGCGACCTTGTGCTCGGCTACGATCGCGTGTTTGAAGGCTTAAAGAACGACAAGGAGCTCATTTCTTTTCTTTCGAAGAAATCGGGTGAGAAGAAGTTGGCAAATCCGAAGAGTTCTTTCGCCGAGGTTCAGCGCAACATCGAGAATGGGCTCCTCCGCGATCCGCTGAAGAACCAGCACAAGATTCACAGCAACTTTCCGCGCGCTCAATGCACGGTTGCAACCATCATGACAGTGCTGGCCTGGCCAGAGAACAGGGCAGAGGTGGAAACCTATATCGATGGGTTTGTAAAACCCGCTACTGCCGTAAACGGGGTCACAGGCGAGAAAGGTTTGTCCGGTTACAGTTCCTACACGATTGCTGGTTTCGCCAATTTCCTGGCGGACTATTGTCGCGCTGAAGCAGACTTTCTACCCCGCTTGATTGAGCGCCTGCCTTCACTCAAAGACACCTACCGGTTCCACATCGATACGCTTTGCCTGGACCGCTATTATCCCAACAGCGGTGATTGTGGAAAATACGATGTGCCCATTGATCGCTACGTGGGCGTAAATTTCCAGAAACTCACCAATCCTACGTTGAACCCCTCCATGTTTTCGTTCTTCTGGCAACTCTACGAGAGCACGAAGGACCCGGCTTACGTCCAGATCCTGTATCGCGCCAACGACAAGAAGATCGATGGACTCCCTCATGATGTTCTCGCAGACAATCCAGAAGGTTTTCGGAAGAACGTGCAGAAAGTCCTCAAGGAAAACGGCACGGATCTGAAGCTGGGCAGCCTCAACAAGGAAGCCTGGCATCTGGGCATCTTGCGATCGGGCAAAGCCGAGCATGCTCGAGCCCTGTGGCTCGACTACGACAGCGGCGGCGCCCATGGACATCACGATGGCATGAACATTGGATTGTTTGCTCATGGCCTCGATTTGTTGCCTGAGTTTGGCTATCCCGCTGTTCAGTTCGGCGGTTGGACATCGGAGAAAGCTCAGTGGTATCTCCACACCGCGGCGCACAACACGGTAGTGGTGAATAGTGCGAACCAGGCGAATGCAGCGGGCGAAACAAAACTCTGGGCGGATGGCAAAATGTTTCGTGCGATCCAGGCCTCGGCTCCGAAGCTGGTGGGCGGTTCTCGCTACGAACGAACTGTGGCAATGATCGACGTGTCAGAAAAAGAATTCTACGCGTTCGATCTCTTCCGCGTCGTCGGGGGAGCAGATCACGCCAAGTTTATTCATGGCCCGGTTGGTGCGATGGCGACTGACGGATTGGTTCTGGAACCAACTGGAGATTACGGAGCGGCCACCCAGATGCGGAAGTTTCAGCGTGACACCAACTCTCCCTCAGGATGGAGCGCAACGTGGACTGCTTCGAATAGGCACAAAGCCATTCCCGCGGACAAGAAGATTTCGTTGCGTTACACCGACTTTTCTCCGGGCACGGTGCCTCACACAACCGAAGCCTGGACCGCTCCGGTCTACAACGTATCTGCTCCAGAGATTTGGAATCCAGCGCTGATGATTCGCCGGCAGGGGACCGCGCCGCTTTCCTCCACTTTCGTCGGTATCTTCGATGCTTACGAAAAAGAACCGGTCGCGGCCCAAATCTCGCGCATGCCGATTACTTCAGAAGCAGGCGTGGTCAGCGGAGACGGCGATGTGGCCTTGCAGATGAGTTTACGCAGAGGTTTTAGCGACCTGATCGTGGCGGTGGATGCCGAGACCCACAAAGAGGGATTCATTCAGGTTGCCTCAGGATGGGATGTGAAGTTAACCGGGGAACTGGCCCTGGTTCGTCGCGACGGGAAGAATCGAATCACTCATGCCGTTTTATGCAATGGAACCCGGCTGGAGATCGGGAACACTGTTTTGGAGAGTCCAAAGAAGGTCGCGTTTGTGGAAGTGGATTTTGCGGGGCGTGAACCAAAGATCGTGGCGGGGGATAACGGTGTGCAAATTCGTTAAACGGCGATGAACACGCGTTCGGCGGGAATTTCGATTGGAAAAAGACGATAAAACTTCCGTGAACGGGATTTTCAATCTGAAAAAGGCGATAAAACTTCCCTGAACGGGATTTTAAAGCGTCTTTTCTCGGTAAACTGTCTTTGCTAGATAAAGGTAACGAGATCTTCCGTTGTCCAATTTGGCATTGAGCGGCTTAACTCGTCTGCAGCGGCTCCGTGTCGCCAGACACCGTAGCTTACTGTCTTCATTGGATCAGCCTGTAATCGGGGTTGAGCGAGTAATCCGCTCAGGAAGCCAGCGAGGATGTCGCCACTCCCTCCCTGGGCAAGATAAGGATTTCCTGTGCTGTTTACTGAAATTTCGCCGCCGCCCCTCCCGATCAAGGTGTGATGTCCTTTCAAGATAACCCAGCATCTATAGCGACTTGCCAGGAGACGAAGGGATGAAGACCGATCCTTTTGCACCGCTTCGCTGGGCATTGCCAACAGCCAAGCTGCTTCCCCGGGGTGAGGTGTCATTAGCCGGATGGCGTCGGATTTAACCTGGCATCCCGACAACCAATCTAATGCACTCGCATCCGCCACAACTGGCAAAGCGGACTCAGCCCATAAGGTGCGCAGCTGATTCCGGAGATTCACCGGGAATTCTGGATCGGCCAGTCCGGGTCCGAATAGAATGGCGCTGGTGGATTTTGGAATCTTCGGGTTACCAACCCACGGATGCACCATCGCTGCTTGCAGCTGAGATGCTACCGGCACGTAGACGTTCTCTGGGGTGAATAACGTCACGAGCCCAGGTTGTGCCCGCATCGCACCTTTGGCAGCGAGAACGGCAGCCCCGTGATATCCCTGGCTACCCGCAAAGATGGTAACGTGGCCGTAGGTTCCTTTGTGGCTGTTGACATGGCGCGGCGGAGGAAAACGTTTGAAATCGTCCGCTTCAATCCAGGTCAGGTCGGATTTGATGGGGCAGGGGGCAAGTCCCACATCTGAAGCGACCTCGAGACGTCCTACATATTCCTGCGCCTGTTGCGAAAGTAAGCCGTGTTTCGGGGTGCCAACAGTGAGAGTGACAGTCGCGCGAATGGCGGTGCCCTGAACTTCTCCGGTATCTACGTTCAGCCCGGAAGGCGCATCAATTGAAAGAACCGGAACCTGAGACGCGTTGATCAATTCGACTAACTTCTGCCATTCCTCGTTTAGGGGGCGATTGAATCCAATGCCAAATAATCCATCAATGATCAGGTCGCACTTAGCTAAATCCGCCGGCAACGATTCCATCACTTCGGATGGGTCAGTAATGTTCCATCGCGTGTAACGGTGGTCTGCCAAAAACTTTTCTGCGGCCCGGGCGTCGTCTCCGTTATGTCCTTTTCCCGCAAGAATGACGATGTAGGAACCTGGAGCTGTGAGCCGAAGCGCAAGTTCTGCCACTTGTTTGCCGACACGTTCGATCACGGAAGCCTCGGTAACTCCAGCTTCCCAGGTGACATGCTCCCACTCGCGCATCTCGGCAGGCGTTATGATGGGGAGACTCATGTTTCGACTGTTAAGCGATGTCGGAGTGTGTGGCAAACGAAAAGACGGACCGCGGCTGTGTGCGAAGCATCAGCCGCAGCGGGAAAAACTCCGGAGATCACTTCCAAATTTGCCCGCGCACCTTTTGCCGTGCCCGCTGCGGTTGACTCTGCGAGCACAGCCGCGGTTCGTTCGCGCTTTCCTTGCTTGATAGTTCTCGGCCAGTGAATTGCTCAACTTCTTTGCTTTCATTTTGTGCGAAGAAGAACGAAGAAATCTTTGTGAGCGCAACGTTGTTAAAGGTGGCGGATGTTTCCAAGAATTACGCGGCGGGCGAAGGGACGGCCTCAGTGCCTGTCTTGCTGAATGTTTCTTTCGAGCTCGGCGCTGGACAAACCATGGCGATTGTTGGTCCTTCGGGTTCGGGAAAGAGCACGTTGTTGAACATCATTGGCACGCTCGATCATCCGAGTAGCGGGCAGGTTTGGTTGGATGGAGAGCAATTGAGCGGGTTGAACGAAGAACAAACTGCCACGATTCGTAACCGGAAGATCGGATTTATTTTTCAATCTCATCATCTCTTGCCGCAATGCACGGTTTTGGAAAATGTCCTCATCCCAACCATGCCGGATAAATCTATGCGGGAAGGAGCAGAGGATCGGGCTCGGCAGCTTTTGGATCGGGTGGACCTGACCGCACGGTTGATGCATCGACCTGGACAACTTTCGGGCGGGGAACGGCAACGCGTTGCCGTAGTGCGGGCTTTGATCAATCGGCCGAAATTATTATTGGCGGACGAGCCGACTGGCGCATTGGATCAATTGTCCGCGGAGGGTTTGGCGAACTTGTTGGTCGAACTGAACCGCGAACAAAATGTGGCGTTGATCGTTGTGACACATGCCTTGCCGCTTGCAGCACGCATGCAACGGAGTTTTGAGATACGGGAAGGGAAGCTGGTTTCGCTGCGGTAGGGACGGACCGCGGTTGTGTCTGAAAGACCAGCCGCAGCACCAGCTAAAATGGAGTTGGGTTCAAGTTTTCTTGCGTCTTCTGCTTTTAACGTGCTGCGGCTAGCCCGGATTTCTCACCAAATAAGAATGAAGAAGCGGAGGTTTTTGTAGTCAAACTGTTGGACTAGAACAAGTTATGACTGGCACCGCATCCTCCGCTTCGACGACAGACTGT
>JBKJKE010000159.1:0-32164 GCA_046597605.1 Limisphaerales bacterium | reverse complement strand
GTGGACGAGCGGAGCCACTGGGAACGCTCGATTACGTTAACGATAACAGTCTGGGATTAGTTACATGGTGGAATCGTTGCATGGTTGCATAGTGGGGAGGTCGTTGGCATGTCGCCGGACTGATCCTTCTCACTGCCGTTTGGATGAAAGTCGCCATAAACATGATAGTGAACCTCTTCTCCATGAAAATGCAGGTCATCTCCCGTTCCTGATGTGGAATTTTCGCGGATTCGCTGAAAACACGAGTTTCCGGCCAGATACTATTTACTGGGTTTTTCGCGAAAAACCGATTCGGGGCTGGCTTCGGTGAGAAAGCTTGATGAGCGACTCGATCGCAGGTCAGTTCTATTCTCTTGTCATCCTTTTCTTGACCGACGCAGGCACAAGGTGAGGGGGGGCGCAACTATTCGCCTCAGTACGTGTTAGAAGAAGCGTTGAAAGCAATCATCCTGGTTATCATTGGGGCCCTTTTTTCCGTTGTCGTCTCCGCTAGTGCGGCGAATTACTCAACGGAGGCGACTATCTCTCACCACAGGACCGAAGGCACCTACCTGGTGGAAGTGCGCGTTTTGGAATTGATCGAACAGAATGGCAAGCTCACGGAGCGAATCATCGCTGCGCCCCGGATTCAGTCCGCTCCAGGATTTCCAGCCTCGCTTGATTCAGGATCCAAACCTGGCGAGCCTGGCTACGGAACAAGTGAGAGCGTGCATGTTGATGTGGCGTGGCCCTTTCCAAACGAAAGTGGTGATGCGCTATGCGAGGTCATCGTCAAGAAGGGGCCAACGATCGTCGCCAGGTCGCGGTTCCAATTGAAGATCGAAGGCCCGGGCCGGACTCCCTTGATGGTGTCGCCACAGGAAGTAGAGCCGAAATCGATCCGCCTTGTGGACGACAAGAAAGCTGGCTTTTTTGTTCTGCTGGAGTTCACCGGAAAAACAAAGGAAGCGGTGAAGAAATTGACGGTCGAAAATGCCGGGAACCGGGTTGGTGTCCGCGATGCCAAAGGGAATGTGATTGAAGGAGGGCTTTCATTTGGATCGGACACGGCATTGGGGATGGCAATCCTCTATGACAATAAAGAGAAAGCGACGCAAGTTGCTGGGATTCTGCGGGGAGAATGACCTGGCCTTGGCGTTTTTCGAGGGCAGGCTTGGAGCAGCAGGCCGTCGAAGAAATGAGGATTGGCCTTTTATCGTTTTCGCGAATCATTGAATTTTGACAAAAAGAGGGGTCTTCTTTTGCACATCTGAAGACAGACAGCGCTTCCTTCGGGACACTCAGTTTGTTTCGACCTGGTAGATTGTCCTCTTGTTGAGACACTTTTTCCTATTGTAGGACAGGGGAGGCGCTGGATGATTCTTTTTGCCTATCTTTGCCAATTATGGCATCACCACTGCTGATTCAAGAGTAGGAAAAGTTCTTAGAGTTGTCTGAGGAGGCAACTCATACCGGTCTGGGAGGTCCCACCGGTCTTTTTCAAAGCCAAGGAGGTCTGGGTTCAACCCGGCCAAATCAAGACAGAAGTATCATGTACAAAAACAACAAAACCATTTTTGCCTCTTCATTGCGCGCTTTCCTGGCCGCAATGATGTTGGTGATTCTCTCGGGCGTTGGAGCCAGCGCTCAAACAGATATGCGCATCACGGATGTAAATCCGATGGCCATGCCCCAGCCGGGAGCATATGGCCTGCGCGTTCTTACCCCAACCATGCTGGAGCTGACTTTGATCAGCACCAAAGCAAAGGATGGGGCCGTCACAAACTGGAACTTTGTCTCGGGTGGGAGCTTGTCCGCGCCCGCTGCTTCCGAGTTCCAGGTGACAGTAGGAACTCAAACTGTCGGTGTACAATTAGTAGGTTTCAAACGCCGCCCGCTTTATGCGCCGTTAAACACCCGCGATTTGCGCATCGGTAATTCCATTTATCTCCAACTCAACAGCGCGATCACCGATGGCCAGGTTGTCACGGTGAAAAACGCGAGCGGGCGCTTGTGGGGTTCTGACAAGAACTACACCACGGCAGCTGATCCGTTGCGCTTCAATCCAGCAATCCATGTGAATGGTGAAGGCTACATGCCGAACTACGTCAAAAAGGCGATGGTTGGTTATTACCTCGGCAGCATGGGCGAAATGACGGTGCCCTCTGGTGCAGGCTTTCGCATTATTGATGTGAACAGCGGATCCGTTGTTCATACTGGCGTCCTGACCTCCCGCAAGGATGTTGGCTATTCCTATTCTCCGACTCCTTACCAATTGGTTTACGAAGCTGATTTCACCGGGTTCAAGACCCCGGGCGAATATCGTGTTCAGGTTCCTGGAATGGGTGCCTCGTTCGCATTCATGATCAATGAAGGTGTTGCTGGTACTTTCGCCCGTGGTTATGCCCTCGGTCTCTATCATCAACGTTGCGGTCATGCTAATGATTACCCGCACAGTCGCCATCAAAAGGGTGCCTGCCATGCCAAGCCTGTTCTCGTTCCTGATATGACGTTCGCTGCAGTGAACAGCACCCTGGCAAATGTGACCGGTGATTACGCCAGCTCCCAGAGTGGTGCGCCGCAGTTGAAGGATGTGAACTCCAGCTTGTATCCGTTCGTCAACAAGACCGCATTTGATGCGACCGGTGGTCATCATGACGCTGGTGATTACAGCAAATATACAATCAATGTTGCCCAGCTCGCGAACTCCCTGGTGTTTGCCGCGGATTCCCACAGCGGAGCAGGTCAATTGGACAATCTCGGAACACCCGAAAGCGGTGACGGAATCAGTGACGTGCTGCAAATCGCCAAGTGGGAACTCGATTTCCTCGCCAAGTTGCAGGATGCCGACGGTGGTTTTTACTTCCTGGTTTATCCGAAAGATCGTCGTTACGAAGACACTGCATCCCTCGTGGGAACGGATCTTGGTGATACACAGGTTGTTTTCCCCAAGACGACTGCTGCAACCGCAGCTTCGGTAGCTGCTCTGGCACAAGCCGCTTCTTCTCCGAAGTTCAAAGCCGCTTATCCGGCAGTCGCTGCTGAGTATCTCGCCAAAGCTAAAAAGGGCTGGGCATTCCTCGAAACGGCATGGGCCAAATATGGTCGCGATGGCGCTTACCAGAAGATCACCCATTACGGTAACGAATTCCGTGACCGCGACGAAATCGCCTGGGCTGCTTGCGAACTGTATCTCGCCACTGGCGAAGCCAAGTATCACACCGAATTGACCGGCAGCTTTGATCCCGCAGATCCAGAGACCCGTCGCTGGACCTGGTGGCGCATGTTCGAAGGTTATGGTGCTGCTATCCGCAGCTATTCATTTGCTGTGCGCAGCGGTCGGTTGCCGGCTGGTTCATTGAACGCCGCTTTCCTCGCCAAGTGCGACGCAGAAATCGTGGCTGCTGGCGATGATCAGGTGAAGTATGTGAAAGACAGCGCATATGCGAACCCATTTCCGACCTGGAACAAACCATTTCGTTCTGCCGGTTGGTTCATGTCGGTTGAGCAGACATTTGATGTAGCCACTGCTTACCAGTTGAGCGCGAAACCGGACTACATCGAGGCTCTCATCGGTGCCATGAATTACGAAGCGGGCTGCAATCCGTTGAACATGGGCTTCCTCACGGGTGTGGGTTGGAAGCGCCAGCGTGAAACGGTGAACCAATATGCCAACAACGATCGTCGAGTGTTGCCGCCGAGCGGTATCCCAATCGGCAGTGTGTGGCCGGGCGCTCCTAGCATTTGGCAATACGGCAGCGAATTGACTTCGTTGGTTTATCCGACTGACAGCACGACTGCCAACGACATGTTCGCTCCTTACGAAAAGTGGACCGATACATTCCATGTTGCTACCGAAATGGTGAATCCTCAACAGGCTCGTGGCTTGGGTGCGACTGCCTGGTTAATGGCGCAAACTGCAATAAAGAGCCAGGTCTGGAAAGCTGCGACAGCAACCATCACTGGTTTGCCCGCATCGGTTCCTGCCGGACAGAAAGTCACGATCGGTTTGTTTTCCTCAGCGGTTGACCTGAACCAGGCGACGATTGTCTGGGAAGCACGCGATCAGGATCCAACCCCGGCTCAAAACTTCACCTTTGCCGCCAAGAACACTGGCCCTCAATGGGTGGAAGCCGAAGCCTTGTTGCCGGATGGACGTCGCGTATTTGCAAAAGCAGATTTCAATGCGACTACCGCCACGGACACGGCTCCGAACCTGACACAATCTGCTCCGGTGTCGGTCTCTCCAGACGTGGTTGCTTTGTATCATCTGGACAATAACTTGACGGATGCTGCTGGCAAACAAGGCGCATTGGCCAACGCAGCCAACGCTGCATTTGATGACAGTAACCTCGGCTGGATGGCCACTCGCGTGGGCGCGAACCTGCACTTCCTCGATCTCGGTGACCAGGCCACTGTTGCGATTCCTTATGCAGACACCTGGGCGGCTGATACTCAAGGCATCATCGTTGAAGCGATGATCTATGTGAACCAGTTCAAAGGTTACAACAAGGCTAATGCCACCCTGATCTCTCTCGAACGCAATTGGAACGCTTTCATGGAGTTGCGCGAAGATATGTATGGTGGTCCGGTGCTTCGCCTCGGCAACACCACCACAATCAATAGCGCACAGGTGAAGCCCGCGTTGACCTCCAACGAGTGGCATCACATCCGCATGTCGATCGACAAGACTGGTTATACCGTGAAGATCGACGGGCAAACCGTCGGTTCTGTGGCCAACAGTGAGTTGGTCAATTGGAATGTGAGTGGTCCTGCCACCTTAAAGTTTGGTAACTTCGATGGTTGGATCGACGAAGTGGTCGTCCGCCACGTCCGCACCAGCTATCCCGATGGTGGAGATACGACGCCTGTTAACACACCTCCGACGATTGCCTTGACCAGCCCGACCTCGGGAGCTTCGTTCACCGCAGGAAACAGCATCACTTTGAACGCTACGGCTTCTGATTCGAATGGTTCTGTGACCAAAGTGGAATTCTACCAGGGTTCAACCAAGCTGGGGGAAGATACCACCAGCCCATATAGCTTTACCTGGAGCGCTGTTCCAGCCGGTTCTTATAACATCACTGCTCGTGCGATTGATAACGCTGCGGCCTCCACTACATCTGGCACGGCCACGGTCAGCGTGACGACTGCCCCCGTAACTGTTGACGCTCCTGGCATCAGTCCCAATGGTGGTAGTTTCGCAGATTCAGTCGCTGTGTCACTCGCTACCTCAACTGCTGGTGCCACGATTCGCTACACGGTTGACGGCAGCACCCCGACCACCTCATCGACCGCTTACTCGGCTCCGATCAATCTGACAAGCAGCTCGACCGTTCGTGCGATTGCAGTCCTGAACGGCACGAGCAGTTCGGCAACGAGCGCCAGCTTCACAGTAACTGCGACTCCTCCGGATGACGGCACAGTGACGGGCACATTGGCTAAATTCGTCACGACGGACACCACCTCTGCTGGTAACTGGAAAGGTGTTTACGGCAAGGAAGGTTTTAACGTTGTCAGCGACACGACACAATATCCGAACGGTCTACAGGTAACACCAACGGGCAAATCCGATTGGGTTTGGGCATGGTCCACCACTGACACTCGAGGATTGCTGAAAGCGAGCAGCACAGATCGTATTCTCGCGCTCTGGTATTCTGCGACCAGCTTCACCGTGGACGTGAGTGTCACCGATGCTAAAGCGCATCGTATGTCAGCCTACTTCGTGGATTGGGATAACCTCGGTCGCTCCCAGACAGTTGAAGTGATTGATGCAGTCACAGGTGCTGTGCTCGATACACAAACGGTCTCTGGTTTCACCAGCGGCAAATACCTCTCCTGGGATATCGCTGGTAAGGTGCGGTTGCGTATCACCCGCACTGGTCCTTCCAATGCTATCCTGAACGGATTGTTCTTTGATCCTGCCGCTACGGTAACGCAGCCACCGGTAAACCAGGCTCCAACAGTAGCCCTTTCGAGCAACGGTAGCTCGTTTGTGGCGGGGGCAAATGTCACCCTGTCGGCAACGGCATCCGATGCTGATGGATCTGTTGCCAAAGTGGAGTTCTTCCACGGTGCAACGAAATTGGGCGAAACGACCAGCGCGCCTTACACCTTCACCTGGAACAATGTTTCTGTTGGCGATTACAGCATCACTGCGAAAGCCACGGATAACACTGGTGCCAGCACCACCTCGTCCCCCATTTCAATCAATGTAACGGCTCCAGCAGTGGTCATTGCCGCCCCGGTGATCTCACCTAACGGTGGCACATTTACAAATTCGGTAACCGTTTCATTCTCGACCAGCACAACGGGTGCAACCATTCGTTACACCACCGATAGTTCAACCCCGACAGCTGTCTCGACTGCCTACACTGCACCGATTTCAATCGTGAGCAGCAAGACTATCAAAGCAGTAGCGTTCCTTAACGGAGCAAGTAGCGCCGTGACCACGGCCAGCCTCACCGTCGTATCCGGCCCGGTGGTATCCGGTTCGAGTGCAAAATACGTGAGGACTGACCTTAAAACTCGTGGCAACTGGAAAGGTGTTTATGGAAGCGAAGCCTATACCGTGATTGGAAATGGATCCAAGCCGCTTTCATTCGGCACCATGACTGTGACCGGAAAACAGGATTGGACCTGGGCAGGTTCGACTGCAGACGTGGATGGATTGCTCAAGGTGGCGAGTTCAACGGATCGCCTGGCTTCAAGCTGGTTTTCCGCTGCGAGCTTCGAGCTCAATATCAACATCACGGACGGCAAGAGCCATCGGTTGGCACTCTATTCCTGTGATTGGGATCAAGCAGGTCGCAGTCAGACGGTGGAAATCATCAATGCCAGCACCGGCGCTCTGCTCAATCGCCAAATTGTGTCTAGCTTCGCCAGCGGACGCTACACAGTTTGGGAAATCAAAGGCAACGTGCGTGTGCGTATCACCAGAACGGGTGGCCCGAACGCCGCCGTGAACGGTATCTTCTTCGATGCCGTCCCGCTTCAGACCTTATAAAACACTGTGGCAGGAACGTCGTGCGCGCGATGTTCCTGCCGTTCGTAACAACAAAAAACAAAAGGCGTCATTCGTGGCGCCTTTTTCTTTTTGCATGGGCAAGGGGAGCGGGACCTTAATTCAGATTCTCACGACCTGTAGCCGGTGCTGAGTCGCCCAGATACAGCACCACCTTGCGGACTTGTGCCGAGTCACGTCACTCGGCTCGCGCAGAAAATGGGGGAGTTGAGACTATTTTTCCGCTATGCAATAGAGATGCTGATGGCCGCGCACGAATACTTCTTTTCCGACGATCGCGAGTGAAGCATCGGTTTTGTCATCCAGTTTATTGGTGGCAAGGACTTCCAGCTTTGGGCCTTTTTTTAGAACGACGCAGGAACCTTCGCGGCCAAGGACATAAATGCGATCTTGTGCTGCCACAGGGGATGCATACACGCCATAAAGACCCTCAATACGTTCATACTCGTAGTAGGAAGTTCCAGTTTTCTTGTCGAAGCACGAGATGACACCTTTGTTTTCAGCGATGAGGTAAAGGAAGTCATCCACGACAAGTGGGGAGGGAACATAGGGTGTGCTCTTGTTGTGACTCCACCGAATGGCGTCGGTCCCGCTAAGATCTCCGCTGCGACCCAAAGCAATCGCCTGCAATGCGTTGCCGCGAAACCCGCTGGTGATGTAAACTGTATCTTTGTCCGCAACGGGTGTGGGGATAGCGTTCAAAGTTTGACCGCTGCATTCCCAAAGCAGTATTCCCGTTTTTAAGGCGTACGTACGAACTTTGTTGCTGCCATTGACCACCACCTGCTTCTCGCCCTTGTGGTCGACAATCAAAGGAGTGCACCAACCGGTCGGCTCATCTCGTTTTTGGCGCCATAGTTCTTTTCCCGTAGTTTTATCGAGAGCCAGAATAAAATCGTCCCCCTCATGGTCCCACAGCACCACGATGATGTTTCCGTCCAGAGCCGCGGAAGAACCTTCCCCGAAACCATTCCGGGTCTGCATGTCGCCGAAATCTTTTTCCCACTTCAGATTCCCCTCCATGTCGTAGCAGTAGAGACCCCGTGACCCAAAGTATGCGAGCACATGCTTCCCATCGGTAATCGGGGAAGCGGAGGCAAAGCCGTGATCTTTGTGGTGGCCCTCGTGGGGTTTCTCCTCGCGAGCGATCTTTTGCCAGAGGACCTTTCCGGTTTTGCGGTCGTAGCTGATTAATGTGAATTGGTAGGCCTCGTCCGGGGCGGGTTCGCCTCCGAATCCCCCGCGCCGACCTCCCTCATTCTTTTCTCCCGCGTCGACTTCCTTCTTTTTCGTTTCCGATTTCTTCCCGGACGGAACCGCGGTGGCAATAAAAACCTGATCACCCCAGATAATCGGAGTAGAGGTCCCAAACCCTGGAATTTTTGCCTTCCACTTTACGTTCTTGCTCTCGCTCCATTCCAGCGGCGGTTCGCCTTGCGATACTCCATTCGCGGTTGGACCTCTCCATTGTGGCCAATGCTCTGACTGTGCCATGGCATCTGAATTGGTGAATAGCTGTGAGGTGAGAACTGCAAGAACGCCAACAGATGTCCATTTCATGCGTAAATTCTTAGCCCGAATCTGGCGGGGAGGAAAGTATCCAGTTTTCCAACCGCGAATTAGAACCCTCCTTCTTCAATAAGATCTACTGCGAGCAGGATTGTTGATTTCGACGTGGAGGCATGGGCGACAGCTTTAGATAAGTTTAGCGGATAGTAGTTTGATCCATAGGGGGGCTGGTAGATCGAATCAGCCGCGAATCGGCAGACTCAACCCCTTTTCGCGGACGAATTCAAACGTAGGTTGCTTCAGCGCTTCGAGCGGAATTAAACCTGATAATTTATGGACTACGCATGTGCTGAATTAGAATTACGCGAAACCTACGATCGAACCGCCGGAAAATATCGGCAGGATGATGAGCGGGAAATACAGACTCCCGATCACGCGGATCTGAGGCATCGCCTGGAGCGGATAACTTCGTCTTTCCAAGGGCCCATCGATGTCCTGGAGGTCGGCTGTGGTACGGGGCGTTACTTTCATTGTCTGCGTAAAGTTAGAAATCTCGTCGGAGTGGATGTCTCCAATGAGATGCTGCAGGCAGCTCGAGAACCGGTGCTATCCCAGGAGATTTCGGCGGAGGAAATTAAACTAGTCTGCGGCAACGTCTACCGGGAGGATTTTGCTCCCGGATCATTCGACTTTATCTATGCTCTTGGCGTCTTCGGGAATGGCTGCGGAGTAACTGAGAATCTCTGTCAAAAATTTTTCAGTTGGCTGAAGCCAGGTGGGTGCCTCTTTTTCGATGCTTTCGATATTGCTGCGGAACCGCTGCGGTTCCGGATCAGGCAAAGGAGCAGAGTGGCGCTGCGGCGGATAATTCCAGAGGTTGTGCGGAAGCAGTTGCGGGGGAGTAAAACATCCGTGCCGTTCTTCATCCTTTCACGTGCTGAACTCGACAGGCTCGTCTCTAGAGTCTTTCCTGCAGTCCGCGTCCGATCCAAAGCATGTCGGACGGTGGCTGGCGAGGGACGCAAGTTGCAGTGCCTTGCCATGAAAGCAGAAGATATCCCACCCGCCTTGATCCAAGGATTCGTCTGAGTTGCCATGCGCTCCGTCCCCGTGCGCTGGGCTGTGGAAAACGCCCGTTCTAAGAACCAGGCGCTTGTGAATAAATAACCAATAACTTTCTTTTGCGATATTTTACATTACGGGCAAAGATCTCGTTGCTGCAATTCGTATCAGTGGGGGCAAGTGGGAAAAGTGATATGAGAACTTTGATTCAACGGACCAATGGGGAGTACTGGGCTGGACAAAATACCTGGACTCAAATTTCGGAAACAGCTTACCGATTCAGTAGCAGCGTCGCTGCCCTGAACTTCATCACCGTCAACAAACTTTCGGCCGTAAGTCTGGTCTTCAAGTTCGATAACCCAACCTACGACATCCACATTCCACTCGGAGGCGCAGGCGGCGGAAATTTGTCTGCCAGCACTTGGTCACGACATTCCCGTTACTGAGGAGGGTGAAGGTTTCTGGAGTTGCGTGGCACGCTGGACTCAAGGTTTGGATCGTGAGATCCGAACCTCCAGGCGATACTGAATTTTAACGAGTAAGTCGCCCCGGCCTCCACGCGTTTTGGGAAGGCCTTCGCCAGGAATTCGAATTATTTCCCCGCGTCCAATCCCGCGAGGAATTTGCACCCGAACCTTTCCGGCAAGCCCTTGAACCATCTCTGCTCCGCCCTGGTTGGCACGGTCGGTCGAGATGCGGAGGTCACACTTAATATCTGAACCTCGCGGTTTGAATCGGAAATCGGGACGCGCACAAACTCGCACGGCAACGAACCCGCCTTCAAAGTGGCCGGACCGAGGAACGCGAAAGCGAGTGCCGGGCGCAGTTTCGGGAGGGATAGTGAGCGAATAGGTTTCCGGCCCATCGGGATTGGCGGGATCATTGATGCGAACCTCCAGAGTTGTGCCCCGCAGAAAATCCTCGAACCGTAAGTGGGTATCCTGCGCGACATTTCGTTCGGCTTTCGCAGACGAAGAGGTTGTCTTTTTGGCGCGGGATGACGCCTTACGCGATTCGTCGTAAGCGCGGCGACGCTCCGGATCGCTCAATACTTCATAGGCCGCATTGAGTTGCTGAGTTCGGGAGAGAGCGTCGGAAGCGTTTTCCCGGTTTACGTCAGGATGTAATTGCTTCGCAAGCAGTCGGTAGGCGGTTCGGATCTGATCCGACGTGCATTGATGATCGAGACCGAGCGTGGCGTAGTAATTTGGTTCAGCGAATTGCAACAGGCAGAGAATAATCAGAGGTGTCCTGCGCTGCCAATTATTGAATCTCGGACGACCTTCACCGGTTGTGAACTGCGTCGCTCCGAGGTAGGTTCCGCCATGCGCCTTCGGATTGGGACTTCAGGCTTTCAGTATCCGGAATGGAAGGGGACTTTTTATCCGGAAAAAATGCCGGTGAATAAGATGCTTCCTTTCTATGCGGAGCGGTTTTCCAGCACGGAAATAAATTATTCCTTTCGCCGTATCCAAAGTGAGAAAACAATCTCAAATTGGGCAGAAGCTACGCCTGCTGAATTCAAATTTACATTCAAGGCACCCCAGAAAGTAACCCACTTTGCACGGTTGCGGGATTGCGAAGATACCGTCCTTTATTTCAATCGAGTCATCTCCCGATTGGAGGAAAAACTTGGAACGGTGTTGTTCCAATTGCCACCGGATTTCAAAAGGGACGTAGAGCGGTTGCAGAGATTTCTGGAATCCCTTCCCAGCAGTATGCGGGCTGCGTTCGAGTTTCGAAATGAGTCATGGTTTGCGGAGGAAGTTTTCTCCGTATTAAGAGATCACAATGCCGCCTTATGCATTGCGCAAAGCGAGAAAGTGAACACACCCCGGGTCTCGACTGCGGATTTCGGTTATCTTCGACTGCGGCGTGAGGATTACACCGAAGAGGATATCGCCGATTGGGCAGAACACGTTCAGAGCGAAAGTGAGAAATGGTCGGATGCTTACGTTTACTTCAAACATGAAGAGAGCGGGGTAGGGCCGAAGTTTGCAAAGCAGATGCAGGGACTATTGAAAGAAATGCCGGTGGAAATCTCTGGATAAAAAAAGACCGGCTCATCAGGGATGAACCGGCCTTCGGAAAAAGATCCAACCTAGACCAAAGTCTGGTGAGCGCTCCGCAGGATGCGTTCCGTCGCTTCCCAGTTCAGGCACGCATCCGTGATGCTGACACCGTATTTCAACTCAGCAGGATTTGCCGGCACCGATTGACTGCCTTCGCTCAAGAAACTTTCGATCATCAAACCGATCAAGGCTTTGTTCCCGGCGGCGCGTTGCGCGACTACACTGCGAGCAACCTCTTCCTGGAGTGCATGTTGCTTGTTCGAATTGGCATGGCTGCAATCAACCATCAACCCCGGATTATGTCCTGCCTTCTTTAAGGCGCAGACTGCTTCGGCAATGCTCTCGGCACCGTAGTTCGTGCCGCTTCGACCACCGCGCAGGACGACGTGTCCGTGTAAATTACCTTTCGTGCGAACAATGGAGGTAAATCCATCCTGATCAATGCCCAGGAAACAGTGCGAAGACCTGGAAGCCTGCATAGCGTCCAGGGCAATCTGGAGTCCGCCATCCGTTCCATTTTTAAATCCTACCGGCATCGAAAGGCCACTGGCCATTTCACGGTGTGTTTGCGATTCCGTGGTGCGTGCGCCGATTGCGGCCCAGCTCACCAGATCGCTGATGTATTGCGGGACGATGGAATCTAGAAATTCTGTGGCAGCAGGCAATCCTTTTGCGGTGATGTCCAACAACAGGCGGCGTGCTTTGCGGATACCATTCTCAATGTCGTAGGTGCCGTTAAGATGAGGATCATTGATCAACCCCTTCCATCCGACCGTGGTGCGCGGCTTTTCAAAATAAACGCGCATAACGATATGCAGCTTATCTTTCAATTCTTCGCGCAACGCAGCCAGTTTGTCGGCGTATTCCAGGGCTGCTTTGGTGTCGTGAATCGAGCAGGGGCCCACGACCACGAGAACGCGGGGATCTTCCCCGCGCAAAATGCTTTTCACCGCGTCGCGTCCTTCAACCACAGTTCGGTTGGAGGCCTCGGTCATCGGCAGTTCAGCTTTGATGCTGCGGGGTGGCTGCAACCTGACAGTTTCTAGGACATTCAAATCTTGGGTCGGCAACATGGAGCGATAATGTTATAGGGTTCAGGGCAAGAGTCGAGGCCTGCTGTGATATTAATGTAGTGTCAGAGGGACGATCACTGAAGCCATGTTTCTCTCAATATTTTGTTCTACACGATCGCGGCGGAAACGGCTTTTTCATTCATGCGGAGATTATCAAAAGGAACTGCGGCATCTACAAAAAATGGAAACATGAGGCGTTTGCCGCAATTAGTAGCGTCACTCATGCTTTGAACGACAAATAACGTTATCGGCATAACTGCAACGGCTGGTTTGACCCGTTGTCTCATTTCTCCATTCCTCTCATCAGCCACTTTAAACGATCTAAAAATGCGCGCGGGGCCTCATTTCTGGAGCTGCAGAGTGGTGCCGCGCGTGCGGAGGGTCCCTGCGGAACCTGCATCGGGGGCTCGCACGCCTGCGAGGGGTCGCCGCGGGACTTGCAGCGGGGCCCCGCACGCGCGGAGGGTCGCAGCGGAACCTGCAGCGGGGTCCCGCACGTCTGCGAGGGGTCGCCGCAGATCCTGCGGCGAGGTCCCGCGCGCGCGGGGGGACATTTCAGGTCCGGAAATGAGGTCCCGCGCACGGAAATCCAGCCAACAGAAGCCGCCGCGAGGGGTTCCGGCGCGCGAGCCGGTTCTGCGGAAACAGAAGTGACGAAACCTCGAAAGAATTCCTCAGGGGGAAAGGCGTACGGACCATAAACGTCGGCTTAGGTTTATTGCCGGAAGGGTTCTGAACAGAAATAGCGGGTCAAGACCCGGACCATCGGGAACCTTGTGGTCACCGCCGTTTGGCGCGAGAAGCGACCTTTGGGCGTCGACGAACTTGATTGCTACGATGCTTCGGTTTACGGGAGGAAGCGCGCCATCGTTCCAACCGAGTTGCGGCTAAAACCGGATGAACCACTTCTTGCGGTAGAGTCCGTAAGCGACGAGATAGAGCAGGGTGACATACATGATCGCCCACGCCAATGAACCCAGGTAGGGAGTCTCCCCAATTCCTTTGAAGAACGTTTCGAACAGGTAGGTCTTCAACGCCGTTGGTTTGTCGGCCATGGGGACCTTAATTTCCAACGATAACCGGCCAAGCACCCCTGCGAGAACGAATACTGTGATCGCATTCATCCCATAGATCGCGAATGGTTTGACCCAGGTCTGATGCTTCTCACGATCTACCAACCAGTAACAAACTCCGAAGACCGTCATAGCCAACCCCGCCATGAACACGGCATAGGAACTCGTCCAGATTGGTTTATTTATCGGTAACCAGATGTTCCAGATCTGTCCGATCCACATGAGAAGAGCCCCGCCGGAGAGTATCCAGGCCGTTTTTTCTTCCATGCTTTTCTTCGTTCGTAACAGGTGTCCGGTCATCACACCCATCAGACACGACGCAATTGCTGGCAGGGTGCTGACAATCCCCTCCGGATCCCACGTTTTGGCACTCTTCCAAACATGTTTTCCAAGAATGGTGCTATCTACGTAATGAGAAAAATTTCCTTCGGTCGTCAGATCACCTGGTAGGAAACCAGGCATTGAGTTCAATGACATTATTGCCCAGTACGATACCAGAAAGAATGCAGCCCAAAGGACCTGGGTTCGCACCTTCGTGAGCATCACAAGTGTGCTCGCGATCAGGTAACAAACCGCGATCCGCTGTAGAACGCCGAAGATGCGAAATGTTTCCCATTTGACCCAGGTGCCCTCGGAGAAATTGTAGAATGGAAAGGCCGCGAGGAACCAGCCGAGCCCGAAGATAATGACGAAGCGTTTAAAAATCCGAGCGAACAAAATGCCTTTGTGGTCTCCCTGTTCCACGCGGCGGACAAGGGAGAAAGGAATGGCAACGCCGACGATCCAAAGGAAGAAGGGAAATATGGTGTCCGTATAGGTCCATCCATGCCACGCGGCATGTTTGAAGGGTGGGTAGATGTGCCCCCAGGATCCGGGATTGTTGACCAGCAACATGCCGGCGATCGTCATGCCACGGAAAACGTCCAGCGACATCAATCGTTCGCTGGCAACAGTGGCGGGTGGTTGGCTGGCCACCTCAGTTGCCGTTGCGCTCATGGCGGGCAGCATAAGTTAGGCGATCCCGAATAAAAGTAATTTCACCGGACTCTATTCCTTTCGGGTGTGATTTTTTCCGGGTGAGACGACAGATTGCATGCCGTGATTGCGACGTGTTTTGCATTCTGCGCCAAGGCCCAACGGGCCGAAATTCCTCAGCCCATGCCCTCGGCCCACTGCCGTTTAGTTAAGGGCGGCGAAGCCGTCGAGGGTAGCGGCTGGGCGCGCTGCGCCGGCCCCGACCGCGTACCAGCGGTCGGAATCGGAGTTTCGAGAGCGTCGTGCGAAGTTTAGGTGCCTGTCCTAAGACGTAACGGAGCGAATGATGCATTCTCACGCCGAGGGCTTCGTTGGCGGTTCCGCCCGCTGCACGCGGCCGGGGCCGGCGCAGCGCGCCCAGCCGCTCCCATTGGCGGCTCCGATCCTTCCTATCTCACTCGGAAAAATCGCACCCATTCCTTTCTGAGCCGTCCGTCTGCCGGTCGGCCCATCCATCTAATCCATTGCTCGGGCGAGAGGTATAAACCTCGGGGAACAGATTCCACTTTTCCCTGACTTCCCATAGCTGCGTTTCCCGTTAGGTTGGGAGCACGACTTTGAATATTTCGCCTGGTCGCTCTATCAAACGGGCTGAAGTTCAATCGAGAATTTACATGAAACCAACCACACTTCTCACTTATCTCACAGCGGGGACTTTATTCTTGAACGCAGGCCCGGGTGCGTTTGCCCAGACCGCCACTGCCGCAGAACCAAAAATTCCAAAAACGGCTGCGATCGATATCGCCCGCCAATTGAACGAAGCATTCGTGCAGGTGGCAGATCGGCTTTCACCTACGGTTGTCGTAATCACCACTGTGCAAAAGGCGAGCGCCAATTCCGCATCGGGCATCGAAGAACATCCGCTTTGGGATATGCTTCCTCCCGAGTGGAGGCGTCGTTTCCAGGAAGAACAGAAGCAGGAAGAAGGCGGGACCCCGGGAGCACCGCGACGGCAGATGCCTCGTCCTACTGGCCAGGGTTCGGGAATCATCATCAGCGAAGATGGCTATATCCTGACCAACAACCATGTGGTCGAAGACGCCCAGGAAATCACCGTGCGATTCAAGGATAGTCGTCAGTTCGAAGCCGAAGTAAAAGGCCGTGATCCCCAGTCCGATTTGGCAGTGATCAAGATCAAGGACGCCAAGGGATTAACTTTTGCGAAGATGGGCGATTCCGCCGCCGCCCGCCCGGGAGAGTTTGTGTTGGCGATTGGTGCTCCCTTTGATTTGGATTACACGGTGACGGTTGGACACATCAGCGCGAAAGGTCGCGCCTTTGCCGAATTCGGTCCTTACGCAGACCAGGATTTCATCCAGACCGATGCCAGCATTAACCCGGGCAACAGCGGTGGTCCGCTGGTGAATCTTTACGGGGAAGTGATTGGAATCAACACCATGATCCGCGGAATCGGCACCGGCATTGGTTTCGCTGTACCGAGCAATATCGCAAAGCAGGTGGCCGATCATTTGATCAAGAACGGCAAGTTTACCCGGTCACGGATCGGTATCGAAATCCGTGACTTCCGCGAAGAAATGGAATTGCGCGAGGCATTTCCCAAGCTTGAGGATGGTGTGATGGTTCGTGGTATTCAACGCGGCGGACCGGCCTCTGGTTCTGACCTCCGTCCTGGTGATGTTGTCGTCGCCGTCGATGGTAGAGCGGTGAAAACTTCCCGCGAATTGAAGGAACAGGTTTCCTACAAAACTCCCGGTCAGACCGTGACCCTGGATGTCGTCCGCGCCGAATCGGGTGGCAAGACCAAGACGGTCAAGGTGAAGGTCAAAACGGAAGCGATTCCGGACAATGAAGGAAACCTCGCTTCGGGCGGGAATCAGGCACCTTCGACTGCCGCTGACAAAGTGGATTTCGGGCTGACGGTAAAAAGCCTGACGGAACAATTGGCCGAGGAATACGAGATTGAAGTTAAACAAGGAGTGTTGATCACTGCGGTCGAACCTGGCTCCGCCGCCGAAAAGGGAGGCCTGCGGGCAGGTGACCTGGTTACCGATGTAAATCGCACGCCAGTGAAGAACGCCCGCGAGTTTCGTGATGTCATGAAAACAGCCGACAAGAAACGTGGTGTCACAATAAACTTCCTGAGCCAGGGGAGTAGCCGCATCACTTTCCTCAAAGAACGTTAAATCTTTCTGATTACTGACTGCAAAGGCGTCAGGATTTCCTGGCGCCTTTCTGTTTCTATATAGGTTGTGAGTTGCAGTTTCACCCATCGTCCGTTAGTAACGAACCATGCGTTTCATTGGGAGCATTATCGAAAAATTGCAGCGGCATCCGAAGCGGGTGGTCTTTCCGGAAGGAACGGAGCCTCGTGTTCTCCAGGCAGCGCGCCAATTTTACTCTTTACGTCTCGGGGTCCCCGTCCTGTTGGGTGATCGCACGAAGATTAAAGAGGCAGCCGAACGGCTTAACGTTTCACTGCAGGGCATTCGAATCATCAATCCGGCGGAGAGTGAAGATCTGGAGCCTTTTGCCAAGCGTTACTCCATGTTGCGTCGATCGAAAGGCTTGCGGGAGAACGAGGCCATTGAAGCGATGCTGAAGCCGAACTATTACGGTGCCATGATGGTGGCCATGCACCAGGTGGATGGAATTATCTCCGGGACAAATGAAATTTCCGGGAGCGTGTTGCGACCGCTATTTCAGATCATCAAAGTGGCTCCCAAAGCCACTACTGCTTCCAGTTGCATGATCATGGAAGTCGAAGATACACGGTTCGGCGAGAACGGTGTGATGTTCATGGCCGATTGCGGTGTTATTCCCGAACCAACGGTGGATCAACTCGCCGATATCGCCGTTTCTTCTGCGCGCCTGGCTCGTTTGCTTTTGGGGATTCGCCCACGGGTTGCTTTGCTTTCTTATTCCACGAAGGGGAGCGCTACCCATCCATCGATTGGACGGGTGCAGGCAGCAACGGCGCTCGCCGAACGGAGGGCGAAGGAAGAAGGATTGGGTGCAGATTTCGAAGGTGAAATGCAGGTGGACGCGGCGCTTATCCCGGACATCGCCATGCGCAAACTTCCAGACAGTCATGTCGCCGGCAAAGCGAACGTTCTTGTGTTCCCCGATCTGAACTCGGGAAATATTGCGAGCAAGCTGATCCAACATGTGGCCAAGGCGAATGCCTACGGTCAGATTATGCTGGGCCTGGATCGTCCGGCGGCAGATGTGTCACGGGGTTCTTCGTCGCACGACATTTTAGGTGTTGCTGCGATCGTCGGCATCCAGTCCATTGCATTCAAAGAACTTCATCCAGAGGCGGAAGCTGAAGGTTGGTCCCATCCAAGTTATTGATGAATATTTCTACTCCTCGCGTCTTCATCGCGGCTACCCGGCAAAATGACGGAAAGACCACGACCTCTCTCGGTCTGCTGGCTGCGTTGCAAAAGATCTATCCGCGTATTGGATACATAAAACCGGTGGGACAACGATTTGTCGAAGTCGCTGAGCATAAGATCGACGAGGACACCGTTCTGATGGACAGCGTTTATAAGCTGGACTGTCCACTGGTCGACATGAGTCCGATCGCTGTCGAACCCGATTTTACCCGGAAGTATCTTGAGAATTCAAATTACGAGATCCTGGTAAAACGCATCCAGAAAGCATTCGATCGCGTCGCCTGGGAAAAGGATTTTGTACTTTGCGAAGGTTCCGGACATGCTGGCGTTGGGTCGGTCTTCGATCTCTCGAATGCGCAGGTTGCAAAAATCCTGGGAGCCAAGGTGGTAATTGTTACGCGGGGCGGAATTGGAAAGCCAATCGACGAAGTGGCATTGAACCAGGCGCTATTTGAAAAAGCGGGCGTCGAGATAATCGGGGTAATCATAAACAAGGTCACCATGGATAAGATCGACTACGTCGCTGACTTCGCTCGTCGAGGTTTCCAGCGCCGCGGTCTGGAGTTGCTTGGGGTCATTCCGCATCAACGAATCCTTTCCCGGCCCACCTTACGCTCTATCAAAGAAGAATTATCTGCTGAAGAGCTTAATGATTCCGGCAAGTTGAACAATATGGTGGAGGACACCGTTGTCGGTGCGATGGGCGCTAACAATGTAGTGCAATTTTTTCAACCCGGCGTTCTGATTATCACGCCGGGCGATCGCGAGGACATCTTGATTGCCGCCGCTTCCACGTTGTCGGGTGAGGGGTTGTCTACCCTGGCGGGCATTGTTCTCACAGGCAATTTGCGTCCGAGTGAAGAAGTTTTGAAACTGGTTCGCCAGATGAACTATCCGGTTCTCCTGACAAAAGATGATAGCTACGAAGTCGCTTCCAAAGTCCACGATCTGATCATCAAGACACGTCCGGATGATGCAGAGAAGATCGCGCTGATCCGCGATTTGATCGGTAAGCACGTTGACGTAAATAGAATTCTGCAATTGATCAAAACACTGCCCGATCCGTCGAACCCTGAACCTAAACTTTAAATGTCTCTTCAACTGAATCCTGCTCTCGCCACTTTGCCGGTATATCAACCGGGCCGCCCCATCGAAGAAGTTGCCCGCGAGTTGAACCTGAAGCCGGAAAACATCATCAAGCTGGCTTCTAATGAAAATCCTCTGGGCCCTTCGCCCAAAGCCAGGGTGGCGATGGAGAATGTAATCAAGAATCTACACTTGTACCCAGACGGGAACACCTTCTATCTAAAACGGAAGCTGGCAGACAAGTTAGGAGTGGATCCCTCAAACCTGATCTTCGGCAATGGCTCCAACGAAATTATCGAGTTTGTCGGGCACGCCTTCATGCAGCCGGGGGTGGATGTAATCGTTTCCCAGTATTGCTTCGCGGTCTATCCGATCGTCACTCATCTTTTTGGGGCGAACCTGATTACTGTTCCAGCGAAAGCTCTTGGTCATGACATTCCTGCGATGCTGAAGGCGATCACGCCTCAGACGCGTGTGATGTTCGTGGCGAATCCGAATAACCCGACCGGGACCCTTATCCCGCGTGAACAGATGGTCGAGCTGGTGAATAAAATTCCAAGCCATGTGTTGCTGGTGATGGACGAAGCATACATCGAATTCTTGAACGACTCAGTCGACCTGTTGCCCTTTATTCGGTCTGGATCCAAACCGAACATCATTTTGATGCGGACGTTCTCCAAAATCTTCGGTCTGGCAGGGTTGCGCGTAGGGTACGGCATCGCTGCGCCCCAGTTGGTCACGGCTCTGGAGAAAGTGCGTCAGCCGTTCAACATTAATGCCATTGCTCAGGCCGGCGCTTTGGCAGGCCTGGACGACGAGGAACATCTGGAAAAGACCCGGACCAATAACTTCGCGGGATTGCAGGTTTACGAAACTGAGTTTCGTAAGCTGAAGCTGGAATACATTCCGTCCGCCGCAAACTTCATCATGGTCAAAGTGGGCGATGGGGGGCGCGTATGCGGTGAGATGCAGAAGTTGGGTGTCATCACTCGTCCGATGGGTGGATATCAACTTCCGGAATGGATCCGAATCTCCATTGGAACCCCGGCGGAAAACCAACGCTGCATCGAAGCGTTGAAGCAGGTGCTCTTGTCGCAGGTAAATTGTTGAAAATAAAAAGTTGAACTCCCGCCGAAACGGAATACATCTTGCAATGTTGACAACGCAATTTGCAAACAACGCTAAGTGAAACCAACCGATCTCCGGGGAATTCTTCGCTACATCCCCAGCTTCCGTGAAAAGACGTTTATCATTGCCATTGATGGTGCAATCGTAACGGATGAGAATTTTGCGAACATCCTGTTGGATATTGCCGTTCTGCGTTCCCTGAATATTCGCGTTGTCCTGGTTCACGGTGCAGCTGCCCAAATCAAATCCCTTGGTGAAGAGACTAATGTTCTCCCATCAGACCTCGTGGGTAATGGAATCACAGATGCACAGACCCTGCGGTTGGCGCTCACCGCAGCGAATCGGTTGACCCACGAAATGTTGGAAGGCCTTTCCGCCAACGATCTTCGCGGTGTCTCCACCAACGCGGTCATCACCCATCCGCTTGGAATCATTCAAGGGGTTGATCATCAGTTCACCGGCAAAGTGGAACGGGTCGATACTGAGTTTCTCCAGACGCTGTTGGCCCAGGGGATTATTCCGGTCGTTCCTCCGCTTGGGTTCGATGGTGAAGGTAAAACGTATCGCGTGAATTCCGACGGTGTCGCGAATGCCCTCGCTTCGGCGTTGAACGCCATCAAGCTGATTTACATCACGGCCCACGAAGGGTTGTTGTTGCAGGGAAATTTGTTTCGCCAGATGCCGGTGGCGCAACTGGATCAACTTCTGACGAAGCACAAAACCGAGTTTGCTCCTGACATGTTATCCAAGGCGCAGTTTGCTTCCGCTGCTTGTCACGCCGGAGTGCAGCGCGTGCATATCATCAACGGTCGTGTGGATGAAGGATTGCTCGCGGAAGTGTTTTCGAATGAGGGAATCGGTACTCTGATTTATGCCGATCAGTATCAGCAGATTCGGAAGGCATTGAAAAAAGATGTGCGAGCGATCATGAAGATCACGAAGCCTTCTGTGGCCAGCGATGAACTGGTGAAACGCACCCGGGCTACGCTGGAGAAACAACTCGGAGACTATTACATTTTCGAAATCGACAAGAATCCGGTGGCTTGCATTGCATTGCACGTTTATGCGGATCAGAACAAAGGGGAGTTGGCGTGTCTTTACGTCAGTTCATCGCATGAGAACCAGGGCATTGGGCAAAAGCTGATTCAATTCGTTGAGAGCAAAGCCCGTGAGATGGGGCTGAATGAATTACTCACGCTTTCAACCCAGGCGTTTACCTACTTCCAAACGAAAGGTGGCTTTGCCGAAGGTACACCAAATGATCTCCCGCCATCTCGTCGGGAGAAATACGACCAAAGCGGGAGAAACTCAAAGGTGTTGGTGAAGCGGTTTAAGTAATTATTTCCCCTTCTGGAGCTTGGCTGCGACTGCTTCCGTTTTGCGCATCACTCGCAGGATATTTCCTCCGGCAATCTTCTCGATGTCTTTGGCGCTATAGCCACGGTTCATTAATTCTGCCAGCAGAGCAGGGTAGGTACTCACATCTTCCAATCCCGTGGGCGGACCATCGAACCCTTCGTAATCTGCTCCCAGGCCGATGTAATCAATTCCCGCGACCTTCCGGATGTGATCAATGTGATCGGCCACATCGCTTAATGTGGCAGCCTGTGGCCTTGGATTCTTCGCCACCCAATTCTCTATCTCAGCATCGTTTTTTTCGCGATCGCTACCGTGAATTTGTTCGAGGCGTTTCTCCTCCGCTTGTTTGGCCACCGTGTAAACGCGTGCCCGTTCCGTCAGATATCCCGGCATGTAATTGACCATCAATACCCCGCCGTTTTTCGGCAGGAGTTTGATGACATCGTCGGGAACATTGCGCGGATGATTGCAAAGAGCGCGAACAGAGGAATGCGAAAAGATAACCGGAGCTTTGGTGATGCGCAGTGCATGGCGCATAGTGTCATCGGAAACATGGGAAAGATCGACCAGCATTCCGAGGCGATTCATCTCTGAAATGACCTGTTCACCAAATTCGGATAGACCATTTGACTTGGGTTCGTCGCCCGCGGCATCGGCCCAATCAAGGGTCTTCGTGTGCGTCAAAGTCATGTAGCGCGCTCCGAGGGCATACATCGTTCGCAGCATGGCGAGGGAGTTGTCGATGGCGTGTCCACCTTCCATTCCGATCATCGACGCAATCTTTCCGGAGCGATGGATCCGTTCGACATCCTTCGCTGTTAATGCGAGTTCCAATTGATCCGGGTAGTTCGCGCACATCCGATGCACCACATCGATCTGTTCCAGCACAGCGCGAACTCCAATCGTGCCAGTCATCGTGGCTGGGATATAAACCGACCAGAACTGGCCTCCGACGCCACCAGCTTTCAGTCGCGGTAAATCAGTCGCGAGATCGTGAGCGCTGGTGTTCTTGGTGATATCGTAGGCGTTCAGGTCGTTACCTTTTTTGCGATACTGCCAGGGAAGATCATTGTGACCATCAATCACGGGCACTTTTCGCAGGATGGCTTTAACTTCGTTGATACGGTTGGCCTGCGACTTTTCTTCAGCATGAAGATTTGAGGCGAGAGCAAGAGTGCTCATGATGAAAGCGATGGAGCGAATGGTTTTAAATTTCATATCCCTGACGAACTGAAAGTAATTAAATTTTCTTCGAGGCGCTTAAGGCAAATCCGCTGCTGGTTTGGGCATGGGCAATTGCCAGGGCCAAAGCGTCTGCTGCGTCCGTGCTCGGCGGTTCTGCCAGTTGGAGAATGCGCTGAACCATTTTGCCGACGGCATGCTTCTGTGCTGCTCCATAACCGACAATGGCTTGTTTCATCTTGCGCGGAGCGATCTCGTAAATTTCCAAACCAGCTTCCGCAATCACCGCCATGGCGGCTCCTCGGGCTTCTCCCATGATGAGTGCGGTCTGGAGATTCTGGGCAAAGAACAATCCTTCGATCGCACACACTGTTGGTTTGTGTTCTGCAATCACATCCCGAAGCGTTTGAGAAAGTTTAACCAGGCAACGAGACCGCTCCCAGGCTGCGGGACACTTTACCGTTCCATGTGCGAGCGTCTGTGGAAAAGGTTTCCCAAGGCGAATCACTCCATAGCCGGTCCCGCGAAGGGAAGGGTCAACCCCAAGGATGATCTGGTGCGTCGCGGCTACTCGTAAGGGAGTGTCAATCTGCGAGGAAGAAGCACGTTTCGCAGTGGGGGTAGCGGCAGCCTTCTTCAACCGTTGCTGCATTTGCTCAAACTGCTGTGGGGTGACACCCATACGCGGAGTGTGCGTTTATTGGCCGATTGTGAAAAGGAAATAACGGTCTAAGCCAGAACACCTTTAACCAACTGCCCATGCACATCGGTCAGTCGAAAATAACGGCCCTGATGCTTGAAGGTGAGTCGTTCATGATCCATTCCAAGCAGGTGCAGTATCGTCGCATGGAAGTCGTGGACGTGAACGCCGTCTTTCACCACGTTGTAGCCAAACTCACAGGTCTCTCCATACACGGTCCCCGGCTTTACACCGCCACCTGCCATCCAGATGGAGAAGCAGCGGGGATGATGGTCGCGGCCGTAATCTGTCGCCGTGAGTTTGCCCTGGGAATAGTTTGTTCGACCGAACTCGCCGCCCCACACGACAAGGGTGTCATCGAGCATGCCGCGTTGTTTTAAATCCTGGATGAGTGCCGCCGCCGGTTGATCCGTCTCGCGACACTGCGTTCGCATTCCGCCAGGAACATTTCCATGATGGTCCCAGCCCTGATGATACAGCTGAATGAATTTTACCCCGCGTTCAGCCAGACGACGGGCGAGCAGACAGTTCGCTGCGAAGCTCCCCGAACGTCGTGCATCCGGACCGTACATATCGAGAACGTGGGCTGGTTCTTTCGAGAGATCGACCGTTTCAGGAACAGAGGACTGCATCCGAAACGCCATCTCGTATTGAGAAATGCGGGTGTTGATCTCGGCATCTCCCGAGGATTGCATCTGTGCCTCATGCAGTTCCTTTAATCTTCCGAGCATCAGTTCCCTGCTTCTCTGGGGAATGCCCTCCGGATTTGCCAGATACAACACGGCATCTTTGCCGGAACGAAACTGAACTCCTTGATAACGTGAAGGAAGGAAACCACTCCCCCAGAGTCTGGAATATAAAGGCTGATCTACTTTGCCCGGGGTGATCAACACCACGAACGAAGGAAGATTTTGATTCTCACTCCCGAGTCCATAGCTCAACCACGCCCCCATGCTGGGTCTGCCAGAGAGTTGGGAACCCGTTTGCAAAAACGTAATCGCTGGATCGTGATTGATTGCTTCGGTGAACATTGACCGAACAACGCAAATGTCGTCCGCGATCCTGGCCGTGTGCGGGAGTAGTTCGCTCATCCACGCGCCTGACCTCCCATGCTTGGCAAACTTAAACAATGAACCAGCCAGCGGCAGGGAAGCCTGGTTGCCGCTCATCCCGGTGAGACGTTGTCCCGCTCGTACGGATTCCGGCAGATCCTGGCCGGATCGCTCATTGAGCAACGGTTTATAATCAAACGTTTCCAACTGCGACGGACCACCTGACATGAACAGGTAAATGACACGCTTGGCTTTGGCTGGAAAATGCGGAGTGCCGATGATCTCGCTTGCCCCGCTCGCACTCCCAGGATTCAGCAGAGAACCGAGCGCGATGCTCCCAAGACCCAGGCCAAAACGACTCAGGAACTCCCGGCGATTGAAGCCGTCGAGGGGCAATGGTCCAGTGCAGGGTGTGTTCATTATCGTTTTGTCACAAACTCGTCATGGTTCATCAACGTGCTCACCAGCATCGTCGTTGCGGCCAGTTCCGGTCCTGCCAGAGTCTTGTCGCGCGGCTTGGCTCCGATTGACAACAGCTTCTCCACTGCTTCGGTGTCCTGTTGAAACACTTCGAGCTGCTCGGCGAGTAATTCTGTTGAGATTTCAAGTTCGCGTGTTGAAGGTTTGCGACCTAGAACAATACGAAACGCTTGCGTAATCCGATCTTTGTTCGCCGGATTGTTTCGAAAGAGTTGTTCCGCCAAAAAACGCGCGGCTTCGATAAACTGCGGATCATTCATCAGCACCAACGCCTGCAATGGCGTGGTCGTCGTTTCCCGTTTTGCCGTGCACAGTTCCCGAGAGGTTGCATCAAACGTCGTCATAGACGGAGGCGGGGAGGTGCGTCTCCAAAAACTGTAGAGACTGCGGCGATATAGATTATCGCCACTGTCCTGTGCGTAGCTTTTGCTTAGGCCGGATTGTTCCCAAAGACCCGCTGGCTGATACGGTTTCACGCTTGGGCCACCCACGTGTTCGATGAGCAGGCCGCTGGTCTTCAGCGCGTTATCCCGAATCTGCTCTGCCGCGAGACGATGCCTCGGGCCGCGGCTCAGGAGCATGTTCTCAGGATCCGCCGCTACCAATTCCGGCGCCGCCTTTGACGACTGCCGATAAGCGGCAGACGTGACGATAAGTTTATGCAACCGCTTCACATCCCACCCATTCTCCATGAAGTCGGCGGAGAGCCAGTCGAGCAACTCGGGGTGGGTTGGCAGGCGTCCCTGGCTGCCGAAGTCCTCGGGGGTGGCGACAAGTCCTCGACCGAAGTGACTTCTCCAAACGCGATTGACTGCGACGCGCGCCGTCAGCGGATTCCGTTTATCTGTTGTCCACTGCGCCAGCCCAAGTCGATTCTGCGGAAGCTCCGGAGAAAACGAAAAAATGCCTTCGGGAGTTCCTCGAACCACCGCTTCCGCCGGGGCCTCATAGGAGCCACGTTTCAAACGGAACGTCGGGCGTGGTTGCGGCATCTCGCGCATGACCATGATTTCCCGAATGTCGTTGGCGAAGTTGTTTTCTTCCCGGCGCATCTGTCCAAGTTCAGTGAATCCGTTGGTGTAGGCGGGGTATACCCGCTCCAGGAAATGGGTGAAGAGCTTTTTCCTGGCTAGATCTGTATTGATATAGCTCGGCGCGAGGGGATTGAAATTGGCGACCTCCAATGCGGTGAGGCATTTGTCAAAGATCAGTAACTCGTCGATCAGACCCTTCTTGAGTCCCGAATCGCGAAATCGCGCGCCGAGTGTTAGATGAACGTTACCCACCTCTGCATCACCCCATTCACCGCGATGCAGAATGTCCTTCGGCAAATTATCTTTGATGACTTCCTGTTCTGCTGGTTTTCCATTGATGAAAAGTTTTATCCCGGACGCCCGACTGGATCCATCGTAAGTCACAGCGACGTGCGTCCACTGGTTGAGGGGCAGGGGAGACCTGGCTTGGATGGCTATCGCGTTGCCGGGCCAGAAGTGGATCAGCGCGAAGCGAGGTTTTCCGTGTTGAAGGAGGAGTTCATAACCGCGACTTCCGGCATCAGTCCATGATTTGGAATGATGCATGACCATCGCGCGGTCCTGCAGTTCGGTTGGCTTCAGCCAAAGACCAAAGCTGAAGGCATCGGTTCGGTTGAAGTGCGCGACATCTTTGATGGTGATGGAACTCTCGCCGTTGAACAGGATTGATTTGCCAGACCATCCTTCGACTTGCTCTGGATTGTCGGAGAGTGTTCCGTGCATCCTGGTGGAAGTGTCAGACGTTTTTCCATCAGCCACCTGGTCAAATGTGAAATGTGCCAACGGTGTTGGGAGAACCCATTGCGTCCCGTTGGTGGCAAGCCATTTGGCGCCATTCGTGGTAAACCATTGCTGGAACTCTGCCTCGGCTCCCTCTGCTATTTGGTTTAGCGATGCTTCTTTGTCTGAAATCTTCTTCTTCAGCGCCAGATGCTTTTCCTTTTGACCTTCCCCATAGAGCAGCATGGTCGGAGAAGGAGTTGCCTGGGTGAAATGGGAGTAGAGCCCGGACTCGTCGATGTTGTTGAAGAAGGCAGAAAGCTCGTAATAGTTCTTCTGCGTGATGGGATCGTATTTGTGATCGTGACACCGGGAGCATTCCATCGTCAGTCCGAGCATTGCAGTACCGAAGGTATGAACGCGATCCGCGACATACTCGACCCGAAACTCTTCTTCGATACTGCCCCCTTCGTTGGTTTGCCGATGCAAACGATTAAATGCCGTGGCGAGGATCTGTTCGTCAGTGGCGTTCGGCAGGAGGTCCCCGGCGATTTGCCATTTGATGAACTCGTCGTACGGCAGGTTGCTGTTGAGCGCCCGAATCACCCAGTCGCGCCACGGATACATGTCGCGGTCAGCATCCGATTGGTACCCGTAAGTGTCAGCATACCGCGCCAGGTCAACCCATTCACTCGCCATGTGCTCACCGTAAGAGGGCGAGGCGAGGAGTCGGTCGACAAGATTCTCGTAAGCTTGCGCCGATTTATCCTTTAAAAACTGGTCAATCTCTGCAGGGGTGGGGGGCAGACCAGTCAGATCAAACGAAAGGCGGCGAATCAACGTTTCTCTGTCTGCTTCAACGGAAGGTTTGAGGCTCGCGCTTTTCAACCGGGTATAAACGAAGCTATCGATTGGATTCCGAATCCAGCGGTCCTTAACTTTGGGGACGTTAGGCTTCTGGACCGACAGGAAAGCCCAGTGCTTCTGATATTTGGCCCCCTGTGCAATCCAGTTTTTCAACAGCTCGATCTCTTTCGAATCCAACTTGAGATTCGAGTCGGGCGGCGGCATCAGCTCGTCGGGGTCTTTGGAAGTGATCCGATGGAAAACATCGCTGTTCCCCGGCTTTCCCGGCGTGATAGCGCGGAGCTTTTTACTTTCATCCACCCAGGCCCGGGAACCTTCTTCTGTATCCAGGCGTAACTTCGCCTTTCGACTTCTCTCATCAGGACCGTGGCACTTGAAACAACGATCGGAGAGCAGGGGACGAATGTGGAAGTTGAAGTCGACCGGGTCCGCTGCGTTTACTATCCCACCTAGTAACGCGCTGATGCTAGCCACGAGCAAAAAGCAGGCTGTGCGATTGAATAAGCGCTGATAAACCATGGTGTCGGTTGGCAGGATAGAAGACCTGGTTGGAACAGGCAAGAAAGCGGTAGGCGCAATGAGAGTCTCAGGACGGAGCGAAAAGCAATTTAACGGGGAGCTGAGAGTCTCAGCACAGTCCGGAAAGGCTTTTTGGTCGGCGTCCAAGCCTTGTAAACGGGATTTCGGCCCCGTGCCAGGTGTGTAGACCATACGAAAAGGCCTCCTGAAGGAAAATTTGCCTTTGTTCCGGTCGCCTTTTCGTTGTTCATTCCCACGATGTCACGCGAATACGTGCTGCAACCATTTCAGGCACCGGTCCAGTTTCAGATCGACTACGCCAAAGAGCTGAACGAGCAGCAGCATGCTGCCGTGACTGCGCCGCCCGGTCCGGCCCTGGTTATTGCAGGAGCTGGTTCGGGTAAAAC
Source organism: Limisphaerales bacterium (assembly GCA_046597605.1). Taxonomy (GTDB): domain Bacteria; phylum Verrucomicrobiota; class Verrucomicrobiia; order Limisphaerales; family JACDHS01; genus JACDHS01. Next base: position 3,447 of record JBKJKE010000159.1, on the reverse strand, counting down.
ACGCACGCTCACTTACCGCGTTGCGTTCCTGATCGAACAGGGCATCCCGCCGGATCGCATTCTCCTCCTGACGTTCACAAACAAAGCGGCCAAGGAAATGATGCGTCGGGTGGCGGACCTTCTTGGATCCGAACTACAGGCACTCTGGGGAGGAACCTTTCATTCCATTGGAAGCCGGATTCTACGGAGGCACGCCGCTGCCATTGGCTACAAGCAGGATTTTTCCATCATGGATCGTGAAGATGCCAAGGATCTTCTCAACGCGGTGATTTCTGCGATGGAGATCGACGTCAAAGCCACCCGATTTCCGAAGGCGGAAGTGCTGGGCGATATCTTCTCCCTCGCCGTGAACAAGGAGAAGACGATTCCTGAAATCATCGGAGAGCAGTACGATTATTTTGCGGAGTTGGCGGCTCAGATTGAAGAAGTGCAAAAGGGCTACGTCGCGCGGAAGAAGTCGACCAACGCGATGGACTTCGATGATCTGCTTGTTCTCTGGCTCAAGCTTCTGCGCGAGAATGAAGAGATCCGCGAACAATATCAGCGCCGTTTCCAATTCATCATGGTGGATGAGTATCAGGACACCAATAAACTGCAGGGTGATCTGATTGATTTAATGGCGGCGCGGCATTCCAATGTCATGGTGGTGGGAGATGATTCCCAAAGCATCTACTCCTGGCGCGGTGCCAACTTCCAAAATATCATCAAGTTCCCCGAGCGCTATCCAAAGGCCAAAGTCTTCAAGATCGAAACGAACTACCGGAGCACGCCGGAAATCTTGACGCTGGCGAATGCGGTTATTTCTACAAATGTGAATCAGTTCGCCAAAGAACTGATGCCGGCCCGTCCGTCGGGGCAAAAGCCGGTGCTCGTCACCTGCAACGATGGGAATGAGCAGGCAGCGTTTGTTGCGCAACGGGTGTTGGAACTGAGAGACGAAGGGGTCGACCTGGACGAGATAGCGGTGCTCTACCGATCCCATTTTCATGCGCTGGAGTTGCAACTCGAGTTCACCCGTCGGAACATTCCTTTCGCGATCACCAGCGGTATGCGTTTCTTCGAGCAGGCCCATATCAAAGATGTCGCCGCTTATCTGAAGCTGATTGGCAATCCAAATGATGAGCTCTCGTTTAAACGAATTCTGCGGATGCTCCCGGGTGTCGGCGGAAAAGGGGCGGACAAGATCTGGGGTAAGTTCAACGCTATTTTTACAACCCTGCCTGTTGAACCGAGCAATGACGTAAACGCGCGGCCAATCGCTACCACGCTGCAGAAGTGTAACAGCCTGGTTCCGAAGAAGGCCGTTGCCGCCTGGGCGCAACTGAGTGCCACGATCGCTCAGCTCGAAGTGCCGCCGGTGAAAGGAAATGCGTCGAAGATGATTCGGCTGGTGCTGGATGCTGGGTATGAAGATTACCTGAAGCAGGAGTATGCGAATTTTCGACAACGCCAGGAAGATCTTCAACAGCTCTCTGAGTTTGCGGTGCGCTTCGAAACTCTGGAGGATTTTCTCACGCAGCTTGCTTTGCTGACGAACGTCGAAGCAGAAGATCAACAACCTGCCAACAAAGACGACGAACAGATTCGGCTCTCTACCATTCATCAGGCAAAAGGATTGGAGTTCGGTGTGGTTTTTGTCGTGATGCTTTGCGACGGGTTGTTTCCGTCCAATCGATCGCTCGACAGCCTGGAAGGGGAAGAAGAGGAACGGCGTTTATTCTACGTGGCGGTGACGCGTGCGAAGGACGAGTTGTATCTGAGCTATCCATTAATTCGTATGACTCCCGGGAATACCGGCGACATCATGCAGTCCCCATCCCGGTTCCTGGGCGAGATTCCCAAGGAGATGATCGATGAGTGGAATCTGCGTCCTTACAATCCTTACGGATGAGCCAGGAAAGATTTAGAATAGAAACCACAGATGGACACAGATAAACACAGATCGGGAAAGAGAAGTCTGGCCCTTCAGCTTGTGGCTCGGATGCCACTTCATCTTTCAAGTATCCAGCGCGTTGCGTTTCTTGCGCTCTCGCTCTGCGTGACAAGTTGCACCTCGTTTTCACCCGGCCAAGAGGTGGCGGTAAAAATAGCGGAGGGACGTGCACCAGCGGGTTACGTGGAAGTTGGTGGAGTCGGAGCGGGCGCGTTTGATCCTGCCTTGTGGGAAGCGGGAACGCTGAACCTCCTGCCGGATCTTCGCTCACCTTTACTGACTCCACCCCAGGGGAGGTATCGCAATATCTATGCTCCGTCGGCTGTGGAAACTTCGAGCGGTTATCAACTGTTCTACGGTGCCTGGGACGGCATTCCCGAAGGTAAAGATCGTATCTACCGGGGCGAAACGGATTTCGATTTTTCCAATGTGACCAACCGTCACACGGTGGTTTTACCCGGGAGCTATCACCACATCTGCAACGTCAATGCGATCCGGCTTGGCGATGGGACGTTCGGTTTTGTGGCAACTACTTACCCTCTGGATGGGTTAAACAAACCCGCGTTTTTCCGAAGTGACAGCACTGGTACCAATTGGAATGGATCACGGGGTGAACCTGTGAATTTTGATCCACGTGATTTAATGACAATTACAGGCTATACGAATTTGCTGGGCGAAGATGCCTTCCCGGGCGCGGACATCAACGGCCTCAACGTGATCCTCCAGGAAGAGGGTTTCTATCGCCTCTACTTTGGTGACTTTAAAAACACTTCCGGAAACGGGCCGTTTCAGATTTACCGCGCCTCCAGTTCGGATGGAAAAAATTATCGTTTCGAGGGGAATGTGCTGCCCGGAGGGAACGCGATCAACGACGCGAAGAAATTTCGGGTGGGGACGAATACATGGTATCTGCTGGGCACACACCACAATAGAGCACAGCTTTCGTATAGCCTCTCCACCAATGCGCTGAGTTTTCCTCCAGTGCAGACGTTGCTGACGAACGTTGATTCCAGTGATCGTTTTATCGTGGCATTGGGTTGGGTCGTCCAAGGTGAACAGGAAAAGCCCGGACGCAAATTACTCGGGGTTCTCTACGGGGCCGGGCCAGCTCCAAGTCTCGATCAGAACAAGATCTTCGCCCGCTGGCTGCAGAAGAAGGTGGTGTTCGTATCAAACGATGGCAGGCGATACGAGGGGAAGAGTTCGCATGGACCGAACCGGCAACTTATCCCTTTCCCTGAAAACGAAACACTCTCGGGGTTTATCGAAGTGTATGCAGAAGATGGGATCACTCTGCTGGGGAGGTCGGGTCGGATCAGATTCGAAAGCGGGAAAAGATTTCAGATGAATCTCTGAAGAGTTCTGTCCGGCTGAAGACTTGCATTGTTGCACTATTTTGGTTCTTCGCTGTTTCCGGTGGAATGCCAATTGGCATTCACTCTGGGACCTCCAACAGATTTTATCCCGAAGGGATATTTGATACTAGCCCAGCGGCTTTAGCCCTGGGAAAAACG
>JBKJKE010000148.1:0-32854 GCA_046597605.1 Limisphaerales bacterium | reverse complement strand
TGGGCAATCCGCCGAACGAAGGTAATCGGAGGAGTAAAACCTCCCCAAACCGGGGAACGAAGGCGATCGGAGAGGAAGAATCTGGGCGTTCCCTGGAACGAGCGCAATCCACGTCGGAGATTGTCGGTAACACGCGAAATGGAGGCAATCTGACGCGAGGATTCTCTCCAAAAACGTTTTTGGACCCCTGTCACCGCCGTAACACCCCTCCATTTCTGTTGTTTGACCCCTGTGACGGCCGTAACACCCCTCCAAAAATGTGTTTGGAGACAATCCTCGCGTAGGATTGCCTCCATTTCTGGGTGTGACGGCGTTCTAACTTGCTGGATTCTTGTTGCGCAGGAGGGGTGCGGACCTTGGCTGCCGGCTTCGGTGACAAGAATGTTGATGCGTCACGTGCAAGCATCACTTTATCCCGAAATCATTTTATGCAGCGGCTATAATTCCGCCGATCCGGTGTGGCTTAGCTCCAGCCTTCTCACCCGGAAAAAATCACACCCGTGCTCCCATGTGTTGAACCCTTTGGCTTGCTTCGCAGTGTAGCCTCAATAATCTGGCCGGTCGCTTCCGATCCGTATCGAGGTTTTCGTCCTCTTCCTGACGCAATCTCCCCAATGCATCCAATGCCATGCTCCCGAACGCGTCGATAACGCTACAGTGAATCGATGGACTTTAAGCTTCGTTGCAATCTGCTTGTCCTCTCTTCCACGGGTTGCCGCCAAAACCATTCGTGCTCTTAAGTCTAGTTATTTGAGGGACACCACACTAGCTACACGGTCTGGAAAGCGTGTCACGGCGGCGTAGCTACTATCTGTACTCTTTTGAAAGGCGGTTTTTTACTCCCGGTAGCCGACCTCTAACTTTTAATGAGCAGGTATCGTCTCCAGAGAAAGGCAGCCCGCACTTTTACAAGCGCCTCTACGTACGTATTATCACCCTTTCCAAATTGCTTCAGGCCAAGAGCGCGCGTCATCCCTTCGCTTTCGCCAACGTTCGCGTTACTGGCGTCGACTTCTGAGCGTCATTTTCCGAAACCAGTAGGATTATCGTTCCCGGAACTGGTGGGTCCACCACGGTTTCCCTGCGCGACTGACCAAGTTAGTCTTTGAACTTTGAAATGCGCTTTGCGATAAACCCCTTGTGCCGCAAGCTTTTGCCAGTTCAATCGATGCATCCACGCGCTATTGCGCGGTGTATGGACAGCCGATCAAACACTCAGCTTCCCCTGCCATGCAAAATGCGGGTATCGCTTCGTTGCAGTTGAATTGGCGTTATCTGGCTTGTGAAGTTCATCCCAATGATTTGCCGATGGCTATCGTTGGTGCGAAAGCAATGAAGTTCATCGGATTGAACCTGACTGTTCCGCACAAACTTCTGGCACTACAAATGTGCGATGTGCTCGACGACTCCGCCCGTGTCTGGGGCGCTGTAAACACGATCCGGTTTGAAACGAGGAATAAGGCTGGAGCATGGGTGCCGTTGAATGAAGTTCCGGCTGATGAAATTTCCGAGATTCGGTCCCACGGTTTCAATACGGATGCCGACGCCATTGTTAGATCCATCAACGAGGACCTTGGTTTAAATCTTCGTGGTAAATCAGTATTGCTCCTTGGTGCCGGCGGCGCTGGACGTGCGGCGGCGTTGCGTCTCGCGGCGGAAGGGGTCTCAAATCTTTTCCTGCTTAATCGAACGGAGGAAAAAGCGGGGCAGATCGCCGTTGAGATCAGCACGCGGTTTCCGGGAGTGCGGATCCACGTGACGGTGCAAAATCCAAATCGGGAAGCAGAACTGGCCCATTCGCTGCGACTGCAGAATCCTGCGATCAACGTGTTCCTCGGATATCCGGCAGACAGAGTGGATCTGGTGTTGAACGCGACTTCGCTCGGACTGAAAGCAACAGATCCCCTTCCTCTCGATCTAAACTGGTTGCGCTTCAACCAGCCGCATTTCGTTTATGATATGATTTACAGGCCGGCAGACACAAACTTGCTTCAGGAAGCGAAAGCTCTCGGGTGTAAGACTGCAAATGGAATAGGAATGTTGCTTTACCAGGGAGCTAAAGCATTGGAACTTTGGTCAGGTAAGAAAGCGCCCATCGCTGAGATGCGAAATGCGCTTGAAGCAAATGTCTATGGAGTCCGCGGACGGTAACGGCCTAAACTGTTATGTTTGATCCTGAAATTTGGGCGCAGGTGCCATTTCATTTTTGGTCAGCGGTTGTTTTTTGGTTCGGAACCATGGTGGGAAGTTTTCTGAACGTCTGTATCTACCGGATGCCGCGCGGCGAGAGCGTCGTTTCTCCGCCGTCTCATTGCCCCCACTGTAACTACTCGATCCCCTGGTATTTGAACATGCCACTGGCCACATGGCTGTATCTCCGCGGTAAATGCGCAAATTGTCAGGCTCCCATCTCATTCCGCTACTTCCTGGTGGAATTGCTCACCGGACTGATGTTTCTGGCTGCATGGCTGGCATTCGGACGGCACAGCCCAGCCATGGCAATCGTCTATTGTTTCGTCCTTGCCGCGTTTATCGCCGCCACATTCATCGATCTGGAATACTTCATTATTCCTGATGAGATCACCATTGGTGGAATTGTGGCCGGGTTCATCGTTTCTTTCTTCGTCCCCGCGTTGCACGGCACCACAGATGTTCCAGAAGCCATGAAGTTAAGCTTGTTGGGAATTGCGGTGGGAGGAGGCGTGATCTATGGAATTCTTCGGTTGGGCAAACTGCTGTTCGGGAAGCAGAAGCTGCAAATGGAACCGGGTTCCAAAGTGCTGTTTACAGAGACAAGCATCAAACTACCGGATGCTGAAGTTCCGTATGAAGATTTTTTCTACCGAAAGTCAGACACCATTATGCTTGAGGCCAGGCAAGTGGAAATGATTGATCGTTGCTACATCAATGTTCCAGTAAGGCTAAGCCCCGAACTGCTGGTTATTGGGGAGGACAAGTTTAAGCCGGAAGAAACTCCCTACATGGAGGTGACGACCGACATGATCACCGTGCCACGAGAGGCAATGGGTTTTGGAGATGTGAAATTCATGGCAGCGATCGGAGCTTTCCTCGGTTGGCAGGCCACCATCTTTTCGTTAATGGTAAGTTCCATCATCGGAGCCGCGGTGGGTATCGCATTTATATCGGCAGGAAAACGGGAATGGTCGAGTCGTATTCCCTACGGACCCTACATTGCCCTGGCAGCAGTGATCTGGATGTTTTGGGGCTACCGCTTTATGAAAATGCAGCTGCCTTGATTGGCAGCTACATTGTGGCGTCTGCGTTGTATGGCTACTCGCCATCAACTGCGGAAAATGACTTTAGAATTAGCGTCGGCTAAACGCAACCCGCGCTGGCGTTTTGACGAGAATTTCAGCGGATTCCTCGGAGTCCCCACTCAGAACCGTCACGGGAATGGTGGCAACGTAAAGCACTGAGCCAGCAACAGTCATGATGAGTCCGACCGGCCGAACCACCAGGATATCAAACACTTTATAGGTGTGGCGCATTTCTTGCGTTTCCACGTCTTCTCCGGCAAAAGCACTGGAGAAATTCATGGTCGCGAAAATGGTGGCGACGAGCAGGGCAGTTTTCATTTTCATCAGATGCATTGCTAGCAATTCAAACGCCAATTGCAATTTGAATATTTTTGAGAAGCGGCGTTCGATTTGCTTATTCAGGACAAGTTTGTTTAAACAAGCGGATGCGCCCGCTCTGTTGGTTGCCCGCTTTGATGCTTTTGTTTCCATTGCTCGTTTGCGCCGGGACTCATCCGGGTGCAGATCTCGTCATCACGAACGCCAGCGTCATCACAGTGAACGGAAGCCGGCAAGAAGCAGAGGCAATCGCCGTCCTGCACAATAAAATTCAATATGTTGGCAAGAACAAAGAGGCCAGAGCTTTTATCGGCGAGACTACACGAGTCATTAATGGCGAGGGGAAAACGGTCATGCCAGGAATATACGATGGACACGTTCATTCCTATCGAGCTTCAATAAGTGAACTCGGTGGCGCTGCGCCTGTAATTCACTCGATTGCCGAAGCACAGGAATGGATTGGCCAACAAGTTAAAACGAAGCCAGCCGCGAGCTGGATTATCCTGGAACGAGTCTACGCATCTCGTCTTCGGGAGCAGCGGCTCCCCACTAAAGGCGAACTCGATTTGGCCGCGCCCCACAACCCGATTCATTGGAATTCCGGTCCGGTGTCCGTTGCCAATTCCAAGGCGTTGGAACTTTCGCAAATCACTCGTGACACTCCAAACCCATCGCCGGGAGAAATAGTCAAAGACCCCAAAACCGGAGAACCTACCGGACTGCTACGAAATGCAGCGCACTTGCTCAAGGGCGCTGTGTCTGCCCACCGCCCCTCACCTGAGGAACATCTTGATGCCCTCAAGAAGCTTCATGCTCTCTACAATCAGCACGGGATCACCAGCATCGGAGAAAGACGTACCGATCCTGAGGCGATCGATTTGTTTCGGCGCCTGGCAGCATCGGGCGAACTGACGGTTCGGGTGAACTGCACCCGCGTGATGGACCCAGTTCCGAAAACAATTCCCGAGGCGCTTAAAAAACTGAGCGAAATCACGAATGCCGCTCCTGGGAAATTCAGTTATGGACCAAGTGGCACCGGCGATGAATGGGTGCGGATCGGACCATTGAAGGTGTTTTTGGATGGCGGAATGTTGATTGGCACAGCCTACATGCGTGAACCCTGGGGAATCTCGGAAATGTTTCAGATTACCGATCCCGATTATCGCGGTCTGCTCAATGTCAACCCTGACATTCTTAATCCTCTCTACCTGGCGGCCGCGAAACAAGGTTGGCAATTAACAGCTCATTGCACGGGTGAAGCATCGCCAGAGGTGCTTCTGGATTGTTATGAAAACATCGCAAGAGAAGTAGGACGTGAGCGACTCCGCGAGCGGCGCTTTCTCATTACTCACGCAAATTTCCAAACACAGCAGAGTTTGAAACGAATGAAACGGCTCAATATCGCGGCGGATATCCAGCCAGCCTGGCTCTATAAGGATGGTGCAACCCTGCTCAAGGTGCTTGGAACAGACCGAATGAAGAACTTCCAACCGCTCCGGGCTATGTTCCGGGGGGGTATAGTCATTGCGGGAGGCAGTGATCACATGGTCCAACTGGATGCTGACGAGAGCACAAATCCCTGGAATCCCTGGCTTGGGATGTGGATCGCGCTTACCCGACAAACAGAACGAGGAGGCGTTCTGAACTCAAGGGAGAGATTGAACCGGGAACAGGCGATTCGTTTTTACACACTCAACAACGCGTATCTTCATCATGAAGAAAAAATAAAAGGATCCATCGAACCCGGCAAACTGGCGGACGTGATCCTGCTGGATCGGAATATCCTGAATTGCAAAGTAGATGAAATCCGCGAGACGCAGGTTCGCCTCACTGTTGTCGACGGAAAAATTGTTTGGCAAAGACCTTAAGCTCGCGATGTTCATCACGGGTTGTCCAGATCTTCACCGGATGGCAAGTCACCAAACTGTAGGAAATGATCGGGCCTAAGCGGCTCGGATACTTTATTTTCCTCGCTGAACCATTTCCCCAGATCGACCATTTTACATCGATGTGAGCAAAACGGCCCAAACTTTCCCTCAAACCAATCTCCCTCCTTTTTGCAGGAAGGACATTTGATCTTTTTGGACAATTTGCTCACACCTCAGCTTTCCACGATTTCATACGAGTCGCAAACGCCCTTAGTCGGCTCGCAATCGGTAGAACATGCTTTCGCCAACGTTGATTGATTTGCGCTGAAGCGGTTGTGCCACGCCATTCTGCACAACGCCCACTGATTCCCAATTTATCAGGTTCGTCGATGCTTCGATGATGTGAATCCCATTTGAATTCCCGGGTAATTTGAACAGTAACGTTCTTTCGCCCACCGGAACGGGCATCAGAAGCCTGATTGCAACTTCAGACGAACCAGAAGTTTTAACAGGCTTGGCAGAAACATTATCCGGTCTTCCAAAAGAGGAGAAGTCTATCGCCAACTGCACGGTACCAGTTGCATCATTTAACCCATCGACTGCAATCTGATAAGCAACGCCACTTTCCACGTTTAAGATCACCTTCGCACGATAGCTCCCGCCGGTCAGCGTTGTGTCGTTTGTTTCCATGAACAGATTTGTAAGAGCATTGCCGATATAAACTCCCATCAGCGTGGGAAAGGTACTTCCCGCCGTGGTAATCTCGGCCACCCCGGAGGAAGGAGCCGTCCACGACCACCAAAGCGATTGGCCTCCTGCGTTTCCGCCGTGGTCGACCTCCAAAGACTCCTTGGTGGCGCCTAGATTGGATGCATTCGTCACAATCGAACTTCCAGCGAGTAGCACAGGCGTTTCAAAATCATCACCCACTACCTTAAACACGGCCGTGATGCTCTTATTTGTATCCATCAGTAACTGGAGCGGGTTCTCCGCCCCAAAATGGCTACCACTCCATGCTCTGAAAACGTAGCCGTCGGTTGGGACCGGGGTCAGCTGCACAGTCGTGTTCTTACTGAAATAAGCGTTGTTAGGATTCCTGATCACGGTCCCATTTGCCGCCGAGACTATCAAACGCGGATTAAATGAAATGTTGTCGGCCGGGTTAGTCCCTTCCATGAATTCATTCATGTTATTCACGCCGTCCAAATCGAAGTCCCCAGTCCCGTTATGCGCCGTCGTAGCAAAATACTGCCGTTCCCACGCATCGAGAAGGCCATCTTTGTCAAAGTCGTCGGTCAATGCGTTCTTGCCATCCGATTGAATTGTAAACGTCTGCGTCGTGGCTGCGCTATTCGTTACAAAAAGAAAATAGGATTTAGCGGGCATCCAAGGCCAAGTACCTAAACTGGTGGTCATGGAGGAATTCGCAGTAAGACTAAACCAATCATCCTGGCCCTTTTTCAAAGGGAGGGTCCCTTGCTCCATGAAAAACCGAATCGCAGATGAATGAATGTTGGTGAATTTCAACCGAGTTGCTTCAGCTGGCACATCTATCCGATACATACGTTGCGAAAACGGCGGCAATTCACCTTCCATGGTGCCCGAATAAAAGCTGAGGAGCGTGGGCATGATTGCGCCCGTCTCGAGAGTTTTTACACTGATTGAAAATGTTGCATCATTAATCCCGCGCACTCCAACATAGTAAATTTCCCCCGGTCGTGACGGCGGAGTCTCAAACGTATAGGTTCCCGCTGTGCTAAGCTCAGGATAGGGACCCTGATTCTTAACATCAGTCCCCCAGTGCCTTCGATCTATGGTGCCATTACCCGGCGGCACAGTATCGCGAATCGATATTCCCATATCTCCGAGCTGCTTGGAAAAGGTCAGCTGCCATTTGGTCGGCACGGGATCAGGCATCCGAAAGCGGTAGTATTTCCAATCTCCCCCTGCGACCACCTGGTCTGAGAGCAGCGAGCCGTCAATTGGAATTTGCTGAATATTCCCCGTGGATAACCTAATGCGATACCGTGAATTGGCGCCAACGGCGCGCACCGCCACGTACCACAGCCCGCTCTTCATGCTCGATTCAACTTTGCCATCCATCGGGACAAAATTTGCGTATTCGGTTCCGAGACTGCCGGCCAGAGTACGATCATAAATAGTCCCGCTTACTCCAGCTAAACTGTGTGAAATCGTCGGCGCACCGGCATAGCGGAGGTAAATATTAGGATTGCCGCTAACCGCTTCGAGCTGCATGCGAACGAGTCCAACATTTTGGGTCGGCACATAAAACGCGTAATAGTGTTGATAACCCGACTCCAGGAAGGCGCTTTCACTGGCGAGAGGGACTCCATTGGTGTTGATTGCGCTGTCCCCAAAGTACGGCAGTGACATACCTGGTGCAGTATTGGTTTCGCCAATCGCCGGCATATTCCAGGCTGTCCTTTCCAGTCCCAAAGCACTGCTCGTCAACGTATAGGTCGTAAAACTTTGCGCCTTAACTTCAACAAACCAGGTCCCGGCAGTCAGCAGCGGTGTGACAATGTAAGCAGCAGGACTCACGAAGGGACTTCCTGTCAAAGGAGTGTCGCTCGGAAACTGATCTTTTCTCACACGAACCGATGCGATCCCGGAAGCCTGTGCCAATTCCAATTTCCATCCAAGCTGCCCGTCGGGAACAACCACCTTATAAAAGGAGCGATGGCCATTTTCCAACGTGGCGGTCACGGAGTTACTTCTACCGTTTTGGTTCATCGAAGCTGTGAAATTAAGTTCAGGCACGATGATCGGGCGAAGTCGCAGAGTGTAACTTGCATCAGAAAATACAGAGCTGATTGCCCGGGCCTTAATCATCAAACGATTTGTTGTAAATCCTTCACTGGATTGCGCCGTTGTAGTCGCTAACGTGAGAAGGGTCTGGGAGCCAGCCGTCACGGGCGATCCACCTTCGTTTCCATAGAACTCCTCAGGTGAGGGAACAAAGGTGCCTCCCGGATTTGGTAGAAGTTCCCCTTCTCTCCAGACCATTACCGGGTTTCCCACACGATTCTCCAGCTTCGCCTCAACCCCCAGAACCTCCGGAGCCAGTACAAATTCGTAACCTTTCGATTCACCCCCTTCGAGCGAATCGGCGTAGACAGATTCATTGGTTCCCGCTAAGACGCCCAGATCGGTCAGAGGAAGAGCCCCCAGCGTATTTAATACGTAGCCACTCGTGCCTTTCCCGATCCGTGTCGCATTCGTCACCGCTCCCTCCCCGGCGACCGCGAAAAAGACGGAACCAGTTCCGATATAAGTTTGGTTTGCGGGAGGCAAAAGCAGGTAATGCTCGTTCCCCGACTTTTGGATAGTTTTGCCCAACTGGATTGACCGGGTTGAATCGTTATAGTCGACATTGGGAATGAATCCACGCAAGCCAACCATCATAGCCTCGCCAAACAACCCAGTTAATTTGAGTTTGAAAGAAGGCGCATTCGTCGGGATCTCCACCTTGTAATACGCGGCTTCGCGAGAGGGGAGAACTAGATTTGTGACGCTGCCACCGGCGAAAGGCAACGCGGTCACTGGGATTATGTAACCATCCCCAATACCACGGCTCATGATGGTATAAGACATCGATGCGCTTGCAGCGACCGTGTTAACCACCCCAACATAATAGCTGCCAGGCATCAATGGCTTCCCCATTCCCATCGCCAGAATACGTCCGTTTTCGTCCACCGTGCCTTCAGGGGAGAATTGCCTCCTGGTCCAATCCGTTGCGGCTGCCCATTGATTCGTGGTCGGCCACAGCAACTGGCTGCCCGGCAAACCCCATGGTTTAGTAGTCGCTGATCCGGGAAGCGCGTCCTTACACACAACGATCCTCGGAAGTCCTGACAGAACATTGGTGAGACGTAAATCCCATCCCAACGCCCCCTCGGGGACATCAACACGGAAGTAACTCCAGGAACCGCTTGTCTGATTTGCTACAGTCACACTCCCACCGTCGAAAGGTAAGGGCGCGGAGGTAATGACCGACAGCCGCAGCCTGAAACTGGCATTCGTATAGACGCCAACAATCGGGCGCGCTTTGACCAGTAGATAGTAAATGCCATTTGTCGGATTTGCGTAAGTGATAACATTGTCACTTGCCCTGGTTCCCAGGATTTCCCCACCGTCCGTGCCATAAATGTCCGCACCTAATAGCGGGTACGCCGAGGAAGGATCCGGCATAAATGGCCCCTGCCGCAGAACCATCACCGGATTACCCACCTTGTTCTCCAGCCTGGCTTCCAAGCTAACGGTGCCGGGTGGAATTTGAAACTGGTAACCCACCACCTCCCCGCCCTGCATGGATGCCTGATTTGTAATCGGAGACGCAAGTGTCCCTAAGTCGAGCAAGGGCAACTCTCCATGACTTGTCAGGGTGTATCCGACCTTATCGGCTCCAACTTTAAGTGTACTTAGTGGATTTCCGCCTTCAGAAATGACCGCAAGATAATAGACGCCCGGACTGAGGAAGGGTTGTTTGTCCGGTGGAAGCAGGACGAAGTCTTCGGGTCCAGTTTTTCTATTTTTCCGCCCAGCCGAGCTATTATGAATAACTTTGGCCGTAGCCGCTGCAAGGACGTTGGGCACAGCGTCCTTGAGCACAATCAGGTTGGCCTCGCCCTTTGATTTCAAGTCAAGCGACACCTTCCAACTCTTCGCGTTCGCAGGAACATTAACTCGAAAATAGGCGGCTTCACGAGCCGGCAAATTATCAGCAACGACTGTTTCGTGATCGAACGCCAGGGTCGTGACTGGAATGGAGTAACCGTCGCCAATGCCCCGGCTCTTGATTGTGTAGGTGCAAAGGTTACTGGCATAGACTCCCACATAGTAAGTGTCTGCCTCGAGGGGATGTCCCATTCCCATGGCCAACAAACGCCCATCTTCTGAAATATTTAGAGGCGAATAGGACCGTCCGGTCCAATCTACACCTGGAGCCCATTTTATCCCGGGACTCCAAAAATCGGTGTTCATGGAATGAAATCCATCGTGCTTAAACGGGATGGGCAAAATCCCGCGACAGACAATTAACTTGGGACTGCCTGCGAGAACGCTGACAAGTCGAACGTCCCAGCCAAGGGCATTGCCCGGAACCACTACCCGAAAAAACTTCCAGGTACCAGGTGGATGCCCAGCCACGTTTTGAACACCCTGGTTAAATGGAATGGCCTGTGGAACCAGCTCCTTGATTTTCAACGTATAACTAGCGTCTGAAAAAACCCCCGCGCGGGATCTGGCCATTAACATCAAGGTGTCAGAAAACACCACACCTGGAAGAGCGGCCGCATACAAGTGATTATCAAAGACTTCATGATCGGGAATGCTATCCTGCCCCCCTTCGTGGCCGTAAGGCTCCGCGGGAATTGTTTTCCCAAGGCCCGGATCCGGAAGTCGGGTATCAGTTCCAATCACCGCCACTGGATTACCAACCTTGTTCGTAACGAATATCTCATAACCGGCGATATTTGCAGGGACCGTAAAATGGTAAGCCTTTACCTCCCCCGCCTCAAGTTTGTCGGCTCTGGTGATTCCGGCCGATGGAATAATCCCTAAATTTGTCTCCACCATTTCACCGACACTTTCAATCGTATATCGGCTTGAACCAGTTCCAATTCGGCCGGTCTTCGTGCCAGCACCTTCGCCAATGACCGCGATATAATGATCGCCACCCTTGATGTAGTCCTTACCTCGATCCGGCAAAAGGACGAAATGTTCCCTCCCCCTGCTGAGCGCGGGAGTGGGTTTCTGCACCCGTTTAGCCGATTCGATATTCGGGATTTTGTTGGTGGAGACGACCATCATTGCTTCACCGCTCTCGACGGTGAGCTTCACTTTCCAACTGCGAGAATTCGGAGGAACCGTTACTCGATAATAGTTAACCTCTCTCGGAGACACGGCATTGGTAGCTGTCCCGTTTTGAAAAGCCACATTCGCCACTGGAATAGTTCGTCCCGAACCAATGAAACGACTGCGAATCGTGAAATTGAGGGAGGTGGCTCCCGCGTTATAGACCCCCGCATAATACGTACCCGGCTGCATGGGACGCCCCATTCCCATGGCCATGATACGACCGCTCTCATCCACTCCCAGGGAATTCATTGCTCGCAGCGTCCAATCCAGTTTGGTTAACCATTGTTTACCTATAAGCCAATTGGTAGCGGTTGCCGGCAAACTGAGGGTTGTGCTGATATTGGTGAGAACCACACCCTGGACGATATCGGGTCCCGGAAGAGCCTGGCGGCCAATGACCATTTTAGGAAGACCAACTACGCTGCCAAGACGCACATCCCATCCTAGAACGTCTGAAGGAACATCGACCCGAAAGTAAGCCCACTCCCCTTTTGGCAGACCGTTTTGAGAAAGCGTCCCGTTGTCGCCCGGCAATGTCTTCGCTGCTATCTCTCGAGAAACCAAAGTAAACTGTTTCAACGCAGTGCCGGGGTTATAAACGCCGATGTACCATACGTCTGCCTGGTGGCCCGGCCGCTTTAAAGAAGCTGCCTGGCTGATGTAATCGTAATAGCGTGAAGGCAGCGTTACGGCGGAATAGTACGGGCGGTAATCCCACATGCCTGGTGCCTGGCTCCTGCGAAGTGCAATCCGGGTTCCGGGAGCAGAATTCCTCAGGAATAATTCCCAGCCGAGTGCCCCAAGTTGCCGGTCAATATCGGTCAGTCGAAAATATCGCCAACCCACACGGCCAGCATCAGCATTGTCCGTTTCGGATGTTAAGTCTATGTCAGTGACCTGCGACTGACCACTCTTCAATGTGAATGAGTGTGCGCCTGTTCCGGCAACGGTGATATAGAACGTACCGTCCGTGAGCAAGGGGGGAACCAATGACAGACTTTTGTTTGTCCCCACAACTTCCGAGAATGCCTGGTTGATCCATTCGTTCGGGACGAGGGACTGCCGCACGTATAATTTCGTTGCCGTAGATGAGCTGGAAAGATCTATCTGCCAAGCTACCATTTGTGGTGGCACCGCCACTCTATAGGTGGTGTAGCCGTTGCCTGACAAGTTGGTGGACGCTGAGGTGAAGTTGATGTTTTGGATGGCTTGGACACGGGAATCCAGTGAGATCGTTTTTCCCGGCACACCCGGAACACCCACAAAATATTGTTCACCTGCAACCAGGTAAGGGGGCACTGCCAGCATCTGCTTCAGACTTCGAGCCTCGTACTTGCCTGACGTCGAAAGAGGGACACTTGTTTTCTTCACAAAAATCTCGTTCGTCGCTCCGTTCAAGGACAGTCGCCAGGCCAACGCACCTTGAGCAATTACGGTTTTATAGAAAAGCCATCCGTCGGGACCAATTGCGGCGCTGGTTCCGCTCGATCCAGTTTCGCTTAACGTTCCCAGGTCCGTAACAAAAGGCGCGCCGCTCACCAGGGTCCATTGTGTGTTGGTGCTCGCTTGAACGAGGATGTACCAGTCCTGGCCCGCAGCAAATTGTCCAGAGCTTAGGATAATTCCATCCGAACCCACCCGAGTGGAGCGATAGTCCGCCACCCTTGCGCTTGGCAACTGCCCACGGCTCACATAGAGATTAGCGTCTCCCGAAATTACCTTCAGCGCCGTCCGCCACGCTCCTACATCGGGAAGCTCCGTTCGCACCCGGAAGTAGGTGTCGCCAGCAGTCTTTACAGGGTGCTTATATGTATCTGTGCCGTCCCTTTCTTCTCCCGGATCAAACACAAGCGGAATGATCTTGATGACTCCGCTGTTGAGTTGATAAGCCATCTTTCCTGTCGGCGTATGAACGCCAATGAAGTAATTACCCGGCACCAATTCAAGGTCAGTAAAGTTCAGCGTGTCTCTGAGTACGCCCGTACTTGCGCGCAAGAACGATGTAGTAGTCGGGATGGTATCTTTCTGGAAATATAGGTCTGGCCACTGGTTGGTCCCACTCAGTGTCAAAGCCAAACGAACCGGCTGCTCTGGCACTTCCACACGGTAATACTGCCATTTTCCGCCCAGGGCTATTCCCGAAACAGAAAACGCGAGGGGTTTATCGACGGGTTGCGAACTCCGGAGCCCGGCCACATTTTTTTTCAGCTCCAACGTGAACGAGTGCGCCTCCGAGTCGGGCGGCGTGACAACGCTTACGTTCCACGTGCCGGCCGCAGCTTCCGGGTTCTCTAGAGCGATTATGTTGGTTGTGCCGACCAGTTTGGCGGCAAAAGTGTAGTTCGTAGGGGAAGCAACTCCTCCTTTTCGCAGGAACAAATACGAGTAGGCGTTCGTCGCACCTGAAAGGGTCAACGTATAGTTAGTGGTCGTAGCAGTCGTCGTGAAGCTGAAGTTGGTCACCGCTCCAGGTTCGTTTACCCCAACGAACGGTTGCGCCTGAGCAACAACGGCAAAGCCAAAAAACGCAAGAATGAGTCCGATCAGGTTAGAAATTCGATAGCCCATGTTGAGGGTTTGTTTGCAACCCATAGCATAGGTCCATGTAGGGCCAAGACAAGCAAAAGCTCGGGGAAACACCGAGCGCCGCTCGGGGCCTGCCCGACAAAACTCCAACTATTTAGACCAAGGCACCCGCCATCTTATACGGGAAGCCCAGCAAGCGGAAATATTACGGGTGTGACCCTACTTTTTCTGCTCGAACTTGTGAACGTGGCCGAATTGGCTCCATTCAGACACGATCAAGTCTCCTTTTTTGTCCATGGAGGCACCATGAGGGGAGTTGCAGATCCCTTCTTTCCATTGATCAGGAGGCAGACCGAAGTTAGCGCGCTGACCGGCGTTGGGGTTATCACCCACTTGCGCCACAATTTCACCCTTTTTGTCCAAAACCGTAACCCGGCCCTGTAGTTCGGGGAAGATCGCGTATTTTCCGCGAATGTGGACCGCAGCCGGCATGCGCAGGTCTTTCTGGATTACTTTTACAAAATTCCCATCGAGGTCCCAATGTTCCACCCGATTATTGTTCCGGTTTGCGACCAGGAGCAGCGGCTTGTCATATCGTCCATCGAATGCAATACCATGGCAGGTCTTGAACTTGCCTTCTTCTTCCCCAGGACCGCCGAAGGCTTTGACAAACTTTCGATCTTTATCGAACTTCAAAACGAAATTGGATCCATAACCATCTGCCACGAAAATCGATCCATCTGGAGCAACGGTTACGGCGCAGGGGTTAAATCCTTTTTCATCTTTATAGATGCCGGCTTCCTGGGGAAATTTCAGGGCCCATTCCTGTTTACCATCCAGCGTGAGCTTCACTACTTCGTGATCAGCAGGCCGTGCGGCGTAGATGTATTCCACCCCTTTCTCACTCCGGATTTCCAAAGCGTGAATCCTTGTCGGTCCAACATTTCGCAGAAACTTGCCTTTGGGAGAGTAGATAACAATTCCCCGTTCGGTGTCTGTGGTCGCGTAAACATTGCCAGCCTTGTCGATGACGGTGCCGCCGTGGCAGGGCCCCAATGGTTTTCCACCGGGATCTTTTTCAAAGTAATTAGGAACAACGCTGTATTTCAACTCCGCGGCATACGTGGTCGTGGAGATGAGCGCGGCGAAACCGAGGAGAACTGGGGCAAAACGATTCATGCAGTTTTTATTTTGGTTCACGGAGATGGGAAAGTTGTAAAAGGAGGCTTCGCAATTTGCAACCCCCGATAATTTTCCACGTGACCTCGCTGAAAGTCTCGTCAATTGCTGTGATGACTATTCCTTCCGGCGTGGCAGGTCGTTCCTTCGCTCCCGGCAAATTCGATCCCAACCGCGACCAACGTGGGTCGGTAGGAGTCAGCAAATGGTGCAATTCTGCGATCAAGAGGCGAATATGTCCCGAAACTTCGCACCCCTTCCGAACCCATCCCTGCATGGGTGAAAATTTGTGTCCATCCGCGTTTGAGAAATGGACCTGAGAAAATCATTTTACTACCAGCGACGCGTTTCTGATGGTGAGAAAATTATTTCACACCCGGCGACACGTCGCTGAAGGAGAGAAAATGATCTCGGCACCTCCGAATTTCGCGAAAGAGGTGAGAGATTTTTCCCCCGCATCGGCGGAATCTTCTATCACCCCCAAATAATTTTCCGGGCAGTCAGAGTTCTTGGGGAGTTGACCATGAAACTTCTACCCGGGATCGCCGAACTGTGGGTAGGATACTTATGGATAATGGCAGGGACCAACGTCATGGCGACTATCGAAACTTCCCTCCCGGAATGAAAATCAAACTTCTGCGCCATTGGAAACAGCGAGGAACCGCCTGCCCTACTAAAGCGGTCGCATGGATTACTTCTGAATTCGTTGAGAATTTGAGCAATTACGTTGCAAAGTCCCCGTTTCCCCTCGGAGCAGCGTCCGAAACCAACCGCACACCGCGATTCTCCCGCATCCGGCAAGAGGCACGAAACGCGTAGGTTATTTCCCCCGGAGGAAACGTGAAAAACGAACCCATTGAGACACGATTTCATGAGGAAAAGCCACGGTCGAACCGCTCATTTCGCCGCCGCGCGGAGAAACGCCAGCACAGAAACGCACATGAGAGTTACCCGCCACCCGCGACGGTAATGGATTGACAGAAAGTCGCCGATGCAACAAATCGGTGCATGCCACTTTTGCATTCTCTGCTCACAAGAATCATCCTGCTCCTCGCGCTCAGTGGCCTGTATAACACTTGCCACGGCGAACCCCTTCCGCCGGATCTGGATTATTTCCCATCGCGACTCCATGCCGCTGTCTTCCGCAATTGGGACATCGTCCCGCATGAAAGAATTGCGGAGGTGCTCAGCACTGATAAGAGAGGGATTCAAAAAATCGGACGTGAACTGGGACTGACTGTGCCGAATCCCCTCACCCGCGAGGAAATCCATCGCAATGTCGAAATGGTTCTGCGCCGCAACTGGGGAGTGCTCCCCCGCACCCAAATCGAAGGACTGCTCGGATTCACCCCTGCGCAATGGGACGAAGTGTTACGCAAAGAAATTTCTGTTCGTGCATTGCTCGCCGGCCCGCCTCCCGGACTCACTCCCCTCGCCTACCAAGCCAGTGATCCCGAAACAGAGAACCGCGCCCGCTGGTTTGCAGAAAACGCCAGGAAACATTTAGAATCAGTAAAATTCACCCCGGAAGAACCTCGCCTCGGCTATACGAACGAACTTTGCCGCGCGCACAATCCCGCGGACTTCGTACCAGGAACAAAACCCAAAAAAGGAGACGCCGACTTACTTCGCGGCTGGAAAATGGAGATACCGGCAAAAGCAACCGACTTCCTTCGTCATGCCGCCGAGGATTTCGTCGACTACTGCAAAGAGGTCCACGATTGCAACAAGATGCCGATTGTTTCAAAAGCAGGTTCGGGAAAGTCGATTCGGCTTCAGCAAACAAATGAGCGGATGAAATCCGAAGAAGCCTACGTGCTGACGATTAATCCAAAGCACATCGAAATCCAGTCTTCCACCGAAGTTGGCCTGGCCCGCGCCCTGGTGGAACTGGAACATCGCATGGCCGAGCGTGGTGGGCCTTTCCTCAGGCCGGCCGATGAAACCAATTCGCCCGCATTCAGCCCGCGTTATGTTTACTCCTACTTTTCCACGTTCACCGATGTGCTCGGGCAGGATGCAATTGAGGGGCATCCTGACGGTTATCTAAACCAACTATTTCATCAGGACGCTGATGGCGTCTGGGTTTACGCGTTGCTTGAAGATCTAGTGGCGTCTCCGGTCATCCCGGAAATCAAAAAGGAAGGAAGCGAAGAGCGTCTGCGCCGTTTACGAGAGCTGGTCGAGCGGGCTGCAAAACGTGGGCTAAAAGTTTATCTCTACCTCAACGAACCACGCGCGCAGTTTCATTCGTTTTTCGCCAAATATCCTGAACTCAAAGGTCATGCAGAGGCCGAGAGTGCCGCGCTTTGCACCTCCACGGAACTCGTCCGCAAACACATCCGCCAATCTTTCGAAAAGCTCTTCCGCGAAGTGCCCGGCCTCGGCGGAGTGTTCGTCATTACGGCGAGCGAGAACTTAACGAACTGTTACTCCCATGGAGCAAAGACGAATTGTCCTCGTTGCGCGAAACGTGCCCCGGCGGATGTCGTTGCCGAAGTGATTCGCACCATGACGGAAGGCGCCTGGGCGGCGAATCCGAAGGCTCGCTTCATTGTGTGGGATTGGAGCTGGCACTCGGTGATGGGCGAGTCAGCCCCGGAAAAAATTATCTCGAAATTGCCCAAGGGGGTGGAGCTGATGGCAGACTTCGAACGAGGAACCCGAATCGAACGCGGCGGAGTTCCTATGAATGTGGAAGAATACTCCATCTCGGTGATTGGCCCTTCCCCCCGAGCAAGGATCCGATCTGAACAAGCAAAGGCGGGCGGCTACAATTTTCTCGCCAAGATTCAACTCTCCACCACCTGGGAATGCGGCACCGTTCCATTCATCACTGTGCCCAATCTGCTCTGGAAAAAAGCGGAAGCCCTGCAAAGCGTAAACGCGAGCGGGGTGATGGGATCGTGGAGTGTGGGCAGTTATCCCTCTCCCAATACCGAAGCCTTCGCGATGAAGAACTGGTATCCGAATCTCCCGGAAGCGGAAGCGCTCCGCCGCATCGCAGCAAGACGCTACGGAGAAGTGGCGGCGGACGATGCTGTGCGTGGCTGGACGAAAATGAGTGCTGCGTTTCATGAAGAGTATCCTTTCTCGGTTTCTCCTTACGCAGGACCGATGCAACACGGACCGAGTCTTCCATGGTATAAACGCGACATCGCTCCACCTTACGGCAGCACTACGCTCTTCAATCCTAAGGATGATTGGCGCAACTGGACTCCCCCGTATCCTCAAGATGTGATGGCACGTTTGCTCTTCCATCTGGCAGATCGTTGGGATGACGGATTGAGTGATTTGCGTGCAGCAGCAGCCAAGGCGCCGGCAGATCGAAAGAAACTTGCTGAGCAAGACCTCGGCGTTGCCTGGATGTTTGCTTATTATTGTCGATCCTATGCAAACACGTTGCATTTTTATGGAGCACGCGATGGCGGCGATCCAGTAGAAATGAAACGCCGGGCAACAGATGAGTTAAGGCTGACGCAGGAAGCCTTTCGGTTGGTGCGCGCGGATTCCCGACTCGGATGGCAAGCGGAGCTGCAATATTTTTACCGTCCGCTGGATGTGCTGGAGAAACTCATTTCATTGGATGCTGTGTTGACGCCGGTGAACTGATGCGGAGGTGCGGGGGGGTCGCTTTCCCCCTTTCCGCTTCCTGCCCAGGGACGAATTCGTCCCTGGTCCTCAGAGTTGAAGATTTGCTTAGGTAATAAACACTGTTAGGTTCCTGCTTCATGGCTGAAATCGTCCTCGCCACATTGAATGCCAAGTACATCCACGCTGCCTTCGGGTTGCGTTACCTGCTGGCCAATATGGGCGAACTTCAACCCCGCAGCTGCATTGTTGAATTCGATATCAACCAGAAACCTCTCGATATCGCAGAAGTGTTGCTGGCGCAGAATCCAAAGATTATCGGGCTCGGCGTCTACATCTGGAATGTGACCGAGACGACGGAACTCGTTGCCGCCATCAAAAGGATTCAACCGGACATCACAATCATCCTGGGCGGGCCTGAGGTGAGTTTCGAAATCGACCAGCAGGACATCGTGCGATTGGCGGATTACGTAATCACGGGTGAGGCTGATCTGAAGTTTGCAGAAATTTGCGGGACGTTGCTGCGGGGCGAGAAGCCGGCTCTCAAGATCATCGCATCGGAGCTGCCGGAGTTGGGCAAACTCGCCCTGCCCTACGATCTCTACGATGACAAAGACATCGCCCATCGTGTCGTCTATGTGGAGGCGTCTCGAGGCTGCCCTTTTACTTGTGAGTTTTGCCTCTCATCTCTCGATGTTCCGGTGCGGCAAATTGCCTTGCCTATCCTGCTGGAGAATATGGAGAAGCTTTATCAGCGCGGACTCCAGCAGTTCAAATTTGTCGATCGCACGTTCAACCTCAACCTGACGACCAGCCGCGCGATTTTGGAGTTTTTCCTGGAGCGGTATAGGCCAGGCCTGTTCGTCCATTTTGAAATGGTGCCGGATCGTTTGCCGGAAGGTTTGCGTGAGGTCATCGCGAAATTTCCTCCGGGAGTTCTTCAATTCGAAGTCGGTATTCAGACTTTTGATGAAGCCACCGCCAAGAACATCAGCCGTCGGCAGAATTATGATCGCCTGGCGAACAACTTCCGTTTTCTTCGGGCAAACACCGGGGTGCATATCCACGCCGATTTGATCGTAGGTTTGCCCGGTGAAACGGTGGAATCTTTCGGGCGCGGTTTCGATCGTCTCGTCGAATTAGGCCCGCAGGAAATTCAGGTCGGCATCCTGAAACGACTTCGTGGCACACCCATTGTCCGCCACGATCGCGAATGGCAAATGGCTTACAGTGCATTTCCTCCTTATGAAATTCTGCAGAACAAACTGATAAACTTCGAAGCGATGCAGAAGATGCGGCGTTTTGCGCGTTTCTGGGATTTAGTGGGTAACAGCGGCAACTTCATCGAAACGACCCCTCTCATCTGGAAAACGAGCGGTTCTCCCTTCAACTCCTTCCTCCAATTTTCTGAGTGGTCGTTCTCGAGAATCGGCCGCCGCCACAGCATTGCTTTGGAAACATTGGGAGAGCAGTTGTTTCAATTTCTGACCCTTGAACTCTGCTTTGAAAAAGAAGTGGCAGCGAAGGCGCTGTGGAACGATTGGCAGCGCGGGGGTCGCCATGAGAAACCTAATTTCCTGGGGGATTACGTTTCAAACGACGATGTGAGGAGTGCGCGAGAAAAACATCTCGGTCCGAGGCGGCAAATGCGGCATTTCACAAAAACCGCAGCTTAATGCCCATCCTTCTGGTCTTTCATGTAGGCTCCAGCGATGGCAAGTGCAGCGCCTAGCAACGTCGTAATACAGGCGAATAAGAGCCTTTTCCAGGTGAGCGTGGCAGGATCACGAAACACCAGGAACAACGCACAGACAACCAGGAGCACATCAGCCGCAAACAAATACCACAACGGAAACCACGTGCTCACCTGCTCTGGCATCGCTACTGGTTCCATCTCCAAAAGCTGTTCCTGATCAGCGCCAGAATCCTCGCGGGTGCCTTTCAGCAACGAACTCACGCCTGGACCTGCCGTCGTTTCCGACGCAAGCGGCGCAATAGACGTAAGTTGTTTCGGGCCAGCGGCTTTTCCCATCAAATCATCCAAGCCGCGGCCTAATGCTGGTTTAGACACGGGCGAAGATTTCAAAATCCGAGCCGAGGACACAAATCATTTTTAAGATTTTCAACGTTGTTTGCTGCTCTTTGTGCCCGTCGCCGAGATTCGATCATTCTTATGATTCGCTCCGTTTCGATTCACAAACTCGCTACGCCCACGAGCCTGCTCACGCGTACTGTCTCGCGGATCACTCTGGCTTCGCGGAGCTTTTGTCCCATCTGCGAGCAGGTCACCTCTGCCGGGCATTCTGGGAGGCGCTTTACGGGTTTCCTGTTTATTCGGACCAATCACCCGCCCTGACGCACTGATTTTTTCGTTGAAATTATTATCCCTCACTGAATTTTCGGGATTGCGCTGCCCCATATGGCCTCGCTTCTCCCCCGATTTAGGTAGCCGTATCTTGTTTTCATGGCATATGCACCCGGTTCCCTCGGCGCAGTTTTGACAGCAAAAGGTTTGATCTCTCAGGATGAACCCCGCCGCTTTAGGGTCACTGAGTTGCATTCCGCAAGTGGGGCAACTGAGATCAATATAGGCTTTTTGGTTTCGGTGATGTCTTGGAATCATTGGAACTACTCCTTGTTTTCGGGTCGGACGACCTTCCTCTTAATTTTCCTTTCAACCTGCAACGCCGGTAGAAAATTTCAATGGGGTGAACCCCCACGCTTTCAGCAAAAATCACACTGCCTGGCCTACAGAGTTTGGGACTTGGCCCTAATGCCGAATCAGGCCTGCGGGGGATTGGCTGCCGAAGCATCGCAACCGATATTAGGGAAGAGGATTATATGAAAAGAACAATTGCTTTACTTTCAATCGGGTCCGCCTTGATGGCGGGAAACTTGCGGGCCGACGTGCAACCGCTTCAACAAGGTTCCAAGGTTCAATTTAGCCAATTACCGGGCGCAGTCCAGACGGCGGTAAAGAGCCAGGCGGGCACTGCCACTATCGAGGACGTTGAACGAGGGACCCTTAGCGGTCGGACCGTGTATGAAATCGCTTTCAAAGATAATGGTAAGCACACCGAACTGCGCGTGGGAGAGGATGGAGCCGTTGTGGACCGAATTGTCGAAGGCAAGAGTGTCGGTGCTCAAGCGAGTATCCAGACCGCAGCAGCCCCACCGGCAACAACTGAAAAATATGTCCACTTGCAGAATGGGCAGAAGGTTCAAATGAGCGATGTTCCCCCTGCAGTGCAAAATGCGATCAAAACTCAGGCTGCGGGTGCCTCTATCGATGATATCGACCGCGGCACCTTACAGGGTAAAACGGTTTATGAAGCAGCCTTCAAACACGACGGAAAGCACAACGAGCTACGAGTTGGCGAGGATGGAAATGTGGTGGCGAGATATGTAGAAGGCCAAAACCTTGATATCGGTACTGCGGCTCCGACCGGCCGGGCCCAGGTGCAACAATCAGGTAAGCCCGAAGTAGCTTATAACGCGGGATTCAAAGAGTCGTTTAATCAGACTAAAAAGGTTGGATGGGCCACGCTACCCCAACATGTCCGACAAGCCATTCGGGATCGCGCCGGAGCAGAACGAAAATTTGATGACGCTGAACATGGCATCACCCCGACCGGTCGTGCCTATCAGGTCGCCTATAAAATGAACGGGAAGCATGTGGAGACCCGCGTCAGCCACGACGGCAAACGAATCACTGAAGTGCATGATGGCAAAGTTGTTTTTCGTGTGACACCGGTAACGTTTCAGGAATTGCCTCCTAAAGTTCAGAAGATCGTTCGCGATCACACCGGTGAAACCCCAATTGAGCGCGTGCAAGAAGGAGTTTTGAACAACGCCCCGTTTTACCGCGTTAACTATGTAAAAAATGGTCAACCCATGGAACTGCGTTTGGAACGGGATGGTTCCAACGTTAAAGAAATGGCCGTCGCCAAATCATGGGTCGGAGAACCCGCTGGCGCACAAAAGCGCTAAACGTTGTTTCATTTTAAGCTGAATCCACAAACCGCCTCTGTTGAGGCGGTTTTTTTGTTCATGCAAACGCACTAGACGTGCCCCGACGGTTCCACTAAGTTGCGGCATGTCGAAACCCGCCAAAACTGGTGGCAACCACGCGGAGGTTTCCTTTGAAGAAGCCCTGAAAAAACTTGAAACTATTGTTGAATCAATGGAATCCGATGAATTGCCGCTGGAAGTTCTGATGACGCGTTTCGAAGAAGGCACCAATCTCGCCCGGATTTGCCAGAATAAATTGGCTGAGGCTGAATTGAAAATTCAACAACTCGAAAAAACTGCGACCGGTGAGTTAACCTTGAAACCGCTTTCAATACAAAGCGAAGCTAACCCTTACTAAATTTCTCCCTAAACCTGTCATTCCACAATCTATGAGCAGTTATCTCGAAATGGTTGATCATCCATCACACGTCAAGAAATTGACCGACCCGCAACTCCTGGAGCTGGCCGAAGAGATTCGCCACGAACTCATCACCAAGCTCGCAGCCAACGGGGGACACCTGGGCCCGAACCTGGGAGTGGTAGAATTGACCATCGCGCTTCATCGCGTTTTCTCCACCCCTCACGACAAATTCGTCTGGGATGTAAGCCACCAGGTCTATGTTCACAAACTGCTGACCGGCCGCAAAGATCGTTTCCACACGATCCGCACGACGAACGGTTTGAATGGTTTCGCATTGCGAACAGAGAGTGAGCACGATTGCTATGGTGCCGGACACGCCGGAACGGCGCTATCCGCAGCACTCGGTATGTGCGCTGCTCGCGACCAAAAAGGAACCGATGAGCAGGTCGTTTGTATTTTTGGAGATGCCGCTCTCACTAACGGTGTTTCTTTCGAAGCGCTAAACAACATTGGTCACACCACCAAAAAATTTATCGGGATTCTGAACGACAACGAATGGAGCATTGCGAAGAACGTTGGAGCCATTTCGAATTACCTGAATAAACTAATTACCAATCCTCGCTATAACCGGTGGCAAAAGGATGTGGAGCGTTTCCTGAAAAAGTTCGGCCACAAAGGGGAGATTGCCTTGAAGCTCGGTCAAAAGGCCGAAGAAGCAATCAAGGGCGCAGTCACTGATGTTTCCCTGCAACCGACAGAATCCCACTTTGATTCGGACGGACGCGGCGGTTTCGGCAGCAGCCTCATTTTCGAAGAATTCGGCTTGCGCTATATCGGACCCATCGATGGGCACGACTTACCGACATTGATCAATGTGTTGGAATTCGCCAAGAGCTGCGAGACACCGGTGGTTATCCACGTGCTGACCAAAAAGGGAAAAGGGTTCGACGCCGCCTTGCAGCAACCGGAGAAGTTCCACGGTCTCGGGCCGTATGATGCAGAAACAGGAGCAACTCCCGCGACGAAACCCGGAACACCTCCGAATTACCAGGACGTTTTCGGTCAGGCCCTGGTGAAACTCTGCCAGAAAGATACTTCACTCGTTGGTATCACGGCAGCAATGCCCACGGGCACCGGCTTGAAGTATTTGGAGAAAGCACTTCCCAACAAATATTACGACGTTGGTATTGCAGAGGAGCACGCGGTTATCTTCGCCGCCGGCATGGCAACGATGGGATTCCGTCCCGTTGTCGCGATTTACTCCACGTTCCTGCAACGCGCCTATGACTGCATCCATCATGACGTTTGTCTGCAGGATCTGCCGGTAATCTTCTGCATGGATCGGGCGGGACTTTCCGCAAATGACGGACCAACGCACCACGGTTTGTTTGATATCTCCTACCTGCGTTGTTTACCGAATGTCGTTGCCATGGCACCGAAGGACGAAGACGAGCTTGTAGACATGATGTTCACCTGCACGCTCGTGAATCATCCAACGTTCATCCGCTACCCACGTGGAGCGGGCGAAGGTGTGGCAATTAAAGATCAGCCGAAATTGCTGGAAGTGGGTAAAGCGGAAGTCACACAAAGCTTTTCAAACAACGGCAAAAAGAAAGTGGCCTTGTTCGGTCTCGGTAATATGCACAGCGTAGCCCGCAAGGCTGCGGACCAACTTGCGAAAGATGGATTTGATTGCGCAATCATCAATCCACGCTTCACCAAGCCGATTGATGCCGCGACTACTGAATTCTTCTCCAGCGCAGCAGACGTTGTCGTCACATTGGAAGATCACGTCCTTATGGGCGGCTATGGCAGCACGGTAATCGAACATCTCGCCGATCAGCGCATCACCACCCCGGTAGTTCGCATCGGATGGCCTGACCTGTTCGTTGAACATGCTTCCACTGTGGATTATCTGCGTGAGAAATACGGACTGACTGCGGCGAACACCGTTACCCAGGTGAAAGCTCATTTCTCTGGCGAGAAGCAAAAGAGGCTCGTGGCGATCGCCTAAAGCCGGGAAACTTATTTAGTCTCCAGAGCTACCAACTCCCGGTAGCTCTGGAGCAGTTTGGAGACGATCTCCGACCCAGCAAAGTTCAGTTCGTCCAGCGCTCCAACCTCCACAATCCCCAGACTGCTCAAACTGAGGAATGCCGCTTCTGCTCGTCGAAGGTCGCTGATCTTCCCGGCCTGCTCCGCAATCGGAATGCCAAGGGCACTGCACAATTCAATGAGCACTGATCTCGTAATGCCCGGCAGAATCCCGGCATCGAGTGGAGGCGTATAAACCTTTCCTTGCTCGACCCAGAAAAAATTTCCGCTGGTTGCCTCAGCAATTTCATCCGCTGAGTTCAGGATCAATGCTTCATCAAATCCCCCCTGCTCTGCTTCGTTTCGTGCCAGGATTTGAATCAATTTGTTGGAACTCTTGATCCGAGCCAGTGGATCGTTCTTAAGGACGCGCAACTCCGAAGTTTTTAATCTCCATGGCACTGCTCGCGAAGGAGGCAGATCGTGCAGACTCATGATCAGGACCGGGTCTTCTGCTCCTTTCGTGGAATACCCGCGAAACCCTGTTCCTCTTGATAAATGAATACGCAGGATGCCATCCCTCAGCCCATTCTGCTTCATCAACTCGACCGCACATTCTTTGGCGGCATCTGTGGGTAACCTCAAAGCAATCCGCAGATACACCGCAGCCTGCGCGAGGCGTTCCCAATGCGGCGACCAGCGGAATACCTTTCCGTTGTGCACGAGAAGCGTCTCGAAAAGGCCATCTCCGTACAGGAAAGAGCGATCAAAGACGGAAACTTTAGCTTCGTCAGCAGCGACGAATTCGCCATTGAAATAAACAGTTCTCATCTCGCCGTCACCGCTTTGACAATGTCTCCCTCAGACAGAATCTCCTCTCGCTGGAGCGCAGCAATGAACCCGCGTCCTTTCGCAATCGTTTCTTCATATTCGGCCGAGGATTCGGAATCAGCCACGATTCCCGCCCCTACATTGAAGTGAATGACGCCGTCTTTGCACAGCGCGGTGCGAATGGCGATGTTCAGGTGACTTTCACGGTTAAACCCGATGTAGCCAATCGCTCCGGTGTACGGCCCCCGCGTGATCGGTTCCAACTCATCAATGATCTCCATTGCGCGAATCTTGGGGGCACCGGTGATACTTCCGCCCGGGAAGCAGGAAGCGAATGCCGAAAAATGGGTGACCTCGGGGCGCAGTCTCCCCTCCACGGTTGAGACGAGATGTTGCACCTGGGGGTAGCGTTCGAGCCGCACCAATTCAGGCACTTGCACTGATCCGAATTCGCAAACTCGCCCTAAATCATTCCGCAACAAGTCCGTTATCATTACGAGTTCCGACATTTCCTTGGGACTCGTCTGTAATTCATAGGTGAGCTGCGCGTCCCGGGTGGGATCATTGGATCTTGGACGCGTGCCTTTGATAGGACGGGTCTGGATATGCGAACCACTCATGCGCAAAAAAGACTCCGGCGATGAAGAGGCGACCTGGAAGTTGCCACAATCCAGAAAGGCAGAATACGGCGCGGGCGAAATTTCAGACAAACGTACAAAGAACTCCCATCCAGAACCAGGCCAGGGGGAAGAGAGTCGATGCGAGAGGTTCACCTGGTAGATATCTCCAGCAAAAATATAACGCTGAGCCCGCCCCACGGCGGCGATAAACTCCTCGCGGGAAGAGCTGGAGACCACAGATAATTTTTCCCCTGCCCCGGCGGAACGCGTCGCGCGCGATGGGGAGGATTCCTCCCCAAGTTTCGTGAGCCAGAAATCTAAACCGCCCTGCGCTTTTGCCTCACTGCGGGAACCGTCCGATTGCACACCCGTCGAGACAATCCAGACTTTGCCAAGCCGATGATCAAACACTACCAGGCTGTCGTAGAACCCAACCGCGCAGTCCGGAATATCGAGATCGTTTATCGCACGTCGAGGAAGCCTTGGTTCAACAAAGTTCTTCAGGTCATAACCCCAATAGCCAAAGCAGCCACCGGTAGGAAACGGCAGATCGATTTCCTCCAGCAATTCATACCGGGCCATCAATGCATCCAACAGGTGCCATGGGTTGCCAAACTGCACGCTGGTCCCCGAGCTGGATTCCAGTTCACAGCGGCTTCCCCAGGATCGAAAGGAGAGGAACGGACACACCGCGAGAAACGAATATCGGGCCTGCGGGGAGTCGAAGTAGGAGCTCCGCAGAAGCGCGATACCAGGCTCCCCCGAGAGCTGTTCTACCAAAGTCTCCGGAGAATGGGACGTCTGAATTTCCTGGATGAGAGGGCGCATTGCTTATGGAGCTACCGTCGGTCGCAGCGAATTTAGGATTTGTCGCAAACTCGGTCAACTCGTCAAATCACCAGCAACTTACTCAGGCCCTCGCACTTTTTCAGGGGACTGACGAGGGCAAGATTCATCCGGTCCGAGGCAAAGAAGTCGCGGGCCGCATTCCGAATTTCTACGGCAGTGACCTGGCTTAAGTTACGTCGCACTTCTGCCGGTTGCAGTATGCGGCCATAGCTCACAAGATGTTCGCCGATCCACATCATCTGTGGTTCCGTGCTTTCGAGGCTCATGTCCAGTTGACCAATGACGTAGTCACGTGCGCGCCGAAGTTCACCCGCAGAAATAGTCTTCTCCGTAAGCTGCTTCATCTCTTTCACGATCAACTTCAGCGATTTCGGAATCTTTTCCGTCTCCACCCCCGCAGAAATCACCAGGTCTCCGGTATCTGCAAAATAGCTCGGACTGCTATAAATGGAATAGGCAAGCCCATGCTCCTCCCGAACCGTCTGGAACAACCGGGAGCTCATGTTTTCGCCCAGCACACAGTTCAAAAGTCTTAGTGCATAGCGCCGACCATCGTGACGAGAACAGGTCCGGACCCCCAGGGCAATTTGGCTTTGCTCGGTTTTCTTGGTGTGCAAACGCACCACAGGAGCGGTTTGCCGTTCAATCGCCGGGATGCACTGTGGAGGCGGCGCCATATTGAAATGGCGCGACATCTTTTGAACTTTCTTAACAAGAGTCTCGTGTCGG
The DNA here is from genome assembly GCA_046597605.1 of Limisphaerales bacterium. Taxonomy (GTDB): domain Bacteria; phylum Verrucomicrobiota; class Verrucomicrobiia; order Limisphaerales; family JACDHS01; genus JACDHS01. The sequence goes on along the minus strand of JBKJKE010000148.1, from coordinate 4,779 downwards.
AGATTTCCGGCAGCGGCGATCAGCGTGCAGGGAGCGATGTAGTGCTGACAGAAGAATTCCAGCAGATGTTTGCGCGTGATCGTATCCAGCGTTTCCTCTGTCCCGGTTAAAGTTCTTCCGAGGGGCTGATTGGGCCAAAGAGTTTCATTCAACAACTCCTGCACATACTGCTGGGGCTGATCCTTGTACATGGCCAACTCTTCCCGGATGACCAGTCGCTCCTTCTCAATTTCCGCGGGATCGAACTTGGAGTTCAAGAACATGTCCGAGAGCACATCCAACAGCTCATCAAAACATTCGTGACGGGCTTTGGAGTAAAAGCAGGTGTTTTCCTCGGCCGTCCAGGCATTCAGGTAACCTCCGACCCCTTCTACTGACTGAGAGATATCCTTTGCGCTCCGCCGTTTCGTCCCTTTGAAAAGCAGATGTTCGATGAAATGGGAGATGCCGCTCACCTCGGCTGGTTCATACCTTCCACCAGCCCCCACCCAAATACCGACGCTGACACTCGCCATATGTGGCATGTCGGCCGTTGCTACGGTCAAACCATTGGGTAACCGGGTCACCTGATACATGGATTTAGTCTCAGTCACGTGAGTCAGATTACCACAGAAATAAGCGGCACAGAATGGGAACTTTCACTTCACCGGCCTCAGGCTAACGTCTTCGGGATAACATCCGGAGGACCGACCCGTCTTTTGTAATCGAGAATGATATCCACCACTTTCTGGGTATCGTCCGTAATCGTAATAAGGTCCATATCGCCCGGGCTGATGTATCCGTCTTTTTCGAGGGTGGATTTGGTCCATTTCAACAAACCGCTCCAGTATTCCTTGCCTACAAGGATTAGGGGATATTTCGGGATGCGATGGGTCTGAATCAGGGTAGCCACCTCGAAAAACTCGTCCAAAGTGCCAAATCCCCCCGGCATATAGACAAAAGCGATGCTATATTTCACGAAACAGACCTTCCGCGAGAAGAAATAATGGAAACTCAGCGGAATGTTGGCGTATTTGTTGCCTCCCTGTTCAAAGGGCAGCTCGATGTTTAACCCGACGGATTTGCCTTTGGCCTCTGCTGCCCCGCGGTTGGCCGCTTCCATGATGCCCGGACCACCGCCGGTCACGACCGCAAGGTTGTGTTTTGCCAGTTGCCGGGAGATTTCGACCGCTTGTTTATAATATGGATTAGTAGGCGGTAAACGGGCGGAGCCGAAAATGGTTACTGCGGGCCCCACCTGGGATAACGTTTCGAACGATTCTACAAATTCCGCCATGATCCGAAAGATCCGCCAGGGATCTTCGCGAAGATGTCCGCCGCTCGTATGGGAGTGCATTGGACGAAACTAGAAAACCCTCCCCCACAAGTCACTGGAAAAACCGGTGATTCGAGACCAAACCGGTGCTTCCCGACCCCGTAGCATGCCGGCAGAGTAACTCCAACCGCCGCTGACCTACTTTTCCAACTCAGCACGGTCGCCCAACCGCGGTTGACGCACTTTTCCAACTCAGCCGAGTAACTCCGCCCGCGGTTAACGCACTTTTCCAACTCAGCCGAGTAACTCCAGCGCGGTTAACGCACTATCCTGAAATACCTCCCGATCGTTTCCCAAAATCAGGGATTGGCTGATTCATTAAAGTCCGGCTAAATACGCACCATGCCGCTTGCCTGGAACGAGATTCGACAAAGAGCCATCAAATTCACCAATGAATGGACCGCCACGGAAAGCGAATCCGCCGACAAACAAACCTTCTGGAATGAATTCTTCGAGGTCTTCGGCATCGCCCGCAAAACGGTTGCCTCCTTTGAAGCGCCCGTAAAGAAAGTCTCCGGCCATGACGGCTTCATTGATCTCTTCTGGAAAGGGATCCTGATTGTGGAACACAAGTCACGCGGCGGCAACCTGAGCAAAGCGCAGTCCCAGGCGTTCGATTATATCCAGTCTTTGGCCAGTGAAGGACGCCACAAGGAAAGTCCGCGTTATGTGATTGTTTCCGATTTCGCCCGAATCGTCCTCTACGACCTGGAACCGGAAGAACAAAAAGACCTGCCGCTCTTCAATAATAAGCGCGTGGCCATTGCCGCAGAATTCCCCATCCAGGAATTTCATAAAAATATCCGTCCGTTCGCCTTCATCGCCGGGTACAAACAGCAAAAGCTCGACCCGGAAGATCCCGCCAACCTGGAAGCGGCCAAGATGATGGCCGATCTGCATGACGCTCTCCATGCAGGTGGTTACACCGGGCATGAACTCCGGCAGTTCCTTGTTCGTATTCTCTTTTGCCTCTTCGCTGAGGATACCGGCATTTTCTCGCAACCGCGCCAATTCGAGCTCTACCTGATACATCACACCGCGCAGGATGGTTCCGATCTCGGCACGCGGCTCGCGCGCATGTTTGAAATCCTCGATACGCCGCCGCACAAGCGACAGGTCAACCTGGATGATGACCTGAAAGAGTTCCCGTATATCAATGGCGACCTGTTTAAGGAACATCTCAGCTTTGCCGATTTCAACAGTGACATGCGCAACGCACTTCTCACCTGTTGCACCTTCCGCTGGGAACGCATTTCACCCGCCGTCTTCGGTTCGCTCTTCCAGGAAGTGATGCTCCCGAAGGAACGCCGCCAACTCGGCGCACATTATACCGCTGAGAAAAACATCATGAAAGTGGTGCGGTCGCTCTTTCTCGATGATCTCCGGGAAGAATTCGAACACATCAAACTGCTGAAGAGCGGTCGCGACAAACGCCTTGAAGAATTTCATACCCGCCTCGGCACGCTGACGTTTTTCGATCCGGCCTGTGGTTGCGGCAACTTCCTTGTCATCACCTACCGTGAACTGCGCGCGCTGGAGTTAGAGGTCCTGCAACTCACCTACGGCAAGCAGAAGGAAATGGCGCTGGATGACGTCAATAAGCTTTCCCGTCTGAATGTCGACCAGATGTTCGGCATCGAATACGAAGAATTTCCCGCCCGCATCGCCGAAGTCGCCTTGTGGCTGGTAGATCACCAGATGAACGTGCGGCTATCGGAAGTATTCAGTCAATTTTACTTACGAATCCCGTTACGGAAGAGTCCGCACATTCATGTGGGGAATGCTTTGCGGATTGATTGGAAGACCGTGCTACTTCCGGAGAAGTGTTCTTATGTTTTAGGGAATCCGCCGTTTGTGGGGAAGCATTACCAAAATAAGGATCAACGTGAAGACATGGTTCATGTATTTGGAGACTTCAAGAACACGGGTGATATCGATTACGTTGTGGGCTGGTTTTATCTCGCGGGAAAGTACATCCAAAACACGCAGTGCAAGGTTGGCTTCGTTTCTACAAACTCTATCACACAAGGGGAACAAGTACCGCTCGTTTGGGGACTACTCTTCCAAACATTTCACGTCAAGATTCACTTTGCACATCGCACTTTTGCGTGGCAAAGCGAGGCGAGGGGGAAGGCGCATGTGCATTGTGTAATTATCGGATTTGGATTAGAAAATCTTCTCGCAAAGCGGCTCTACGATTACGACCTAGACGAGGAGAATCCGGCTTTGGAGATGGTGTCTAACATAAGTCCATATCTAACCCCGGGCCCGGACGTATTCATTTCGAAGCGTCAGAAACCTTTGTGCGGCGTACAAGAGATGCGTTGCGGTAACAAACCATCTGATGGTGGTTTCTTGATCCTTACTGAAGAAGAGAAGCTCGAGTTCGTCGCCAAAGAACCAGCGGCGAAAGCTTTTCTCCGCAAGTTTTTGGGCTCTGAGGAGTTCATCAATGGCAACGGGCGGTGGTGCCTGTGGCTGGAAGGAGCATCTCCAAACGATATTCGTTCGATGCCATCGGTTCATGAACGACTTGAGCAGGTTCGAGCGTTTCGTATGAAAAGCAGCGCAGAACCGACTAGAAGAGCGGCTTCCAACCCAGCGCGATTTTTTTTCGTTTCGCAGCCAGTGGGACCGTATATCGCAATCCCTGAGGTTTCCTCGGAACGACGGCACTACATTCCTATCGGCTTCCTAGAACCCGAGGTAATTGCTAGCAACAAATTGTATGTCATACCGTCTTCGGATAAATATCTTTTTGGAGTGCTCTGTTCTGCGATGCACATGGCTTGGGTTAAGCCAGTAAGCGGCAGATTAAAATCAGACTTTCAATATTCAGGAACCATCGTTTACAACAACTTCCCCTGGCCGGAATCAGCCACGCCGGAGCAAAAGCAAAAAGTGGAATCCGCCGCCCAAGCCGTGCTCGATGCGCGAGCGCAATTCATGGCCCCGGCCGGAGAGGCCGCGAACACTCTTACTTTACCGTCTTCTCCGGGCGGACCGGCAGAGAAAAAAGATCAGAGCCTCGTGACCTCGTCTGCTACGAAGAGAAATTGCACCCTCGCGGACCTTTACGACCCGATCTCCATGCCGCCCATCCTTGCAAAAGCCCATGCTGAACTGGACCGCGCCGTGGACCGTTGCTACCGCAAAGAGCCTTTCCCAAGCGACCGCGCCCGCGTCGAATTCCTGTTTAAGCTCTACGAACAGCTCACCGCTCCTTTGCTGCCACCCGCTGTGAAGAAAAAACGTGTCCAAAAGGGCTCCAAGCCCGCCATGTGATAGCCGGTTTTAACCCCTTGTCATTACCCACATCTTTTGGAAGCAGTTATCGCGCTGAAAACTGGTTCTTCGCTGTTTCCGGTGGAATGCCAATTGGCATTCACTCTGGGACCTCCAACAGATTTTATCCCGAAGGGATATTTGATACTAGCCCAGCGGCTTTAGCCCTGGGAAAAACG
>JBKJKE010000072.1:0-13601 GCA_046597605.1 Limisphaerales bacterium | reverse complement strand
TCGCAGGGATGCGACGCCAGGGCCGTTTTTCGAATTCCGTAGATTACGGAGTGTTGATTTCGCGCGTGGCGTTGTGAAAGGAGAGACCCAGGACTTGGACAAGGAAGTCGATGGTGTTGCCGGCAAGGTTTCTTTGGGGCCAGCGCCAGTAGCATTCCTTGACGATGAGACCGGGATAGGCGTGGAGTTCGAAGTTCCCCGTCTCTTTTGCGATGAGCCGGTTTAACGTTTTACACCGGTCGCAGCGTGGACAGCGCTGCTGTTTGAGGGAAAAAGCTCTTCCTTCAATTTTTCCGAATCCCGAACAAAACGAAGCGCCAGTGACATGGCATGTTGCTGCCTGAGCATCGAAAGGAGGTCGAGAGTTTTTTAACGGCGCTTTGGAGCGGCGGAACTCGGTGCAGTGAGGTTTAGAAAAAAGGAAGGCGGCGCTGCACGGCACTTTCACCTCACTAACATCGTAACCTTGCCTTGAACAACGATACCACTTCCGCACAATTACGGCACTTTCTACGACGACACTGCGGTGCGTAACACCTATTTCCTTTTCTTGAGGCGTGCGCCGATCGGCTCAAAGCCGCGTTTCAATGAGCGGACGAGGTGCAGATTTCCATTCCGAACCCGTCCAAAACTCAGTTTTCTTACCGTTATCCAACCGCGCAGGAACACCAACGCTTCGCAACGTCGCTGCATAAATCCGCTCGAAACCCGCCGGTGTCGTGATTTGATTTTTCCAAATGCTCTCAATGCCAGTCGGCCAATCGTGCTTTGCATCCATCGTCACTCGCGCGCGGAGAGTTCGGACGACGATTTCCGCCGCCGACTGGGTGTCATTTTCCTTGCGAATGCGTGGATAGAAAAATTCCCACAAAGGGCGACGCCAGTTCAATTCTGAATCGGATTCCGCATCAATGATTGGCGAGAGGACAAACTGGTTATAGATGTCTTTCGGCAATTTCCAGTTGATGAGTTCATAAACGCAATAATTGGACAACTCGACGTGTGTCAAAAACGTCTTCAATTTCTGATTACGCCAGCATGGGTTGTCAGCCAGCTCATCAAAATCTTCCATCCATTGGGGTGCCACGAGGAATTTTCGTGCGGCCTTTATCGTAGTATCGGTGACCTGCATTTGTGGCGTGCCAAGATGAATGGCCGTTTGTACGCTTGCGGCCAAAGCAAGTGTGACGGCTGTCCATCGCAGTATCTTTTCCCAGCGCATCAGAGGCAAATCAGCGCCTTCATTCTTCGATCTTTCTCGGCGTTTTGCCCAAATCCACAGTGCGATCCAGGCAACCGCTGGAATCCAAAACCAGATTAACCTTGGGGACTCCTCACCCCACAGTGCGATGGAACGGTAAGTTTCCCAAACATTGGGCGATGCCAAATGAGATAAACAATACTCACCAATCACACGGAAAAGCTGCGTCCGGTGTGGCTCAAAACCCTGTTGTTGTCCGGCCAAGACCTTAAGTTCAACGGTAACGCCCTCAGTCCGCAGCCAATCAATGCTGCCCTCTGTCTTTTCCACTGTCGCGATTTCGTCCCCGGAGCAATTGAGTAGAAGCGTGCGAGGCCAATTCGTGACTACTTTGTCCGGCCAAGCAGGTTTTTCCATGGAGAGGAAAATAAGTTGTTGAGGAAGTCGTTCTGGATAAGCGAGGCAAAAGCTGAGCAACCGCTGCGCGCCTTGTCGATCTCCGATCCACGCGATCGCATTGGTCGCTGCCCAATCTTGTCTCCTCACATACTCTGCTAATGCCAAAAACTCGCTGTTAAATGTTTCCTGCCCCCCCTGACTGAAATCAACAGCAACAGCTGCCATGCCCAATTCAGCCATCTGACGTAATTCAATTCCGCTGCTCAGCATGGTATCACCCTGGCTTGGCACAAAAATAACCACCGGCATGGGTCGATAAGGTTTTGGTAAAACCGTGACACCTTTGCTTTTACCTGCGGGAGTTTTCAAGGTGAACCAAACCCGTTTGTACGGGTCTTTTGCTTTCGCCCAAAAAAGCGCGCCAAAGAACAACAAGAGAATGATGCCGGGAATCCAAAAACGATGGCTCTGAATTCGGTCGAGACAAAATTGAAAGGCGTGGCGGAGAAATTTCACTGTGCTTTCAGGCTGGTGGTTGCGGCGCTCAATTTTTCCCAATCCGGGTTGGGAGGGCGATTGCGAATCGGAAGAGAAGTCCAATGAATGCTGCGGTCGTCCTTTAATTTCCAAATTTCGGAGTGCCCATCGGCAAAGGTAATGCCGTAGCCGCCATTATGGCGTGTCGCAGGTGCATCAAGCAGCCCCCGGCTTCCTTTCATATCCACGGCAAACCATCCGTCGTTGATGCTGTGCTCATGCTCATCAATAAACACCCAAGCGCGAGAAATGGGCGGATTAACGATGTCCGCTTCTTTTTTGAAAACCCAATAGTTGCTTTGCCCGTAAACCCAGGTTCCCCCCATCCAGCCGTTGATGGAATAACTGCGGACCCGAGGAACTCCATTGGTTTTGCTACGATCGGCGGGACAATGGTAAATCCCGACTGACTGATTGTAGCGATAAAGACCACCCCATTTTATGCCATTCAAATTGGTAGAATCGAGCACACCTGGCTCGATAGGCGGATATATTTGAGTGTCGTCATTCATACTGCCACGCACCCATGCATTGGAGTTCACTTTACCACCTTGAAAATAAAATGCTGGAATCAATCGGCCTTGGTTGTCATCGGCATACATGTGCCACCCAAGAGCCAATTGGTGCAGATTGCTCAGGCAACCGGTTTGCTGTCCTTTGGCTCTGGCTTTGCTCAGCGCGGGCAAAAGCAGACCTGCTAAAATTGCAATGATGGCGATGACGACAAGCATCTCAACCAGAGTGAAGGCGTTGCAGCCGGACGGGTAACGGCGTTTACATATTCGGATGCTAATTTGAGAATTGTGGTTCATGGTCTGATCACTTCAAAGCTATTCGTAAGCGCATTTGTCGTCGTGGCAGCGGCCGGGGGCGGCTCGCTGCGCAAACGGCTCACGTCGCCTTCGAGTAATTTCAATCCGCCTGCGATATAGTCGTACCTGTTGCCAGCATTCCAGAATAACCAGCCACTGGTTTTGGTTTCGTTGCACGCTAAAACTTGCAGCGCAATTTCTGGTTCTTTATATAGCCGCCGGTCAAACGAATAATCCCGAAAATGTTGCAGCCACGGACGCAGCCTCTTGCTATTTGGCCCTAACCGTTGCATCCCCTGTTTCATTGATTCACGAACAACCTCTCTGGGAATGGCAATTGCATTTTCCTGATAACCGGGCAAACCAGTGGAGAAACCTGAAGGATAAACCATGGGGGAAATATAATCCACGAAGGGAGACATCCTGGAAATTCGCTGGCCAATCCCAGAGTCATTATCATTCCAGACCGTCATTCCAAAAACGTCTGCGGAAAGATATACGTTATAAGGAAGCAGTCGCCGATACGCCATTTCCAATAATCCGCTGATGGCCGCGACCCGGTTCTCCTCATTGTTTTCATCCGAATATCTGATTCCTTTGGTCTCACCGGTGGGAAAGCGCACATAATCAAACTGGATTTCATCAAATCCCACCTCAGCCGCCGCTACCGCCAGGCTTATATTATATTCCCATACTTTTTTCTGGAATGGATCCACCCACGCGAGTTTTTCTTTATCCACCCATGGCTTTTTCGTGCGGCTATCAATGATGGCCCATTCGGGTTTTTTATTTGCCAGCATCGTGTCTTTGAACACGACGATTCGGCCGATTAAATAAATGCCTCGCGCGTGCATTTTTTTTACAAAAGCAACCGGATCTTCAATTGTCGGTCTGGTCATCGCGCCGATTTGATGCGCCAGCTCGCTATCGCAATCAAAACTTAGGAAACCACGGTCTCCTTTGATATCCAAAACGAGGGCATTCAGTGCTGTATCATCAATGAGTTTGAGAACAGGTTCACGTAGTTCCGCCGAGTTCACACCATCATGAGAAAGAAAAATACCTTTGGCATCGAATGGTTCCAGATAAACAATCGGCTCGGAGTCTTTTTGAGCTTTTACGGAAGCTTGTTTGTAGCCACAGGCTTTGATCAATAGAGGTTTTTTTTCGTTTATCTTCGGCAGTTGGAACCTTCCCCCTTCGTCAGAACGTGCAACATTGCCATTATGAAAGACCACCGCGTCAGCAACCGGTTCCTTTGTTTGAGCGTTCATGACAATGCCTGCTCTTTGGGAACAACCAACAACTAGAGATAGCAGACATACTACTCCGAGCAAACACTGACGCCAACGCTCCGCCACCTCGAAAACCGATTGGGATTCTGCTCTATGAATTTTGGAATTTGTCTTCACTCGATTGGTCGTTCTCGACCTAATTGCCATTTGGAAAATTTGTGACCATCGTCTTCCATTCACGCTCTTGAAAATGAGGATTATCTTTAAAGTCTTTCCAATATCCCCCCCATTCAATATTAGAAGGGGCGCGTTTGGCCATAGTATCAAGCTTGACAAGATTCCAAGAATTCTGCCCTTGCACAACGAACACCACGTCCAAGGCCCGGCTGGGAGAATAGTTGTGGGGACTTTCACCAAAATGCGCTTTGCTCCGCCCAGCCTGGAAGTGAGCTTCTTGTCTATCCTTACCCCGATAGCTACTTAAAGCATGCAAACTTAGATCTTCGGCTCGTTCCGAGTGAAACCATTTCTGCAAATCTTCCGAACATAATGTGACGATCTGATCACAGGCGGCGCACTGTGCTTTGTTCAAATGTGCTGCTGCTTTTTTTTGCGCGGGCGGCGTGAGCTTTTTCACAGTTCGTTGCTCGGGACGATTCAAAAGCCAAAACAACCCAATAATGTTTACAAAGAGATACAAAATGATCCAGTGCTTCAGTCTCATAACATGAACACACTGGCATTTCTTTTGCACATGTCAGACGGAAACTCATCCCTTCTCGCGCATCTTTCGGTCAGAATCATTCTGCTTCTTTAGTGGACGTTAGCTTGAGCGATAATAAAACTTGTTTCGATCGATTCAGGATCATGGTCTGTCGCTTTTTAAGATTTTCACTGGGGAACATGGGGTTCCACTCACGCGGACGAGGCATGATGGCTACAAGCATGGCACATTCTTGCGGCGTCAGTTGTCTCGTCGGTTTGCCGTAATACCGTTGCGCAGCCGACTCCAGGCCATAAACGCCATCACCTAACTCAATGACGTTAATGTACAATTCTAAAATGCGTTTTTTTGACAAAAATGTTTCCATCCAAAAGGTATAATAAGCCTCCAGCGATTTCCTCATCCAGGAACGACCCTGCCACAAGAAAAGAGAGCGCGCGCATTGCTGGGTGATGGTGGACGCGCCCCGCGCTGGTTTGCCTGTTCGCTTGGATTCGTCCATTGCCAGTTTGATTTGCTTCCAATCAAAACCGCGATGTAAAAAAAACTGCCCATCCTCGATTGCCCAGACTTGTTTAAGAAAATCCCGTGAAGAATCTTCCAAATTCACCCACTGGTAATCTGCCGGTTCCCGGGAGAGTCCGTACATTTTTGACCGGGCGGAACGAAGAACAATCGGCATAGTTGTGGAGGGATTTGAAAGGCGCATCCAAGCCACTTCCATGGGTGGCACGACCAGAATTATTGCAATCCCCGCCAGCGAGAACGTGACGGTCCTCCGGACGGACACAGGCAGAGCGGAGTAACGATTCCTAATCGACTGCGCCCTCCTTGAAACGAACCGTCCTGTAGCTTTAGTGCCTCGTACTGGCAGTAGAAAAATTGTTAAAGCCAAGTCGCGCACACGCAGCGGCGAGTCTTCCACAACTTTTGTCATAGGCGGGGTGAAGTCCGCACTGCCAACTTCCAAAAGAACCCAAAACAAAACTGCAGTAACAAAAGTGAAAAGACCCCCATTAGCTCCCCCGTCAAACCAGACGCCGACCAGCGAAACCATGAAAGCCGCCCGACAAGCCACTTTGGCAAAAGTATCGTCATCCAGAACGCCAACCAGTAACTCTTTTTGATTAGACTTTGTCAGCGGATCCAGTCGCATGGACAACCAGATATACCCCGCGAACGCCAGGAGGGTCACAATCCCGAACTTTGCCCCAATCACCAGGAAATCATTAACGTGGATCGCCGAGCCATCCTCCACTTTTGGGGACAAATAAAAATCGGCATAAACAGGCGTAAGCCCAGACCAGCCTGTCCCGACAAAGGGATGGTCCGCCATTACTTGCAATCCGTTAACGTAGGACTCAATTCGATTTTTTGACGAAAAGTCCTTAGTGTTGACAGCGGAGACCAAACGCCGAATGACAGGATGCCTGATCGAAGATGAGAGGGATAAACAAACAAAGATCGACGCCCCGATGATCGCGAGATAACTAAAAACACGAATGGTCTTGATCTTGAGTCGCCCCGAATTCCAGAGCACCTGTCCCAAGTGGAATGCTAAATACGCTACACCGACAGCACAGCCAAGCCAGGCACCGCGACTATAGCTTTTAATCATCTGAAATGCCGCCAAAACGGTCAATGGGGCCGCCAGTCCAAAAACCAGCAGTAATCGTTTATTTTTCTCCGGTTTCGCCAAAAGCTTGATCACTACCCAAATCAGAAAAGACAAAGCCAACACACAGGCAATCGCCATTATTACTCCGAAAACATTCGGGTTTTTGAATATCCACGCTTCACGCAATTTGCCGGCGTACCGAACCCACGACCGACCCGCTGGCGAAAAGAAACTGACGCACACCATCGTCATCAAAGGAAGTAAAACGGCCGCGAAAAGCACCTGCATCCGGCTATGCCTCAAGCCAACAAGCAGCATAGCGACTTGGCCTATAAAAATCGCTCCCATCCAGGCAAGACAGTCCGAGGAGGCGTTCGTGTTTTTGTAGTCGACCGCATAATTAAATAACGTCAACACAACCATTCCGAACAAAAGCATGGTTTGCGCGAACAAAGCGAAGCAGTTCCTGTCCCCGTTCAAAAAAGGCCGCTGCCAAAAAACAAAACGCCTGAAAGTTTCCCCCATTGGTTCCCTCCATGCGAGCAGGGTCAGGAAATTGACAACAAAGCCCGTGACGAGCACCCACTGCAATTCCGGGTCCTGAAACCAATTCAATATTTCCAATCTTATCTGACCCAACCATGAAGACGACCAGTTCCAATTGCCCAACGTCAAGAAGAGAAGCATTCCGACCGCAATGCAGACATCCGCCGACAGCGATTTTACTGAACCGTATTTTCGTTTAAGAAACATTACCAGAATACTTCTTTCCTGAGGCTTTGCATAACCTGATGGTGCTGTTTGGCTCCCAGAAGATTCAAAGACGCAGGGTGTAGCTTCTGAACTCCAGCTTCGCAAGTGATATCTTCTCAATCTTATGATGCCTTTGCCGAGGCGGCCGTTCGGCGCGCCGAAAAACCGACTCGCAAAGACACCGTTCCCTTGTGGTCCGACTCCCACTGCTTTTGGCTCCCACGGTTTGCAGCAAAGGCGGCATTTCCCCCGCTTTTCTGCAAGAGCCGGATCCACTTGTTGTAGCTGACAGTGTGATGCCAACCTTGCGCCGCAATCTTCTCCAGATGTAGTGGCACGGTTTCAGAAATAGAAAGATTCGCCACAGAGATACCAGAGAAGTCGGAGCTTTGATTTCTTCAATCTCTGTAGCTGCCTTCCCAAACTGTGCCGCTCATGAACAATGATAATGATATGTTGGCAGGGAATCTAAAATCATCGCGAACAAAATAACGCTGGGAAGAGGGTTTGCCTTCCTCAAGAGACGGGCGTTTTCCATCGTCTGTCGATGTTCAGCGATCTTATTTAGCATCAAAGATGTTGGATTCGGCATCTTGAGGACTCGATCCCATTTCCGGGTCGCGGTAGCCGATGCGGCGCAGTGGGGCGGGATAATCGTGCCGGGCCAGAATGCCGGTGGTCACGACCGTTTGATCAAAGCGCAGGCCCGTGGCTTTGTCCACGGCTCGGGAGTAGCGGCGAGCGCAACGGAAGTTTTTCCTGGCGCGGGTGACAAAGAACGCGCCGGATTGGTGAAGGCGATGGAGTCTGGCGAAGTCGAGATAGCCGCGATCCATGATGTAGAACGAGGCCGGCCTCCCAAACCAGCTGGTCGAGGATGTTGACATCGTGAACACTGCCGGGAGTGATAATGATGACCGTGGGAAAGTTGCCTTGGAGCGTGAGTAAAGTGTGGAGCTTGATGGCGGCTTTGGCGCGGCGGAACGTGGCCCAAGGGAACAACGAGAGACACAGGTCGATGGTGGTGGAATCCAGAGCATAGGCCGCCGCCTGGAGTTCCAGGCGGAACGGTTCATCGGCGTAGAGCGTGGTGGCTTGCTGGATGAGGACGCGAGCGAAGTCGGCGAGAATGCGCCAGTCCCGGTTTTCGTAGGCGTCGGCCAACGTGCTGCGGGCGACGGGTTGGCGGATGCCGGAGTGATAGAGTTTGGCGCGGAAGGACTCCAGACAGGTTTCGATGTCGCGCAAACTGTCGCGTCCGGTCAGTTGGGCAAAAGCCAGGATGAGGAACTGTTCGTAAGCGGGCAGCTTGCGGACGCGGCAGTTGCCGTGGTAACGGGCGACACACTGGTCGAACTCGTATTTGGGGAGGAAATCCAAGAGTTGGGCCAGGACGGTGCGACCTTCGTTCATAGGTGAAAAACCGCAGGAATGCGGGAAGCCAACCTCAAAGAACCGTCGCGAAATTGAAATCGAAAAAAGACTGAACCGCGAGAACAGGCCGGTTTTACCGAGCTGTAATCGTGGTCAGGAAAATCTTAACCGGACAGACAGTAGTGATATAACATACGTATTGAGTAGAGAGAACCTGATGGTGTTGCCTGACTCCCGGGAAGGTTCAACGATGCGTATCATTGTAACTTCTCAATTCCAGCTTCGTAGGTAATTTCAAAAAAATGTTGACACTCAAACCCTTGATGTTGTGGAGTGTCCCTGCTTTCCTGCAAATTACTGGATAGGCATTTGGAGAAAACTAAATCAACTAGATGGGAGATTTCCCACATGGAACAGGTCCAAGACAGAGTCTGATGGGTAAATGTACACATCGTACATAAAAAAAACACTGAAACATAAACGTTAAAATGAAAACTATAACGACATTAACATTGCTACTCTTAAGCGCTTTGGGCGCGCGAGCATGGTGCGTTGCTCCATGCACGTATACTGACAACTTTTGGTGGCCTTGTGTGATAACGACGACTTTCGCTGCCCCCGTCAACGTCCCACATCCAGATGAGCAATTCAAAAAGCTATGCGGGTCTTGCCATGAGAGCATAAATCCCTGTCCGGAACCTCCCCCAGCCCCGGAGAAGAAAAGTAGCTTTGCGAATGAAACGCTGAAATGTACTAAGTATAGTATTTCCGGTGGTGCCAGTTGGGAGGTGTTTAACCTATCCGCATCTGCTTCTACTGAAGAGTCAACAAAAGATACCACTGCTGGAGAATGCAAAGTAACTGCTTGGTGTCAGAGGGTTGATTACGACATGTTCAAGAGTCATTACCAGACGGATGTGAGTTGGACACAAACTATCAATTCTACGTTTTGGTGCTGGCCGAATGGAAATTCCAGTGGGACTATGGTATTACACAGATATGAGATAGGTGGGCCCAGATCTCCTGCTGATCCGCCAGTCTGCAGTGTACCTGCAAATTGCAAAACGTCTTGCCCATGATGAACTTGATGGGAATGCGCTTGTAACAAAGTTTCTGGCGCATTCCCATTTTATACCTCCCAGTTAACATTCTTACCGCATGTCTTTCTTGACTCGTTTACTCTTAATATCTTTCCTATTCACTGTTGAGCTTTTGTTTGCTGATGGAGCCACCCCCTTGACAGCTACGCAAACGGCCAGCCCCTTAGGCACCCTTTCGGAGGTTGAAAAGGAACAGGTAAAAGCACACATGGAACGCATTCGGGAGAATCTCTCCTCTGCCATTGATGCATCCCAGAAGTCCGATTGGAAGTCGGTAACAAACATGCTCCGACGCTCTATCTCTGACGTTTTGCCTATAACCCCATTGCTCAAGAGTAACTTGGAACGTTTTTCATTTGGATTGGCTCTGGCAGGTGAGATTTCAACGAAACTGAATCACGACCGACTATTGGCGGCAAAAGTATTGGAAGTCTTCATTTCTGTAGCTACTACAAATGCGGTCCAAGGCTTGGACGAATCTTTGCGGTTGGTTCTATTACAACAGTATTATCATCTGGGAAACTGGCAAGCTGGTGCCGAGCACATTCGTGTTGCAAAAACACGAGGAGTGGTTTCATCCCTCTTTGCGAGGGAAGCTCTAGGGTTTTGTAACGGTATGATCGCAAATGGAGGTTTAACAAACGATGGTCCAGCGCTATTTGCTTCCCTCGTAGAAAACAAATCTTCGGTCGAAGACCTATCTTTCAGTTACGGCAGTTCTTTATTGAGCCTTTCCCATTTATATTCCTTAAGTCGCAATTACCAAGCGCAGCTAAAAACCTTGAATAACATCGTTGAAGGAGACGAAGACTACTATAGAACAAATATCGCTACGGTATCATATTTTCGATATGCTGGCTACAAGTGGACGGGGGATAGCAGTAATTCATTGATTCAGCTTGTCATGGCTGCGAAGGCGGCACAGGCCCATCCCGAATATGTCACGGACGAAAAAATTAGAGAGACGCTTCCACGTGTACTCAAACAGTATCAGGAAGCCGGTTTGATAGATACAAACCTACATGTTGTATTTGAAAACATTCCTGGCATTACACCTACGCAGCCCTCGGGTAAACGCTTTCTGGTTGCAGCTGTTTTGATATTCAGTTTGATACCTTTGTGGTTCATTATCCGAATGCTGCGCAAACGTTCCTGATTGAAGGTTTTAAGCAAACTTGGGAACTTTGGTTATAAATGACGCCGAAAGCTTTAATAGTTACTATGAAACCCCACACTGAACAGAAAAGCAGATTTTCTCTCGTTTCCACCCGAGGCTTTGTGTTGACTGCAGGAATTATTTTTCTGTTAACAGGGGCGGCAAAGGTGTGGTCCGCTATAGGAGGTGCCCCCATTTTGTTGATAGCGGATCCGTTGGTGGGTATTTCATTCCGTCACTTAATGCTGACGGTTGGGTTGCTCGAATTGGGTCTTGTAGTTGTTTGCATAGTCCCTAAAGCGCAGAGGGTATCACTTCCCCTCGTAGCGTGGCTTGCAACGATCTTTGCGCTGTATCGGATGGGTCTATGGTGGGTTGAGTGGCAGAGTCCATGCCGTTGCTTGGGAAATTTTACAGACGCCCTCCACCTCTCTCCACAAGCTGGAGACAATATTATGAAAGTAACCCTAGCCTATCTACTTATTGGTAGCTATAGCCTGATCTTGGTGCAGTGGCGGCGAGCAGAGGGAGCGATGGCGAGAAAGTGATCGCAATTCGGATCGATCACGGTCGATCTGGCCTTGTTTTGAAAAGTCCCGAACAAATTTACCCCATGGCTATGCTATGAGAACTGATTCGCAACCGATCCTCCGTACGCAATGGAAGGTAGTCGTGGATCGGAATTGTTGCTGAAGCAACGAGGGCATCCGGGTAATCGAAATCGGGTGCGGTGACACTGCGGGGTGATGGCTATTGAGGCGATTACCCCAAGCAGAACCTGAGTCAGCCTTGGGAATGACACGAGGTTTTCCGTTTAGCTGCGGGCATCAAATAATTCTCCCTTGGCAAGGAGCGACGAAACTCCATTTTGCCGTTGGGGGCGCAACAAACTATCTCTTTTAAATCGCGACACTGCAATTATGGAAACAAATTCTTCGGACGTTTTGAAACCTCAACTGAGGTTTTTTAAACGGTTCCTCTGTTTCATTATTCTACAAGCGCTATTGCTTTTGGTTGGCTTGTTCGCCTCCGGTTGCAAGGGGAAGGAAGGAAAGGTGAAAGCGTTGGATAATTCATCCGTCAAGGATGCTACTATTTTCCACAACGGTCAGAGTGCGCGCAGTGATGCTCAAGGCCGCTTTCGTTTGAGCGCAGGAAATCTGGAGAAGCCGGTCCTGATCAAAGCACCCGGATATAAGCGCTTGTCAACCAAGCTTCAGAAATTCATACGCACTGACGCGATTCTTGAATCGTTTAGTGCGAAGGCGCTTTATCTGTCGCAAGCGGGCGTTGGCGCGCCTGCCTTGCGCGATCCCGTTTTCCGGCGATTGGGTGAAAATGGCCTCAATTCTCTTGTAGTTGATGCCAAGAGTGATCGCGGGCTTTTCAGTTTTGTCTGGGAAATTCCGTTGGCGCATAAAATAGGTGCGATGGGAAAGTTTTCGATTGATGATCCGGATGCATTTGTTCGGGATCTGCGCAAAAAGGATATTTATCTCATCGCTCGGGTTTCCGTATTTAAAGATGACGCGTTGGCGCGGCAAAAGCCAGAATGGGCTGTGATCGACACACGCACCGGCAAACCTTATACTGAAAATCAGATCGCCTGGGTGGATCCTTTTCAAGAGCAAACGTGGGGCTACAGTTTGGAAATTGCCAAAGCCGCTGCTGAACTTGGTTTCGATGAAATCCTGTTCGACAACGTTCGATTTCCATTCGTCGCTACAAACATAATCAAGCTCGCGAAAGAAAACACAGAGACTAATCGAGTCGCTGCCGTCAACGGTTTCCTTCAGCGCGCGGTCACGGAGTTGCAACCCTACAACGTTTTTGTTTCTTCCACCGTATCTGCCTCGGCTCTTTGGAGCAAAACTGACGGGCGTCTCGGTCAGAAACTCGAAGACATCGCAAAAACAGTCGATTACGTGTGCCCCTTTGTCTATCCATCGGGACTGGCTGGCATCATTCCAGGTTCCAAAACAAACGCCGTGCTTTTTCCGAAGCAGACCGTCCTGAAAGCAGTGAAACAAACCATCAGCCGCATCGGCGGGGACCCAAAACGTGTCCGGCCCTGGTTGCAAAACTTTAAGGACTTCGCCATTGATCGGCGCGAATTCGAAAAAGAGCAGATCGCGGAGCAGATAATCGCATGCGACGAAGCAGGAACGAGTGGCTGGATGTTATTCGATCCTACAAATGTTTATAAACATTCATCCGGAGCCTTGCGTCTCGTGGAACAAGGCTCGTCAGAAACAAACAATGTGGAACAAGCAAAGCAGTAAGACGGCCCGCATCGCTTTGGCCATCTGTTCGGCATCGCGGCGCGCGGCAATTTCCGCTTCTTCCAGCAATCCGAGACCGCGCGTTCGCGTTCCAGTTCTTCCTGAGCGCGTTTGAGTTCGGCGAGCTTCACCTGCGCGTCGTTGACCTTGGAATCGATTTCCTCGCGCGAAAGCTCCCTGCAAAACGACTTAGAGCCGCGACTACGTCTGGCTTGTTTCAATAATTGTTACGAACTTATTTAACATCGTATTTTTCCCCTTATTGGGATCGTAGGGATTTCGGACGAGTGGCCGGGATGAGATCGTAAAACGTGGCCGAATAACCGTGCTTTGGTCGTACGCGTACGACGGGAATGGCCGAACCAAAGTGGCATCGAAGTTTTCACCGGATTGGTATCGTAAATGTCCGA
>JBKJKE010000027.1:0-2913 GCA_046597605.1 Limisphaerales bacterium | reverse complement strand
GAAGTTGCCGCTGTTCAAAAGATGCAGAAAGGATACCACCAATGTCCCCTCATTGTGGATCTCACCATCTTGCCCGTCGATTTGACCGTCGTCACAGGTGATCATTCCGCGGTTCGTAATTACCCCGCCGAGTGAAATGGTTCCTCCGCCTATATAAAAGTGGAAGTCGTTACTGAAAACGGTGCTGCCATCGAACGCCCCGCCTCCAAACGATTGCAACAGCCCGGGTCCGGTCCAAATGTGTTCACCACCAAGGATTGCGTCGCCGAGTTCCGCCAGTCCATTCACCGTGATGGCACCAACTCCGCCAAAGTTTCCGCCTGATAATCTGGTGTTGCCTGCTCCATTGAAAGTAGTGCCATTGTTCAGCAGGTAATTGCCGAACAGTTCCAAATACGCACCGGTCCCGGCATGAAATACTCCGCTGTTGTGGAGGATCCATTCGTCCAGAACCTCCATGTTCGAGTATGCCCCTTCAGACGCGACAATCGTTCCGGAATTATAGAAATCCCCGTTACCCGTCAATCCACACCAACTGGAAAGGACAAACGTGTTCTCGTTGTAGATGGCAGAGTTAGTCCCGTTCAACACTTCGGCTTCCCAAACGATGGTTCCACGGTTCGTGATCGTGTGGTGGACCATTTGATGGTTGAGTCCGACGCCGATGCGCAATGTGAAATTGTTGGAAATGACAGTCGAGCCCAGGCCATCGCGGGGATCGCCGAAGAGCTTGCCACCATTCCATTCCAACGTGCCGCTGCCGATCCATGTCGCTGCCCAATACAACCTGGACGATTCCGAAACGCGGATCGTGCTATTGGCACTGAACGTACCGAAGCCGCCGATCTTTCCATCAAAATCAAAGGTGCCCGGCCCCTCGAAGGCTACCCCGTCACGCAAGACATGTTTTCCTTGCAGCGTTAATGTTGCCCCTGCACCAGCCTGAAAGGCCCCCGAATGCATCACGTATATGCCCTGAGAAATTCCAAAATCCGTCGCCGGGGTGGAAAAGGTGATGTCCAGGCCTTGAGGCACCGTCACTGTGCCGTGGTTTTCAAAATAACCTCCTCCATCAACATTCAAGTTCGTCTCAAGAATGATTTCGCCATGGTTCTCAGAACCGGGGCTAGACTGCATCCAATTGCCGGAACAATTCCAAATGATGGTCCCCTCGTTCCGCAGGCCACTAATCGTCTTGTCTGACGTTCCCATCATTTCAACGAGACCGTTTGTTTCAATCACACCGGAAATTGCGTGAGAATTGTCGTAATATTTCCATCTGCCCTTGATCCGCACGCGACCCGAAAGATGAGATCCTAATTGAGTTTCCAATGTTGAGGTCTCTTCGACCTCGAACGGCCCATAGGCTACCAATCCCCCCGTTACGTTCAACGTTACGGCTGCATTGGTGCTGCCTACTTTTACTCCCCTCGCTGTCGTTCCCGTTGTGATCGTAACGGTGTAATCCCCCGGAGCATCGATAAACACGTCATGCTGATCGAGCCAATCCGGAACCACGCCCAAACTCCAGTTCACGGGATTACTCCAATCACCGCCGCTCGGTTGAATCCAATGATTTTCGACCGCTGAAGCCGATTGAGACACAAAAGCCAGGGCCAATGCGGCCAGAAACGAACCGAGTAGTTTATACATTACGCTGGGGGGATGTTTTAGTTTAAAGCGGACCCACGAGGCCGACATCATCTTTTGCATTACCCCGCAGGTAATGTCGAGGCTATATTGTTAACACATTCAAGGGAGAAGACCTGGTGACGGAGATTGGTTGACTGCACCGCCAAAAACAAAAACAGCCGCCCGGTTGCCCGGGCGGCTTTGCGTTATCCATTTTGAGGGTGGGTTGAGTTAGGCGGCAACGGTGATTGTTACCTTCTGGCTCTTCTGGCTCTCGCCACCACTATTCACGGCGGAGACCACAATCTCGATCTGTGTTCCGGCCGGGAGATCGCCCATCGCGAAATCAAGGTCGGTGGGACTGCCGACCGGGCTGTAGTCTTCATCCACCCCGATTACCTTCTTCCAAACGCGATAATACTGGGCCCGAGCCGATGCCTGCCATTTCACGGTCGCGCTATTCCCGCTCACTGCGACGGAAACCTTTCCAGGAACGGCCGGAGTCACCAGTTGACCGGGACGGTTCAGCCCGAAGTCCAGCCAACGGTTATCAAGCGGAGTCAACACGAGGGCCAACTCTTTAGTCAGGTCGATGATCCGTGTGCGAACTGCCTTGAACTTCACGTTACGCAGTTCCAACGCGTTGCGGGTGATGACATCCTTTTGTTTCACCGTGTTCTGAACTGCGAGCAGGTCAGCCGCCAGGACATCCGCCTGAGCTGCGGTAACACTCAATGCCGCGTTCTCGAGATCCGGACGACCTGTGAGGAACTCGCTGATTGTATCCACAACTAACACCACCTTGTCGGGATCGCGGGGAACGGTCAGGGAGTTGATGAAACCAGCCGCCGTCCAACTGGCGTTGTGTTTCGAGCCGAAATGCGGTTTCAGAATATCCCGGGTTAATACCGCAAACGAACGAACCGTTTCCATCTGGCTATCCCGGTTCAGACGCTCCAGCGCGAGTGCAGCTTTCGCGACCTCATGTGCCGTGCGTTGTGCGATCAACGTATTCCGTTCCGCGGTCATCGCTGCCACAGGGTTGCGGGTGAGTCCAAGCGTCGCCCCATGGAGGGTTACGCCATCGATTGCCTTGCCAAGCACGGTCAAACCGGTGCCAATGCTTTGTATTACTATCTGTTTCATCTGTATGTCCTTTCATGGTTTCAGCGAAACTTGAGAGTCGCTTTTTCCGGTGCAACAGACCCCCGTTCAACACCTGCGATTATCTCTGCTTCGCATTGAACGAATCATCTCCGTTCAACAGGTCATGTTATTGCA
>JBKJKE010000152.1:0-17264 GCA_046597605.1 Limisphaerales bacterium | reverse complement strand
GACAGGGGTCCAACAACAGAATTGGAGGGGTGTAATTTGGATTACAGGGGTCCAAAAACGTTTTTGGAGACAATCTGGGAGTCAGATTCCCTCCATTTCTGGTGTTACAGACAATCTTGGACCCCAAACGCGCTCATTTTCGGGAATGCCCGGAATCTTACTCTCCGATCGCCTCTGTTTTCCGGAATGCCGGGAATTTCCGGGTCCAAACGAGTTCATTCCGCGTTTAGCCGGAACCATGCAGATAAAAGAATAGAAACCACAGATGCACTCAGATGAGACCGACAGAAAGCCTGGTTATTAAGTAATCAGTGTTTAATGAGTCCTCCTCTCTTGAAGTTTATCCTTCCGGGGCCCCATCTGTGTGGAATCTGTGTCCATCTGTGGTTTCTCTACTGAATTGTTCCGGTTTAGAGAAATCTTTGAATGCCAAAATACCAGCGTTCACTGTTCGGGGTTCTTGCTGAGCAATGTGATTGCATCTGTAATCACGCTTCGGATCGCGCCTCGTCGCCGCCGGGAAACATCCTGATTGGAAGCGGCATTCTGTTTCGGTAGAGTGCCGCATCCCCATGAATTCATTCCTGCGCTTCGCATGCTTT
Source organism: Limisphaerales bacterium (assembly GCA_046597605.1). Taxonomy (GTDB): domain Bacteria; phylum Verrucomicrobiota; class Verrucomicrobiia; order Limisphaerales; family JACDHS01; genus JACDHS01. The sequence goes on along the minus strand of JBKJKE010000152.1, from coordinate 16,662 downwards.
TTTTTGCATGGTGGATTGTTTCCAGGTTTATTCCTTCTTCTTTTCACAGGCCTGCCGAATGCCGCGGCGCAGAATACTCCCGTTCCGTATGTCAGCACGGAATGGCACAGCGATCACGGCCTTCCCCACGATTCGGTGCACGCAATTGTCCAAACTCGCGACGGCTATCTTTGGATTGGCACCAGACGAGGAATCGTCCGTTTCGATGGGGTCCGTTTCATCACTCCAAAAATCCTGGCAAGCAGCCGGGAAAATATTTCGTCGCTTTATGAAGATAAAGACGGAGGTCTATGGATCGGTACTGCGCACGGCCCAATGAGAGTGAAAGATGGAAAGGTGGTCCAATACGGACCAAAAGACGGTGTGCCTGCTGACGATGTAAGGGCCTTTTTCGAGAGCAAAGATGGATCAATCTGGATCGGTCGGGCAGGTGGATTAAGCCAGTTCAAGGAAGGAACATTCCGAAACTTCACTCGATCCGAGGGGTTGCCGCACAGCGTCGTTCGCTCTATTTCCGAAGATGAACTGGGCAACCTTTGGATCGCAACCGATGGCGGGATTTGCCAGATGCGTGATGGCGTTATCTCAAATCTACCTGCCGCCAATGAACTCGGCACCGCCGTCAGGATCGTTTACATGGATCCTGCAAAAAATCTCTGGGTGGGAGCGCAGGCAGGATTATTCAAGCGGACGGGCACTGGCTGGGAGCATTTCAACAAGAGCAGGAATGGTCTCTCTGATGATTTTGTTGACGCTCTCCATGTCGATCAGACTGGGCAGTTATGGATCGGTAGTTACGGCGGATTGAACCGGTTGGTGAATGGCAAGATTATCACTGAGATAACAAGCGAGGGGACTGGCTATGACCTTGTCAATTGCATCATGGAAGATCGGGAAGGGAACGTTTGGATTGGTAGCAAGGAAGGAGTGGCTCGCCTGAAAGCTCGACCTTTTACTGCCATCACGAAGCAGCAAGGCCTCACCTACAATAACGTCATGTCCGTTCTGGAAGACAAAGTAGGCACTGTCTGGTGCGGCACCTGGGGTGGCGGGGTGTTTCAACTGGTTAACGAGAAAATCGCCGCGCTCACCAATCAGGTAGGGAACAATCGTATCCTGGCTTTGTGCGAAGGTCGGGACGGCAGTATGTGGTTTGGCACCGATTACGACACCGGACTTCATCGGCTCAAGGATGGTGTGATGACACATTTCGGTGAAGAGTCGGGTGTCGAGAAGATTGCGATTCGCGTCATCCATGAAGATCGGAATGGAACTATTTGGATTGGAACCGTTCGCTCGCTGGCTTCTCTAAAAGACGGAAAGTTCACTCACTACAGGCTGAAAGACGGACTGGCTGGGGAAGCCGTCAAAGTCATATTTGAAGACAAAGAGGGGGCTCTGTGGATTGGAACGAGCGATGGATTGTCGCGTTATCAGGACGGCAAGTTCACCAACTTCACCACTCAAGACGGGCTCTCCCATAATACCATCCTGGCCCTGTATGAAGACCAGGACAATACCCTTTGGATCGGCACCGGCGGAGGTGGTCTCAACCGGTTTCGCAACGGTAAATTTACTTCCTACACAACCCGGCAAGGATTGTTCAACGACGATGTGCTTGAGATCCTCGAGGACGATCATGGATATTTATGGATGAGTTGCCTGAAGGGAGTTTTCCGCGTGAACAAGGCGGCGCTGCAAAAATTCGATCGAGGAGAAATCGCTGAGGTACCTTGCATAGCATACGGCAAGGAGGATGGAATGCTCAGTGTCATCTGTGGTAATGTCGCCAAACCAGCGGCCTGGAAAGGCAGCGATGGGCGACTCTGGTTTCCCACAACGAAAGGTTTGGCGGTGATTGATCCGGCCACCAAAGTAAATGAGTTGCCGCCGCCGGTGGTGATTGAAGAAATCATCGCTGACAAGAAACGTGTAGGGGATATTGATTCGAATTCGGCGACCCCGAAAGTTCCATCTGGAACCGTGCATCTGCCGCCTGGTCGAGGTGAATGGGAGATTCATTATACTGCCCTCAGTTTTCAGGCCGCTGCCAAAAATCGTTTCAAATACAAACTGGAAGGGGTCGATCCCGATTGGGTGGAAGCGGACACCCGGCGCGTTGCTTACTACAATAATATTGCTCCCGGCAGCTACACGTTTCACGTCACTGCTTGTAACAATAATGGAATCTGGAATGAGACAGGTGCGAAGCTGAGATTCACTTTGCAACCGCATTACTGGCAGACCTGGTGGTTCCAATCGCTGGGCGTGATGGGGAGTCTTTCTGTAGTCGCCGCCGGAGCGCGCTATGCCACCAAGAAACGGATGCAATTGAAACTTGAACGCATAGAGCAACAACACGCGATCGAGCGAGAGCGGACGCGGATCGCAAAAGATATCCACGACGATCTCGGCGCGAGCCTCACCCGGATCACGTTCCTGGGAGAATTAGCAGAAACCGACAAAGCCAAACCCGAGTCCGTGGAGAACTATGTCCGTCGCATTGTCGCTACGGCCCGGGACACGGTGCGCTCTTTGGATGAAATTGTTTGGGCCGTGAATCCGCGTCGGGACACCTTGAACAGCCTGGTGGAATATGTGGCGCACTACTCGGGCGAGTTTTTGGAAGGAACGAATCTGCGCTGTCGCCTCGATTTACCGGACTCGGTTCCTGACATTTCGCTTTCCTCCGAGGTGCGACACAGCCTTTTCCTTGTCATTAAAGAATTCTTAAACAACACAGTGAAACATGCTCAGGCTACCGAGGTTTCCATCCGCATGAAACTCGAAGGCGACAGCTTCCTGATTACGCTCCAGGACGATGGATGCGGCTTTGCTCCACTGGAGCAATCAGAGAAGCGACACAGCAATGGATTGGAAAATATGCGCAAGCGGGTCGAGAACCTGGGCGGTTTGCTGGAACTTCACGCCGCTCGAAAGCAGGGCACGAGAGTCTCTTTCGAAGTGCAACTGTCACATCTAACCTCTCGTAATTGTCCCAACATCAATCGAGATCTGGAGACGCGCGGGTAACCTTTTTATGCGAGTGGCGCAGAAGCTTTTGGAGATGACAGAATGAAACGAATGATTAAACAGGAACCGGCAGGTGCGGCATCCCCGGGAACCATTTCCATCGCCATCGTGGAAGACGACGCTGGCATTCGCGCCAACCTCGCCGACATCGTTGGCCGGTCTTCCGATTGCAAATTGATCGCCACGTTCGCCAATGCCGAGAGTGCATTGAAAGAGTTGGCGGCACACAAACCCCAGATCGTTTTGATGGACATTAATCTGCCGGGGAAAACGGGTGTCGAGTGTGTGCAGGAATTGAAAGTCATTCTGCCTGAGACGCAATTCATCATGCTCACGGTTTACGAAGACAGTGAATGGTTGTTCAAAGCCCTTGTCGCCGGAGCCACTGGTTATCTCTTGAAACGCACCCCGCCCGCTAAGATTATGGAGGCTATTCGCGAGGCGTTCGCGGGAGGCTCCCCCCTGACTCCGCAAATCGCACGGCGGGTCGTCCAACATTTTGCCCAGCCGCGCAAGCTTCAGCCTGAGTTGGAAAAGCTATCGCCTCGCGAAATGGAAATCCTGCAACAGTTTGCCAAAGGCTACCGTTACAAAGAGATCGTGGATAATCTCGGGATCAGTATGGACACCATCCGCACCCACGTCCGCGGTATGTTCAACAAATTACATGTTCATTCTCGGACGGAAGCAGTTGTGAAATATCTTAGCCGTTGACGCAATGCGCTTGCGCGACCCGCGGGAGAAGCTTATCAGCATGCTATGAATAAACTGGGTTCAGTTCATGGTTTGCCCTTGAGCATTCGCTACTTGAGCGGAGCACTCGTCGAAGTTTTCACCTTCGTCTTTTCATCCGCTGCAAGGTCGGGCGGAAAAGAACTTGGCCGGTTTGTTTGCCATCGCTCGGATGCCGCGCGCAATTAATATGAGAATCTTTCTGACTCTGCTGTTTTGCATCCTGACGAGCGGTTTGCCGGGTGCTTCATTCTCTAATGATTTTGCGGTGGTGTTTATTGACGCCGCGACAGAAGCGAAGTTGGGAAAATTTCCGTTGGACCGCGCTCTCATTGCCAAAGCAGTTCTAAAAGCTGGGGAACAACAGGCTAAAGGAGTCGTTCTTAAATTCTTTCTCGATCAACCCAGGAACGAAGCGAGCGACCGTGCCCTGGCGGGCGCCCTCACAAATCTCCCCGTCCTTTTGCAAGCCAGGATTGATGATTCCGAAGCTCAACCCAATCCATTACCAGAACGTTTCACATTGCCGAAGATCAAGGGGCCAACTGCGACTGTGGGCGTTAGCGGATGGCTGCCCCTTCCGATGTTTTCCGCCAACGCTAAAGACGTCGGGTTTGCTGATGTTTTTTCGGAAGAGACGCTTCTCAAAACTTACCAAGCCAAAACCGTCAAATCAGTGACGCTCTCCTGTATTGAAATGGCTACCGGCAGCCCAATGGTGATCACGACCAATGGGCAGATGAAATTCGGCGCAAAGGTGTTGCCGGTGGATAGTCGCTATATGGCACCTGCCAAGTGGCCGGTAAAGGATAACCTTGCCTACATTCCGTTCCATCAGTTCGTGGCGGGGGAGGTTGCAGCAAGCCAAATCAAAGGAAAGATCGTGATCATCGGCTACGACGGGCCTCAAATGCATACCATACCCACCTCGATGGGCCAGGTCCGCGCGCATCGGCTTTTCGTCTACAATTTGCAAAGCATCTATGGACAGTTGGAAGGGAAATAAGGCGCAAGGGATTTCGATTGGTGAAAAAGTTTGTCGGATTTCCTCGGGGGTGGCGGTTTATTAAGTGAGATGCAGCCCAAGTCAGATACACAACTTCTCCGCGAATACGCCAAGAGTGGTTCCGACGTGGCATTTGCCGAAATCGTTCAGCGTCACACGGATTTGGTTTACTCCGCTGCCTTGAGGCAGGTCGATGCCCCGGATCTCGCCCGTGATGTGGCGCAGAATGTGTTCACCGACCTCGCCAGAAAAGCATCTTCAATCGCTACGAGTATGGCTCCCGATTCCTCCCTGGGCGGATGGCTTTATCGTGGCACGCGATACGAAGCCCTCAATCTTCGTCGGGGTGACTGGCGCCGTCAGTCACGAGAAAGGCAGGTTATGCAGGAAATGACGCAAAACTCCGCCAACTAAAAAAGGAAGCCATCGTTCAGCCTGATCCTGTCACTGAACACGAGAGACGAGCGTGTTCAGGACCAGGTTGTGTTACAGGTTGCGCTTGAGAAGTTCGATGCCAGCTCAGGCTCAGCCATTGTTCCAATGTGGCTGAAGAAAATCGATGTCAGCGGAAGCTGGCGTTGCCGGGTGGAAGATAGAGGGGGAGACGGGCTTCCTCGCTGTCTTTAGGGAGGAACCAATGAGGGGCTTCTAAATCAACCATTTCGTCACTTTACGAAGAAAGAAATTCCGGAACCGACGAGAAAAACCGAAAGAAAAGGGTCTCGGTTCTGGAACCGAATGGTAAAACCAAAACCAAAAGAAAAAGATCTTGGTTCTGGAACTTCCAGGGTGCGTTTCGGGCGAAAAAGGAGGGTTTTGGACGAAAAGGATGACTTTCGCGTACCTAAGCTCCGGATCTTCCGTTGTTGATTTGGGGAGAGAATCGCCAGCCTAAAGTGATTTCATAACGAATTTTCTAGTGGCAGGTTGTGCCCCACCATCTTTTGACTAGGAGCTTCCGCTCCACATTCGGCTAGATTTCGGTGACTTATACTTCGCGGATTGGGGTGCCACAAATTGGATTAAGCAAGATAGACTTCTTAATCCCTGGAAGGTGTGGCTGCCCGAGATTCTTCCTCAATAGTTTCACGGCTGCGGCAGGTAACCGTACCATCACGAATCCCCAAAAACCCGCTTCCGCAGGAGTCGCATGTTGATCGGGATGAGCACGGCGAGCAACAGCACGCATAGACCAAACGCCGCACCAAGATGCCAGGTGGGTGTGCCGTTCAGCAGAATTCCTCGCATTCCTTCTGCCAAATGATGCAGAGGATTTAGTTGAGCCACCGCGCTTAACCACGCCACATCTGGCAACGGGAAATAAGTGCTGGAAATAAATCCGATTGGCATGATCACGAGGAAGAACGGGAGGCTCATGTGATCGATGCTCGGCAGGATCGCCGTGAAGAAGAGTCCGATTGCCGCGAAGCTCAGTGCCGCGAAGAAGAGCAGAGGAACGGCGAGCGGCAGCCAGTTCCAATGTAGAGTTAGTTTTCCGGCAAAACCGAAGCACGCCAGAACTACGCAGACCAGGACGGCGTAAGTCGTGGCTAGGGTTGCCGCCCAAAGCGCTTCACCCCAAACGACATGCTCAAGTCGTACCTGGGTGGTTAATTGTCCCTCCCAGGATTTTTGGAAATGCATCCGGATATAAGCGGCGAATAGCGCCTGGAAGAACGCAGACATGAATGCGGTGTAGGCGAGGATGCCGGGCGCGAGGTAATGCAGGTAATCGATCGGGGCGCCATTCCATGACAAATTGCCGATCTGCCGACCGAGGCCCACCCCAAATGCCAACAGTAAAATAAGCGGTTCACAGACCGGGGGCAGGGTGGCGGTGTACCAGTTTCGCAAATGCACGCGGAGATGACGTCCGAGGACGGCGCGACTTTGCCAGGCGAAGGCCGGGAGAAAAGGGTTCATGATTTGGATTCGGAGGCCAGGGCGAGAAAAAGATCATCCAGCGTCGGGGGACGCACTTCATAGCGCAGGGTTGGGAACGCGGCCACGAAAGCCGCGAGGCCCGGAGCGTCCAGCGCCACGTGCCAGTCCGCCAGAATTTGTCCGGGGCGATCACCACGGTTCTTCAACCATTCGATCACCTGGGCCACTTGAGGAGCGAGCGAGGAAATCAAGACGACATGTTCACCGACGACATCACCGAGGACTTCTTTGGACAGGCCCGATGCGCGCACCTTGCCCGATTGAACGACGAGCAATCGATCAGAGAGTCGCTCCGCCTCATCCATGTAATGCGTCGTCAACACAACGGCCATTCCTTCGGCCCGCAGTCCGTTGATCAATTCCCACACGGCGACGCGCGCCTGCGGATCGAGTCCGGTAGTGGGTTCATCTAAAAATACCACGCGAGGTTGATGCACGACGGCGCGTGCGATCATGAGGCGTCGTTTGTATCCGCCAGAAAGCGTTTCGGGTTTCTTATTGGCGAATGGTCCGAGCCCGAATCTTTCAATTAATGCATCGATGCGGGTGGAGATGTCTGCCTGCCGGGGACGATAGTAACGTCCGGTCTGTACGAGATTCCCGCGGACGGTGAATTCGCTATCGAAAGTGTCGTCTTGAGTGCAAACGCCCAGGGCGCGCCGGGCCAGATCGCCTTCTTTTTCCAGGTCATAGCCAGCAATGCGGATGCTGCCGGCATCTGGGCGAAGAAAGCCGTAGCACATCCGCAAAGTGGTAGTTTTGCCTGCTCCATTGGGCCCGAGTAATCCGATCACTTCGCCCGCGCGACAGGTTAGATCGATTCCATCCACGACCTTTTTGCCGCCGAGAGATTTCACCAACCCGGTGGCAGAGAGGAGGACCTCGCCGGAAGATGGAACAGGAGTGGGGCGCTGTTGACTCACAGAACCAAGTGTAGATGTTGTCAGCATTTCTTATGGCCCTTTGCCTGGCGGCCGGACGGGAAACTAAAGCTTGTTCGGTTTTGGTGCAACGTTCGGTCGATCTGGCGTTGCCTTGTTACATTCATTCAACTCTACGACGAACAGGGCTGGCGATGCAGGACAAGAATGATACGTTCGACAGTCCTGAATCTCTGGCGTTGGCAACAGAACGAAACTATCCAGCATCGCACTCGATGCGATGCTGGAGCGTGTCACTTCGCTGCTACTGGAAGAGAATCTTATGGCGCCGATACGGTGCGGTAGAATCGGGTTGGCGAAGAGTTCGGAGTATGTTCGAACTCGATAAGCCCAGCCGGATTCGCTATGAGGGCAGACGTAAGATTAGTCCATCCGGTAAGGAACTCGGCTGACTGGAATATATAACCCTGTCCGGCGACACCCACAAATCTTAGAAGCTTTCCGTTCACTGTCCGTTTGATGGAAATGTGATTCAAAGCCGGTGAATCTTGTGAAATGACGGTGACTATGACTGTCACGCTGCTGTTGCCCCCGCGGCCATCGGAGATGCCATAGGTGAAACGGTCTTCCCCCACGAAACCGGTGACTGGTGTGTAAGTCACGGTGTTGTTCGTCAGTGTCACTGTTCCACCGTTTGTGCTGGTGGTGCTGAGCGAATTCAGGGTCAGTGCGTCGCCATCAGGGTCAGAATTATTTGCAAGCAGTTGCGATGTCGAAACGCTGACCGGCTGGTTTTCGACAGTGCCCAGGGTATTTGTCCCGGCGACCGGCACACGGTTAAGGGTAATTGTGAAGGTGCAGACATTGCTATTGCCGCTCGCATCCGTGGCGATGTTTGTGACGGTCGTCACGCCTGCAGTAAAGGCAGATCCGGACTGGGGAATCGAGACCACGTTCGCGCTGGAACATATGTCGTTGGCGGACACGGTGAATGTAACGACGTGGTTGGTGGTGCCTGGTGGTAGCGTCACGAGGACGTTCCCAGGGCAGGTAATGGTCGGAGCTTGCACATCCCGGATGACCACGAGTTGGATGCAGCTATTTTTCAGCCCTACATTGTCTGTCACCGTCCAGGTCACACTGTTTGTGCCCACTGGAAAGGTTGAAGGTGCATTATTTGTTACGGAAGCGATTCCGCCAGAATCGGAGGTGACCGGAACTCCGAGCATCACATTCGTGACGCTGCAGGTCCCAGCGACCGCGTTGGAGATCACCGTGTTGGGGCATGTAATTGTAGGCGCAGTGTTATCAACCGTGAACGTCGTGCTGGGTCCAGCTGCGGGGGACGTATTTCCCGCTGTGTCTGAAGCAGTGCCCGCGGCGATGGAGATTCCTAAAGTACCATTGCCAGTGATTCCAGAGATAGTGACAGTCCGGTTTGTGCCAGTCCCTGACACGCCAACCGTCCCATCTGCATTGCCTGTTTTATTCAGTGTGACCTGCCCAACGGAAAGGGTGCTGGCGCTGAAGTTCGCATCGGCATAGCTAACAGTGTAGCTGGTTGTATTCGTCGATGTGAGTGAACTGGAAGGTGCAGAGATCAAGATTGTCGGTGCAACGGTATCCACAGCAAACGTGGTGCTTGGCCCTGCCGCTGGCGCGGTGTTGCCTGCGGTGTCCGAAGCAGAGCCTGCTGCGATAGAGATACCCAGGGTGCCATTCCCTGTGATGCCGGAAATCGTGACAGTTCGATTATTACCGCTGCCGCTGACCCCGATGTTCCCATTCGCGAAGCCCGTCGTGTTCAGTGTAATCTGATTCGTCGTTAAACTGCTGGCGCTGAAATTGGCGTCTGTATAGTTAACCGCATATGTCACGGAACTACTTCCGTTGGCGATAGAAGCAGACGGTCCGACAATCGCGATAGTCGGTGCGGTTGTATCGACTGAAAACGTTGTGCTGGGTCCCGCGGCAGGTGCCGTATTGCCTGCGGTGTCCGAGGCAGTTCCTGCAACGATAGAGATACCCAACGTGCCATTCCCTGTGATGCCGGAAATCGTGACAGTTCGACTGGTTCCACTTCCTGTCACCGCAAGCGTCCCGTTTGCCGTGCTGGTCTTGTTCAAAGTGATATGATTTGTGGTTAAGCTGCTGGAGCTGAAATTGGCATCGGCATAGTTGACCGTGTAAGTCACGGAACTGCTTCCATTCGCGATGGAAGCAGATGGACCGACAATGGCGATGGTCGGCGCGATTGTATCGACCGCAAAGGTTGCGCTTGGACCGGCCGCAGTGGCGGTGTTTCCGGCAGTATCAGACCCGGTGCCTGCGGCGATTGAGATACCCAGGGTACCACTTCCACTGATGCTTGAAATCGTGACCGTTCGAGTGTTGCCGCTTCCTGAAACAGCGAGTGTTCCATTGGCCGTGCTGGTCTTGTTCAGAGTTATGTTGTTTGTGACTAAACTGCTCGAAGAAAAATTAACATCTGTATAGGTGACGGTGTAGGTGACTGATCCGCCATTGACCGCGGTAGCCGAAGGATTCGAAATGGTAATAACGGGTGCAGTCGTATCAATGACGATCGCTTTGTTCGCACCCAATGAGCCAGCAGCCCCCGGTGCAGGTAATGTAAGAGATGCATTATTGTTCAGGGAACCGCTTTTAATGGTTCCGCCATTGAGCGCAAGTGCGCTGGTGGAAATATAGTCCAGATCCGCGCTGGCATGTCCCGCGGCTACGGTGTAGTTGAAGAGCAGGTTCGCAGATCCACTTCCGCTTGAATAGTTTATCACCGCATCCGTGCTTCCCGTTTCCAGGGTCAGCGTGGGAGTTCCTGTAACCGTGACGGCTTCGCTGAATGTGACTGAAATCGGAATGACTTGACCGCCGCTATAGGCTCCGTTTGCGATCGAAGAGCTGACGCCTGTGACTGCGGCGGGCCCCTCGATGGTCACCAGAACAGCGACGCTATGACTGTCGCTGGTGGCAGTGATGGAACCAGTTCCCTTGGTGGTTCCAGTGTAGGTTGCCGTTGCCATACCGTTAACGAATTGTGTGCCTGCTGCCGAGAGATTCCCGAGCGTGGCACCGCCGAAAATAGTGGTGGGAGGGGTAGGGAAGGGAGGAAGTCCCACCAGCGTGCTGGCGCTGATTGCACCATCTATGTTCCGGCCGAAAAGATCCGCTGTCAGTGTTGTGGAGTTGTTGATTAAAATTGTTGAATTAGCGGCCGAGTGGCGCAGTTGAAGCCAACGGGTGGGCGTCGAACCAGATACCATTGCTGCCGTGGGCCCAGTATTGATACCCCACCAATTGTCGTTCGCCGTCAACGTGCCACCAACGTTCTTGAATGCTGCCGTGCCAGTAGGCGCGGTGTTACCAGTGAAACGGCAAAAGCTTACATTTAGAATCCCATTATTCACATGGACGCCACCGCCGCGACCTGTGCCGCCCGTCGCTTGATTTCCAGCAAAGGAACAGAGGCTGACGTTCATCGTTCCCGCCGAACCGCCAAAGAACAAACCTCCACCAGAACCGCCGCCCCCGGTAACTCTATTGTTGATAAACGTCGATTTGGTGACAGTTGAGGTTCCCGAGCCAAGGACGTATAAACCACCGCCACCATCGCTGCCGGAAGCTGAGACGTTGTTCGTGAACAGGCAGTTCGTTACGTTGATAAAGCCGGGGGCCGGATTGTTATCGAGGTAAACCCCGCCGCCGCTGCTCGCTGTTGTGGAATTGTTGACAAAGGTGGAATCGACGAGATTCAACGTTCCTCCGCCCAAATTACAGATACCCCCGCCCGGGCTGGCAGTATTGATGGCAGTGTTGTTGGTAAAGACACACCCGGTCAGGGTGAGAACATTGAGATTGCCGCCGGAAAGCATTCCACCTCCATATTCCGGTGACTTTCCACCGGTGATCGTCACCCCTGACATATTGAAAACAAAGTTGTCCGCAATGTTAGGATTAATTTCAATGACACGATCATTGCTGGGCGAACCCGCGGTAGGGGTGGTTTGCCGGATAATGGTTGTCGCGGCCCCGGCGCCAATGATGCTGATCCCGCTTTGCATCACATCAAGATCGCCAATGTCGGGTCTGACTGGCGCATAGCCCTCACCCGATCCGACAGTGGTGATCCCGCCAGAAATCGTAAGATTATAAGTCCCCGCCGGAATGTTAATGGTGTGTGGTGCGCCAGCGGTGTTGTTGGCGGCCATGATCGCTTCCCGCACGCTGATTCCATCGCCACCATTGCTCGATTGCAACGCACTGATACTACTCGTATTGCCGTTGACGGCGTCGACTGTGGTGGATACGGAAATTGTGGCGGCTGACGCGCTCAGCAAATTGAGACTCAATGCGGCAGTTATTAATCGGAGCAGTTTATTCATACTGTTTGGTTACTTCCTTGGGACGAGTTCTGTAAAATTCTGGGATCAAGTTGGACGGAGTTAAGGACCGCCATAGCGGATGTCGACGGTGTTGGATGTCTCCGATTTATGCTTTGGGTAACTACGTTGATCGAGTGGTTTCAGGGGATAACTACCTTAGTTCCAAGCCGACGATGTTTAGCAGATTCTCCGCGGTGCTACGAGATAATAGAACGCTGAGTTGAGATGATGACGTGGAGCCGATCGGAACCGTGTTGTGCGTTGAATGGGTAGTAAGAGGAAAGCCGGAGTTTGCGATTGTTCGTCCCGGCTTTCCTCGTGCAATTACTGGTTATGGTCTCTGCGGAAAAATGCCTTCCAGGGCGATGATATAGTTCATCACCAGAAACGGAGGCATGTTGTTATGCGGTTGATCGCCGCCTATGTTGGCAAATACCTGCGTATTCAAGGCGGGACTGGTTCCTGCCGTGTCCGCGTAGTTGTTTATCCCCTGTCGTGCCGATCCTGTCTTCGACCAGACATTTCCTTTGGGAGTCGTCGCATTACTCAGGCCACTGTTGCATCCGGGCGCATGGTTATGCGCAGCCATTTGGTTTTGATTAAGAGTCACGGTTCTGACTCCACCCTGTTCGCCGAGGCTGCGCTGTTTTAATCCAGGGCCCTGTCCGGCTTGCATTGGAATTCTGCCCTGCAGGTTCGGCAGACCAAAGGTGGTGGTTCCATCGCCACCGTAATTAGTTCCAAGAAGTGAGAACAAAGCCGTGTATTGGCGGATTGCCAGCAATTGACCGCTGCAAAAGGCCCAACCTTTCGGGGCGAAGCTGCCACCGAATATTTTAATTTCTCCGATAAAAGGGTCCATAGTTTTCTTTAATTATTAGGGGCGTGAAGGGTAAATGCCGACGAGAGCGACACAGAAGTTTAACACCTGAAACGGAGGCCGATTTTCGTGGGCATTCCCTCCGCTTGGTTGGAGTGCGTTTGCAGCCATATAATCATTTGGGCTGGGCGCATACAGGTTTTTGTCACCTGTACCAGTCCAGAAGTTGTTGACAGGAGTCGCCTGATTCAGGGGAACGGAGCTGCCGGAAGCCTGATGCCCATGATTGGGCAGTTCTGGAACGGTCAAGGTGTGAAACTCTTCGCCTCCTCCAGATCCCGCGGGCATCCACGCCGGGTCGGCGTGAATGGGAACGCGGCCTTTCAGGCTGGGCAAGGCGAAAGTGTTAATGCCGTCACCACCATAAGTGGTTCCAAGGATTGAAAAGAGAGCCTGGTTTTGGGAAATCGACATCAGTTGGCCATCGCATGCGGCCCATCCTTTGGGCGCGAAGTCGAAGCTCATCATTTTGATTTCACCGATAAATGGATCCATATTTTATATTCTTCTGTTTAGAAATTTGGGTTGAATCAAGGGCGCGGCGGGTAAATTCCGTTGAGCGCGATAATGAAGTTAAGGACCAGGAAGGGGGGCATGTTATCGTGGGGCTGGCTTCCACCTACCGTGGTGATTGCCGCAGAATTCATTGATGAATCCACTCCACTGGTGGAGTAAGCATTGAAATCCGCAGTTGCCGCCCAGACATCGTCTTTAGGCGCGGGGACCGTGCCGTCTCCGGCAAAGCAACGAGTAGGATGCGTGTGTCCGGCAAGTTGATCTCGGGTAAGTGTCACCGTTTCGGCTCCCGCAACCATCCCGAGCGGATAGTTGGCACGATCGGTATGAACCGGAACCCGGCTTCGCAGATCTGGCAGCCCGAAGGTACTGATGCCGTCTCCACCATACGTAGTGCCGATTAATGAGAATAACGCATCATATTCGCTGATGGAGACGACGGTTCCGTCGCACATATTCCACCCGACCGGGGCAAAATTGCCCGCAAACATTCGTATTTCACCGAGAAATGGATCCGCCATAGTTTATTTTCTGTTTAGGTTTAGTTGAAGACGGCCTCTAACGGTTGAGCAGCGAGTCATCGCCCGAGGCGCAAATGTTAAGTGGGAAGCCAATCCCCTATACTCATACTTTTTAGTAGTACGGCGGTCAAGGTGAAAAACTTCTAGGCAGAATAGTAGTTTTGTGGATATATGATTCCGTATCGCTACTTACACCATGAAATCCACCGTCCTCTGGATAATCGCTGTTATCGTCATTATTACTGGCTTCGGCTGTAGTACAACAAAATCAAAAAGTAAACAGTTAGCCCGAGTGGCCAAGGACTGGAGCATGGTTATTCGTGCCAGCCAGGTGGTTCCCGTCTATCCGCTCACCGAAGATTTGCAACCAGGAGATATTTTCCTCGTTCAGACACGGGAAGAGGACGAGGTCAAAGTTTATGAACAAAAAGGGTTTCTCCCCTTTGATCAACTGGTTACCCGGTTGCAGCCGACAAATTACCACCAGTTCTATCTCAATTCCTACGGCACTCTGGATCATACCAACACACCCTATCATTGGCGTTTCCCCGAGGATCCCGCCTTCGGCATGTCCATGGCTCCGCGCGCTGCTTTTCCAACTTATAATTTCTCTGTAAAACGCGGTGGAGGCATTCATCTCGCCTTGCCAGTGCAGGGGGTTCCAGTGGCAATGAACCTGATGGGTGCTTCCAGTGCGCAAGGATCTATTTCGATCGCCGATGCCTACACCTTTGGAGTGGATGGCGAATCCTTACTACGACAAGTCCGGGCCTGGGCAGAAACCGCTCCGTTGAGAGAATTGGCCGCCCAGGATACCACCAATTACTTGCGAGTGGTAAACCGCGTTTATCTCACAGGGGGAGTTAACATTACCATGTTCGACGATTCGTCCTTCGGTGGCGCAGTTTCCGGTGGCGCAGCAAAACCTGTCACGCTCCTGAACCTTGAAACGAATAATTCGGCGGCCAACTATGCTCAAACCCTTCAGGCGTTGAACAGCAGTGTGGCGGACGCCGCTATGCCGGGCGGTAGCTTGAAATTCGCGGCTGCTTCCAGTCGCTCGGTTTCCATGTCCGAAACCTTTCCGCGACCCCTCGTGATCGGCTACCTGGGATTTGATCTTCCTATTTTACCGGATGGAAGGCTCGGTTCGCCTGTTTCGACCCATGCGAAGCTCAACAACATCGCGGTGAATGCAGCAAAACCCACCAAATATCAAGAGCCAGATCCCCATGCAGATAGCATTGCAAAATGGCTGAAAGCTGACCCCGGCAATCCGAAAAAACTTCGCACCTGGCTGGATAACAACAGTTATCGGGGGCACGGAATCACAAACATTTTGACCGGAGCTCAATACAGTGAGCTTCGCACTCTGATCGTTTCGCAATTTCACATCGAATAACACTATGCTTCCAAACCCGGATGAGTTCCCGCAACCAGTTCTAGATGTCCCCCAGGAAGAAGTGGGCAACGTGGTCCAAAAATTCCTGGACTTCGATGAGGTCACCGCTCTCCAGATAAACCAGCAGCCAGACGGGCATTTTACCGTCACCCCGACCGCCGCCCAAGACTGACCGGCCAACCTGACTCTTTATGGAAATCAAAAACCTTTCCGAAGGTAAATGGGATCTGCAGCAGGATCTTCAACAACAATGCGAAGCAATGGCTCGATACGCCTTCAAGCAAGGCAAAACGGTGCCGGGAGAGGTTGTTGAAACACTCGCTGCGCTAGCGAACTCCGCCACGCCGCCGATCTCGCCCGGTCTCACTCCAGCTTCCAACACCAACGGCCAAACTCTTTCCAGTGTCCGGCAGTTGGCAGGCGTGCATGAACGACTCACTCAAATCGTTGCTCCCGCCTCTCCCACTACCATTCAGCTCTTCGAGAAAGAGCTGGTTCAGGCCGGCTACTGGAATTTCCTCGGCCCGGTTCCATTAGTGCGCCGATTGATGGGTTTGGCTGGTATCTTTCTTCTCTTCATTCTCGTGATCAGCATTTCACCAGAGGTCAACGACGGCAAGGGCACCGGGCTGTTCGAGGCGGCGGGTTGGCCTTTGCTCATGAACGAACTGTTTCTGTTATGCGCGGCCGGTCTCGGAGCGACGTTTGCGGCTTTGTTTCAGTTGAATCCATACATCACCAACGGAACGTTTGATCCGAAGTACGAGCCCGGCTATTGGATCAAATTCGTCCTCGGTCTCATCGCTGGATTTATGTTGTCTGAATTGATTGAATTCCGTTCAACCCCCGACACCACCGGGGGAGATCTGGGGCGTCCTGTTCTTGCGATGGTAGGAGGCTTCTCTGCCACAGTCGTGTATCGCATTCTCTCCAAGTTAACGGAAACGGTGGAATCACTTTTTCAAGGCAGCTTCAAAGAAACCCTCGCGGTTCGCGATCAAATGGCGCAGGCCCGCGCCCTGCAGCAACTGAACCAGGATCGGCTGAAACTCGCTGCCGGTCTCATTGAAATCCAAAAGCTGGCCGCCGCTGGCGCCTCGGATGCGGTGCGGCAAAAGCTGGACCAGACATTGGCGAACTTGATCCCCGTGGAATTCAGCCCCGCTCCTGTTCCTGCGAAACTCGAGGATTCGGCCCCCGCTTCGGCGATGGTATCAGCCCGTTCCGGCGCGGTCACCACGGTGGCGAACTAGGAAAGCGGAGTAATGGAGTGATGGAGTGATGGAGTGATGGAGTGATGGAGTGATGGAGTGATGGAGTGATGGAGTGATGGAGTGATGGAGTGAT
>JBKJKE010000156.1:0-5988 GCA_046597605.1 Limisphaerales bacterium | reverse complement strand
GGGAAATGACCGCAAAAACGTTTTTATCGTCTCCGCCCGATGTGCAGAGGGCGTAAAAATATATTTACGACCTTTTCCCACGGGGCGGACATCGTAAAAATATATTTACGCACTCCGCCCGAAGGGGAACGAGCGTAAAAACGTTTTTGCGTACTCCGCCCCCGGGGCGAAGACCGTAAAAATATTTTTACGATGTTTTCCCCGCGGGCGAAGACGTTAAAAACGTTTTTACGACCTTCGCCCCGCGGGAAATGTGCGTAAAAATATATTTTGGCTCCGCCGCCCGAATGGAAATCAGTGCGATTTGTCGTCGGGACAGCAGTACTTGCGGGGATTATAGCGATTTCCAAAATCTACCTCCGGATTCGGCAATGCCGCTGCAATTTGGTTCAGGGCCAACGGCCCGCCCTATGTCGGGTCGGACCGTTTAGCGCAGACCCAGGCTGGTATAATCCGGGCCGTTGGCCCTGAACTAAATTGCGTGGAAAAAAGGGCCGAATGAGGACGAGCCCAAATTCTCTTTGGAGCCAAACGCACCTATCCGGAAATTACTTTTGGCAAGCACCATAGAATGTTCCGAAATCAGATCCCCTCGCCGATAGTCGGCGGAAGTTCATAGGAAGTTGCCACCTCTTCAGAGAGCACTTCGTTTTCTTTGGATAGGATGCGGTAATTGCGAATCTGGACTGACACCTTCTGACCGTCAGCCAACCCCATCCGCGCGTAATCTTCTTTGCTGATTCGGGAGCGCAACACCATGCCACTCGGAAGCACCAGTTCCAGTCGCAACATGATACCGAGAAAATAGGTGTGTTTCAGGACTGCCTGATAACGATATTGAGTGAGGTCATTTGAAACCTGAACGGCATACGGACGAAAGCCGATCTTCATCTTCTTGCCTTCGGGAACTCCGTGCGCTGGAAATTCCAATTCATTCATCCGGGCTATGTTATCGCGAACTTCAAGTTCCAGTATGTTCATCACGCCGATAAAGCGGGCGACGAATTCATTCCGCGGCTGCTCGTAGACTTCCCGGGGCGTGCCAATTTGCTCAAGGTTCCCCTTCGAAAAAATAACAATCCGATCCGAAACCTCCATCGCTTCCTCCTGATCATGCGTAACGAATAAGGTAGTCACCTTTAAATCATGATGTAGATGGACCAGCCATTGGCGAAGTTCCTGGCGAATCTTCGCATCGACTGCCCCAAACGGTTCATCAAGGAGGAGGACGTCCGGCTTGGGAGCCAGCGCGCGCGCGATCGCGACACGTTGCCGTTGTCCCCCGGAGAGCTGATGTGGATAACGTTTTTCGAGTCCTTTCAAATCGAGCAGCTTCAACAATTCCGCCACACGAGCTTCGATATCGGAGGTCTTCCACTTCTTGATCTTCAACCCGAACGCAATGTTCTTGAACACCGTCATGTTCTTGAAGAGCGCGTAGTTCTGGAAAACGAAACCGATGTTGCGTTTCTGGACCTTGATATCGTTGACGCGAATTCCTCGAATGAAGATGTCGCCGTCCGTGGGGATTTCCAGGCCGCCAATCATCCGGAGCACAGTGGTCTTGCCGCCGCCGCTCGGCCCAAGCAAAGCGACGAGTTCGCCTTCTTTGACCGAAAAGCTGACGTTGTTCACCGCAGCGACATCACCAAACCGTTTGCTGACGTTTTTGATTTCAATACTCATTTTCCAGAATGTTCTTAACGGGATGACTTGGTAAAATCGGCATTATTTCGGGCTGTCTTGAACCACCGCGCGTTCCGCTGCATGAAAATCCCGCTCGGTTTTCCATTCGAGGTACGTTTTGAAACAGAGCGTGAGCAGCGCCAGAATCGCCAGGAGACTCGCAATCGCAAAAGCGGCGGTGGCGTTATACTCGTTGTAAAGTTTCTCCACTCGCAATGGCATGGTATCGGTCTGGCCCGTGATGTGCCCGGACACTACCGAAACAGCGCCGAACTCTCCCATGGCGCGGGCGTTGCAGAGAATCACGCCGTAGAGAAGCCCCCACTTCACGGAAGGAAGTGTCACATACCAAAAGGTCTTCAATCCGCCAGCGCCAAGGGTCATCGCCGCTTGTTCCTGTTCGGAACCCGTCGCCTGCATCACCGGGATCAGCTCACGGGCGACAAACGGGAAAGTGATAAACACCGTGGCGATGACAATACCTGGCACCGCGAAAATGATTTGGAAGTCACGAGCATCCAGCCATTGGCCAAAGTAGCCTTGCAACCCGAAAAGCAGCACATACATCAAACCAGCCACAACGGGCGAAACAGCAAACGGCAGATCAATCAGCGTGATCAAAATCGCTTTCCCGCGAAAATCGAATTTGGCAATGGCCCACGAGGCGGCAAGGCCAAACACCAGGTTGAACGGAACACTGATCGCAGCCACCAACAAAGTTAACTTGATAGCAGACCAGGAATCGGGATCACGAAGTGATTCGAGGTAAAATGAGAAACCCTTATCCAACGCCTGGACGAATACATTGATCAAGGGCAACAACAGGAACACCACTGTGAACAACAGGGCGACGGTCACCAGGGTCCATTTGACGAAAGGAGATTCCTCCGTCCCGCGACGTGAGGCCGAGGTGCGCTTGGTCAATTGAGATTTTACAGTACCTGCCATGTTATTTGTTAAAACGACTCGCCCAGACTTCGAGCCAGTTGATCAATGCGAGGATAACGAACGAAATTACCAGCAAAACCGCCGCAATCGCAGTAGCGCCCTGATAGTCGTATTGTTCCAGGCGAACGACAATCAAGTAAGGTGCGATCTCTGTTTTGAAGGGAATATTGCCCGAGACGAATACGATGGAGCCGTACTCGCCAACCGCACGGGCAAACGCCAACGCAAAGCCAGTGACAATCGTGGGGAAGAGTGTGGGCGCGAGAATCGTGCAGAAGGTTCGCAACCGGCTGGAACCAAGCGTAGCCGCTGCTTCTTCTATTTCACGTTCGAGATTCTGCAATACGGGTTGCAGGGTCCGAACCACAAACGGCAAACCGACGAACGTCAAAGCTATTACCACGGCCAGACGGCTATAGGATCCTTCAATACCCAGCGGTACCAGAACTTTCCCGAGCCAACCGTTGGCTGCAAACATATTGGACAGCGTGAGTCCCGCGACTGCTGTCGGAAGCGCAAACGGAAAATCGACCAGTGCATCAATGAAACGTTTGAAAGGAAATTCATATCGAACCAAAACCCAGGCCAGGATCGTTCCCATGACGGCATTGATGACGGCGGCAATGGCGGACGCCCCAAATGTCAGCTTGTAGGCAGCGATCGCCCGGTCTTCCGTGACCACGGCCCAGAAGTCGCTCCAGGACATCTGAAATGTCTTGAGGAACAACGCGGCAATCGGGATCAAAACCAGGGCGCTCAAATAAAAGAGCGTATAGCCCATAGTCAGGCCAAAACCGGGCAGTGGATTATATGGTTTCTTGCTGCGCATTAGGACTTAGGCTCGGGAACTTAGGGAAATGTCGAAAAACGAAAAGTCATTTCTCCTCTTTGCAACACCACACACCCTTGCTTTGGGCCGGGCTTCGTTTGTCTGGGGAATTCATTGCTTAGAGAAGAAATTGGCTCCGCGTGGAATGTTATCGATTGGCTCGTTGAATTTGATCAAACACCCCGCCGTCGACAAAGTGGGTCTTGTTGGCTTTTGGCCAACCACCAAAAACTTCGTCGATTGTGAATAGTTCGATGCTCGGAAAGTCCTTGCTGTATTTGGAAAGCGCCGCTTTCGACCGGGGACGGAAATGGTGTTTCGCCGCCAGTTCCTGCCCGACATCGGTATAGAGATACTCCAGATACGCCTTGGCAACCGCCTCCGTGCCACGCCTCTTCGCTCCGCGATCGACCCACGTCACGGGCGGTTCGGCCAGGATGCTGCGAGAAGGGTAAACAATCTCAAATTGACCCTGGCCCAATTCCTTCAGCGCCAGGATAGCTTCGTTTTCCCAGCCGACGAGAACGTCACCGATGCCACGTTGAACAAAGGTGGTGGTGGCGCCACGAGAGCCGGTATCGAACACACGGACGTTCTTATAAAAACGAGTTACAAAATCGCGGGCTTTGGCTTCATCGCCCCCGTTTACCTTCAATCCATGCCCCCACGCTGCAAGGTAAGCCCAACGAGCTGCCCCCGAAGTTTTCGGATTCGCGGGTATAATTTCCATTCCCGGCAGCACGAGATCGTTCCAGTCTTTGATCGCCTTTGGGTTTCCCTTGCGGACAAGGAACACAATGATGGAAGTGTAGGGCGAGCTGTTATCCGGCAAACGCTTCTGCCAATCGGGTGGGATCAACTTTCCCTTCTCGGCGAGAGCATCAATGTCGTGACCGAGAGCCAACGTGACGACATCGGCAGGGAGACCCTCAATCACGGAGCGCGCCTGTTTCCCTGAACCACCATGGGATTGATTGACGGTTAGGGTCTGACCCGTTTTCCCCTTCCAGTGCTTCACGAATTCTTTGTTGAACTCTTTGTAAAACTCCCGCGTCGGATCGTAAGAGACGTTGAGCAACGTATCTGGCTTTTTTGCCACACAACTGGTCGCGCAAGCGATCAGAAGCGCCGCGATCGTGCTAAGGATTCGTATGTTCATCTTTCTTCCGTGTTTCGTGAGACACACTTGCGGATTGTCTTCAGAACTGTGCGAATTTATCCAAATACCCCAGTGAGTCAATAGAGATTTACATATTCTAATAAATGGGCGTTCAATATCGTTTACGCGAATGTATTATTGAAAATTGACTTAGCAACTAGGGATTCTATCTTCGAATCGGAATGAAACTCTCTCAACGCGGGGAATATGCTTTGCGGGCACTACTGGTGCTCGGGTTGCATTACCGCGAGAGTGTCGTTTCCATTCAAACGATCTCGGATGAGCAAAGGATCCCGAAAAAATTCCTGGAACAGATCCTGAACGATTTGAAACGAACAGGTGCCATCGAAAGCAAACGAGGTATCTCCGGCGGTTACCGATTGGCCCGGGATCCGAAAGACATCACTTTGGCGACGATCATTCGGCATGTGGAAGGCGCGCTTGCTCCAATCAGCTGCGTCAGCGAACGGTTTTACGAAAAGTGCAGTTGTCCGGACGAATCACGCTGCGCCATTCGGAATGTCATGAAAGAGGTTCGTGAAGCGGTGGTCAAAATTGTCGAGCGCGTGACGGTGGCCGATCTCTGCGCACGGGCGGAGAAGTTGAAAAAAGACCCGGAGAGCGTTCTCGATTACATCATCTGAGGGCGCGCGCGGATCCTCTTTCGCTCGGCTTAGCGTTGCTGCAGCCAGGTGAGTCCAGGCCGATTGATAGTTTCCGAAAAGGCGGCTTCATCACGAAAACGCGCGGCGCCTGCGGTTTCTTCCCCATCCAAAAAGGCTACAAAGCTCAAGTCCGCATTCGTTTGGTTGCGTTCGCTGACAAACTTTCGGACGAGTTCGGTAGGAGGCAACGTTTTGCGACCCATCACTTCCACCAGCGGCAAATCAATCTCTTCTCCACAGGAGCGATAGACCAACTCTGTGCACACCAGCTTGTCGGTGCTGAAGAAATCGAATTCGAAGTCGTAAGGTTTGCCGACGTGAACAAACGCCCGCGCGATTGTTTCTCCCAACCTCTCCGGGGCAATGCGGGGACGCAACACCGCGGCGGAATCTGCGATGCCAATGCAATGTTCCAGCGAGGTGACGCGGACTCCTCGCGGCACTGCCTCAAGGATCACATGTTCGTTGCCCGAGCTATCACGCTGCGCAAACTCGCTCCAAAGCCGTTGCACCCGCGGATCCTTATGCAATCCGAGCGCGATCAGATCATTCGTGGTTCCCACATAGATGGCTGCATGCGCCCAGATAGGGGTAGGGAAAACGGATTAACGTTTCCCCTCCCTCCAAACCGGACGGGCGGATTTCCCGCATCCGGCTTTCCAGTCAGCGGGTTCTTAGTTTTAAGATTGTCACTGTGAACT